>JANQPP010000119.1 GCA_028289405.1 Pirellulales bacterium
TCACGACCTCGGGCAATGTATGTGGGCTGTTTCGGGTGGCGTCGGAGGTGAATTCGGGTTTTCCATTGAGGTTCGCACAACGGGCACAGAGTCCCTCACCAAGATTTAGCTCAAAACCCTTGGTAGTCAAAGCGAAACTGCACTTGACATGGCGCTTGGGGCCGCCCCGATCCGGAACAGGTTTCTGGAAATCGGCTGCACAACAGGGCGAAGATTGTCGATTATCCCTAAGCACCTGGTTACGGGGAGAAGATCGATGTCGAAAGGGTTAGGTGCTACGGTTTTCCAAATTGTCCAGTGAGTCCACTGGTGTGAATGAGATTTTGCAGGCTTGGTCCAGGATTGTTTGACACGCGGCAAATCTTTTTGCCTCAATGGTTTGTGAAAATCACTTGACAACCGGTTGGTGGCCGCGCCGACAAAATAGCCTTTTCAAACCTCCAATGGGAGCGGTTCGTACTATAGTTGGGATGCTCGCCACACGCTGCGGATCAGGCTACACCTGTACCACGGGCGGATTCGGTGGAGCATTTTTGGGTTTCCAAGATGGTTCCAAGATAAAGTTCGACCACGGCGGACGGAGGGGGGGCACACCTCCCGAACAGCCACCATCGGACAGCAGAGGTGATTGAATCATGGGAAGAGGCAGAAAAGAAGCGATTTTACAGCTACGGAATGTCTTGCTGAAGCGCCGTGACGCTCTGCGTAAGGCTCTTGCTGGGGACTTGAGCTCGTTGAAAGAGCTGCGTAATCAACCGGGCGGTGATGCAATTGACGCCGCGCTCGACTGCGCGCAAGACGAAATCAATTCGCAACTGGCGGAAGTGGAAAGTCGCGAGCTCGCCCAAATCGAGAAAGCGCTCGAACGAATGCGAAACGGGACTTACGGGGTCTGCGAAGTGACCGGGAAGCCGATCCCCTTGGCACGGCTCCAAGCACTGCCCTACGCGACGATGTGCGTGGAAGCACAACGGGAACTGGAACGCCATGGTTCGTTGGACCATGCATCCGCCGATTGGGGAAAGCTGCTTGATTCCTCCGGAGGAGACAACGACATTACGATCAACGATATCGAAATGGATGTCTCCTAAGCCGGATCGGAATCCGCTGTCAGAATTCAGGCCGTAACATCGCGCCGAATTCCTTGCGCGGATCCTCTCGCAAATTCCGTGAAGCACAAGGCGCGAGGAAAAATTTGGCGGAGCACCCCTCCCGTTTGTTATAATTCCCGGGTAAACGCTCCGCGCGTTGGTATTGCGGTGCCCTGCGGGAGGCGGGCCAGCGCGATATATCCTTCCTTGAAACCATTCACTCCTTTTTCTGCGAAGCCCCGTGGAACAGCCGATCAGATCACGATCTTTTTCCCGCTCAAGGAATTTTCCGTGGATTGCCGTCATCGTCTTGGCCGTAGGGTCCGCGTCGGCTGCGGCGCGGTCTGCGGTTGCACAATCCTCGGCGGAGACCTCTTCCGCAGACCGTGAGCAAGCGTACCAAGAACTGGTCCGTGAAGCCGAACCGCTGGAGCGGTTGAACCGTGTCGTGAGGAAGGCAGCACGCTTCGTGCGTCCGTCGGTGGTTCATATTGACTCGGTCGAGACTTCCTTTCCGCGAAATGAGTATATCGAGGAAGCAGGATCCGGAGTGATCGTGTCTTTCCAAGATCGCTACTTCGTGCTAACCAATCGCCATGTCATCCTCTCCGCCTTGAATACGCCCGATGGCAGGACGCGCTTCAGTAATATCACCGTGGAATTGAGCGACCGTCGGCGGCTGAATCCAGTCCGGATTTGGGATCACCCAGAAACCGATGTCGCGATCATGGAAATTAAACCATCCTATGGCGAATCCCTGATCGCCGCGCGGATCGGGGATAGCGACGCAGTCGACGTGGGAGATTTCGTGATCGCGGTCGGTAGCCCCTTTGCCCTGAGCCATTCTTTTACGTTTGGAATCATCAGCGCCAAAGGGAGACGCCGCTTGGAGCTAGGGAGTGACGTCGACTTGAAGGAATTCATGCAGATTGATGCGGCGATCAATCCCGGGAATAGCGGCGGGCCGCTCATTAACATGCGGGGGGAAGTGATTGGCTTGAATACGGCCATCGCCAGCGCTTCGGGCAATAACGAAGGCATTGGCTTCACGATTCCCATCAATATGGCGATGCGTGTCGCCCGCCAAATGGTCGAACGTAACGAATTTCGTCGAGGTTTTCTGGGGGTCACACTAGACCGTTCGTTCAGTCCGGAGAAGGCCCGGCAGGTCGGCCTCTCCAATCCGCTCGGCGCGATGCTTCGCGAGGTCCAGGCCAATTCACCGGCGGCGGCTGCCCGCCTCAAGCCGCGTGACGTGATTCTGGAGTTTAACGGTGTCCGGGTGCAAGACGATCTGCATTTGATCAATCTCTCCGGCCTTGCACCTATCGGTTCAGTGGTGCATTTGAAGGTATTCCGCGAGGGGCGGACGCTTGATTTGGAGGTCGTCGTCGGGGACCGTACCGACTTCGAAATCCCCAGCCAAGGATCACGGCGGTAACAGGCGACTACGCGGCTGTGACAAAACGCCCTCCTGGCAATTTTTAGCCTCGTCCCAGCACTGGTCATGATTGGCGCGACCAAGCTGGTCACGGCTCACAAGATCGTGGCTTGCGTCGCCATTTTCGGTCTGGCTTCCTGTGATGGTTGGCCAGTTGAGTAATCCATCGAGCGGCTATCCGTAAGAGGCCAGCGGCGAGGCCTCTTCGCGTGGCAACATGTCCGGGCGCTCCTTTGGATGTGTTTCACGGAGCGGATTGCGGTAGAGAAGCTCCGCCAGCAGCGCAGGCGAACCTGGCTGGCCGCCGTTTCTTTCCCAATGCCATTCGGCGTGTGTTGGCACGAGCTCATCATCGTGTGGCCACGGAGTAAACGCGGTCATCCCCAAGTCCCGTGCCAGCTTGCCGGAATCAAGGGCAACGTTTCCTGCCCTGGGGGGAATCGGTCCCGCTTCGACCCGCAAGCATCCCATTAGGTGCCGAGGATCGTAACCTCCCACGCGATTGACGATCTGGGCGATCTGAAACAAGCTCAGCCGACGAGGCCCGCCGGCATGGTACAAACCCGAGAGGCGGTTTCCCAGCATGCGCTCGAACAGCCGATTCAGACAGTCGGTATAGGTCGGCGTGCGGATTTCGTCGAAATAGAGCGTAGCCGGCCGGGATTTTTGAAATCGGGATTGAATCCAGTCGATCGCGCCTGCGTGCCCGTTGAAGCTCACGCCCATGGGAAGCGAAATTCGCAGTATGCAGGCTTGCGAAAATTGGTCGAGGATCAGCCTTTCCGCTTCCACCATCGTCCGTCCGTACGCGGTTACCGGGTCGGTTGGGTCGGCCTCCATGTACCCTCCGATGCCAATCCCGGAATAGACCAAATCAATGGAAAGATGCACGAGCCGGGTCTGACGCGGATCCGTCTGGTCCAGCAGATTCCGCACCCCCTCCACGTTGACTCGTCGAGCGAGATCAGGATCCAGTTCGCAAGCGCGGAGCGCGCAATTGCCGGCGCAATCAAGCACCGAGGCGAAAGCGTGGCGTTGAAACAATTCGGCGAGTCCTCGGCGGTCTTCCGCGTTGCAAGCGACAATTCCCTCTCCCCGCAGCCGCCAATTATCCTGCTGCCGGATTCCGATCACCTTCCCCGGGTAGCGGGACCGGAAATAAGCCAAGGCGTTGTAGCCGGCCACTCCGGCAATGCCCGTAATCAACAGCGGCAAAGGCGGGCAGGGGAGCAGGTTCACCTGAGAGAATGCGAGCCCACCACGCTGCGGGGTGCATCCCAATTCAGAGGCGAAACCGCGATGTTCAAGGGAAGCACGTTCGAACGACATGTAGCAAGGAGAATTAACGGCCGAAACTGGTGACGCGAAAAACTCAACTCCGTCCGTTTACCAGTGCGGCTGCCCCGTGGAACGGAGCACGCCTTGCCACAGGTCGTCGCTGAGATCCATCTTTTTCTTTTGGGCGACGGCGGAACAGATCGGGACATGCACGAATTCGCTGTCCCAGTAGCCGATCATCATATTGGTTTTCCCGGCCATCGCCGCGTGGACGGCCCGGCGGGCCATGTGGTTACTTAAAATTTGGTCCCAAGCGTTAGCCGGCACACTTCGGATGATATAACTCGGGTCGATGTATTTGAGCGTCATCGGAATGTTCCGTTCGCGGAAGTAGATCATGATCCGCTCCCGTAATAGGCCGCCAATGTCGTGCAGCAGCGTGTTGCCGGACGCATCTTGACGATCCCTGGGCTGCGGAAACAGATGCTGCCCTGCTCCCTCGGCGGCGACGATCAGCGCGTGACCACGGTCCTGTAGCCGCTTCTCCAGGGCATACAGGAACCCATCCTCACCTTCGAGCGGAAAGGGGACTTCCGGTACGAGCACGAAGTTGGCATCCTGGCTGGCCAGCGCTGCACCCGCGGCGATGAAGCCGGCATCACGCCCCATGAGCTTGACCAGCGCGACTCCGCCCACCGCCCCTCTGGCTTCGGTATGTGCGGCCCGCAGCACTTTTTCCGCCTCTTCGAGCGCGGTGATGTGGCCAAAACTCAGAGAGACAAAGGGAATGTCATTATCGATCGTTTTCGGCACTCCAACCACCGATTTCAACAACCCACGACGCTCGATTTCCTGAGCGATGATTCCGGCTCCCCGTTGCGTGCCGTCGCCACCGACGCAAAACAGGATATCAATTTCGGATTGTGCGAGAAAATCCACGACGAGGGTGGGATCCTGCGGGCCGCGCGAGGTCCCCAACGTAGTGCCACCCAAGTGATGGATGTTTTCCACGAATTCGCCGTGAATTTCGATCGGTGGTTCGCCGATAGCGGGATTCAACCCTTGATAACCGTGCTGAATCCCCAACACGCGGCGCACGCCATACGTGTGGCGAAGTTCAAGATAGATCGAGCGAATGACGTTGTTGAGTCCCGGCGAGAGTCCTCCACAGGTGACGATGGCCGCTGTCGTGGTATTGGGATCAAAGAAGATTCTTCGCCGAGGGCCAGCTTTTTCCAGCGACAAATCCCGGTGAATTTCATCCCCGGGTAACACTTCATGTTGGATTAGCACACGGCGTTCGTCTTCGACGAACTGCACGCTGCTTGTCGCCGATAGCGGCGAGTTGTGCTCGCAATCTCCAAGGGATTCGATTCGCAGCTCCGCCGGCGAAACCCGCATGATACGTGCTCTCTGATGCGACAGCGTGGAGTTCGTAAGTCACCAGCGGGACGCGGCGATTATTCGTCGCTGCCCTGCATGTGCGTGAACCGGATCAGATAGTAGGCCAACGTCAAAACGGATTGCAAGGTCGCGGCCACATACGTGAGCGCGGCCGCGTTGAGCACCTTATTGACGTAAGACATGTTCCCTGCGGGAACGATTCCCAACTCCACGAGTTCGTGCTTGGCGCGGGCACTCGCGTCGAATTCGACGGGCAGATTGACCAATTGGAAGGCTACCACGCCGGAGAACAAAACAATCCCGCCCAGCAAAAGTGTTGGACTTGCCATGATCAGTCCGAAGAGGGCCAACATGGGGCCGATATTGCTCCCGATGCCCGCCACGGGGACGGCCAAGTTGCGTACGACCAAGGGGGCGTAAGAACGGGCATGTTGAATTGCGTGGCCTGCCTCATGAGCAGCGATGCCCACCGCCGCCAGGGATCGGCTTTGATAGACTTCCGGGCTTAGCCGGAGGACCCGTTGCCGTGGGTCGTAGTGGTCGCTCAGGTGGCCAGGGACGTGCTCGATGCCCACGGAGGTCAAGCCCGCGGAATCCAAGATATGCCGGGCCGCCGCGGCCCCGCTCAACGGGGCGCCCATTCGCTGCGCCGCCGCGTAAGTCGATTTGATGCGGAATTGCGCCCAAAGCCCGAGCAAGATGGCTGGGGCAATGAATAACAATAATCCCAATTGTGCTGAAAAATACCCGTACATGGCTCCCTACCTGCGTCTCTTCCAAGTGTACATCGATTCACTTAACTGATAGCCATTACGCTCGTCAGCCGCCAGCGGTTCGCGATGGTGCATTCAAGGCCCAATCGCGAGCATGCGATTTCCCGCCAGAAACCCTTCTGCTTTATCTCGGGCAAAACCGATCCGTGACGTATGAAATTCTAGAACCTAAAGTTCGTTCCTACCAGGAGTCTCCCACGATGGAACCCCGCGTGTTGCTGATCGAAGACGCGCCCGAATATCGCGAATTCATGGCGGAATCCTTATCTGGACACGGTTTCGATGTCTGCTGGGCGGAGGATGGCGTGGAAGCCCTGGAAAAGATCAGGGAGCATGCTCCGGACGCCGTCATCTGCGACGTGGTGATGCCCCGCATGAGCGGCTTCCGACTCTTGGAGGATATTCGCCGCCAGCACGCCGAACTTCCCTTTATTCTTACGAGTTCCTGGGATTCCACGACCGCCCGGGCCCATGCCCGCGAACTGGGGGCCACCGATTTCGTCCCCAAGGAGCTGGATACCCAGCGGCTGTTGGAATCCTTGCGGCGCTGCGTGCCCAAGAAACGCCGGGTGACGATTCCACCGCCACCGCAGGCTCCTCTCGCCCAATGGCGGCTCGGATTCGCCAATCGGCCCGAGATATCATTGGGCGAAATTTCACGCCAGCTCTATCTTCCGCTAAGAATTCTGCCGCAAAGCGATAGAATCCAGGTGGCCCAGTTGATTCAGCAGACGATTCAAATCACGATTTGCCTGGGCAACCTGGAGGCTTCTCCGAAACGGTGGACAGGAGGGCCCTGGACACCCGCCATGCGCCGCCGGGCGAAAGCCCTCCCCTTTCGCGACCGGAAGGCAAGCATGCTCGTTTCCGCGTTCCCACGTGAACTACGACTGGCATTTACCGATCAAGGTCCCGGATTTGACTATCGCGCCGTGGAGGAGTCCCATTTGGTTCCGCTGTGTGGCCGTTTGGGTGAGCTTTCTTTCCGCCGGGAAGGCCAGTGCTTCGAGTTTTCTCAAGAGCTTCCCGAGCCGATCAAGTCCTCGACGTTTCATTGCGTGGGACGCATCTAGCCGTCGCCCAAACAGTTATCATTGTCACGCTTTTGCGTTCCCTCCTGTCGCGGCCAGCCTGGACAAAAGTAAACGGATCTTGGCTGCCGACTCGAGGATTTGCGTCGTAGTGTATTCAACCTCACTACCCAGGATTTCGCCAACCACGATGGGTAAAGCTGATCTAAGCACGCGAATCTTTGTTTTGGGTCGTGCGAGCGTGCTGACGTGAAGCCCGTGGCAGCGTGAACTCGAATGCCGTGCCGGTGTGAAAATCGGCGTCGATCGTGATGTCTCCGCCGTAGTGTTGGATGACTCTCCGCACGATGGCCAACCCCATCCCCGTACCATCGCTGGTAGTATTGGGGGCCCGGCGACCGGGTAAGAAAATTTCGTCACGATATGCCGCGGGAATACCTGGGCCATTGTCTTCGATGCGGATCCGTACGAAGCGGCGGTCCTTGTCGGAGCACGCCCAGATGCGAATTCGGCCCCCTTCGGGCGGTGTGCCGTGCAGTGCGGCGTTTCGAAGCAAGTTGGTAAAAACCTGTTTCACCCGATTTTCGTTGCACCAGACGGCGGTGTTGCGGATATCCAGGGTGGCCGTGGTATTCCTCTCTTCGAGGAGTTCTCGTTGCTCGAAGAGGACTTGTTCCACGAGCGGACTCAAAGGGACGCGGGACGCTTCCATATGAACAGCGCCAGTCTTGGAAAGCGCCACGAGGTCATCCAAGAACCGCTTGCTTTGATCGAGGCAAGCGTGCACGTGCGAAAAATCCTGCGCCAAGCTTGGCATCGTCTTGACCTTGGGAGATTTTTGGAGGCGCCCCAAGGAACTTTCCAGAAGCATGAAATTCGCGCTCATGTCATGGGACAGTGCCCGCACGAAATGGTCCATTTCCGCCTGGCTGCGTTGCAACTGCGCCAGCGTTCGGCGATGTTGATTGCTGGCGTAGTGCGTTGCCGCCCGGCGTAACGCCCGCCGAAGCGAGGGCCCGTTGAAATCGGTTTTAGTCAGATAATCATGCGCGCCCAAGCGGAGCGCCTCGATGGCGACGTCCTCTGCTCCCTCGGCAGTAAGAAACAGCGTCAACGGAGCGCTTTCGAGAGCCGAAAGATATCCCAAAATTTGTTTTTGTTCCGTCGGAGAGATGCCCGAGTCGAGGATGATGAGATCCATCGGGCCGTTGGAGAGGGCCTCATGCGCTTCCGCGGCGTTTTTCGCCGTTTCGACACGCGGCGCGGGATCCCAAGTCTGCCGGCAAATCTCTGCCAGCGCGTCTCGTTCATTGTCATCCCCCGCGATCAGCATCACGGCGCGTGGTCTGGAGATGGGCGGTCCGGGGTTGGGTTGGCCGCCGCGATCTGTCGTCATAGTCCTCGTCTCTCTCCTGCAAACCGGCGAATTAATTCAACTGAGACATGTCTCATAATGTGCGTGGCGGTGATCTCAGTCTGTCCGTTCGAGGTCTACCTCAGCATGGAAGATATCAATCCTTGCCGGCACGCGCCGCGCCGACCAAGTTGCACCGAGGGCATGGGCACTCGTCCGGAATCGTCCTATACTTTTGGTCGTCGCCATTCCTTGGCTGACCGTTGTTTTTTACCTGGCCTCCGGAATGCCGCTTAATCCGCATCATCCCGCCGCCCCGGCGTACTTCATTCATCCGAATCCTTCACGATATTCATGAATTACTTGATGTTCCCTTCAGCCCAATCTTGTCCCGGGCGCCATATGTTGATGGTGTTGCTTGGTTGTTGCGTGGTGATTGGACTTCACGGCTGCGGCTCCGAGGAAGGCCGGCCCCTTGCTCAACGTGAGGATGCGGAGACATCTTCCGCCGCTCCCCCTTCCAGCGAGGAATTGCGAAAAGAAATCGACGAGGTATTGGACTTCACGTTCCTGCGGACTTTGCGGGCCGACATCAACGCGGCTTGGCAGATCGTGCACGGTATCATGGCCTTTGGGCCGGAATACGAGATTATCGCGGAAGGCCGGGTCGTGCGGGCTCTCGATTGGCTGCTCCAAGGAGGGCACCTCGAAGGTTGGAATCTGGTGCCCGGGGATGTCGGCCTCAAGGCCGTCCTGGAAGCTGGGAGCAAGACGGGACAGGGCCACCCGGACCAGTGGATTGGCTATTTGGCCCATTGCAATCTGACGCCGGACCAGACCATCGTCGCGCGCGGCCAAGAATTCACGCTGGCGGACCTGCTCAACCAGACCCGCTGGGACATCCACGAAGGCAAGGAAGCTTCCTGGACCTTGATGGGGTTATCGAGCTACGTTTCTCCCGAGGATTCCTGGACCGCGCGGGACGGGCAAGATTGGAACCTGGAAAAGATTCTTCGCATGGAAGCCGCGGAAGACCTCGCTACCAGCGCCTGCGGCGGCAGCCACCGGCTATACGGCCTGACGATGGCCTTGCGGCAATACCAAGCCGAAGATTCGGACCAAGCATTGGAGGGGGCCTGGGCCGAGGCGGACCAGGTGATCCAAGATGCCATCGAGAAGGCTCGGCAATTCCAAAACCCCAGCGGCGCCTTTTCCACCAGCTATTTCTCTCGGCCCGGCAATATGCCCGACCTGGGGTTGCAGCTAGGGGCTACTGGGCACACGCTCGAATTTCTCACCCTGGCGGTGGACAAGGAGGAATTGGAGGAGCCGTGGATGGCCCGAGCGGCATGGTTTCTCTGCCAACTCTTGCGCAAGACAAAAGATGAGGACCTGGAGTGCGGCGCGCTGTTTCATGCCGCGCATGGCTTGAATCTTTATCGGCAGCGCCGGTTCGGCCCGCGCGATTTTTCACAAATCAGCCGCCTGGAAAACACCGGCGAGCAAGTAGCTCTGGATGACACGAGGACGGGAAGCGAATAAAAGCCTCGGTTGCTCTTCATCGCGGCCAACCGTACGACCGAGATTCCCATTTCTTTTTGGACCTTCACGCCCATCATCGCCGGCCTTCATCGATGGATGCCGAAATCCGTGGCTTATTGGTCGGAGTTTTTCGCATGCCGTCGGCGCGAGTTCGAACGCATCGAAACAGCAGCAAATGTTTTTGTGGGAGAAATTCCGACAAGGGAATTCAATAACTTGCCTGCAAAAGCAGAAACGTCTAGATTGGGTGTGTTAAGTGGGCGTTTCAGCCGAGAGTGTTGCTGCTGAAAGGCAATCACTGCGGTGTTATTCGATTCTCGTGATTCATCGGAACGCGAAATGATACGTCGTGAACTAACTGCGTCATTCGTTGCTGCCTTATTCGTGCTGTTAGCGACCGCTCCGGTAATTGCCATCGCTGCCGAGCTTGAAGTCAGCAACGATCAATGGATAACGTTTTTGTCGCATCGCACCGGGACAAATCTTCTCTACAAGATGCGACCTGACGGTTCCGAATTGGAAGTTATTCTGGGCGGGCCGCTCAGTGGACAGCCAACCATTAACAACGAAGTCCGAATCATTCGAGAACCTCACTGGACTCGGCTAAGCCCGCACAGGCACTACTTCGCAAGCTGGGTGTATGAAGTGGGGCGACCTTATTCCAAATGGCAAGGAGAATTCCGCCCCACGATCACGATTGGTGATCTCCACGGCAAATGGACGCGCGTTTTGCACCCAGCCGCAGAGGAGGAATTCGCCTGGTCGCTAGATGGAACTCAACTCGCGTTTGCGGTGATTTCAGAAGAGGCCGGTCAAGAAAATCGTGCTAACGGCAGACAAAATCCACGTCAAACCAAAATCGTGACCTCCGGTTTCGATGGCTCCTACGAAGAGGTCGTCTTCGAATCTTCCGGTTTGATCAGCGTTCAAGACTGGTCGCCGGACGGAGAGCGGCTCTTGTTGGTCCGCCAGTCCGGTAGCATTCGTCCAGGAGACTTCTCGAGCCTATTTGAGTACGATTTGACGCGCCGCGAGATCGTATCCGACTGGAAATTAGGCTCCGAAGGCTTCAGCGTCGTCAATGCTCGGTATTCACCAGCGGGCCGTTCCATCGCCATTCTCTGGACGGATACGAATAAACAATTTGCCCCAAACGAGCGTGCAAAGGACGAATTGGGGCGGGGACGCATGTTGCGTATGCTCGGAAAGCTATCGTTGATGAATTACCGCAGTAAGGAATTGATGCTCCTTGCAGATCATCCTTATGGGCAGCGCGGCCCCATTTGTTGGTCACCGGACGGGAAAAGCGTGCTGCTTTCTCGTTACCTGAAAAGCGACGACAGCCGTGAACAATTCGAAGACGAGCATGGTTTGGGAATTTGGGATGTGAAAGCCGATGGCTCTGGCGACCATTTCGTAACGACTGGCTGGAGCCCGGATTGGCATTAATCTGTGCCGCGCGGACGCGCTGCTTCTGCCGGGCTCACGTCGCAGAGTCTCAAATCTCCTCAGCAGACTCACCGAAAACGACCTGGCCTTGCAAAATGGTGGCCAGGATTTCGAGCTTCTCAGGCCCTGTTCCCTCTTCGGAGTGCCGTCTCACAAGAGAGTAATCCGCCGCGTCTCCAGGGCAGAAACCTCCCACGCGCGTGTTGAGTAATTGGGCCGGTTGCCGGCTCGCCATGTCGACCGCTGCGGCAAAAGGCAATTGAGCCGCCTGCATTGTTTGCGAGATGCCAACATGCAGCGGCCGCGACGCACCGGCGAGCAATTGGGACTGCCCGGCGATTACCAGCCGGCCATCGGAGAGAATTTCCAACTCGCATCCGCTGGACGTGTAACGCCCAGGCGGCAGGCCGGCTTGTCCCGCCACGTCGCTGACTAGAATGCATCTCGCGGGTGTTTTGGCGCGGAGGAAGGATTGCAGAACTTCCGGCGGAACGTGGTGGCCGTCGGCGATGAGGCTCGCCATCAGGCGATCCTCGGCCAGTTGGTCCCATAGATAATTGGGATGCCGGGGGAGAGACCGGTGGGCACCATTCCCCAGATGCGTGGAGAGCCGGGCACCGGCATCCACGGCAGCGCGGATCTGCGGGCCCGAGGCGGCGGTATGCCCAATCGCGGTCACCACGCCTTGCCATGCCAACGCCTCGATGAAGCTCGGAGCCTCGTCGTACTCGGGCGATAAAGTGAGCAAGCGAATTCGTCCCTCGGCGGCTTCCTGCCATTCCGAAAATTCGGAGAGATTCGGGGGGCGGCAGTGCTCCTTTGGATGGGCTCCACGTGGCCCGTCCTCGGGGGACAGATACGGTCCTTCCAGGTGGATGCCCGCCACCGCCGCTTCCACTTCCGGCCACTGCCGGCAGGCTTCCACGATGGTCCGCAGTGCGTGCCGAAAGACGTTATCCCCTTGCGTGGTCAAGGTCGGACAAAGCGCGGTGACTCCAAACACGAAGTGTTGCCGGACAATGGCCCGCACGCTCTCGGGGGTCAAGTCGAGAGAGCTAAACTCCTGCCCGCCGTAACCATTCACTTGCAGATCCACGAGTCCCGGGATGATCCACGGCAGAGATGGCGAAGAGGTTTCGGGCGAAGTGAGCCGCTCCAAGCGTTCACCGGCGATATGCAGCGTAATCGGCTGGCCGATGTCGTAACGTCTTCCTGCGATGAGCATCATTCTTGCCGAGTCTGTTTGATTGGATGCGAGGGCTCGACCAGGAAGAAGTCGCTTGGTGGGGCATGCATGCTTGGTAAACGAAGCCGCAGTGTCTGTATATCAGCCGGCTCGCGCTTGAAGTTCTGCAGCGTTGCCGGCGGGCTCCGGGGATTCTTCGGGCGATACCACGGTCGCTTCGCTGAGGCTTTTTTCCCAAGGCCACCGCAGACGCTGGTCACCGCTTTCGATTTCGATCGACCGATTCTTGTCAATGCGTTTGACCGTCGCTTGGAAATCGCCGAATTGGAAGGATTCGCCCTCGCTCAACTGGTAAGACTTGCCGGACGTCTTTTCCAGCATCCAGACCTGAGGTTTTCCAGAAGAGCCCGTGAATGCAGTGATGAACGTCTGCTTGGCCGCATCGAAGGAAGCCACGGGAGATTCCGCGGGCGGCTTGACCATGATGTCAAAGGTCTGCTGGGCCTTACGCTGAGGTACTCCGTCGTCGATGGCCGCCACGGTCACGGAAATCTTGGAGGCGTCGATCGCCTGGTCCGGCTTCCACTGCAATTTGCCGCTGCCCGGATCTACTTTGGCTTCCGCCGGGCCTTTTACCAGGCGGTACTCAAGTTGATCCCCATCGGGATCACTGCCCTCCAATTGCACCGACAGTTCCTGTGCCGCCAACACGGTTTGTTCCGATATGGGCTGCAACGTGGGAGAGTGATTGGGCGGGCCAAAGGGATTATTCTCCACGATCAACTGCCGGTAATCTTGTAGAGCATCGAGGGCCAAGCGATCCGCTTCCGCTTGCGGCAACCGCGAAGCATTGGCGGTCCGATTCAAGGCCAATGCTTGCACGGAAATATCCACGCCGAGCCGCTTGCCACGTTCCTTGGGCGTGATTTGCACCTTGCGGAGCTGATGCAACAGATCCCGGGAATAGAATCCATACAGGAACTGAACGAGTTCCGGCAGGGAAGCCTCGCCCGCGACGGTAAAGTCCAAACGGTAGCCGACGGAGTGTTTGGTACGCCGATCGTCCATGGTGATGGAGATTTCCGCCGGTTTTTGCGGCTCGGTCCGCAGCTTTTGGAAGCCGGCCTCTTCCGCCAAGCTGGCTAGCCAGTTTTGATATCGCGTGCGGGCGACATCCTGGTCTGCAGGCAAGGATCGCGCTGCCAGCTTTTTGAGAACACGTTCCGCGCGGCGGCCATGCGCCAGTTCTTCCCGCCTTTCATCAATTTGTTGCTGCAGTGTGGTGAGCTGCTGCCTGCGCTCCCGCAGTGGATTGAAAAACCGAGGGAGGACCCATTGCACGCCCAATATGGCGATGAGGGCGACGGCGATGATGGCCAGCCAACGTTCGCGCTGTTGCATTGGTAGTTTCTCTTCAAGGACTGATGCGGTCACTCGACCGAAGTTTGCGGCGGTGTCTTGGAATTCTCGGAGGACGGGGCAACATCCGGCTCTTCCGACGGTGCAGGATCGGACGCTTCCTGCTTGGGGTCTTCGGCTTCTTTAGAAAAACTGGCCAAATCAGCCTTCAGCACCGCGCTATAATCTTCACGGGACCGGGAAGGTTCGAGGAGCAGCGTCTCTTCAAACGAAGTCGGATACTGCGGAAATTCTTTGTCCGTAACTTCGTGTTGGGAGCCCCTGCGTACGTGCCGCCGTCCACCGTCGGCAAGCCGCTCCTCGAGGGCTTCAATATTCGCCACATCCTGGGCACGGCCATCGAGCAGCATTTCGGGAACTTCGCTCCGAGAAGAGGAAGAGAGCGTCAACTTGCTCATCCAGACGTCCCGCTCGGGGGCGAACGTGGATGAAAGCCGGGCTAATTCGTCGAGCCAAGTCACGTCTTGTGCAAGCCACTCGGTAATCATCTCTTCTTCCTTGCGTGTCCGGCCAAAGCGGTCCAGGTCCGAGTTGATCTCGGACAAAGTGGTTTCCAAATCCGAGATTTGTGAATCCAGGTTTCGCACGTTCCGCATGAAAAACAACGCGACGACCAGCAGTATCGCAACGGCCGCGAGCACCGGAACGCGCATTTTTTGCTGAGTGCTGAGTTTCTCTTCCCGCCGCCTGGGCTGCAAAAAATTGAAACCGGCGGTGCCCGTATCGCTGCTACCTAGCAGCAGGCCCAAAACCGAAGCGAACTGCCCTGGCTTTTCTGGACGCGGTGCTTCCAGTCGGCCCGATCCCTGTAGGGTATCCCAAGGGTCCCAAGCGAGAGTTTCGATCTCCAGTGACTCTTCAATCCCCTGGGCCGAGCCGCGTAGTGTTTCCTCGTCACAGAGCAAAATTTGTTCAACGCGCGGTATGCCCACCTGATTCCGGGCTGCCGCGAGTGTGCGGCGAATCTCACCCACGAGCCAAGCAACGGGCACCTCCGCTTCCGCGGCCGGAGCGGGTAGATTCCGCAAAAAAACAAGCTGTCCGTCCCTGACGACGGAAATCTCGTATTCGTCTCCACAGTGGTAGACAATCGCCAAGGGAACATCCGACATGGGGAGGGAAACTCGCGTTAGCGCGGCCATGGCCGAGGCCCTGAGGTCGGCTTTTCGCGGACGCAGTTGCGCGGATTCACAAGCCGAACGAATGGCAGTGAGCGTTGAGCCGGAGGCAGAGGCGGCCAAAACCGTGGTTCCCTGATCCTTTTTTCCCTCGTTGGGGAGAAAATCAACCACGGAACCATCTTGCCAGGTCGTGAATTCGCGGGGAGCTTGGAAACGCACCAAATCGGGAAGTTCGTCCGCGGGCGCTGGGGGAAGCTCCAACGGCTGGATTTCGACCAATCGCCGGGACAAGGCCACGAAGGCTTCCGCCCGCGCGATCCCTTTCTGTTTCAAGGCAGCCGCTACCGCCTCGCCGACTCGGCGGATCAACGTCGGATGATCCGCGCGTGAGTCCTGCTCGACGGGCTCGGGAAGATCCACGACGAAACATTCCCACACGACGGCCTTGTTCCGTTTCAACTGTCCCACCGCCACACGGATGTGAGTATCGGTCCAGTCGAAGGCGACAATTTGTTCCATGGAAGTCACTCCACCATCAGGGAGGAGAATAGGTGTTCATCGCGCCCGCGATGGTTGTTCACGGGAATTAATTAGATGCGTCTGTTCCTAGAGTGGCACGGCTAAAACCTGTGCCGAGATGGCTTAGATCTCTCCAGAATACCACGCGGGGAGTACCGGTGGTAGCATCGACAACCGCTTCGTAACGGGCCGCGGGACCGCCTTCATCGAAATAGCCCACGATCTGTGCTCGATGGACGCTGCCACCGGTATTCACGTAGGGCAGTATCTTTTTCATCTCTTCCAGCGTGGCGATGCCTTGCGCGAGGGGCCAGGCGGGATAGTTGTAGTCCGTATCGTCATAAGTAGCGTCTTCTAGCCGGGCCGAGACGATGTCTTCCACGATCGCCTCGGTGATTTCGGGGATCATGGAGAGTACCTGCCGGGGTGCCCGGTTGATGTTCACGCGGCCCGCGGCACTCGGCTGGCTATCCACCGTCAAGGCATTCATCAGGGTGGGCAAATAATTGCGCATTTCGTTGGGATCGTCAGGAAAGTAAGCACGGATCAGCGTCGGCTCCTCTTCTCCTTCAAATTGCGTTTGAACTTGTACGCCCACTAAGTCGAGCAGAGAGGCCAGCTTCGTACCGCCGTTTTGCTCCAAATTCAACGTTCTGCCATTGATGTCTTCCGGTTCGGGCTCTTCTTGTTGCTCCCCTTGAGGATTGTTTCCCTGGCCACCACCGGGGGGAGGAGCATTGCCGCTAGATCTGCTGGAAGAAGTCACGTTTCCCCCGTCCGTGCTGACTGTGAATTGCACGGAACTGTTGCCGGAATTGCCGCGTCCGCTACCGGAGGAGTTTCCACCTCCACTAGAATTGCCGCCGCTTGAGTTACTCCCGTCTTGTCCGCCGTCTTCCCCTTGGCCATTATTGTTTTCCGCCTGATAGGGTCCGTTTTGCCGATAGGCGATGATGAATGTGGCCCAATCGCTGTCCAAAGCGTCTTCCAGGTCGGAGTGAAGCTGCACCAAGTCGTCATCGTTGACGTTGATCTTTGGCGCGCCGGTGGGATCCACGAGGGCTTCTTGGCTATGCACGGAGAGATAATCGGCCCAGCCGGTGGTCAAGTCGGACATGGAGCCCTCCATGCCGGTGGCGCTGGAGAGGCCACTGCCGCTGCTGGCGGTTTGTCCCTGCGACAATTCCGTGGGATCCGCGGGCAAAAAATTTCGATTCGTGTCCTCGCCAAAGAGCAGCCAGGGCGTGACTCCTCGCACCAACAGCAGTTCTTCCAACGAAGTGAGCGGCTTGTTCGCCGGCGCGTAGGGAGGAACGAGTGTTTCGTAATATTCGGCCTCCGAGCCATATTCACGGGGAACGTCGTCCTCATCGATCCAATCCAAAATGGCATCGGCAATGTCCTCGGTCATCTCGGGCAACTGCATGAGCGCCAGCCGGGCGGCATTGGGATCGTCGGAGCCGATGGAGGCTAGCACGTTGAGATTGAAGCGGGACGATTCATCCTGAAGCCCCAAACGCACCTGTCCCGTGGGTTCCCCCAATTCGTACCAAGGCGCGAGGACCGAGAACCTCCCGCGATTGCGCGGGTCGGTGTCATCGATTAGCAGGATACCCTGGAACAGCGTCGGGTTATCAAAATGCCCGCCCAACTCTTCCCGCGTTTGGGGATCCCATTGCAGATAAACCTTCATGTGTTCCAGGCCAGATTCCGCCAAGTGCCTGGCCTGCATCCGGCGTCCATATTGCCGTGTCGCCGAGTGTTCGGTGAACATTAGCTCCGTGTAGGTGTAGCCCGCCAAGGTGAGCAGGGCGATGGCGACAAGCACTACGACAAGGATCACGCCTTCCCGAGAGTGGCATGCCTGACAATTTGGGGAATGGGGCCTGGCCACGGTCATGGAAAATGCTCCTGGCTAGCGCTCGTCGCTGGAACTGGAGGACGAATCACCGCTTGATGAAGAATCGTCCGATGATGAAGAGCTTTCTGTCATCGAATCGGAAGCGACTTCGGCCAGCGGAAGGTGCACGACGTCTTGAAACAGGAACCAACCTTCGGGCACTTCGCCGGTCAAGGCGCTGATGCCAGGGAATTCAGCGGTTTCTGTTTCTTCTTGTGTATTCTTCGAGCGGATGAGCAGCGTGATTTCCACGGCGATAGGCAGCCCTTCATTCACTTCGGAATCCCACTCCTCGTACCATTCGGTGCCGTCGAAATAGCGGAACTCGATGGCGCCCACTTCGGGAGCCAGCAGGACCGCGCGGCGGTATTCCGCGTTTGCCTCCGCTGCATTGACGGCCCAACTCGCGGAGGGTTGGGCTTCTTCGCTGCGGACCAAGCCGTAGGCATCCTCTTCGAGGTTCACTTGCGCGGTCTGCAATCCGGAGCCTTGATAAACGAGGTAGCGGACCGTTTTGATGTCGTTCAAAGGATCTGGAGGCAGCGTCGAAAACTCGGCGCCCAGACTGGCATCGAATTGGTCGACGGAAGCGGCCCGGCTGACATCCACCCAGAGCTCTTCTAGCGTGCCGTACAGACCGGGCGAAAGCTCCTCAAGCAGCAAATCTTCCTCATCTTCCTCGGAGCTGCTGTCCGACGTGTCGGTTTCACTCTCTCCCGAAGAAGAATCCTCACCGGGCCCGCTCTCTTCCGAAGAAGAATTGCCTCCCTCGCCGCTTGCTGATCCGCCACTGCGGCCACCGGACGCCGAGGCGGACGGATATTCCACCGGCGGCTGGATCACGGCTTGCCGCAAATCATCGGCGATCATACGCAGCAAGACCCGCGCGAGCTGAGCTTCCTCCACCTGCGTGCGATGCACATCCACTGAATAGAGCTGGAGATTGATGGCCATCCCCAGCGCCATCAGCACCAACGTTCCCAACGCCAACGCGAGCAGCACTTCCAGCAAAGTGAAGGCCGACCGGGGAACGCGCACACAATGCTCCTCGACACACTCTTTAGTAGAGAGTTTCTCGGGCCGGTCATGCGGCTGTTTGGAAAGGAGGCCCATCTTACGACTCCTCCTCGACGGGCACGGCGTCGGGGTCGGGCAGCCAGCGGACGAGGATCCATTGAGGTGGGTCATCACCTGGCACGTTCTTCACGACCGTGACCACGATTTGCAGCAGACCTTCCACGAATGCCGGCTGCACATCGACGGAGTATTTCCACTCCGCTTCGCGGATACCGTAGCTCATTTCGTAGGGAGCGTCGAACACCGCTTCCAACGGTTCGATGCCAGCAATAATCTCATTCATCCGGCTGTCGCACAGGATTTGTGCCTGCGTCAAGTCACGGGCGGCACCAGCATGCCGAGAGCCGCCCCGGGCCAATTCTCCCAACACCGCCAAAGCGATGGAAAGCAGCGCCAGCGAAAGGATGGTTTCCAGCAAGGAGAAACCGTCACGATACCGTGGAGACTTCATGGTGAATCTCCCACGTCTTCCAAAATCTCGCCAACCGTCGAGACGCCGGTGAGTCCCCGCAGGGAAACGACCAAGGTTTCGCCGCTCTTGTTTTCCAGCGACAAGTCAACCGTGGAAGTTCGGCCATCGGGATGAAAAAAGATTGGCGACGACCATTGTCCAGGCATGCCCGACAGCAAATCGTTGGGCTGCCACAGGAGATCCCGGGAATCGAATTCCTGTTCCAGTTCCAGGAACTGAATCCCGCTCGGAAGCTCCAACTGCTCGGCATCATCGGGAAGTTCATCCACACCTTCGATCTGCGCGGTACCGATGGCCGCCACCGCAGAGACGTCCGGAGGCGGTTCCAAACTGGCCCACGGCAGGACCTCGTATTGGCCGGTCCCCTCCTGGTAACGAAAGGCGTAAATCACGCCCGAAGTCACCGCCTTGACTCGGGCCGAGTTCCAAGCAGTACGCACCTGGTCCGCCCCGCGCCGCAAGTGCCGGCTGTCCAGCAGATTCACGAGCGAAGGCCAGGCCATGGATCCCAAAAACACGAGCACCACCAACACCAAGAGCAGTTCCAGCAGCGTGTAACCGGCTGGAGCGCGCGGACTCGTGGGCTGGGGTCGGCGAAACATGGCCTCAACTGCTCCAGTTCCCGATGTCGTCCTGGGTGCTGTTTTGCTGGTCTGGCCCATAAGACCAGATGTCGTATGAGTTGGGGTTTTTAGATCCCGGCGAGGCATATTGGTAGGGCTGTCCCCACGGATCCTTGGGAATTTCATCCTCCATGTAAGGGCCGCCCCAGCGGGAATCGCTGGAAGCGGGCGCGTTGCGTAAGGCTTCCAAGCCATCGGCAGTGGAAGGATAGACATTCATATCCAGGTGGTATTCGGCCAGCGGCGTTTTGAACATGCTTATCTGGGATTTTGCGGCGTTCTTCATGGCGTTGCGCTGAGTATTGGTGAAGGTGCTCACGGCGATGGAGCCGAGAACGACCAAAATCACGAGCACCAACAGAACTTCGATCAACGTGAAACCAGCCTGGCGTTTTTGCCTTCTTGGGGACATTAGGAGCCTCCTCTTCCTTATGGGGTTAACAAACAATGAAAGGTGAGATGGAACATAGCGGATGGTCATGGAGGGATTATTCGATGGTCATGCTCATTTTCAAAACGGGCATTAGCAAGGCGATCACGACCACCAACACGGCGCCCGCCAGCACTAACAGCATGACGGGTTCGAGCAGCCGGACGAAGAGGTCGAGTTGACGCCACGTGCGGCGCTCCAGCGAATCGGCGATTTCATTGAGCACGTTTTCGAGGTTGTTTGATTCTTCCGCGACGGCGATCATCTCCACCACGGCCTTGGGAAAATGCCCGCTAGCGGCGAGCGGTTCGGCTAGGGCTTCTCCCGCTGAGATATTGCTGGCAGCATCCTCGATCGCCACGGCCAATACGCGGTTTCCGGTAGCCGTGGAACTGATCTCCAAGGATCGCAAAATGGGTACGCCATTTCGCAGCAGCGTTCCTAGCACTCGGCAAAACCGAGATACCGCCAAATTAAGCATGATCTTCCCCGCGACGGGAATGCGCGTTCGCCAGCGGTCCCAATGCAGGCGGCCCTCGGGCGTGCGGGCATAACGCCGCCACCAGACTACCAACACCGCCAGGGCAATAAGGCCGAACCAGCCCCAATTGGATAGGATATCGCTGAGGTATAACAGCCCGTCCGTCAAGGGAGGGAGTTCCCCTCGGGAACGAAGCCTGGCAAACAGTCCCTCGAACCGGGGCACGACGAAGATGATCAGCGCCGTGACCACCAGCGTGCCGACCACGGCCAAGAAGATTGGATAAGCCAACGCTCCGGCCGTGCGGCTTTTGAGGTCTTCCTGCTTTTCCGTGAAATCGGCCACGCGGTCGAGCGCTTCCTCCAGAAAGCCGCCTTCGGTGCCGGCCCGGACCATGCTCACGGCCATTTCACTGAACACGCGGGGATGGCGGGCCATGGCGTCGCCGAGCGTAGTCCCTTCTTCCACTTGGTCGTGTATCTGGTGTAAGACGTCCCTCAAGCCGGCATGGGAAGTCTGGTCACCCAGCACGTGAAGGGAACGCAGCAAGGGGACTCCGCTGCGGAGCAGGCTGGCCAGTTGGCTGTACGTCGTGGCGACAAGTTGCGGTTTCACGCGACGGCCTTGCCAGGCGGCCACCGCGGCGTGGGTCTGCGCTTTCACTTCCAGCGGAAATAAGGCCCGTTCCGCCAGGGCTACTTCCGCGTCGCGCTGGTTCGTGGCATCGATCACGCCATTGACCTTGCGGCCCGAATGATCGCGCGCCACGTAGGCGAATGCCGTCATGACCCATCTCCACTACAATCCGTCATCTCATGCCTTCCCCGCCGGCCTGCGGACCACGATGTCCCCCTTGGTGACCCGCAGCACTTCGTCCACGGTGGTGCGCCCATCCAGCACCTTGAGCCAGCCATCGTCGCGCAGGGTCCGCATGCCGTTTGCCAGCCCTGCCTCCTTGATTGTCCAAGAACTGGAGCCGTCATGCGCGTGCTGGCGTACTTCCTCGTTCGTGAGCAACAGTTCGAAGATGCCGATACGGCCCTGGTAGCCGAGTTGGCGGCATTCCCGGCAGCCCACGGGCTGGAATAATTCGCCTGGCCCTTGTTCGAAATCCTCCCAGGGAAAGTCGTCGGGCAGATCGGCACGTTTGGGTTGATACGATGCTTTGCACGACGGACAGAGGGTCCGCACCAGCCGCTGGGCCATCACGGCTTCCACCGTGCTGGCTACCAAGAAAGGTTCCACGCCCATATCGACGAGCCGGGTGTACGCACTGGCCGCGTCGTTGGTGTGCAAAGTGCTAAACACCAGGTGGCCAGTCAGCGAGGCTTGGATCGCGTTTTCCGCGGTTTCCAGATCCCGAATTTCTCCCACTAGCACCACGTCCGGATCGTGCCGCAAGATGCTGCGTAGAGAATGGGCAAACGTCAGTCCGATTTTGCTATGGACCTGGATCTGGTTAATGCCTTCGAGTTGATACTCCACCGGATCTTCGGTGGTAATGATCTTGATGCCCGGTCGGTTGATCTCCAGCAAGGAGCTATAAAGTGTCGTCGTCTTCCCAGAGCCGGTCGGTCCAGTGACCAAGATGATACCGTGCGGCAGGTGGATCAATTCTTGAAACTGTGTGTAAAGAGCTTCGTCCATGCCAACGGCTTTTAGGGAAAGCTGCATCCGCCCCTTGTCGAGCAGACGCATGACGATTCCCTCGCCATGGATCATGGGAATCACCGACATCCGGACATCAACTTCCCGGCCGGAAACCTTGAGCTTGATCCGACCATCCTGCGGCAATCGCTTTTCCGCGATATTCAGCCGCGACATGATCTTCAAACGGCTGATGATCGCGGCTTGAAACCGCGTGATCTCTGGCGGCACCGGTTGGGAATGGAGAATCCCGTCGATGCGGTAGCGGATCCGCATTCCCGAGGGCTGTGATTCGATATGGACGTCGCTTGCCCGGGATTCAATCGCTTCGAGGAGAATCTCGTTGACCAGGCGTACCACGGACGCCTCTTGGGCCATCTCGGAGAGTTCCGAGCCATCGGTCTCGATCGATTCGAGCAGTTCGACTTCCTGCTCATCGGCTTGAGCTAGGAGACCTTCAACGGTCTCGCTCCCCACACCCAGATGGGTCTTGATCAGCTTGCTAATTTCGCCCCGCCCGGCGAGGACGGGCGTAATGGGGATATGCAGCGCGGCGCTCGCTTCGTCCAGCGGGTAAAGCTCGAAGGGATCGCAGGTGGCAACGGTCAATGACCCGTTATCGCGCCGCAGCGGAAAAATGGTATGCCGATGGATCAGCCGCTGAGGAAAACCGGAAAGCACGGAGAGGTCGATCTCGGTTTCGGTCAGATCGACATATTCCAGGCCCATCTCTTCGGCCAGAGCCCGTAGCGTGGCTTCCTCAGTCACAAGGCCCATGCTCACGGCAATCTGGTCGGCCCGCTGCCCGTTGGTTTGGGCCTGCCGCGCTTGCGCGAGTTGATCCTCGCTGAGGAGGTCATGTTTGCGCAGAATCTCTCCAACGTCCATTCGCCTGGCCCTTCCCTTATCCCTGCCAGTTCAAACAACTCATCTGATACCTACCAGCGTACGCGAAAGGCCAGGTCGGAACAAACGAAATCCCGTCGCGAAGTACGCTTATTTTGTTGATGCCTAACATTTTCCGATGCCCATTTTCCCTGCCGTGAGGATCCAAAAAAATCTGATCGCTACGGTAAATGCGATTTTCCGCGACGTTACGTCTTTGCCTGTCGATGTCCGCACCACCACGACTCGTCCTGCAATCGCCTACACGGCGGATCTGCATGTGGCGGGAAACGGATCAAAACAAAGCCGAGGAAGAGGACTTCGTGAAATCCTCTTCCTCGGAACTCATACGGCATCAGCAGAGAGCCTGAGGGCCCTGCACACTCTTCAAGGCGGGTAAGGCTGACTTCCAGCAGTCAACCGTACCGCATTGTAACCGCTATTCGGGCCGCGCTCCACGTCGGCCACCCCGTCCGGGACCTCCGCGTCCAGGGCCGCCGGGACCACCGAAACCACCACGTCGGCCACCGAAACCGCGTTGCAATTGGGCCACGTCGAAAGGCTCGCCGGTCATTTTCTTCCAGTCTTCTTTCTGCTCCGACGTGAGCAGCGCCATCAACGCCGAGCTGGCCTCCTTCTGCAATTTGCCAAGTTCATCACGAAACTTTTCGCGATCAACCGCGCCATCTTCCATGGCGGCACGCAGGTCTTCCATGTCGTCCCGCTGCTTCTCCATGACGTCCCGGGCGCCGTCGCGCTGTTCCTCAGTGAACTTCATTTTTTCTCTAACGTCCGGATTGCGTATCGCGCCAGCAAGGCCGCCGGCTTGCAACTGAATCTGCTGTAGCCGGGATTTCTGGTCTTCCGTGAGGATTTTGTTGGTTTCCGTCTCCATCTTCTCCATCATCCCCCGGAAGTCGGGCCGTCCGCCATCGCCATCCCTAGCGCCACGGAACGAATCTCGCATTTCGTCGCGAAGAGCTTGGAGTTTTTCTTCTTGGTCCTCGGAGATCTTCAATTCTTCCCGTACGGGCTCGGCACCCAGTAGCATGAACGCAGGCGGACTGCCACGGCCTGGACCTCGGAAGCCTCCTGGTCCACCCGGACCTCGCGGTCCACGACCACGCCCCTCGCGTTGGGCTTCGGCGGTGGCGGCCAAAGCCATCAAGGCAATCGCGAGTCCCGCCAAAAGGAGGGAAGTTGGTTGACGTAAACGTTGCATTTTGCACTCCTTCGTCATAATGAGTTGAAACTTGGCCAGAATTGGCCCATGCGTCCCAGAAAAGCGATCCTGCCGAAATGGCTGCCGACCAATCGCGAATATTGAATTCAGCAAGCACCAGTCCGCGCGTACGCCGCGTCGTTTCGACAGCGGGCTCGTAACGATTGGCCCATACCTAATACAACCCACGGCACCCGGCGCGGTGTCGCGGGAAACAGCAGGCTTTTCGAATACTTTCTGGTGGGAACCTTGTCATAAGAGTCGATGAGAAACCGCTCTCCATGACGGCCAGCCAAGGCTAAAAGCGTCTTAGAGACAGAAAATCGATCGGCGCGTTGGTTCCGCCCGCGCAAGTCAATTTCACCAGCGTTCGCCCCAAGACCGGCACCATTTTGAAGCCATGCCCCGAAAGTCCCGCAGCGAAGACCACCCGGGGATGGCTGGGATGTCGGTCGAGTATGAAGTGTCCATCCGGGCTCATCGTATACAAACAGGCGGCGTGTCCTTCCAAGCGATGGCCCATTCCAGGCAAGTAGGACGCCAAAAATTGCTCGATATTCCGCTGATCCTGGGTTCGAATTTCCCGATCAATTTTCGCCGGGTCCTTGACGGGAATTCCTCCCGAATGCTCGGCGACCTTGAGTCCTCGTCCCTCGAGCGCGGGAAAGCCGTAGAAAACTCCTCGCGGCGTTTCGAAGAGAAAGACGGGGCAACTTCCCTCGGGGGTGTAAACCTTTGATTCCGCCGTGTACCAAAACATCGATTGCCGCAGCACCTTTAGCGGCAGGCCCAGTTCGCCAAGCAGCGTACCCGCCCACGCGCCGCCAGCAATGATCAAGTGTTCGCTAGTGAATTCTCCGCCGGAGGTTGCAACTCGCACGCCATCCGAACTGGCCTGCCAGTGGAGCAGTTCCGTGTTTTCCAGAACTTCCGCGCCGTGCTTTCGCGCGGTATTTACGTAAGCGTGGATACAACGTTCCACGAACAACACGCCTGCACGATGTTCTAG
This sequence comes from Pirellulales bacterium, assembly GCA_028289405.1. GTDB lineage: Bacteria > Planctomycetota > Planctomycetia > Pirellulales > JANQPP01 > JANQPP01. Next base: position 25,355 of record JANQPP010000119.1, read on the forward strand.
AACGCCCACCTGCCCAGGCGCCGCTCGAAAACCGGGAAACCGGCGTGAGATTTCCCCATCGTCCAGCGTTTCGATATCCAGCCCATGCTCGTGAGCGCTGGCGAGAACACCGGGAACAACTTCGCCGTCAGGCGGCCCTATTTCCAACAGCCCCAGTTCGCGATACAGGGATTCGCCGCATTCTCGCTCAAGTTCCTCCCACAAGGCGTAGGACTCATGAAGCAAAGGGACGTAATCAACGTGTTCAAAATACGCCAGCCGAATGGCACGGGTATGCCCATGGGAACTGCCAAGGTCGTGACCAATGGCATGCCGCTCGATGCCCAAGACCTTCTTGCCCGCTCGTGCGGCGTAATACAGCGCGGCACTTCCCACGCCGCCCACGCCCGCCACGATCACGTCATAGTCGTGCCGCATGAAACCCTTGGCATCTCACGAAGAATTATGGGAAGGGGCTTTCTAGGTGAGTATTCTAAGGGCGGATTAATTTCTGAGGCAAAGGGGGCACGAGCGAAGCGCCAGGAGAACTGCAAAGTCTTTTTTTCGAACCTTGGGCTATTGCGTACCGTAGAGTCCACAGCGGGGGGCTTCTTTATTTGGAAGGAGCCATCCATGCG
>JANQPP010000134.1 GCA_028289405.1 Pirellulales bacterium
TTGCCCCTGGCCAAAGACAAAATTCTGGACGCAGCTCGCCTGACAGCCATGTAAAAATACGTCGTACCCGTCAGATCAAATAGTGGCTACTACAGTTTAAAGGTACCGGCTAAACACCCCAAGCGTCGGCGATTGTGGCTTAACGATGGCCCATTTTCTCGATCTCGGTTCGATTTTCCTTGCAAAAATTACTTGGCTCACCGATTATCGTTGTTCCCAAGCCGCACGGAATGAACGTACACCACTTTTTCATTGAAGACGCTCGCAGCGATGGCAATCCAACAAGTTCGCCATGCTGACGATAATTCCATGAAGAAAATACCGGAAACAACCTCCTGTTCGCCGAAATGGCCCAAGCCAATCGCGTCTAGGCTATTGCCTCGGCCTTCGCTGAAGAAAGCCTACCACTGAACAGAAACTACACGGCCGTACCATGCAAATGTTCAACTTGTATGTCGTAACTGCCATACGGCGATGCCTTCCCTTCCTTACCATATTTTTTGCAATCGCTTCTCTCGTCACGGGAACGTGGGCGTCTGATGAAGACAAGCCGTGGCCTAGCAATTTGCGTGTCGTGCTGGAGAACACGCTGCCTCTGAAATTTCAACGGTTAGGACGGCTGCCGCTGTACGTGTTGCCTATCACGAATTCCCTCAGCGGCCTCGATGAAGAAGACGCGCGGCTGGCTCTGCGGCAACTCGATCAACGAGGGATCGGTTATTCCGTTGATTGGAATCATGCGAACTATGAGGCCTCAATAGCGGAAGGCTTGCGGATTGGCCGTCTGCAAATGGAGCTGGGCCAACCGGTCGCAGTGAACGCCACCGCCTGCCTCTACTCGTTTTTCGACGGCAGCGAAGCGACGCTGCATGTAGATGACGAGGGCAATCGGTTCGCGGATACGTCGTCTGGCGGCAACCTTGGTTGTTCCTTCGCGTTCGAGCACCGTGTGCCCGTGATCAAGGAGCGGATTGCGAGATTTTTGCGTGCCTACAAGAAGGCGGGAATCCGCATCGACTTCATCTTCGCCGATTGGGAAATCGACGGACCCATCGAATGGAACGGAGCTTGGTCCACCTGCAAGCGATGCCAACGCTGCCGGAAACATCTCCCAAACATCGAAGATTTTCGTTCTTTTCAATCTCGGTTGCGTGCCATCCGTAGCGAAGTGCAGCGCGTGGCGTTCGCTGACAACGTGACGGAGTTTTTTCCGCAAGCGCTCGTGGGCAACTACGGCGTGTATCCGCATAACGGCGAACGCTATTGGTACGACTACTTCGAACGGCCCGATCCGACCCTGCCTGGACGGCGGGATCAGCGGGCCTTGTATCGCGAATGGGCTCACGAATTCGACGGCACGGGATATACCTTCGCCATGCCGGTCGTGTACACGTGGTATCCCACCTTTGATTGGTATGGCTTCGAAGATACCGATTACCGCTGGTTTTATAACATGCTGTTGGTTGCCTCGAACGCCGGCCAGAATACCTCCGCCGAGGCGCCCATCATTCCGTTTGTTCATTGGAACACGACGGCGCCTCCGCCCGATACCGATCCGAACATCAAACAGTTCAACCAGGAGAACTATCGCGAACTGCTGTGGCATCTGTTGCTGCGCGGGCACGACACGTTTTTCCTGTGGTGCCTTTCCAATGAACTTGCGGAAGAAGTTCGGCTCGTGCATGAAGTTTATGCCGAATCACTGGAGTATGCCGGCTTTCTGAACCGAGGAACGCCGATCCATTTCGACGTGCCCCGAGAGCCGGAAGATGTCGTGTCCGGACTGCGTTTAGGATCCCAAGTGCTCGCCCGGAGGACGCATTTTGGCGGGCAACCATCGCAGCCCATTGGTTTGGTTTTGTCGCACGACGAAAGAATCACCGTTCCCCCCAAGCCGGGTTTGCATGTTGTGCCCGTCGAGAAATCAAAACCGCGAACCGGGCTGATCCAACACCGAGGCGAACCGGCGTTTCCGATCGGCTTTTACGAAATGCCGGCGGAGGACGATGAGCTGAAGGAAATGGCTCGGGCGGGAGTCAATCTCGTGCGCTGCGGCGATTCGAACGCGCTCGACCGGGCGCATGCGGCGGGCATGTCCGGCTGGATGCCGCTCGACTTGCGGCAAGGCTCCAGCGACACATTGCGTCAGCGGATCGAATCGGTGGCAAACCATCCGGCGCTCGCCGTATGGGAAGGCCCGGATGAAATTGTCTGGACCTTCACGGCTTACAGTTTCCTCAAGGAGCGGGCCGGGTTCACGCGCGAGGACTGGAATCAGCAAGCGAAGATCGCGGTTGAATATTCGGAACGGGAGGCCGCCAAAATCATGCCCGCCATGCGGGAAGCCATCGCGATGATTCGCGAGTTGGATGGCCGAGACTTGCCCGTGTGGATCAATGAAGCCGCCGACAGCGACGTTAAATTCGCGCGGCAGTACATGCCATTTATCGATATCACCGGCTGCGATTATTACGCCGTGCGAAGCACGGGAACCGATGTGCAGAGCATTGGCCGGCTCGTGAACCGTTGGGAGGCGATCGGGCACGGCAAGCCGGTGTGGATGGTGTTGCAGGCATTCTCCTGGCACGCCTTGCGGCCAGAGCGGGGCCGAATGTATCCCAGTTTCGCGCAATCGCGGTTCATGGCCTACGATGCCATCGTCCACGGCGGCGAGGGGATCTTCTATTGGGGATCGAATTGGATCGAGGATCCGAAATTTCGCGAGTCGCTATACGCACTGACTTCGGAGCTGTCCCGGCTGCAACCTTTTCTTATCGGCGATGTTCTCCAAGGTGTCCGTGCTAGAACGATCGACGATCTGTTCGATCCGCCCGGTCGGGGCGTACGCGCGATGCTGCTGCGGTCGGCGAACGATTATTTACTGATCCTGGTGAACGAAGATGGCCATCGCCATTTGGGTGTCGAAGTGAGCGGGCTGGAAGCCCTGGCGGAGCGCGATTTGTCGTTACTCTACGGCGACGAAACTTTCCACGTCAGCGATGGTACGCTGGTCACGCGGATGCAGCCATTCGATGTAAAACTCTTCTGTACGCATGCCGCTCGCTACGAATCCCCGCGCGGCGAGGGGCGCGACTACGAGTGAAGACAGTTTATTGCGTGCAATTCCTTGCAGAGTCCCCATCTCGCTCGATTAAGATGGCTTGCGAAAAGAATTTTTTGCTATACTGATGGTCCGCACTGGTTACCCGCCCTGACCGCGAGTTCAAATTGTCATCGGAAGTTGGCAATTCGAGCACGTGATGAAGCCGACCCACCCCGCCGTATGCAACGTCCCACCGTATTTCGTATCATTGGCTCGCTCGTAGCATTCCTCCTTGCCCTGCCGGCGTTGGGAAGAGGTGACAGTCAGGAAAATCTCTCCTCGGCCATCGACCGGCTAATTGAAGCCCGGCAACAAGCGGAAGCGGTTTCGCACACGGGGCCCATTGATGACTATGCCTTTGCCCGCCGCGTCACCTTGGATCTGGCGGGCCGTATTCCCACGTTGCAGGAACTGACGGGATTCGTCGCCGATACTTCGGTCGACAAACGAAGGCAGTTGGTGGACCGTCTGCTCGCCTCGCCGGACTTCGCGTATCACCTGCGTGATTCACTCGACATCTTGCTGCTGGCACGGAAGAAGACTGACGAACCCTGGCGCAAATACCTGCTGGAAGCGGCGCGGGAAAATCGTTCCTGGGACCGCATCTTTCGCGAGGTCATGTTGCCCGAACGGGAACTGCCCGGGGACAAACGCCCGGCCGCTTTTTTGCACGCGAGAGCCCGCGATTTGGATGCCATGACCAATGACGCTAGCGTGCTCTGGTTCGGCGTCAATATCGCCTGCGCGAAGTGTCACGATCATCCGCTGGTGCCCGATTGGGAACAAAGCCACTACTTCGCCCTGGCGTCATTCTTTCAGCGAACCTTTCCCACACGTACCGGCTTAGTCTCGGAAAAGTTCGATGGGAAATTGAAATTTACAACCACCGAGGGTGAAGAGCATCAAGCCGAATTTATGTTTCTCTCAGGCACGTCGGTGTCCGAACCAGAGACGGCCCTTGATAAAGATGTGTTGAAGGAGATCGGTCAAAAAATCCGCGATGCTGAGCGCAAAGAGGATGCTCCACCTCCACCGCAACCTGAGTTTAGTCCTCGCGCGGAATTGGTGCGATTGGCACTGGAACCGGGCGAGCATGACTTCTTTTCCCATAATATGGCCAACCGGGTTTGGGCACGGCTGATCGGGCACGGTCTCGTGCATCCGCTGGATCAAATGCATTCCGAGAATCCGCCTAGCCATCCGGAGTTGCTTGAAACGCTTGCCCAGGATTTCGCGCAAAACGGTTACGACCTCAAGCGGCTAATCAGAACGATCGTATTGACGCGGACGTACTTCCGGTCGAGCCGCTGGACCGACGCATCCGAGCCGGCCGATCCCGAACTCTTCGCGCGGGGCATGGTCCGTCCGCTCTATCCTCGGCAGCTTGCCATGTCCCTCCGCGTCGCCACGCGCAATCCGAACGGCATGCCAGGGCTCTCCGCGCCCGACCAATGGATGTCCGCAAGGGAAAAATTTGAGCAAGATTCCACGGCACTCGCCGCGCGGCTACCAATTCCTTCCGGACTGTTTCAGGTCGGGACGGAAGAAGCTTTGTTTTTCAGCAACTCGCAAGAGTTTCACGAAGACTTCCTGGACTCAGGCAATGAACACCTCGTGGGGCATCTGGCAGAGCTAGCCGATCCCGAGCAGATTGTCGAAACGGCGTTTTTGACCGTTCTGTCACGTCCTCCTTCCGATACGGAAAAAGGGGCCGTGGCTCTGCACTTGGCACAAAGAGCGGATCAGCGCGAGGACGCCTTGCGGCAACTGGTGTGGGCATTGCTCGCCTCACCCGAATTTCGATTCAATCACTGAACCGAAGAATTGCGACTTTTCGACATCAGCGTGGACATGGCCATGAAACAAACACACTTTTGCGGTTCACCGGATCATCGTATCAGCCGGCGGGGTTTTCTCGGGGCGGCCACGGGAGCCACGGCGCTGGCGGCGGATATGACCGTGCTGGATGTGTTGTCGCGTCCAGCGTTGGCCGAGGATCTCAAACGCCAGCAAAAGAGTGTGATTCTCTTGTGGCTTGCGGGAGGTGCCAGCCAGTTCGAAACATGGGATCCAAAACCAGGTTGGCCCACGGGCGGACCTTTCGCGAAGATTCCCACGAACGTCCCCGGCACGCACATTAGCGAGTTGCTGCCGGAAATGTCGCGGCGGCTGCATTACACCGCCATCATCCGCTCGCTGAACACCAAAATCGCCGACCATGGCGGCGGCTACCGTTTAATGGACACCGGGCGTCGGGACGAACCGGGTGTGGAGTTCCCGCATCTCGGCGCGATCATCGCCCAGGAATTGGCCCAACCGGACAGCCGCATCCCCGATTATGTGGAGATGTACACCTCCACCGAAGGCCGCCGAAAAGGGAGCGCGGGCTTTTTGAGCGGGCGGTTTAATCCGATGTTTCTCACCGAGAGCATGATTCCCGAGAACATCCGACGTCTGGAATCGATTAGCCAAATCGACCACCACGACCGCGCGGCACTTCGCCGTCTGTTGGCCAACCGGTTCAGCCGCGATCTCCCCAGCTCAGCGGTGGGCTGTCACAACGCGGCTTACCAGCGCGTACGAGGGCTCATGGCCAGTGCGTCCTTGTTTGACGTGGAACGAGAGCCTGCTGCCATGCGGCAGCACTACGGACCCACGCAGTTCGGCGAGCAATGCATGATCGCGCGGCGGCTTGTCGAAGCGGGTGTGCCGTTCGTGAAGGTGGCCCGCGCTTGGTGGGACAGTCACGGACAAAACTTCGAGACGCATCGCGAACTGTGCGCCGATTTGGACCAAGTGATGTCGGCTTTGCTTGATGACCTTGAGCAACGCGGAATGTTGGAAAACACGCTCGTGATTTCTCTCGCCGAATTTGGCCGCACGCCCAAGATCAACGGCAGCCTGGGCCGCGACCACTTCGCCAGCGCCTGGAGCTGCACGCTGTCCGGATGCGGCATTCAGGGTGGAGCACTTTACGGTAAGACGGATGAGGACGGTATGACCGTCGTGGATGGCGAAATGGGCGCGGGAGACCTGTTCGCGACCATCTTCACCGCCCTGGACATTGACTATGAAAAGGAATACATGCTTGGCAGCCGGCCGATTCCGATTGCCGATTTCGGCGCCGCGCCCCGCGAAGCGATTCTGGCCTGAACGCGGTTCACATCCTCGCTACACCAACTCCCATTACGAGGGCCACCACGGCCATGAAACCGACTAGCCTCAAGCAGACGCAGGAAGGAAAACGGGAAGATATCTTGTTCTGCATCGCCGCCGGCTCGCAGCCTGGGCAGTACTTTTTCGGCAGTTCGGACTTTGGCGTCCATCAACTCGACATTTCCAATGAGATGGCACAGCCCATCCGATTCGAGGACGGTCACCAAAGTTACGTCACCGGGTTGGCGGTGGTGGGCGGCAACCTGATCAGCGGCAGTTACGACCGCCAGCTCATTTGGTGGGACATCGAAAGCCGCAAGCCTGCGCGAACTATCCCGGCGCACAACCGTTGGATTCGACGCGTACTCGCCACGCCGGAGGGTTCTCGCGTGGTCACCGTCGCGGATGACATGCTCTGCAAAGTATGGAACGTGGAAACGGCGGAGTTTGTCGCGGCCTTCACGGACCATCGCCCGCTGACTCCTCACGATTATCCCTCAATGCTCTATGCCGTCGCCATATCTGATGACGGAAGCTTACTGGCCACAGGCGACAAGGTGGGGCATGTGTCGATCTGGGACATGGAGAGTTTCGCCAAAGTCGGCGAGCTGGAAGCACCGACCATGTACACCTGGGATCCGGTCCAGCGCCGTCATTCCATCGGCGGCATTCGCAGCCTGGCCTTTTCTCCCGATGGTGAAAAATTGGCCGTGGGCGGTATTGGTGCCATTGGCAATATTGATCATCTGGGCGGTCCCGCCCGGCTGGAAGTCTTTCAATGGCGTTTGGGAAAGCAATTGTTCGTCGCCGAAGACAACGACCACAAGGGACTCATCGAGCAAATTGCCTGGGCCTCCGACGAACGTTGGATCGTGACCGCCGGCGGCGACCACAAGGGCTTCGTAACTTTTCACGATGCGGAGACTGGAGAGCGGCTGCATCAAGAAGGTACGAGCAGCCACATCCACGGATTCGTTTTCGACCGCGATGCCGGAACGCTTGCCGCCTGTGGGCATCAACATTGGGCGCAGTGGAATCTTCAATCCGAGGCAGAGGTGGGATAACATCGATAACATCGGCGTGGGGCGAGCGTCAACACGAACAAAGCGGCCTTCGTCTCCACGCCACTTAGGCGAACCACGGATGCACAGCATACCACGCCGACGTAGCAACCGTGCAATGTGATCTGTGCCGGAAGACTCCGGGCGTCACGCGAGGTTACTCGTCTAGCGTTCACTTAACGTTGATAAATCGCCGCTGGATTGAAGTCTTGTGTCCGGTCATTCCAACGCAGGTGGGCACCGTAGCGGAGGGAGAATGGCTGGCCATTGCGCAAGAAGATTTGGCTGCGTTCGCCAGCGCCGAATGCCCGCCGTCCGAAGAGGGTGGCGGCCACGAACCCGTAATCCCGGGTATGGAACCAGCACTCGCGGGAGTTCCCGGGATGCGGCATAAACTGCACGCCCACAAACCTGCCATTTACTGTTCCTCCGTAGTCGCACCACTCCGCCGCCTGGCCCCAGGCTTCTTTTTCGTTTCGTTGGCCGTGGCTGTTGAGAATGTGACCTCCCAGAGAGGAGTTCACAGCGATCGGCGTGGCCAAGCGTACCCCCAAGCCCATCTCCTCCTGATCGCCAAAATAGAAATCTTGATCGTCCGATTGAAACGTGCTGTCCCACCGTACGAGGATGCCCTGGCCGTGAAGTGCAAATTCGTAGCGGCAGATTTCCCGACAAATCTCATGTTCAGCATCTTCCGGCAAGTATCGATTCTCCACCGCAAAACGAAAACGATCGCCGTCCATAACCGGCGGTTCCACGAAGCGGACATGCTCAACGGGCGCACGCAATCGCCAATAGTCGTGGCCCGAAATGTCACCAAAGGCGAGCCACAAGCCGGGATGGAGCCTGGCGTGGTCTTGCGCGTCACCCGCTGCTGGCGGATGGTTCCGCGTGACTTGAATTCCATTCGGCAAACGAATGTTCGCAAAGTAGGGACGAGATATCTCAGCGTCATGATAGGCGTATGTGGCAAACGGCTGGCTGTGTAACCGGGTTTCGAATTTGCCCTCAGCCTCTTCGAATCCAGGGGTAGACAATACCTCGTCCGCCCGCGACACGTTGTCAATGCAGAGCGCGGCACAACACGCAGCCATCAGGCAGACCAGCGCTGCCACCGGTGAATGGATTACCGGAGCTGGAGTGCTTTTGGGCATAGTCTGCATTTCATTACCGAGAGTCTGCGGAATCACACTAACCTGTATGAAAATCCAATTCCTGTTGCGCGCGCGGCGAAGTGGCGGTCTTTCCGGACTCGGTGCCATTGACGGAAATGGTCTTGGGGGCCGGGACGATTTCGCCACGACCACCCAGGGAGTTCTGAATGGCCGCCTTGGCTTCCAGGGTAAGGCTAAACAGGGATGGCACCAGGAATAATGTGAATAGCGTGGAGGTAGCCAGACCGCCCAGCACGACACTGCCGATGCCCCGGTAAAGCTCACTCCCGGATCCCGGCAGAACCACCAGCGGAATGAGGCCAAACGTCGTGGTGAAGGTGGTCATGAAGATGGGGCGGATCCGGTTGCGAACGCTCATGATAATCGCCGATTGCATCGGCATCCGGTCGTCCCGCATGTGATTGAGCGACTGATGCACGATCAGGATCGCGTTATTCACCACGGTGCCCACGAGGATAATGAAGCCGAGCATGGTGAGGATATCGAGTTGCTGGATCACGAACAGATTCATGACCCGCAGTCCCGCCAAACCTCCCACGGCGGCCATCGGCACGCTGACCATGATCACCAAAGGATACAGCCAGGATTCGAACAGGGCGGCCATGAGCAGATACGTGATCATGAGCACGACCAGCAGATTAAACCGCAGCGCTTCCCAGGTGGCCATCAATTTGTCCGCCGTTCCGGACATGCTGATTTCGTAGACACCCTTGAGTTCCCCGCTGGCCCGCAGGGGATCGAGGATCTCTCTTTGAATGATCTCGATGGCCTCGCCCAAAGCGACGGTCTCCGGCGGAGACACCGAAATACTGATGGCCCGCTTCCGTTCCTTGTGCATGATCTGCTGGGGTCCCCGCCGCTCGCTCAATTGTGCGACCGAAGAGAGCGGGACAACGTGTCCCGAGGGCGTCACGATGGGGATATCGGCACTATCCAGCGTTTCGCTCTGGTCGCTCACAATGGTGAGCGGTATTTCGTCGCCTTCGTCCAGATACTCGGTGGCGTAGGCCCCGTCCACGAAAGCGCTCACGTTGTACCCAAGCTGGTCCGAAGTTAGCCCCAGTTCCGCGGAACGATGTTTGCGCGGCACGATGTGCAATTCAGGAGCGCTGAGTTCTAAGCTAGGAAAAGCCCGCGCCGTGGCTCCGGGCAGGTTCTCCGCCGCCCGCTCCTTGATGAGGGTGGCCAGTTCGACCAAGCGGTCCAGATCGGGACCACGCACGTCGATGTCGATCGAGCGCGCGGGCCGGTTCCAGCCGCCGACGAATAGTCCCATCTGGTTCACCGAAGCTTCAACGCCGGTCTCGGCTTTGATCTCTTCGGCGATCTCGCGCAACAGCGGCAGCACTTTCGTTGCCTTTCGGGCATTTTCCGCGCGGGTGCTCATCCAAATATGCCCGCTCCACGTGCCGTAGGAGAGATCAGTCAATCTCGGATAATCGAGCGCGGCAGCCTCTTCACTGCCAGGCGTGATTTCGGCGTAGGGCCGCAAGCGTTCATGGAAGATACTGCCGATGCGGAGCAACTCGCCGACATTGAGCCCGGGCTTGGGATACATGTTGCCGCTGATCAAGTTTCGGTTTCCCTTGGGCAGGTACTCGACTGACGGCAAAAGCGCATAGCTGAGCAGGCCAGACGCGGCCACAAAACCGGCCACGGCGGCGACTCGCCGAAGCCGCGAGCGTTGCAGCCACGTATTGATTTCGACCACCATTGTCACGAACTGCCGCGCCATCCAGTCGATGGGCCGAAGAACCGCCGTCAGCCAACCGTGGGCCTGCGCCCGTGGACGCAAGACGCGCGCCGCGGCGGTCGGAATGACAACCACTGAAACCAACAGAGACAAACCCACACCGCCGCTGATGGCCAAAGCGATGTCGCGAAACAATTGGCCTGCTTCCTCCCGAACGAACAGGATGGGAATAAACACGGCCATCGTCGTGAGCGTGGAAGAGAGCGCCGCACCCCAGACTTCCTTCGTGCCACGGACGGACGCGGTAACCGGATCGGCTCCCATTTGCCTGTGCCGGAAAATGTTTTCCAGCACGACAACCGCGTTGTCGACCAGCATTCCCACGGCGAACGCCATGCCCGCCAAGCTGATGACGTTCAATGAACGGCCCAGCACGCTGAGCAGCAGGAAGGTGCCGATAATACTAACGGGAATGGCCACCGCCACGACGAGCGTGGAACGGCCATCCCGTAAAAAAACTAGCAAGACACCAACCGTGAGTAGGCCGCCGAACACGATGTTTTTCCGCACCAGGCCCAGAGCCGATTGCACGTAAGATGTTTCGTCCGACGTCAAGTGCAGCAGCAGCCCACGGTCCTTGAGAATCCCCTCGTTAAGTTCCTGGGCGACTTGTTTGACACCTTCGTTGACCTCGAAGATATTCGCGCCGGCCATCTTGGAGACACCGATCCATAGCGATGGCGAATTGAAGTGACGCGATGCCTGCATACCTCGTCGATGCCCATGCCGAACCTCGGCGAAATCGCGTACGAACGTGGGCACGCCGTCCCGGACCTTCACGATTTGTCCCGCGACTTGCTCCGGCGAATCGTAACGTCCCTTGGTTTTCACCTTGAAGCTGTTAGTGCCCGCCTCCAAATCGCCCGCTGGCGTATCCTGGTTTCCGCGGCGCAACGCATCGCGGACGTCCGCCACCGTGATCTGGAAACCGGCCATGCGGTAAGGGTCGATCACGACCTGCATCTCTGGAGTGCGTTCGCCCCAACTCCGCACATGGGAAACTCCCGGCACGCGGGAGAAGCGGTCGGCGATCACCCGCGTCACAAATGTCGACAACAAGGCCACGTCTTGTTTCGGTCGCCGCAGCGCGGCCAATTCCGGATGCTTGGCGACCAGTTCTTCCAGCCACTCCACGGCGAGAGTGGGGTTGTGGGCTTGCAGGATGCGGTCCAGTTCGCCGGCCAAATGTGGAAATGCCGCCTGCTGCTCCCGGATCAATTCCGACTCCGGAGGACGATTGATCAGGTTGTATCCGATCACCGGAGAGCGTGAATTGTCGGAGAGCCAGATCGTTGGCTGTCGCGCGTCCTCGGGATATTCAGTGACTTGCTGGAGACGGCCCGTAACTTGAATCAGGGCATCCGACATGTCGGTGCCCACTTCGAATTCCAGGCTGATGCGGCCAAAGGCGTCGCCGCATTCGCCTTCCAGATTGACCATGCCGGGAATCGCATTAAGCTGCCTCTCCTGAGGCAGAATCAATTCCGTTTCGATCTCTTCCGGACCGGCACCCGGCCAACTGGTGAAGATGCTGATGTAAGGCCGCTCGACTTGCGGGGTCAGCTCCAGGGCCATTTCCCGGATGGCAATCACGCCAAACAGCACCACCAAAGCGACGGCGACGGCCACTTTGACTGGGTTACGAATAAAGGCGTGGATCAACTGCATGCCGGATGGTCGAGGGTATGGAGTGGGATAACGTCATTGGAGCGGATCGCGCCCACGAGTCAAGGAAAATCGCGGAGTGATCGCACGAACAGAACTACCGCGGGGATCGTCGCGCCGAATCCGCGAGTTGGGCCTGATTTACCAGCGAAATTTCCGTGAAGAACTGCTCCAAATAGGTCGCCAACGTGTGTCGCACGGACATGCGGCGGCTCCTATGGTGTAACTCACGAGTCCCGATAGTCGGATTGTCTCCAGGTTTAAGCTATATGCGCTACCAGCCTAACGGTCAGGGCTAAAAAACAATATTTTCGTAAATATGGACTTGATCCCGGCAGCCGACCGCCAAATCGAGATCACCATCGGAATCGATGTCGCCTAGGACCGCCTCGTGAGCCGGTCCGCTCATTCTTGCCGACCAGGCGGGTTCTTCGGATAATTTTCCACCCTCGTTCAAATACAACGAAACACCACCTCCGTGGCATAGTCGGAGACCAGCAAATCAATGTCGCCGTTCCCATCGAGATCACGAAATTCAAACGCATGATAGGCGGTCCGAGGCGAGCCGCGCCAGTGGACTTTCATTTCGGAATCGCCTTGCCGTACGAGGCAGAGTAGTCAAGACTTGATATGACACATTCTTGAATTAGAGCTGGAAGGAAAGCGTGCTGCGTCTTCCTTCCGGTTCGAAGCCATGAGGTGTCAGACGATGACGAACGAACAGAAAGTGATCCGCAATCGAGTCGGGAGAGATCATGCTGGCCAGCCTGGAGACGCGGGAACGGGTAGCCGTCGCGGGCGAGCGGATACTGGGCCATGAACCGGAGATGATTCGCTT
>JANQPP010000168.1 GCA_028289405.1 Pirellulales bacterium
CGACCCCGAGTTGCCCGTTCGGGCCGCGGCGGATTACATCGCCTGGAAACCCGCCATCGGAACTCAACTGCTCCATTCCTGACTTTGCAGTTCTCCTGGAGCGAAGCGCCTCGCTGATTCGCAATCACGGATCATGCGGATATGCTAAGGATAACCCCATCTCGATTTACTGAAAGTAATCTGGAGAAACACGATGCCCACTCCCCACTGGCGAATCGTCGGTCCAGTTTTTGTCGCTGTCCTAGCGTGCACGCTTCCGTTGGCGGGTGAGGAAATCCCGCCACCCTTGACCAAATACAAGGGCCGGCAAATCGCCCAAACGATGCACTATCTGGGCGCTCCCTGGCTGATTCGCGAAACGCGGGAAAGCGAAGAACATTGCCGGGAACTTCTGAAAGCCCTGAAGGTTTCGGAAGGGCAAGTGATCTGCGACATGGGCTGCGGCAACGGGTTCTATAGCCTGAGGCTGGCCCGTCAAGTAGGACCTTCGGGAAAGATTCTCGCCGTGGATATTCAGCCGGAAATGTTGCGTTTGCTGGAAGCACGCGCTGAAGAGGCGGGAATCGACAATGTGGAAACCTTACTAGGCACGCCGGTGGATCCCGAATTACCCGCCGGCGAGGTGGACCTGATTCTCCTGGTCGATGTCTACCACGAATTTTCTCATCCCGAGCACATGTTGCAGGCCATGCACCAGGCACTCAAGCCGAAGGGACGCATCGTGCTGGTGGAATTCCGCGGCGAAGACCCGGCCGTTCCCATCAAGCCGCTCCACAAGATGACCAAGGAACAAATCCTTCGTGAAGTCCCGCCCATGGGTTTCACGCTCGACGAAGAATACGACAAGCTCCCTTGGCAGCATGTGATGTTCTTCCGCAAGTCGTCAAAAGAATAAGATTGCCGAAAATTTCGCGGGCATGTCTACGCATCATTGAATGCCATATCAATCGCGGTAAGGACTTCTCCCGCGCCATGATGGAAAACCATCGACGCCGTCTCATCCAGGGGTGTCGGGTCGCGGTTGATAATCACCAGCCGTGCTCCTTGCCTCGCGGCTAAGCGGGGCAGACTGGCCGCCGGTTCGACGACCAATGATGAGCCGATCGCGAAAAAAAGATCCGCCGATTGGCTCAAGATCAATGCCTCGTTGAGCACGTTTTCCGGCAAGGCTTGGCCGAAAGAAATCGTGGCGTGCTTCAGCCAGGCGCCGCATTCGGGACAAAGCGGAGCGTTCCCCGATGCACGGAATTCCTCCACCCAGGCGGATGCTTCCCAATCTGCTTGACACTCCAGGCAGGCGACGCGGCGGGCCGTGCCATGCAACTCCAGCACGTGTTGGCTGCCAGCCATCTGGTGCAGCCCGTCAATGTTTTGCGTGATTACGCCGCGTAACAGATGACGGGCATCCCAGTTCGCCAGCACGCGATGGCCGGGGTTCGGTTCGGCCCGCGCGAAGTCTTCGTGGGATTCGCACTTTTGACGCCAGTATTCCACTCGGGCATCTTCGTCTTGCAGAAAGTCTTGAAACAAAACGGGTTGTGACCGGCTCCAAACGCCTCCCGGGGAGCGAAAATCGGGGATTCCGCTCTCCGTGCTGATCCCGGCGCCAGTGAATGCCACGCAGGCGGAGGACTCCCGCAGCCAACCGGCGCACTGTTCGATGTCACTCACTGGGAAGTCGTGCATCCTTTCTCCTTTTCAAGCATTGGACCGTTGAAACACGTTGCACTGAATCCAGTCAAACCAAGAGAATCGAGCGATTGTCGAGACTTTTTCTGGCGGAATTCATCTTAAAAGCGTAAGAATTTTGTTGATATTTCCGGTTTTTCAGCTAATCTTAGAAGCCGAATACCTTGACAGGCGGCACGCACTGACAAGTTCCTCTGGCGATCCGACGCTCGTTAGGCATCGCCAATAAAGCGGGATCGCGCATTTTCGCGCTAATCGGTTATTCAAAGGTGTGCGAGTACGAATTCGCCTGGGAGTCCACACTTCGGGTACTACTGTCGAGCATCATAGAGGAATCGAATGATGATGAACCGCTCAAAAAATTTCTGGATGCTTGCCAATCGTGCGGGCAGGTTCTGTGCCGTCCTTGGAATCGTCGCGCTCTTTGATGCCACGGCGTTTGGTCAGTTCTATGCCGAGCCGCAGGGCGGATGGTCCTATTTCTTTGGTGGTGATGCCGCCGCCGACGGAGGCGCAGGCACGGGCTTCACTTCACTCGATGGCACTTGGAGCCACGACAACGGATCGGATGAGTGGGACGGTTCGGAAATTGGCAGCGGTACTCCGGGGGGCGTGAGCGCCCTTAGTGACAACGGGACTTCCTACATTCGCCTTCAAGACCCAGGCGATCCCCGTGACCATGGTTTTGATGATCCGGGCAGCAACCGCAAGCAATATTTTACGCACAATATCACGGAGGAAGGGGCCGCGGATTCGGTCATTGATGATGGCGTAACGCTCTA
Source organism: Pirellulales bacterium (assembly GCA_028289405.1). Taxonomy (GTDB): domain Bacteria; phylum Planctomycetota; class Planctomycetia; order Pirellulales; family JANQPP01; genus JANQPP01. Next base: position 2,472 of record JANQPP010000168.1, read on the forward strand.
TTTCCGCACCCGCATCGCCACCGCAGCCACCGGCCCATTGGACTTGATGCATGCCGATGGCGGTACGGAAACCGAACCGTGGCCAGAGCAAGGCATCGGCTATCACCAACACAATAGCGGCAAAAGCCCCTTCGCGATTCGGCAAGTGGGAGGTGGCGATTCCACCGGCGCAGCCAACGTGGCCTTTGGTTTGGCCTATGGCGACGACGTGAATAGCAACGTCTTCGGTGGCCAGGCCGGCTTGGTACTTCCCAACTTGAACATCGGCAATGATCTCGGCGGATCTGATCCAGACGGCGGGGATCCGCTTGCCACCAACATCTTTCCAGTCGACGATCCCACGGAATGGCAAGAGTTTTGGATCACCATTGAAGAGGGCGTCGTGGTTGACGCAGCCGGCTTCGAGGATGGCACACACCTCGTGAATGTCTATTACGCGGATGGCGAAGACCCGCTCGCCGCGACGGAATTCGGCATCAATGCGGCGAACGGTAGCGATATCAGCTCGGGAAGCGATCCCCACAGCTACATCGCCATCGGCGCCGGTGCCACGCCCCGTTCCGGAGCGTTCGACGTTGATTTCTTTGCCTGGGCCCCAGGCATTCATATGCCAGAGATGGGTAATGAAGAACCGATTTTGGCCGGAGACGTCAACGGCGATGGGACGGTCAACCTGGCTGACTTCACGCTGTTGAAAGATGCCTTCGGCACCAATTCCGGGGACACCGGTTTCATCGCTGGTGCCGATTTCGATGGCAATGGCAACATCGGCCTTCCCGATTTCACGACTTTGAAAGACAACTTCGGCGCTTCCGCGGCCGTGCCCGAACCTGCAACGTGGATCCTCTCCCTGCTCGGCATGTCTGCGGCGTTGTGGTGTGCCCGACGCACTTCACGCACGTAACCATCACCTCCGCTTCATCGCGTCGGTGAGCACTTCAACGATCGGGCCACGTGGGTTTTCTTCCCGCGTGGCCCGGCGCTTTTTGGTACGAGCGTTTCCCCGCTCCTTGGGCTTATTCGCCTCAAACAGATCTTGGTCGATTCGTTAGAGCGTTGTTGTCTAAGTGGCACTCCATGGTCGCTGGCCCATGTCCGTGGAACCCAATCCTTGCCGGCTTAATGCAACAGCCAAGAGGCCGACGGGTCGCTTCCCAAAAAGCATCCTTAAGCAGCAGCCCAACAGCCAGCGTTACCGCAAAGGAGTTGGGCTCCGGGGTGATCGTGCGTTGAGATAGAATGAGCTAGCGTTGCCACTCTGCTACCCTTCCGAGAAACACGCACGATCGAGAGAGTCTTGGGCTAACGGCGAAAGCAACCGTTAAGTGCTCTGTCTTCGGAGGGCTCGTCGCAGGAATACGCCGGCTAGCAAAGCCATGCCCCATACGACAAAGCTGGCGGGTTCTGGCACAAGTTCCCCGACATAGACGGCGTCCACGGTGATGAAGTCGTTTGGATCCTGGTTGAGAATTTCCACCGTGGTGAAGGGAACCGGTGAAGTAACCCCAAAAAATTGAAACGGCGAATTTCCGCCTGCTCCACCGCTAGAGGCCAAGGTCATTCGCTGAAGTTGCCCCTGCAAATTGCTCAGCACGATTTCCAGCTTATTCGGCAATCCAGAATTTCCGAAGCCGAACACATTGAAGCCAATGGCACGGGGCAATTTATTAAAGCCGAAAAAACCGATCGAAGACACGGCCCCGCCCAGGGATTGTCTCCCTTCGAAGGCCAAGGCGGGCTCGTTGATGATCTCTAGATTTTCCGGACCAGAGATCGGACCGGCAACGAATTGATCCAGCACGCGAGACGTGCCCGTCAGCCCTGGAGCGGTGTTCTCGAATCCTTCGAACTTTAGGTTCTTCGTCAGGTCGAAAAAAGCGGAAGGGTCAGTGAAGAGCCCTCCCCACGCGGTCGAAGCCCCGGATGTCACGAGCGCGACACAGAAACAGAATATGACTTTCTTCATCGTGATGGATTCCACCAAGCCGGGCGGAAAATGATCCTGTTAGTATATTTACCCAAACTAATCGGACTAGGAAGATGGATCAAGCAGCGAAGACTATTTCGAGTGGAATTGCCTTCGGTGCCTCGACGACGAGAGCAAAACGTCAAGAAGATTGACCGTCCGCGGACAGGTCACGTTTCAATTTATTTACGCCACGCACGGCGTCACACGAGGTGATGATCGTGGAGACTTCGTGGCGATTCCCGGAGAGAACCGGCGCGGAAAAAGCTGGAAAATGTCAGCGAGCCCGAATCGCTATCGCTATTATTCAAGAAGCTCAAGGCGTGATTCGTTCCGAACTCACGCGCTAGCCGTGGTACTGTCGGCGGGCTTGTCCGCTTCCACGGGAGCCGATTCCGGCGGGTCGAATTTGGGGGCCGTGGGCTCTTCGTAAGATTCCTTGTTTCGGTGGGACACGCTGGCCTTGCCTGAATTGTGCGTGGCTTGATGGATCTCGTCCTCTACACCGTGGAGCCCCTTCTTGAATTCCACGAGTCCCTTGCCGAGAGACCGGCCAACCTCTGGAAGCCGCTTGCCAAAAAGCAGCACGGCAATCAGGAGCACGATCATCATTTCCCAGGTACCTAAACCGAACATCGCCTTACCCTCTTTGGAAATTCTCTTCTTGCCACGGCTCACCGCGAGTACGGCGTAGCGGGCCGCACATGCGATTTCCGAGCCAAGCCTTCTTTTATCTTATGCCAAGAAACGAACCGAGGCCACTGGCGCGGCTGGCCAACCGCCGAAAACCGTTCAACCTTTCGCGTCTTCTTCGTCCGATGGCGACGATTGCTGAACCTCTTCCGCCTCGCTGATTCCTTTTTTGAATTCGACCACGCTGCGCCCCATGGAACGCATCGCCTGAGGGATCTTGGGAGCAAAGAGCAATAGCACCACCAGGATGACGATCAAAAATTCCCAGTGACCGACGAAAAAAGCGAGCATGGGTTGCATAGCCAGGAAAGACCCGCGACGAGCCGCGGAGGTATGGGAGAGCCGAGGCGAACTCGACCTTATTCAATGTGGAAACATTCGCAACCTATTGAGTGTAACTGCCTCCGGTAGGCTGTCAAACTCACGGCAGGTTTCCAAAACGGGAAGAGGGGCCTAACGCAACTCGAGCTGCGACGGCGCGGCATCCAGCGTCGCCCGGTGCGCGCGGACGTCATTTTGAATCAAGGCCAAGATTTCGGGGTGTTTCTCCGCCACGTTGAACTTCTCACGTGGGTCATGTTCGAGGTGGAACAAGAGCGGCGGGTTATGTTCCACGGGCGCCTTCCCACGGTAGGCCGTTTGTGTGATGAAGTGAGCCTTCCAGGGTCCCCGTCGGACGGCCATGAGTTGATAGCCGCGATAATAGAATAACGTTTCACGCGCCGATTCTCCCGATTCGAACAACAAGGGAGACAAGTCATAACTGTCGAGCGAGCGATCGTTTGGAAGTGGCACGTTGGCGAGGGACGAGAACGTGGCAAACAGATCCATGGTGCTCGCCAGGGCACGCTCCACCCGCCCCGCTTCGATGCGGCTAGGCCACCAGGCCAGCGTGGGCTCGCGCATACCGCCTTCCCACGTCGATCCCTTGCCATCCCGCAGCAGGCCCGCAGTTCCCCCCTCCAAATCTTGCGTGAGCCATGGCCCGTTATCACTGGTGAATATCACCAACGTTTTTTCATCCAGATCGAGGTCACGCAGCGTGCTCAAGATCCGTCCCACGCTGGCGTCCAGTTCCTCCACGACGTCCCCATACAGTCCTCGGCGGCTCTTGCCCAAGAAATCATCGGACGCGAACAGCGGCACGTGGGGAAAGCTATGCGGAAAGTAGAGGAAGAAGGGCTGTTCTTGGTTTTCACGGATGAACTTCACGGCCTCGTCGGTGTAGCGGCGGGTTAGCGTGGTCTGGTCCGCCGGTTCCTCGACTTCGTCCTCGCCGCGCAAGAGCGGCGTGGGCCGCATGTCATTGCTGTAGGGGATACCGAAGTAACGGTCAAAGCCGTGGCGCGTGGGGAGGTACTTGGGCAAATGCCCCAAGTGCCACTTGCCGACGCAAGCCGTGGCATATCCGACCGATTTGAGCGCTTCGGCCAATGTGATTTCATCGGCGGGCAGTCCGCCCAGTGAATCGGGAAAGAGTACGCGACGGCGGTTACTGCACATGCCCGATCGCGCGGGAAGCCGGCCCGTGAGCAAGGCGGCACGACTGGGCGTGCAGACGCTCGCGGCAGAATAAAACTGCGTGAACTTCATGCCTTCTCGGGCCATGCGGTCCAGATGCGGCGTATGGATCGTGGGATGACCAAAGCAGGCCAGATCGCCGTAGCCTAAATCGTCGGCAAAAATGATCACGAAGTTTGGGCGTTCCTCCGCCGCCTGGGCGTGACAACACGCCGTCGTGAGCCAGAGACAAACGATCGACAACACACCACGAAGTATGCACCGGTTGAATTTCGTCATGGGAAAGCTACCTCTTATGGGATGCGTTACGATTCGATTTTCAAGGGCAGTAACCACGCGCCGCACATGACTACGGCCAGGCCGGTAAAACCCATCACCAGCAACATGGGCGTAACCGTGCGGAGTCCTTCACGTTCGGACATGCCGCTCATTTTGCAGATCACCCAGAAGCCGCTGTCGTTCATCCAGGAGATCGGTTTCGAGCCGCAGCCAACGGCCAATGCCAGATAAACGGGATGAAACTCCAGAGGCATGGACTTCACGAGTTGCTGTACGAGGCTCGCACCGGTGATCATGGCCACGGTCGCCGAGCCTTGGGCCGTCCGCATGAGCATGGTCAACCCGAAGGCGACAGGCAAGATCCACAGCGAGGGGACTTCTTGCGTCAATGCTTGCAACCTCTCCGCCACACCAGAGGTCCGCACGGCGGCACCGAAAGCGCCGCCCGCTGCGGTGATCAGGATAATCACCGCGCCGCTGAGCAGAGCATTTTGCACGCTATGGGCCATGGTTTGGCGATTGTGCCCAGGTCTCCGGAGCAGCACGCCGAGCGCGATGGTCGCCGCCAGAATCAACGCGATGTTCTTGTCCCCCAAAACTTCGAGAATGTTGGCCACGGAGGCGAATGCTGGCGATGGGGCTTCACCTGCTTCGAGGTTCTTCTCGAAGCTCTTCACCACGGTCAATGATGCGATCAGCACGACGGGCAGCACGATGGGTGCCAATGACCAACCCAACGACGGCAATTCGGCATCGTCACGTTGCGTGGCCCGCTCCAGTTCCGCGAGCGGAGCATCCGGGCTATCGCGGAGAGGCAGTTCGGTCCGCCGGGCCAGCCAAGTAGCGAAGGTGTAGCCGGCCAAGCTGGTCACGGATCCCACGATGCAGCCGGCCAAAATCATGGTGCCCAGGGAAACATCGAGCATCGATGCCACCAGCAGCGGCCCAGGAGTCGGCGGGACCAGCGAATGGGCCATGGTCGCGCCGGCGACGATGGCCAGCACATATTTCAAGTATGGCCCTCTTGTCCGCAGGTGCATCGCCTTGCCGAGCGGGATCATCAAATAGAACACCGTGTCGAAGAACACGGGTATGCCCAAGACGAACCCACTGCCCAAAAAAGCGAGACCTGCCCGGGCTTCGCCGATGATCCGCAGCGCGGAACGTACAATGCGGTCCGCGGCGCCGCTCTCCAACAGGCACTTGCCAATGATGGCGGCCATGGCGATCAGGATGCCAATGCTGCCGCAGGTCTTGCCGAAGTCCTGAGCCACGCGAGAAGCGGCAGTGCTGTTGATGAAACTTTCCGCTTGCTTGGTACCCCAAGCGCCCTCCTCGACTTGCTGGGCGGCGTAGGATTCCAGCGTGGAATGAGGGGTCAAGAATGCGACCACGAGCGCGGCGAGGATCAGCGCCAAAAACGCATGCAGCCGGAGCAGCAGAATTCCCGCCAGCACCACGGCGATGCCAAGCCCTAGTATCCACAGCGGATCCACAGCCGCTCCTTGTCGATGATTCGTGCGCGGCGATTCCTCGCCGCGTGCTGGGCCGATTGCCGAAACCGCCCGCAATCTCGTCCAATGTCGACAATTGATGTAAAGAGCGGCCATCGTAGCACACCGCTCCCGGCATTAGAAGAAAAATTCGATTTCCGCAATCAACATCGCGGCTGCGTTAAAAAGACTTTCCGGTGTTCACTTTTCTCGCCCTCCCAACGCAAGTAAGACGCGGTTGAACGGCGCATCAGCCGAATTCATTTTCCGTCGACGGGAAGTGGTTTAGAATCCGTGGCACGTACGATCGATGCTACCGGAATGAGTACAGCCACTCGTCACCCTATACGCGCCGCCGCTTACAAAGAGGATGCCACGTATGTTCGTAAGATGTTTTCGCATTTCGTTGCTTGTTCTACTCGTCGTTGGCGGTGCTCTGCCGCAGGTAGCTCTGAGTGCAACGCCGAATATCGTGCTGATCTACGCGGATGACTTGGGCTACGGGGATGTGGGCTGCTATGGAGCGACTCGCGTGGCGACGCCGCACGTGGACCGGCTCGCCCGTGAGGGAATGCGGTTTACCGATGCCCATTCTCCTTCCGCGACATGCACGCCGTCCCGCTATGCGCTGCTGACCGGGGAATACGCTTGGCGCAGAAAAGGAACCGGCATTTTGCCGGGCAACGCGGCACTGATTATTGAACCGGGACGTCCAACACTCGCCACCATGCTGCGAGACGCCGGCTACCGAACCGGCGTGGTGGGGAAATGGCATCTGGGATTGGGGGATGGTGATCTCGACTGGAATGGCCCCATTCGGCCTGGGCCTTTGGAAATCGGCTTCGACTACTGTTACCTGATCCCCGCCACGGGAGACCGCGTGCCTTGCGTCTATGTCGAGAATTATCACGTCGTGGGTTTGGATCCACGGGACCCGATTGAAGTCAGTTTCCGGAAGCCCGTGGGAGATGAGCCGACGGGGAAGGAGCACCCCGAATTGTTAAGTATGCACCCCAGCCACGGGCACAACCAGACGATCATCAACGGCATCAGCCGCATCGGCTACATGCGCGGCGGAAAGGCCGCACGGTGGGTTGACGAAGATATGGCCGACGTCATCACCGAAAAAGCGGTCGGTTTTATCGCAAGGCACCAAGCCCTGCCTTTTTTCCTTTTCTTCTCCCTCCACGATATCCATGTGCCTCGCGTCCCTCATCCCCGCTTCCGGGGGACGACGCCCATGGGGCCCCGAGGCGACGCGATTGCCCAACTCGATTGGTGTACCGGGGAAATCCTAGATGCTCTCGACCGGCACGGTTTGGCCGAGAACACGCTGGTGATCTTCACTAGTGACAACGGTCCCGTGGTCGATGATGGTTACCAAGACGAGGCCGTGGAAAAGCTGGGGGATCATCAGCCGGCAGGACCGTGGCGCGGTGGAAAATACAGCAACTTCGAAGGTGGCACGCGCGTGCCATGGATCGTTCGTTGGCCGAAACGTATTCAGCCCGGCATCTCCGACGCGCTCATCTGCCAGGTCGATATGTTCGCCAGTTTGGCAGCCCTCACCGATCAATCCTTCTCCGCAAAGACCGCGCCGGACACGGAAAACGTGCTGCCGGCACTTCTGGGCGAATCCTCGAAAGGGCGCGAGCATCTCGTGGAACATGCGCGGACGTTGTCGTTGCGGCACGGGCATTGGAAGTACATCCCTCCCAGCTCGGGCCCCAAGTTGAATCGGAATACCAATACGGAACTCGGCAACGATGAACGCGGACAACTCTACAACTTGAATCACGACCCCGGCGAAACCACGAACCTGGTCGATCGCCGGTCGGAGCAAGCTGAACGCATGCGCGACTTGCTGCGGAAAATTGAGTCTGCTAGCGCTGAACCGGAATGACGGTCAAATCCGCTTGGTAACGCGCCGCGAATACCACACCTGTAATTTAGCGCAACCGCGGGGGAATCGTGGTGACGATACGGGTTCCCGGTGACCGGTTGGGCGCGGGAGCGGAACTGCTGGTTTGCAGCGAGGCCAGCCGCTGGCTCAGGCGCGGTTGGAACGGGTTCGCGGCCAAGGAACGTTGATAATTGGCCGCCGCCTGAACGGTATCCCCCGTCTCTTCCCGTAGATGCCCCAGGGCAGCCAAAGCGCGGGCATTGTCCGGTTCGAACGCCAGCGATTCGAGGAGCAACTCCTTGGCAACCTCATCCTTGCCGATCTCCTCATATAAGCGGGCCAGTTCGATCCGCGGAGCCGCCGAAGTTGGGCTTCGGGATGCCCAGCCTTCCAGCAAGTGGAATGCTTCCTCGGAACGCCGCTGCCGCGCCAGCAGCACGGCCAAACCCCGGTACGCTGCCACATGTTGCGGATTACGGTCCAACGTTTGACGGTAGTAATTTTCCGCCCGTTGGTAGTCGACTTCGCTCTGCTGTTTGTCAGCGGTTCGATGGTAAACCGCCGCGATATTGTAGTAGGCATCCGCGTTCCAAGGATCGGATTGAATCGCCTGTTGGAATCTCCGCAGGGCCATATGGTCTTGGCCTTCTTGGTACAGGCGTACGCCAGAGATGTTGTGTCCCTTGGAAGCAAAACCGCAGCCATGGGTCACGCAAAGTGCCAACAGCGACAATAGCCGTAACGCAGCCGGCCCGGTCGATTTCGCTCGGGGGCTCGCGGCAGGGTATTCGCCTGCCACCTGGCCAGGTGGTCGCATGGTCACTCACCTTGGTTCACAGGAATAACATGTGCGGAAAATGGGGCGGCAAGCATATCCCCCTGGTGAGTGCGTCGCAATATGAATCCGGATTCTTTGATTCGCCGCGCGGCAACGAGGCCCGGCCTTGCAACAGGTGGGGGGAAATCTATAATTGCTCGCTTGGCATGATCCATCCCACGACCGCCTCGGTTCGTGGCACGTGTCGGCGGTGAACACCACCGAAGTGCTTTCCAGGCAAGGGGAAAAGGATAATTGCGGGTGTAGCTCAGTTGGTAGAGCACGACGTTGCCAACGTCGTTGTCGTGGGTTCGAATCCCATCACCCGCTCTGAGAGATTCCTCCTACAAAGGATTTCGTCGATTTTCCGAACATGTGGACGGATGAGCCGTCGCCTCGATTCGTCCAAATTCGATACCGGTTTAGTCGACGCGGAATTTAGCAGCACATGGCATCTCCAATCGCCCGCGGGTGCTCGGTGAACCTACGTGCAAGCAGCTTTGGAGGAATCCGCCCCTGAATATCGCGGGCTCAAGTCCAGATGGAGAAGACCCTATGTCGTCGCCCGAGACCCTAGACCAAGATGGTTCCCCCGAATCCCAGGGCGAGGAGCCGCAACGCATTGAGATGGAGGTCGCGATTAAGGAGCCCAGCGCATGCGAGCGGCATGTGGTGGTGACGATTCCGCGTACCGAAATCGAGCGTTACTTCGATAAGACCTTCAGCGAGATGATGCCGTCCGCGCAGGTGCCCGGTTTCCGGTCCGGAAGAGCCCCCCGGAAGCTCGTGGAGTCGCGCTATCGCAAGGAGCTTGCGCCCCAGGTGAAGGGTTCCCTGCTCCTGGACAGCATCACGCAAATTGGTGAGGAGCAAGATCTTTCCGCGATCAGTGAACCGGATTTCGATGTCGACGCCGTTGAGCTCCCGGAAGAAGGGCCGATGGTGTTCGAATATCGATTGGAAGTCCGTCCGGAGTTTTCCGTCCCGCACTGGAAGGGCCTGGAACTGGAAAAACCGACGCGTGAATTCTCCAAGGAAGATGTCGAACGGAGAAAGAACCGCCTCCTCGCCCAGCATGGCCGGCTCGTGCCGTCCGAAAAGCCAGCGGAAAAAGGGGATTACGTCACGGTCAATCTTTCCTTCCATCACGGCGACAAGCAGTTGTCTCGGAGCGAGGAAGAAGTGATCCGCATCCGTCCCGAACTGAGCTTCCGTGATGGCAAAATCGAAGGATTCGACAAGCTCATGAAAGGCGCGAAGGAAGGGGACGTGCGTGAAGGGGAAGCACAGCTTTCCGAGGATGCGCCCAATGCCGACTTGCGTGGCCAGGCCGTCACGGCCAAATTCGAAGTGCTCGACGTCAAGAAACTGGAGATGCCGAAGTTAACGCCGGAGTTTTTGGACGAACTCGGCGGTTTCGAATCGGAAGCGGATCTGCTCGACGCGGTCAAGGATGACCTGGAGCGGCAGCTCGAATACCATCAATCTCAGCGAACCCGGCAGCAGGTCACGGCCCAGCTCACGGAAGCCGCAACCTGGGAATTGCCTCCAGACTTGCTCCGGCGCCAGTCACAACGGGAGTTGCAACGCAGCGTTTTAGAGCTGCGCAGAAGTGGTTTCAGCGAGGACGAAATTCGGGCCCACGCCAATATGCTTCAGCAAAATAGCTTGGCCAGCACCGCCCGCTCGTTGAAGGAGCATTTCATCCTGGAGAAAATCGCCGAGGAAGAAGCCATCGAGGATATCCCGAGTGACTACGACGACGAAATCGCCCTGATTGCCGCGCAAAGCGACGAGAGCCCGCGACGCGTTCGAGCCCGGCTGGAGAAAAGGGGCATGATGGATGTGCTCCGCAATCAAATCATCGAGCGGAAAACGTTGGCACGCGTCTATGAACATGCCAAGTTTAAGGAAGTGGCCTTTGAGCTGGAAGAGTCGGAGACCGAGGCTTTGGACCAATCCGCTGGCGGCGGTGATCAAGAGGAATCCGAGATTCCCGATGCTTTGCACGATGATACGGAAACCTCGCCTGTCCCGGGGAGCAAAAACCCCACGTAGCGAACAAAAAACCGATGTTGTTGGCCTGTCCGCGCCGAAATGGCTCTCTACGGGGAGTTAAACCTCTAGGAATGTCTCGACAGGCGTCACGCACTTTGCCCGATGCTTAACTGGAAGGATTCGTGCCCATGAGCGAAGCTTGGTCCCCACCTCTCGCTCCTCAGGGAGTTGTCGCACCGACTCTGTCTTACCGCGATTACCAGCGGCAGCGGCAAATGACGCTGGGAGATCTTTTGCTGGAGAATCGCATCATTCTCTTGCAAGGTGAAATCCACGACGGCATTGCCAATGAGTTGGTGATGAAGCTGCTCTATTTGCAAAGCGAAAACCGTCGCAAGGATATCCACTTCTATATCAATTCACCGGGCGGCAGCGTGACGGCCACCCTGGCAATTTATGACACGATGCAGATCCTTACTTGCCCGGTGGCGACCTATTGCGTCGGTTTGGCCGCCAGTGGCGGCGCGATCTTGCTCGCCGGAGGCACGAAGGACAAGCGTTTCGCCTTGCCGCACGCCAAGGTCATGATCCATCAACCGTATGGCTCGGTGGGGGGGCAGGTCTCGGACATTGAAATTCAAGCGGATGAAATCATCCGCACTCGGGAAGTCTTGAATCATGTGTTGGCCGACCATACCGGCCAGCCGTTGGACCGGATTGCCAAAGATACCAACCGAGATTTTTACATGACCGCGTCCGCCGCTAAAGAATATGGCGTCGTGGACGATATTCTTACCAAACCGCCATCTTCGGGTGACGAGGATGATGACGATTAAGTCCGCGCGTTGGCGCTCCGGCTCGGCGGCGACCGTAATGAGCCTCCTCGATTACAGCAGAATCTAGTTTTTCCGTACTTGGATGGAGTCGCGTTCCATGGTGTTAATTCCTTTCGTTATCGAGAAAAGTGGCCGCGAAGAGCGGGCCATGGACATTTATAGCCGGCTGCTCAAGGACCGCATCATATTTTTGGGCTCGGCCGTGAATGACGAGATCGCGAATTCCATCGTGGCTCAATTGCTATTTCTGCAATCCGAGGATGCCAAAGCGGACATCAATCTGTACGTCAATTCGCCGGGAGGAAGCGTTACCGCCGGCCTGGCAATCTATGACACGATGCAATTCGTGAGTTGCGATGTCGCCACGTATTGCATCGGGCAGGCGGCCTCCATGGGGGCGGTACTGCTCACCGCCGGAGCCGCCGGCAAGCGGTTCGCCTTGCCTAATGCCCGGATCATGATCCACCAGCCTTTGGCGGGCATGGAGGGCACGGCCGAAGAAATCATGATCCACGTGCGGGAGTTCAAGAAGGTCAAAAGCCGCATCAATCAAATCCTGCTGCGCCACACCGGGCATCCGCTGGAGCAGATCGAGGAGGATACAGACCGCGATCGCTTCATGTCCGCCGAGGAAGCCTTTGAATACCGTCTGATCGACCGTGTGATCGAGCGGATCGACGAATCGACCCCTCCGTCTTCATGACCCGAGGCCTGCTGCAGCCGCTCGGCCTGGTGCGGGACGTCGCTCTTGAATGGGTTGTTGTCGCCGGACTGGAGCACTGTCGCTTCGAGCCGGCAGCCAGAAGATGACCTTCTCCAGAGATCTTTTGTCGATCAACCAGCAGTGGGCGAGATTGATCCGCGACCATTCCCGCCGAATTGCTTCAGAGGTAGTATTGCCGGTAAACCGGCTTGCACCTTATGATACTGGATCACTTTTCGCCGGGTATGGATTCATTCGCTGGAGAATATGACATTGATCGCGGCAGACTGGTTCATGCAGCCTTGGGTCTGGGCCCAGGATGCCCAACAGGGCCCGGGAGCGGGATCAATGATGTTCCCGCTCATCGCGATCGGTTTCTTGTTTTACTTTCTGTTGTTTCGTCCGGAAAAACAGAAGCAGACGGCACAGCGGGAAATGCTCTCCTCGCTGAAGAAGGATGACCGCGTCGTTACTTACGGCGGAATTTACGGGATCGTCACGAACGTGATGCAGGAAGCCGATAAAGTCACGCTGAAAGTGGACGAAGCGAACAATTTCAAGATAAACGTCACCTTGTCCTCCATCGCGCGGATTCTCTCGGACAAAGAAGATACCGCGTCGGCGAAATCGTAAGGCAATCCCACGGGTCCCGTGCCGGCTGGCCCATTTCGAAAGAAATCCACGAATGACGTCTCTCCATTCCCTGCTTCCGCTGATTGCTCAGGCCGCTCCCGAGACGGAAGCCGCCGGAGGCATGCACGCTTTCTTGGTGGCTCTGGTGGTCATCGCGGTCATTGTGGTTCCCTTTCTGCTGGGGAACTTTTTGGCACGTTCCATGCGGCTACCAGATTACGGCTGGAAAATCGGCTTGGTTTTGCTCGCCGCGGTGGGCGGGACGCTAGTGACGACTTTGGGTTGGCCGCCCAAGCTCGGGATCGACCTGGCGGGGGGAGTGATCCTCGTCTATCAGCTCGCGGAGGATGCGGAGGTCGAGGATCAAAACAGCGAATTCGAGGACGAGGCGGAAGAGGGGCCAAGTAGCGCCCGCAGCGTGGACATGGACAAAATGGTGGCCGCCATCCGCCGCCGAGTCGACCCCGCCGGCATCAAGGAGTTGACGATCCGCCCTTACGGTCCTCGGCAGATCGAAGTCATTATCCCTCAAGTGGACAACGATGAAGTCGATCTCATCAAGCGCAAGATCAGCACGGCGGGCCTGCTCGAATTTCGCGTCACCGCTAACGAAACGGACCATCAGGCGATTATCGATCAAGCGCTGAAGCAGCCCAATCTTCAGGCCCTTCCCAACCCCAGCGATGAAAGCCGCACGTTAGCACGTTGGGTGAAGTTAGCGCCAGAAATGCGGTCGTCCGAAGGGCTCGTGACCCGCGAAAGCGGTGGCGAAACCCAGGTGCTCGTGGTGACGGGCAAAATCGACGTCAACGGCGGGTATTTGCGCCGCGCATCGCCGGGCATCGACGAGATGGGGCGGACCAGCGTCAATTTTTCGTTGAATTCCGAGGGAGGCCGGTTGTTTGGCATTTTGACACGGCAAAATCTGCCCGATCAAGCAACGGGCTTCCAGCGGCGAATCGGTATCGTCCTCGACGATGTGCTGCTTTCCGCCCCCTTCATCCAATCGGCGATCACGGACAATGGCCAAATCACGAATGTCGCTCCCGAGGATGTTGAATTCCTAGTCGGCATCCTGAACGCGGGAAGCTTGCCCGCGGCGCTCGAACCGGAGCCGATCAGCGAACAGAAGATCAGCCCCACACTAGGCCAAGACACCATCGCCCAAGGCGAACGGTCGATGGTCATCGGCTCGGCGTTGGTGCTGCTGTTCATGCTCGTGTATTACCGTTTCGCGGGTATCGTGGCTTGTCTGGTGTTGACGTTGAATTTGGTCCTCGTGATCGCGCTCATGATCACCGTCAAGGCGGCCCTGACCCTGCCGGGCATGGCCGGCTTGGTGCTCACCGTGGGCATGGCCGTCGACGCCAATGTGCTGATCTACGAGCGCATCCGCGAAGAACTGAATCGTGGGGCGACGCTAAAGATGGCGATCCGCAATGGATTCGACCGCGCGACCTCCACGATTGTCGATGCGAACCTGACCACATTGATCGTGGGTATCGTGCTCTACGCCATCGGTACCGACCAAATCAAAGGCTTCGCCGTCACGCTCATCTTGGGCATCGTGTTGAGTATGTTTACGGCCATTTTTTGTGCCCGGGTGGTCTTCGAAGTTGCCGAGCGGCGTCGCTGGATCAGCGAACTCCACATGATGCGGCTCTTGACCCGAACCAATTTCAATTTCGTGAAATACTACCGGCCCGCAGTGGCGGTTTCCGTGATCGGTATTCTTATCGGGTTGAGTGCCGTCGTGTCGCGGGGTTACGGAATTCTGGACATCGACTTTACTGGAGGATCTTCGGTTCACATTCTGTTCAAGCAGCAGCAGGAAACCGCCTATGTCCGCTCGGAAGTAGGGGACCGTTTGCCAGATGCCACCGTGGTCTCGGTGGGCGAAGAGAATCTCGAGTTTAAAATTGATACGTCGCTAGACGATCGAGACGCGGTACAGCAGGAACTTCAGGCAATCTTTGGCGAGAAGCTGCAGACCAATACGGTGGAGATTGGCGATTACAGCACGATCGCTCAGCTTTCCCTGCCAGTGAATGATGGCCTAGCAAGGGCCGACTTGCCAGCAGCGAACATCCTCGCGCTGGCCAATTTTCAGGCCGACGCCGATGAGCCCGGTTCGGATGCCACGAACGAGGCAGAGGCCAGCCAGGGTTCACCGCAGGCTGAGCTGAATCCGGATTCCAGCAATGGGGGCTCTGAATCGGCATCCGGGCAGGGCTCGACTGATGCCAGCCCTGAATCTTCCGGGAACACCAACGGTAGTGAAACGGAAACAGCGGCTGTGGATCCCTTTTCCGGCGGCACGCAAGTCGTGCTCAATTTTCCAGAATCAATCAAGCATGACACACTCGTGGCTCGCATTCGTGATGCCTTTCGGGCGGTTGGGCTTCCCGAGGTCCGCTTTGAGGTAAGCAACGAAGAATACACCGCGGACAGCGGCCGTGCTTTGGGAAGCTGGACGCTGCGCATGGCTCAGGATGAAGACAAGACGCGCCGCATCGTGCGGGCACTCGAAGAAGAATTATCCCGATTTCCGGTGTTCCCTTCTTCAAGCAAGATCGGAGGCAAGGTCGCGGGGGACACGCAACAGCAAGCTCTGGCCGCCTTGGGCGTGAGCTTGGTCGGGATCATCATGTATATCTGGTTGCGTTTCCAGAATTTGGCCTGGGGAGTGGCCTCCGTGATCGCTCTCGTCCACGATGTGCTGACGATCCTCGGTGCTCTGGCTTTGAGTGCTTACCTGGCGCCGGTTTTGGGATTCTTGTACGTGGATCCCTTCAAGATCGGCCTCACCGTAATCGCGGCATTCCTGACGGTCATTGGCTATTCCATTAACGACACGATCGTGATTTTTGACCGCATGCGAGAAGTCAAGGGCAAGAGCAAGCAGATCACCGAGGAGATGGTGAACAAGAGCCTGAATCAAACGCTTTCCCGGTCGATCATCACCTCGCTGACTGTATTCATTGTCGTGGTCGCGCTGTATTTCCTCGGCGGGCAAGCCATTCGCGCTTTCGCCTTTGCACTGTTGATTGGTGTCATCACCGGAAGTTACAGTTCGGTATTCATCGCCGCGCCACTCGTGCTTTGGTTGACCAAAGAAAAAGCACAGCCCCCGGCGCGAAATACGAAGAAGGCGGAGAAGGTGCCCGTCGGCGCTTCCGGCTGAAGCCGTCAAGGCTAAGCAATTCTTCGGACAGCGCTATTGACGGGTGATTGCGTTCGCGGATCGTCCTGCCGTCTCAATATTCTGTTGCTGCCCTGTGTGTGGTCTCGTCATGCATGGGCACGTTGCTTATCGCTCGCCGTTTCCAAGGACGCTCCGCGCATGTTTGCGGCACCATGCGGTGAAATGTAGGGCTTTTCACGAATTTTAGCGCCGGCGACGCCCCCCTCCGAGCAACATTCACAAACCGCCGCCTCATGCAGGCTCTCACCATTATTTGCGGGGACTTCATCAGTTTCCCGCCCAGAAGAACTTGCCTGCAATGATGGTTTTTCTCCAGCGACTGGGCTTGGATTATGGATCTATTTGATTTTGATAATGATATCAAAATGACTTCATCTTGCGTTTCGCTGGCGGGCGCCTCCAGGAAAATTTCGAGATTCAATTCGATGTAAAATGTTTTATGGAATTACTATAGGACAGAAATGGTTTTAATCAATATGATTCGGCATCCCGTGTGCTTTTACTGGATGACGTTCGGAAGTTCGAGTGAAGATCACCACGCAATAAAAGGCAAAAAACCATGTTCGCCGTTTCGTTGTTGCTGCTCTTGGGAAGTTTGGTCGCCTTGGTGCCCGTGATGGAAGCCTTGCGGCCCCTGCCCCGCTCCGACTTCTTCACGGGCTAGGATGGATGCGTCGTCCTGCGTGAAGCAGGTTTCCACCATGGAGAGTTGAAGCAACGAAATGGCACTTGCCGATGCGTTGGCGGTAATCCTCTTTCGGAAAGGATGTTGAGGAGACTCAAGCATGATCCACCTCTATCTGTTGTTGGCTGCCGGCGCGACGTTGATTGTCAGCATGGCACTTCAAGTTGCCATCCGGCCCAAGGTTCCTCCCGCCCCTTCTGGCCAGCAGTAAGTCACGAGAATTGAACGATGCATTTCGCGGGAACTTTTTTCACGGAGGATGTGGCCATGGAGGTGCTGTTGGCTTTGTTGGCGATCGACGTCATTTTGATGGCCACCACCAGTCTAAAACGAGGCAAGCGGCGGAGATGAAATTCAATTTGACTTTCGGCGCAATCGATCAAGATTAGGTTGGCTACCAAGGCCAAGTGAGCGGAAGTGGTTTGCCCACGATGTCGCGCAGGGTGACGTGGCCGTTCGCGGACCATGCACGGCTATCCCGGGAAACGAGCGGGTTGTCTCCGAGCACGAAAAACTCATCCGGTCCTAGTCGCCAGCAGATTCCTTCCGATGGCTCTTCGTGCGGTGCCGGCGCGGCCAGATAAACGATGTCCCGAGATATCCGCAGGTCGCCGATTTTTGCGGCAACGCTCTGGGCGGCGAAGGCGATCCTTGGCGGACTGGCAGTGGCAGAGCGAGGCAGATCGTGCTCGGCGACTTCGTCACGGAGCATGACCTTGCCGTTGAGCAGCAGTTCCCAAACACCGTCCACCCAGGACACTTCCAAGTCCCAGGACGACTCCGCCGACAGATGTGCCACGGATTTATCCAGGAGTAACTGTTCCCGTTTATAGATTTTCAGCCGCGAATCGCCTGGAAGGATCTCTGCCCGATACCCAAGCCCCGACGGATCGAAGGCGACCACAAAACTTCCGCTCCCTTGGCATGTCACGTGGCAATTCAGCCTGAGGTCGCGGACTTCGCGCGGGCGATGGGAGACGTGCGGGTTCTCCCCACTGGAGTTGTCGACTAGTGGCAGCGAGTTTTCGGAGGTTCGCGGCCGACGCCGGAGGGTCAACCAATCGAGCGGGCCTAGAATGTTTTTGTCGCCAGTCTCGTGGGCAGTGCGTCGAGGTTCACAATAAATGCCCTTCTCGTCCGTTCGCCAATTGCTGCCTTCCTCATCGGCTTGCCAATACAACTCGCCGGGGACAGCGGTATCTCGTTTATTTAGCGAGTTGTAGACGGGAATCGCCAGTTCTTGCCGTACCTCGCGTGACTTTCTCCACCGCTGGCCATCGATCCACAGATCTCCTTCGGCGATGCGTACAGTTTCTCCCGGTAGTCCAGCTACCCGCTTCACCACCAACCGCTGGGATTGTTCGGGATCGCGGAGTACCGTCAACTCAAAACGCCGTGGTGGCTGCCACCAAAAGGCGGTCCTGTCCACGAAGACTCGAGCAGCCGGGGAGATTTGTCCGCCCCGAGGGGGAAAAAAGTAGTGCCGGCAAACGGGACATTCCACGGCACGTGACGGATTCCAAGCAGCAATACCCATCGCGAAATCGTGACGGCAATGGTCGCAGGCTACTCGCCGATGCGCTCCACGCAGCGCGGGAGCCATGGAATCTCCCGTCACGAGCACCGGAAAAAACACGCCCTGCACAAGCCACGCCCGGGCAATGAGCACCAAGATGACGGCCAGCAGGATTCGCCGAAGAGTGGCCGCTAAGACAGAATCCTTTTGTGTTCCGCCGCGCATACGATAGAATCAAGGCAGTGAACAGGACTGGATGTCACGGGAGTATGCGAACCACGCAGCCACTTTTTCCGGAACAAAGTAGGCTGGGACCGCGCCAAGCGGTCGTCTTGCTGGGATGAGTTTATCTCCCTGTGATGTATAAGGAACGCGAAATGGGCAAGGTCCAAGGCACCTTGAAGCAAGCCGCACTTCTCTCGCGGGCGGGCCTGCTGGGGCTGCTGTCCATCGTCGGAGCCGGATGCGTCCATGTCAACGAAGAGGACCTATCCCCTTCGAGCGTGGAATTGACCTGGGGGCGGTCGGGCGTGTCGGATGGCCGATTTCAAAAACCACGGGCCGCCGCCATCGATGGGCAGGACCGCATCTACGTGGTGGACATGACCGCGCGAATCCAGGTGTTCGACCGCGAGGGGAATTTTCTGCGAGCCTGGAGCACGCCGACGCACAAAAACGGCCGCCCTTCCGGTTTGAGCGTGGGCCGCGACGGCACGGTACTCGTGGCGGACACGCACTACTTTCGCATGCTTCCCTACACTCCCGAAGGGGAACTGCTGGCCGACCGCGTCATCGGTGGCACGAATGGCTTCGAAAATGGCGAATTCGGATTCGTAACCGACATCGTGCAGGATTCGGCGGGCAACTACTACATCGCGGAATATGGCGAACACGACCGTATCCAAAAATTCTCGCCCGAGGGGGAATTCCTGGAAGTCTGGGGAGGGCATGGGCCCGAACCGGGACAATTCATGCGGCCTCAGAACTTGGCCATCGACCAGCGTGACCGGATTTGGGTCGCCGATGCCTGCAATCACCGCATCCAAGTTTTCAGCACGGAGGGCGAATTGCTGACGTGCTGGGGAAAGCCAGGTTCGGCTCCCGGCCAATTATATTATCCTTACGATTTAGTGCTGGATGGCCAGGGGCACGTTTATGTCTGCGAATTCGGCAATCACCGCGTACAAAAATTCACCGAGGATGGGCAGCCGCTTGGCACCTGGGGGAAACAGGGACGCGGCGTGGGCCAGCTCTTCAATCCTTGGGCGCTGGTGCGTGATAGCCAGGGCAGTTTGCACGTGATTGATTCCAACAATCACCGCGTGCAGCGGGTTCTCATGTAGACAGGGAAGGCAGGGAGAAAGCTATGTGGGGCGAATACCGTTTAGATTTTGTCCACCGCGGCTTCCTGTTATTGCTCCTCGGGTTACCGGTTCTCTGGTGGTGGAGTTACGGCAGCCTTTCCGCCTTGGGGCCGGTGCGGCGGATTCTGGCGTTGGTCCTGCGAAGCGCCGTCTTCATCCTCTTGGTCTTGGCCCTGGCCGAAGCGCAATTGGTTCGGACCAGCGAAAAGCTCGCCGTGACGTATCTGTTGGACCGCTCGATGAGCGTCCCGCCGGACCAGCGGAAGCGGATGTTGGATTACTACAACGAATCGGTCCGCCAATTCCGCCCGGAGAACCCCGAAGATTTGGCCGGCGCAATCGTCTTTGGACGCGAGGCCAAGGTGGAGATTCCACCGTTTGATGACAATCTTCCCATGGGGAGCGCCATCGAAAGCCGGATTGATCCGGAACACACGAATCTCTCGCAGGCCATGCGGCTGGCCCAGGCCACATTTCCCCACGACGCCTCCAAGCGGATCGTAGTTGTTAGTGACTTTAACGAAAACCTGGGCAACGCGTTGGCGGAAGCCCAAGGGCTGGTGGACACCGGCATCGGCATTGATGTGCTGCCGGTCGCCATCTCGGCGGGCCAAGACGTCTCCGTGGAAAAAGTGACGATCCCCGACGATGTCCGCAAGGGGCAGCCCTTCGATGTGCGCGTCGTGCTGAACAACAACGCTTCCGAAGAGGGCGGGCAGCCGGTCAGAGGACGGCTCAGGATTAGCCGGCACACCGGCGAATACGAAGAGATTCTGGCGGAGTCGGAAATCGACCTCGAACCGGGCAAGCGGGTCTTTTCCGTCCGCGAAGAGATCGACCGGCCCGACTTCTATACTTACAAGGCACGGTTCGTTCCGGACGATACGGGCGAGGATGGCCGGTCTCAAAACAACGAAGCCTCCGCGTTCACCCATGTCCGTGGCGCGGGGCAGGTGCTGTTCATCGAGGACTATGAATATCCGGGTGAATTCGACTATCTCGTCGATCGCCTGCGGAAACTGAATATTGAGGTCACGGTACGCCCCAGTGGCCCGGACCAGCCCTTCGCCGGCCTCCCGGAATTGCAAGCTTTCGACGCGGTGGTTCTGGCCAATGTGCCTCGCGAACACTTCAGCGAGGATCACGTCAAAGCGCTCGCCCTGAATACGCAGCAAATGGGAAGCGGTCTGCTGATGCTCGGCGGCCCCAACAGCTTTGGCGCCGGCGGCTGGACGAACACGCCGGTCGAGGAGGCGATGCCGGTCGATTTCCAGATCAAAAGCAGCACCGTGGTCCCCGTGGGCGCGCTGGCCCTGATCATGCACGCCTCGGAAATGGCGCAGGGCAACTACTGGCAAAAGGAGGTGGCCCGTCTCTCTATCCGTACTTTAGGCAATGAGGATTATTGCGGCCTGCTGCACTTCAACGGCACGGACCAGTGGCTGTGGGGGCAGCCGGTGGGCATGGTCAAGGTCGGCGGGCAGCGGAATAAGATGCTAGCTCGGTTGGACCGCATGGTTCCGGGTGACATGCCGCAATTCGAGCCTTCGATGGTCTTGGCGCATCAGTCTTTCCTGAAACTCCGGGACGCCGCCGTCAAGCATATGATCATCATCAGCGATGGCGATCCCTCGCCGCCCAGCGCCCGCATTCTCACGGCCCTGGCCAATTTGGGTGTCAAAATTTCCACGGTGGCCATCGGCACGCATGGCCCAGCCGGCAGTGCGACGCTGGAACAAATTTCCTTGCGGACCGGCGGGCAATATTACCAGGTCAGCCGGCCGGAACTGCTGCCACGCATCTACCAGCGTGAAGCCCGCAAGGTGGCCCGTCCGCTGATCTACGAAAATGAATCCGGTTTTCAGCCGAATATCCGCTTTGACCATGAGATGATTCAAGGCGTGGAGGGGCCTCTCCCTCCCATTACCGGGTTCGTGTTGACCACCGTGAAGGAGCATCCGGGCGTGGAAGTGGCTCTGATTTCTCCCCGGCCTGGGGAAGCGCGGTACGGCACCGTGCTCGCCGGCTGGCAATACGGTCTGGGCAAAGGCGCGGTCTTCACCACGGATGCCGGCAAGCGTTGGGCCACGTCGTGGACCGCCTGGGAGAATTACGACAAACTCTTTAGCCAGATTGTCCGCTGGACGATGCGCCCTGTCGGCGAGCAGGGCAAATATTCCGTCGCCACCGATATTCGCGACGGCAAGGTGCGGGTCATTGTCACGGCGCTCGACCAGGACGACCAGTTTCTCAATTTCTTGGAGATGCTGGGGAACGTCGTTGGGCCGGACATGAAGCCTGTGGATCTGGATATCGAACAGGCCGCGCCGGGGCGTTACGTGGGAGAGTTCGACGCCAGCGACGCCGGCAGTTATCTGATCAACATCATGCCTGGCGCGGGACAGGCCCCCATTCGGACGGGGATCAACATCCCTTATTCGTCGGAGTTCAACGACCGCGAGCACAACTTGGGGCTCGCCCAAATGATGGCCGGGCTGGCGCCGCCCGATGCCGGGTCGGGGCAGGTGATTAGCGCCGAGGGCAATCTGTCGCAGCTTGAAAACTTGCTGGCCGTGAATCCTTTCCGGCATGATTTGCCGCAAGCCCGCAGCTACCAGGATATTTGGCATTGGCTTGGCTTTACGGCGGCCTGCCTGTTCTTCGCGGACGTTTTTTTCCGCCGTGTACAGATTAGCCTGGCCTGGGT
>JANQPP010000184.1 GCA_028289405.1 Pirellulales bacterium
CGCTGGAATCTCCACCGTCGTCGTCACCCGCTCCGACGCTATCTCCCAGCGAGGCCAGGTAAGTGGCGATCGGTTCGATATCGCCGGGAGCGACATTCGCGTCCTCCTTGGCGGCCATGCGGCGGACGGTGCTCCGCCAAGCGGCCAGGCTCTTCCTCTTGCTCGTGGCCCGATTGGCATCGTGGCATTGCGTGCAAGACCGGCTGAACGCGGCTTGTCCCGCCGAAACCACGGCCGGATCGAATCGCGGGCTCCGCTCTTCGTTTTCGTCCTCATCCGCTTGGGGCCGATCTTGTCTCGCGGAGAGGTTCAAAGAGGCCAAATAGAGGGCAATCGGCTCGCGGTCCTCCTCGGGGATCTCCGCGCCTTGCTCATCGATCATGCGTTGGATCGTTTCCCGCCACTCGGACAAGGATCGCCGTTCATCCGTGGCCCGCTCCGCTGTGTGGCATTCCGTGCAAGAATTTCGAAACGCCGCCCGCCCCTGCAGGATGACTTCATCCTTGGCCAGATCGGGCGAACCGTCCATGGTTGGCTGCGCGAAGGCGGCACGCCGGCGAGAAGAGACCGCCTGCCGATGCAAACGGGCCAGCACGCGCAGCATGGCGGCATCCGGGGGTGCAGTCGCTTCAGCAGTCGGCGGAGATCCCAAGAGCGATTCGAGGTCGTCCCAATCGTCTTCCGGTTGGTCCGTGGCCACCGTCCAACCGCTGTCGAACGGTGCATCTTGCCCCCGGACTTCTCCCGAGAAAATGACCGCCCAAAGCAACAGGCCGATCCATAACGACCCGCCGAGTCGCGGAAGACGGGAGTGCTCAGGCTGAGCCGGCGGAATCCGCATGAGAAATCCAGGGGAGAAGACAGACCTCAAGCCATGACTTCCCCCCTTGGCGGCAATTATCGGGCACCCGAGCGAGGAGACTTTTCAGAAAATGTAGTTTTTTACGTGCCAGCACGACGAGGAGCTTTTGCGGCAGTGTTGGGCTGGGCAGTTTGATCGTGTTCTCGACTCGCTCTGAATTTCCCACATTCTTTGAATTCACCCGAGACGTGAGGTAGCTTACGAAAACATGGTGGGGTTTGCCTTACAATTACTATTTGACACTGCAATGAACTAGCCGGCACACCTGAGATGTACTCCATGTTTTTTTCGAGCCCGAAGCGCCCCCGCCGCGCACAAACCAGGAATCGCCGCGCATGGCCGTGGGACGAGAGATCACTCCGTCTAGAGCGTCTGGAGCCCAGGCAGGTCTTGGCCAGCGTCTCGCTGTTGCCCAGCCAGGACAATACGCTGTTCGAGGATACCGCCGGCGAACTCTCCAACGGAGCGGGAGAATACTTGTTCGTGGGCAGGACCGGTCAACCCGCCGGTCGGTCGCTCCGCCGCGGGTTGGTGGCCTTTGACGTCGGCTCCGCGATTCCGGCGGGCGCCACGGTCACGAATGTCTCCTTGAGCCTCAACATGTCCCGCACCATTTCCGGTTCCGAATCGGTGCGGCTGCATCGCGTCACCACCGGTTGGGGAGAAGGCTCCTCCAACTCGGACAATCGTGGTGGCGGCGCGGGCACGCAAGCCGCCTCTGGCGACGCAACCTGGCTGCACAGCCGTTTTGACACCAGTTTTTGGAACCAATCGGGCGGCGACTTTGCTAGCGGCGCGAGCGCGGAGACACTGGTGGGAGATACGGGCGGCTATGTCTGGTCTTCCTCGCAGATGCTGGCGGATGTGCAGGCTTGGATCGACAATCCGGCCGCGAACTTCGGCTGGATCTTGATTGGCAACGAATCCGCCGATAGCACGGCCAAACGGTTTGATAGCAAGGAAAACGGCAGTGTGTCCAACCGGCCCGCCCTGACCATCGAATTCGACGAGGCGGCGCCGGATGTTTCGATCTCCATTAACGGCGCCAGCATTTCCGAGGGGGATCAGGGACAGCAAATCCTCTCCTTCACGGTGGCCCTTTCCGCGGCACCAACGCAAAACGTCTCCGTGAACTTCGCCACGCAAGCGGACACCGCCACCGCGGGCAGCGACTTCACGGCCACCAGTGGCACGCTGACCTTCACGGCGGGAGGGCCTTCGCAGCGACAAATCGACGTACCCATCCTGGGCGACCTGGACGTGGAACCGGACGAGCAATTTCTGGTCCGGCTTTCCAGCCCGGTCAACGGCACCTTGGCCAACGACACGGCGGTGGGCACGATCCGCAACGATGACCAAGCATCGCCCCAAGCGTCCATCTCCGTGACGAACGCGACGGTCTCCGAGGGAGATGCCGGCACCACGCCCTTGCAATTCGTGGTCACCCTCTCGGCAGCCAGCAGCCAGGCCGTCTCCGTGAATTATGCCACCGCCTCCGGTACGGCCACCTCCGGCCAAGATTTTACCTCGGCATCCGGAACGCTGAACTTCGCCCCGGGCGAAACACAGATGACCGTCTCGGTGAACGTCCTGGGCGACACGCAAACCGAGAACGACGAGAGCTTCACCTTGAACCTGTCCAATCCCGTGAACGCCACGCTAGCCAATGGCCAGGCCACGGGCACGATTCTCGACGATGATGACGTGGCTCCCACCGTGGCCATCTCTGTCGTCGGGAATTCCGCCACGGAGGGAGACGCGGGAACCACGCCTTTAACCTTCACGGTATCGCTTTCCCTAGCGAGCACGGAGACCGTCACCGTGCAGTACGCCACGGTGGCTGGTACCGCCGCTGCCGGGCAAGATTTCACGTCCGCCTCCGGCACACTCACTTTCGCGCCCGGAGAGATACAAAAATCGGTCTCCGTGAATGTGCTCGGCGACACGCAGGCGGAGGGGAATGAAACGTTTTTGCTCCGCCTCTCCAATCCTCAGAATTCCGAGTTGTCCATCGACCAGGCCACCGGCACCATCGTGGATGACGACGGCCAAACCGGAGGTCCCCGCCCGTGGCAAAACCCGGTCGAGCCCATGGACGTGAACAACAGCGGATTCATCAGCCCCTTGGACGTGCTAATCATCATCAACGAAATCAACGCCAACGGCATTGGCCCGCTGGCCCCGCCGTCGAGTAGTTCGCCGCCGCCTCCCTTCTTCGATGTCAACGGCGACGATGCTTTGACGATCATGGATTTCTTCCTGATCATCAACCACATCAATGCCCGGGCCAGCGCTTTACGGAGCCTGGCCGGTCCGCCACCGGGCGAAGCGGACACCACCATGGCCACTCGACAGCCGGAAGTCGCACCCGCTCACATGGACCATGACGCGCGCATGGCCGTGGCCTGGGACACCGCCCTGCGGGAGGTCAGTCGGGAAGACGAGCAACCGCTTCGATATTAGCTAACCATCCTGGGTGACGACCACTCAGGCTACTGGCTAATTTTGCTCCCCTCAGCGATCCCTGCGTATTTTCCGAAGTGCTTCGCGAATTGAATCATCAAGCTGAGGTGCGCCCGTTCCAATCATGGATTCCAGAAGTTGCTCGCACTCGATCGCATCTGGTCCAATTTCGCCAATCGCGTCGATCGCGAACCACTTTGCATCACCCCGATATGTATCGTCACGTATGAACTCCTTCAATTCTGGAAGAACTGCAATGCTGCGTTTCCCAAGCTTTGATAACGAATTTGCCGCTTCCCGGCGAACAAATGGGTTGTTTGATCTCATGAGAGCTGCCAAGTCATGTATCACAGGTACCGCCGCGTCTCCAACGTCACCCAGTCCCACGGTTGCCTTGGTCGCCTTAAAAGACCAGCGAGAATGTGTCATCTTCAACAACTGCCTGACATGTTCTTCATTGCCAGGTTCCCTCTTCGCATCGTTGACAATTGCCCGGACTTCCCGAGAAATACGTCGCCGAGCCCACAAATTATCCGTCGAGATCAACAACAGAAATATACCCGTTGGGATGAGAACCAGTATGAGCAGCACCATCCGAAGATATTTGTTCATGGACATGCCCAATGCGCTCAGAGATTCGCGGCAGTGACGACGCCTGTTTGCTTGTTGCCGCGACCGCTTCGCCCAACCGTGCGAGAACCGCGACAACTACACTGACTTGCCAGCACTAAGCAATGTATTTCAACCACTACGCGACTAATGAACGTTGCAAAGCGTTTCAATTGTATTCCTAGTCGCATGTCGTATTCCGGACACCCTAATTTGCTGCTCCTTAGGTTCACTTGTCCTACGCGTTAATCTCGCTCCCGCAGGCGGTCGTAATCCTCGGGCGTGTCGATGTCTTCCAGCATGCCGGGCGCGTCGAGTTCCAGGTCTTTGACGGGATTCGTCTTTAGCAGCCGGTTCACGCCTGCATGCTCGGCGAGCCGCGCCACTTCGCCCGACAGGGGCCAGGGGAAGAGCACCGGGTGGCCCGGCTGGCCATGGCAGGTGGGGCGGAGAATCGCCGGTTTCGCGGGCTCATGCGCGGCCAGCAGCGCGTCGATCACCGTGGGAGAAATTCCGGGAAGGTCGGCCGGTGCCAGCAGCCAGGCATCCGTGTCGCGGGGGGCGTGGAACTCGGCCAGATGTTCCAGGGCAATTTGGACCGAGCATTTCATGTCCGGCGGCGGCGCGAGCGGAATCACCAGCTCGGCCCCCGCATTGGACAGCAGGGCATGCAGCTTGGCATCCTCGGGATGCGCCACGGCGATCACGCGATCAATCCGACTGGCCCGCCATTGCCGCAAGACATGTTCCATCAATGTGGTACCCTTCCAGGGGAGCAGCAGCTTGGGCTGGCCCATCCTGGCGCTGCGGCCCGCCGCCGGGACGATGCCGAAGCCATGGAATTCCCGTTTGTCCGCGCGACTCATCATGGATCGGTAAAGCGTTGAAGGCCAACCATCAGGCCCGGCGCGTTTGTCGTCGTAGCAGCAACCCCAGCGGCAGGCCAGCCAGAACCAACAACAGGGATGACGGTTCGGGGAAACAGATAACATCACCCGCTTGCGTGCCGCCCCCCACGACTCCATCCACGTCGTTGTATTCGAAGGTAGTACCGAAACAAACCTCCTCGAACGTCGCCGCCAGCCCGAAAGGCCGACCGATCTCCCAAATCGCTCCCGGTTGCAGCGTCGCGCCATTTCCCATGGAGGACTCCGCAATGTTGAATCTCGTGGAGCTGACTGGCGACATTTCGTGTAACCCCAAGGTCGCCAAGGCCTTCGCTGAATCGGCCGCGAAACTGTCTTCAAGAGAGACCCAAAGCTCGGGTTGGAGATGCCCATCCTCAGATCTAATGCTGTAGCTGTCGAACCGCAGTGGAACGGCCCCAACGTTTTCAATGGCAAAGCTTCGGTCGACCTCCCATATCAATTGAAGTTGCGCCGACGCTGGGGATGAAAAGCCGCCAACAGCGACAAATCCGATGGCGAAGTAGAGAATAGAGCGCGCATTCATCAGGAGGCCTCGCCAATTTTCTGCCCGGAGAACGCTGTGGAGTACCGTGCACGCCGTGGCAAGAGACGGCAGCCTAGCAGGCCGGCCAGAGCCAACAAAAGGGAAGACGGTTCGGGGATGCAGAAAACGTCTCCCGCCTGCGTTCCGCCACCGACGACACCGTCGGCGTCCGTATATTCGAAGGTGGTACCGGCACAAATTTCTCCTAATGTCGCCTCCGGCCCGAATGGCTGGCCGATACCCCAAGAGGCTCCCGGTTGCAGCGTGGCGCCATTTCCCATGGATGACTCCGCAAGGTTGAATCTCGTGGAACTCACTGGCGACATTTCGTGTAACCCCAAGGTCGCCAAAGCCTTCACTGAATCGGCCGCGAAACTCTCTTCAAGCGAGATCCAATGTTCGGGTTCGAGATTGCCCGGAGGTGAGTGGATGCTGTAGCCGTCAAACCGCAGTGCCTCGGCGCCCACGTTTACGATTTCGAAGTTCCTACCCACATCCCACAGCAGCATAAGCTGTGCCTTCGCGGGGGGCGCCAGCCAACTCAAGCAAATCGTGGCGACCGCGAGGATGAGATGTGGGCGCGCTTGCATCAGAACACTCCCTGGTTTTTCCGTCGATTATACCAAAACAAGACGGTCTAGGTTCATTTTGGCGCGAAATTCGCAAACGGCAATCCGGGTCCTGCCGGCGAAGCGAGGTGAGCATCACCCATCACGAGGAGCCGCCGCCGGGCGTGACATGCAACACGCGTCCCGCGGCCTCCACGATCGCCTCATGCATCTCGTCCACTGAGCCGGTGGCGTCGATCACGCGGATGTGGTCTGGATCCCGCGCCGCCTCGTCCAGAAACCCAAAGCGAACTTTCCGCAGGTAGGCCAGCCCACGCTGCTCGATGCGGTCCGGCTCGCGGCCCAGCCGCTCGAACGAGAGTTCCGGCGGCAGGTCCAAGAGGAATGTCAGATCGGGGGAGACGCCTCCCGTGGTGAAGCCGCCGATCGCCCGCAGGTCTTCCAACGGCAATCCGCCGGCGTGTCCCTGATAGACGAGATTCGCGAGCAGAAAGCGGTCGGAGACGATGGTCTGGTTCGCGGCCAAGGCGGGAACGATTTGTTGCTCCACGAGCTCGGCCCGCGCCGCCATGTAGAGCAGTGCCTCACTCCGCATGCCGATGGTAAGCGAATCGCGGGTCAGCAGCAGGTCGCGAATCCGTTCGCTCAGCTCGGTGCTGCCCGGGTCGCGGCAAACCAGCACGGTGTGTCCCCGCCCTTCGAGCCAGGCGACGAAGCGCTCGATCTGCGTGGATTTGCCGGCCCCATCGAGCCCATCGAAACTGAAGAACATACGCAGCTTGGTTTGTAGGGAGGGCTTCGGCGCGTGCGGCTACAAAGCGGCGAGGCCCGCGGCATGATAAGATGACGTCACCCCAGACTACGTATTGGCCTGCCGAGGAGTCAAATCGTGAAGACGTCATCCGCTTCGTTTTCCCGCCGCGCGTTCGTGGCATCGTCCGCCGGCGCGCTCGCCGCGAGTATGGCAAACACCAGCCTCGGCCAATCAGACGCCGTAGCGCCGGCTGCTCTCGACGGAATTGAAACGGCAATCGCCACGCTCTGCTGTGACGGCTTTGGCGATGAGGATTTCCGTTATGCGTTCGAGGCGATTCCCAAGCTGGGCGTGCGGAACGTGGAATTCAATTGCTGGTATGCCCGGAATCTCACGCCCGCCGGCCTGCGGAGCATCCGAGAGCGGTGCACGGAGCGCGGCTTGGGGCCCATCAGCATCCAGGCCAGTTCTTTTTCGGGCGGCGGCAATCACGATGTGGCCCGGGAGGTAGGACGGCTCTTGTGGCTGATCGAAGCGTGCGGCGAGTTGGATTGCCGGATCATCAAATGCACGGGAGCGGCGCGAGGCACCAAGGGTGGGCTGGAATCCCTGGCCGAAGTGCTGCAAGAGGTGAGCCTCGCCGCCGAGGAAAAAGGCATCCGGATCGTGCTGGAGAACCATCATCGCAACGTGCTGGAGTTTCCCGAGGATTACGAGTTCATTTTTCGCCGGGCCGAGTCGCCGGCGATCGGCATCTGTTTCGACATGGGGCACTTCGCCCGCTCGGGCGTGGACATGCCGCCGCTCATCGCCGATTTCGCCGAGAAGATTTACCATATCGATGTGAAGGACGCCGACGCGGTGGGCGGCAAGAAGTTCGTGCGGTTCGGGACCGGTATCGTCGATTGCGCGGGCATCCTGCGCCAGTGCGTGGATCGGGGATATCGTGGATACTTGGTGCTCGAACTTTCGCTGATCGATCGTGAAACCATGCTCGACGATCTCCGCGCCGGCCTGCGGATCACGCGAGAGTTTGAAACGTAATGGCGGCGCGATCCACCGCAATAAATTGTCCTTTCGTTGTCAACGACTTTCACATTTTAGCCACAAAATAGGATTTCCATGATTCACGTGATTGCCACGATCGAAGTTGCTCCCGAACATCGGGACGCGTTTTTGGAGGAGTTTCGCCGAATCGTCCCCTTGGTGCGGGCGGAAGCGGGTTGCATTCAGTACGTTCCCGCCATCGACACGGACAGCCAGATTCCCGTGCAAGCCCCCTTGCGGCCGGATGTTGTCACCGTCATCGAGGCATGGGAAAATGAAGACACGCTGCGGGACCATTTGACCGCGCCGCACATGATGGACTATCGCCAAAAAGTGAAGGATTGGGTCCAAGCCACGACGCTGCGTATCCTCCAGCCCATGGCGTGACGGTGACCATTCTCTTCCACGCCTCTGTTTGACTCCGGGCACACCTCCATGAACGACCTTGTTGAGCAACTTGCCGACGCGCTGACAGCGGAACGGCCCCTGGTATTTTGTACGCTGGTCGAGACTCGGGGCTCGACGCCGCAAAAAGCGGGAGCCTGGATGCTCGTCTTTCCCGACGGCACGCAGGGTGGCACGCTCGGCGGCGGCTGCGTGGAGGCGGATGTCAAACGGACCGCCCTCCGCGCACTCGACGAAGGGACCACGCAGGTCGCCCGATTCCAGTTGGACGATGACTACGGCTGGGACGACGGACTAATCTGCGGCGGGCGCATGAGCGTGCTGATCGAGC
>JANQPP010000196.1 GCA_028289405.1 Pirellulales bacterium
AGTTTGCTGCGCCGGCTGAGCGGCACGTGCAAAGTGCTCATCAGTCACTTGAAGGTAGTGCTTCGCGGCAACTGGTTGCGAATTGCCAATCCAGGCGCAAACGACGTGCAACGGGAAATCTTCCGCCAATTCGGTTTCCCGCGTAGCACGTAAGTTTTGGAAAAGTCTCGGCCAGGTTTTCTCGCCGGCCCGGTGGATGATTCGTTGGAGTTGAGTGCGAAGGTTTGCATTCGCATCCCGATATCGCGTGATCACAAACTCCGTCCCGGGCACAGCCGTTTCGAAAACATCCTCAAGGTGCGGCTGGAATTCTGGAAAGATCGGGATCCACCGCGATTCACTGCCGGCGTGGTGCTCGGTTTTCGGGCTGTGTACCAGGAGTCGATTACGCTCCCAATCCACATCACGCCAGCGCAGCTTCAGCACCTCCGACGGGCATCTCAAACCGCCAAAACGGCAAAGCGCGAAAAGTAGCCGCCATTGGCCATCTGGGCACGAGGCCAGGACTTTAGATGATACTTCGCGCGTTACGAAGTGCTCACGCTGATGATTCACTTGCGCCGGCGTGGATAAGTCGGCGAACGGGTTTTCCTTGATGAGGCGTTTTCGGACTGCAGCGCGGAAGAATTGTTTGGCCCGTTTTACCTCTCGGCTGACAGTCGACTGCGAGTGATTTGCAACGAGGAACGCGTTCCAGTCGTCGGCGTCGCCGGGCGAAATGTTGCCCACCGGCTTATCCGCGCCGAAGTAGTGCACGAGATGACGTTTCGTGATTTCGTAGTTCCGCTTCGTGTTCTCTTTCTTTAGCAAGCGAGCCGTAATGTAGTCGTCAAGGAATTCGCCCAGGGCAACTTCATGACTTTTCTCAGCCGGTACAATCAACTCCGCACGGGCGAGCTTATCGGCCAGTGCCGGTTCCAGATTGGCGACCCATTGGGCTGTATCCGCAGATAGGGCGTGACCGGTCAGCTTGGCGGCCAGTAGTTGTTCGACGCGGAGTTTCACGGCTTCGGCGGCGCGCTGCGGAACTTTGCCGAGGCGAATCGTCTTGCGCTTGCCGTCGGGTGCGACGAACAAGATCCGCCGGTGTCCGTTTTTCTCGTGGGCGATACTGGCCATGGTTCATTTTCCTTTTTGCTCAGGCTTGCGGCCGAGGTGAATGGTGAGTTGCAAAAATTCGCCGAGCGCGTTCAAGGCTTCCATCGAAAGGCCGCGATGCCCGTTGTAGAACTTTGCCAGGGCGCTTTCGTCGATGCCGGTTCTTTTGGCGATTTCGTATCGGGTTAGGCCGCAATCGTCGATCGCCTGCCGCAATTGGTCAGTGAGTTTCTTGGTTCGTTTCTTTGCCATGATTCCTTCTTACTCGATGCTGGTCCTTTTGACCAGCATGTTGGCCGTGCCAAGTTCGAGTTTTGGGATACTCCCGGCATGCCGGCACGTACCGCAACCGGGCCGTTTAGATGGTCATCTGAACATGCTCGCTGCCAACGGTGCCAGGTTCCTGTATCTTGGCCTTCTTGGGATCATTGGTGTCAAAACCAGGCAAATTCCCCGATGTTTCCGCAAGGATGCCAAGAGTGCCAAGTTTTTCGTCTTCGGGCGGTTTGGCATCCTTGCCGGGCAATCGCCACGACCACGGGCCGGGCACTTCCTCGCGGAACGCCTCCACTCCGAGTTCCTGCTTGGCGCGTTTCAGCGTGCGTTCGCTGCCGCCGTGCCCATTTTTCCATTCGTCCATTAGCTCTTTCGTTCGTCGTGGCCCACCAGCGAGCGTCGCTTTCAGCCAGGCCGAGGCGGCCTCCTGGGCTTGCGCCTCGGGGCCACGTTTGCGGTCTTGCGCCTGACTCTCCGCCGCCAAGGCATCGTCGGCGTTCATCGCCACGGGGTCCTGCTCCCAGACGATGCGGGCCGGTTCCCCGACGATCGAAAAAGCCAATCCGGACGCTTCGGGAGCCAGGTTGTTCTTGCCCGGAAGTAGCAGCCGGCGCGCTTTGTCGTCATGGTCGTGCGTCAAATGCCAGACGGCCCGCGCAATCCCGGTGAACGCCCGGCTTCCCAAAGCCAGGTCGTCCGCGATGCTGCCGGTACCCTTGCGCCGATGCGCCACCACCAGCACGGCTGGCCCATGCTTTTCGGCAAGCGCTGCGATGGGGGCAAGGATGCTCCGCACCTCGTTGTCGCGATGGGCATCGGTTCCGCTTCCCAGGAAACTGCCGATCGGGTTCACGATGACCAACTTGCAATCGGGCAGCCTCACGAGGGCGGTTTCGATGGCGTCCACGTCCGCTAGAGAGATCAGTCGTTCGTGGAATCCTTCCCCATCCAACCGGCGGACTGCTGAAAGCAAATGGACTTGCCGCACGTCGGCGTGATGCGCATCGAGTCTCGGCCTGATGGTGTCGGCCGGATCATCTTCGGCCGAAATCAGCAGGACCGATCCTTGTGGGCAATCCGCGCCATCCGGCCACGGCGTCCCGGTCGTGACGCGGGCTGCCGCGTCAATGGTGAGGAAAGACTTTCCTTCCCCCGGTCGTCCGACCAGGAGAGCAATTCGCCTCAGCGGAATCCGGCCCGGCCACAACCAGGAAACGGGACGTGGCGCCACGTCGGCCAGGCACGTCAATACGGGACCCATGTCGTCCACGGCCGAGGGCGTCCAAACGGGCGCGGCGTCAGCCAGTTGTTCCAATTCGGTTTTTGTCCCGCCGTCGGCCAGCCAATCGCTGACGTCCCCTTTATCCGGCAAGTCGGGTAATTCGACGATTTTCACGGATTCCGCGATTTCGTGAAGCAACTGCGCGACTTGCTGGGCATGACGGCGTCCCGGTTCGTCATGGTCGGGCAGCACGATCACCCGCCGACCGCGCAGGAACGCCGCATGCTCGGTCGTCCACTTCCCAGCGCCGCCGGCGTTGCAAGTCGCCAACACGCCGCTGCGGGCCAAGTTGTCGCAGTCTTTTTCACCCTCAGCCACCACCACGGGCCGCGTCGGTTCGGCCAGCAACTCGGGCAACCGATACGGGATGACGCGGGTTCCTTTCACGCTCCATTTCCAGCCTCCGTGGCCATCGGGCCGCCGCTGCCGAAAATCTTTCGGCTCGAATCTCACGGCTTGGAACAGGACGTTTCCCGCTTCGTCGCGGTAATCGTACTGGGCGACGATGCGGCGCTTGGCGTAATCCTTCGCTTTTTTCGGCGGGGGCAACATATCCGCCGTGGGCATCAGATCCGCTACGCGCAGGCCGAGCGCGGCGCAGATATCGTGGACCGTGCAGCCGGCGTGACAACGGACCAGCGCGCGGCCATCTTGGCCTTCATCTAGAGAAAGGCTGGCCCGCCGATCTTGGTGGGCCGGGCAGCAAGCCGACCAGCCCTTGCCGGTCCGTTTGGCGTTCGGCAGTTTGGCCAGGAGCCGTTCAAGGGGTGTCATCGTCGTCCCCTTTCTGGACTTCGGCTTGCCCACTCAACCAGGCTTGTAGCTCGGCCACGGGATACAACACGGTTCGCCGCTTTCCGTGGCCAATGCGCAGGCAGGGGATCGGGCCGCGCGGGGCCGTCAGTCCCCAAAGAGTGCGGGGACTAAT
Organism: Pirellulales bacterium; assembly: GCA_028289405.1. Lineage (GTDB taxonomy): Bacteria > Planctomycetota > Planctomycetia > Pirellulales > JANQPP01 > JANQPP01. Next base: position 3,585 of record JANQPP010000196.1, read on the forward strand.
GCCGAGGGCTTTCGCCGCTTCACGCGGCCGCAGGGCTAGGGAATCCACGGTTGGCTTGGTCATCGTCTTCTGCTCCGAAAGTCGCGCGCCGCCGACCGTCTCGCGACAGTGCCCAGCGGCTTGCATGGAGCAACGCTTACGACAAATGGCGAAAACCGTGTTGTCAAACAACGATGGGCCAACAGGTGTTGGACCGCAGCATTCGGGGTGTTGCGGCTATCAACAGCGCCGAGCCGCTGAGGGGCAACTACGGTCCAACAAATCGTCAGGTCAATTTTGGCGCATGGTAGCCGGCCGCGAGTTTGCGCAGCTCGGGCGAATCGACACGATAGAGAAAATACGGGCCATTCGGCCGGGGGTTTTGTATTTCGTGCCAAGCATCGTCTCCCAGGCTCTTCCGCTTGCGTTTGAGTTTCTGGAAGAAGGCGTTTCGCTGCGTGGGATGAATGCCTAACGCGTCGGCCAACGGCGTGCCGCCCAAGAATCCCGTCGGAGATTCCGGCTGGTCCGCACGGTCCGATTCTGTTCGCTCTTCGGACTCACGCTTCATGTCATCGGGACGGCTTGGCCTTGCTTCCACGATGCCGATTTGCATCTCGGGGCTGGTGGCGCCTTTTTCTGCCTCTTGGAATTCCTCCTGCAACATGCCCGCCGCGATATCCATCGCATCTGCCCAATCTGCGACCAGGCAACGGAGATACTCCAGCCGTTCGGGTTCCTCCAGGTTGTCGGTAACTCGCGCCGGGCGTCCGTCGAGCCGACCGCCGATCACGCGACCCGTTTTGGGGTCTTTTTTCTTGATCACCGTCAGTGGTTGTCCGTCGGCACCGAGCAGGCGTCCTTGCTCATCTCGCAGATGCGGCGGAAAGTCAAATGTGCCCGCCGCCGCTTTGCTTACGGCTTGCCCGCTGCGTAGGACGGGACAAATGATCATCTGCCAAAGCCCCATGGCCTCGTCGTCGCGAGGTGTACCATCCGGGTCGCAACCGGAACCGCATGTGAATTTGGTGGTCTGCAAGCCTCTTGCATTGAGTTCCCCCCGCAGCGGTGTTCGCGCCGGATCATCCGGTTGGCGTTGCGACGACAGAATCCAATCCAAAAGGGGACAAATCTGCGTGAATCCCAGATCCACGGCCGCGACCACCACGCGTGCCGCTTGCACGGCCGCTCGCACGCCGCGGTATTCCAGATCCTCGGAGTTCCTCGCTTGAAGCCGCGCGAGGTTAAGATCGAATTTGGCTTCTTCGAGCGTGGCAATCAGTCTGCGCAGACCGCTGGAATATCGCGACATGTCTCACTTGCCTTGAGTCGGGCCGATCCGCGCGGGCCGTGGAAGGCAAGTCGAATCCACCTGCCCGCGTGAATCGTGTGCCGGAGATCAGCCGGCTACCCGTGATTCTCTTCTGGACCACTCGTTTGGATGGGTGAAACGTATCCGCCGGAGTCCGTCGCGCGAAACGCGGATCTCCCCCTTTCCCCCTGTAGGTGGTTCTGCAGAACGCGGCGGGAATCGCGAACAAGTCTCATTCTTGGCAATTTTGGTGCTATTTCATCCTACGGAAATCCCCGAAACCGGGCCATGTTCGCGGGCGTTCCCGGCGGCGGGCAGGCAGGTCACCGATTCCAAGCGGAGATTTGCCCGGTTTTTGGGCTCGCCTTCACACGCGAAAGACGTACGGGAAGATTATGGCGGTTTGTCTATGCGACCACGAAAACCGGGATTTTTTTGCGTGACGCTAGGGCGGCGGTTTGGCGCTCGACTTCAAAAGTTTCCGCCTCCCGCCCCCGCCTTGCACTGACCTCGGAATGCCAGCGCCCCCCCGTATCAGGCACGCCGCGTGAGTCCACACCGGCGGGACAATAGGAGCCCAGGGGGGCGGGTTTTATTTCTACAGTCTGAAGGCTGTAGACCGGATGGCGACATCACGCGTCTTTTTTCAAGAAATTGGAAGATTTAGAGCAGTCGTGTCATTAATCCTCCAGACGAAACCAACGGAATCGATTCGACCACACATTTCGGTGGCATGAACCGGCTTCGGTCAGGTACACCTCTGCGGCTT
>JANQPP010000202.1 GCA_028289405.1 Pirellulales bacterium
CTTGGCCGGTTCTTTCAGCATGAACCCGGCCCACGCGCAGCCAACGAGACAGATGGCAACGCCAAAGTAGAGTGGAAACAGGACGCCGAAGGCTGCGGCTAGCGTCCCCCCAAGGGCTGGGCCGAGCACGGATCCCACGCCATTGGCCGCACCGATGACTGCCATCCCCTTCGCCCGGTCCTTGGGCGCGGTCACGTCCGCGATATAGGCCGTCGCCACCGGATAGATCGACGAGGCAAGCCCCCCATAAACGGCGCGGGCAAAGGCCAGCAGCGCGAACATCATCCAGCCGGTCGCGATCCCGGCCAAGCCTATCTCCAGGCTAGCCGCCATGATGCCCGTTCCCAAGGCCGCGCCCGCGAGTCCCCAAACGAAGATGGGTTTGCGTCCGACCTGATCGCTCTTCTTGCCCCAGTAGGTGGCGCCCCAAACCATAGCCAGGTTGCCTAGGGTGAACGCTCCGCCCAGCGAGAGCGCGCTCAGCCCCACTTCGCGGGCCAAGGGCGCGACGATCACAAACAAAAGCGACTGCCCTATTCCAAACAACACAACGCCGACGGCCAAGATGATCTTGGCTCGGCCAAACTGATTCTCGTCCAAAGGGGCTCGCTCCTGATGCGGACAGGTAGTCCGCTTCTCGATTCCCGGACCTTACCCGTCACCACGGAGCCTAGCCAGCGCGCCCTTCTTTCGGTTCGTGGATCGGTCTTGGGTGGAATCCCGGCGGACGGCCCAAAGCCATTGATCATGATGCTAGACTCCTCCCGCCGCGGAGGGATGCCGGAGTGGTCGAACGGGCTTGACTCGAAATCAAGTGTGCGCGCAAGCGTACCGTGGGTTCGAATCCCACTCCCTCCGCCATACAGCGGACAAAACCTCGTCGGTAGGCCCAAGCAACGCACCGATATAGCCTCGATTCGAACCCACGGAAATCAACAGTGTGGGGTTCGATGAAAAATCCAAGGATGGATTTTTGGCGCGGGCGAAGCACGCGCCCGTAGGGTGCGCGCCCAGGGACGGCGCGCATCAATCCCACTCCCTCCGCCACCAACTCAATTTCTATCTCTTTCATTACGTTAAACGGGGTTTCTCGATCCCGTGAACCCTGCGGAAGCGCTCGACGAGGCGGACTTCTATAATGTCTGGCCCTGGTTGAGAAGGGCCACACCTTTGGTAAAGGCTCCGACCACAGTTCTTGTCGCGCTACTGTTAGCCACCTGCTCTTCGCCGCCGACGTTACTCGAACAGATCATCGAGAAAGGCGAACTGAAGGTCGTCACTCGCAATAGCCCGACAACTTACTACTTGGGTGCCGAAGAACCCATCGGCCCCGAGTACGAGCTCGCGGCCGGGTTTGCAGAACACCTGGGCGTAAGGCTCAACATGCGGCCCAGTAACCAGTTCTGGCAGATA
>JANQPP010000204.1 GCA_028289405.1 Pirellulales bacterium
TTACGAAGGCCACCTGCTGCCCGAAGTGTTTCAAAATCAGATTGTGCATTGTGATCCGGGGCCGAGCGTGGTCCGCGCGTATCCCGTTCAGCCGGATGGCGCTGGCTACTCCGCGGAAATTGTGAATATCGCCGTGGGTACGCGAGACGCTTGGTTTCGTCCCGCTGATGTTTGCGTGGCTCCCGATGGATCGTTATTCGTAACCGATTGGTATGATCCCGGCGTGGGTGGGCACAACCAAGGGGACTTACAACGAGGACGGATCTACCGCATCGCGCCGGCGGAACAGCGTTACCAAGTTCCATCTCACGATTTCTCCACGCCCGAGGGCGCGGTGGAAGCCTTGAAAAACCCCAGTTTGGCCGTGCGCTATTTGGCCTGGACCGCACTGTTCGAGCAAGGAAGTTCGGCCATCGGCCCGCTGGAAAAGCTTTGGCGGGACGATAACCTGCGCTACCGTGCGCGGGCGCTGTGGCTGTTGGGCAAGATCGACGGTGGCGGCCCTGCTTATGTGAAACAAGGCCTGGCCGACAAGGAGCCCGACATTCGGATTACCGCCCTGCGCCTAGCGCGGCAGCTTGAGATGGATGTCGCTGGCATCGTGGCGGGCTTGGCGGACGACACGTCGCTCGCCGTGTTGCGGGAATGCGCGATCGCCCTGCGAGGAATTCCGACAAAGCAGGCCGCCGAACTTTGGTCCCAGCTCGCGGAAAAGTATGACGGCCAAGACCGCTGGTACTTGGAAGCTCTCGGCATCGGTGCCCATGGCCAGTGGGATGCATGCTTGCAGGCGTGGCTGGACCGAGTCGGAGATGAGTGGCACTCTGGTCCCGGTCGGGATATCATCTGGCGCTCCCGGGCGGAGGTCACGCCGAACCTGCTCGCGGAACTGATCACCGATCCCAACACTTCGCAGGAAGACAGAAAGCGGTTTTATCGCTCGCTCGATTTCACATCGGGGCAAAAAAAGAATTCCACGCTATTTCAATTGGCATTGTGGAAAGGCTCTCCCGACCAGACCGAGGCCCAACGGCTGATCAATACGGAAGCCGTGAAACGTCTTCCCGCTTTCTCTTGGGAGAAGCAGCCGAAGCTTGCCGAGGCGGTGCAAAACGTCCTCGCCTGGCACGAAGGCACCGAGCAATTCGTGGAATTAGTGAATCGCTTCCGCGTGGCGAGTGCCTTTCCGGCCCTGGTGGGAATGCTGGCGGACACGGATGACCGCCAAGCGGCGGTGATGGCGGCCACGTGCCTGGTGGAACACCAGCAACAAGATCTGATCCGGGCGGCCCTTGCCACGGATGATGAAGAGCAAACCGTGCGCATTATCCAGACGCTGGCGGCTTCCCGGGATGGCCGGATTCTGCCCTGCCTGCTGCCCATGGTGCATGACCATGATCTGTCACTAACGGTGCGGCGTGAAGTGGCCCGGGCAATGGCCCAAACGCGGCGTGGCGCGGAGTTGCTGATCGGTTTTGCCCGCGAAGACCGTTTGGATCCCGCGCTCCGCGAAGCGGTGGCGGCGGAGCTGAATTCCGCCCGCTGGGGACCGCTGCGCGAGGAAGCCGCAAAGCTTTTCCCCCTTCCCAAGGCGGCGGGGGACGTTCCCGTTCCCACCTTGAATCAGCTTGTCCGGCTGCGCGGCGATGCACAGCGAGGAAAAAAGTTGTTCGCGGCCACGGGCACTTGCGCCAAATGCCACAAGGTACAAGGACAAGGCACGGAGATCGGTCCTGATCTGTCGCAGATCGGCACGAAGCTCAGTCCGCAAGCCCTCTATGAATCGATTTTGTATCCCAGCGCCGGCATCAGCCACAATTACGAAGCGTACAATCTCGTCACCGAGTCGGGCACGGTACTCAGCGGCCTGCTCGTGAGCCAAGACGCTTCCTCGGTCACGTTGAAAACCGAAGACAATATCGTGCACGCGATCCCCCGTGCGGACATCGATGTGTTCACCCCCTCCACGGTCTCGCTGATGCCCGCTGATCTGCACAAGGTGCTTTCAGTGGAGCAGTTGGCCGACATCGTGGCCTATCTGCAAACGCTTAGGTAGGGACCATTTCTGAACTGCTTCTCGCTCGGTCCGAAAACTGGTTGCACCAAGTGCCCGCCACATGGCGCAAGCGGGTAACGGTGAGCGGCTGATAGGGGCCGTAACGGCTGCGCCAATTGCGATTGAAAGAGCGGCGGAAGACAGACAATTGGAGAATTCTCGCGCCAAAAGCTTGCCGGCTCGCACTAGCCGCTACTTATAATGGAACCAGTGGCCGCTGCCGGCCCTCTTTTCCATGCGTCAGGGTTGCTCATGGAAGTGCGTGGATGACATCAAGGTCCGCGCGACTTGCCGTGTCCATTGGCCGTGTACCGCCGATGGATCGAAACCAGTGGCGATTCCTTGTCTTCTTTCAGTAGGTTTTCCCATGTGGCGTCCCCGTTTCTTGCGGAGGGACCGCGCGTTGCGTTGCGTTCAGGGACGACGCCCTCGATTTCGCGGTGAAAGTTTAGAGCCGAGGCTTCCGCTCGCGGCGGATGCCACCGATCCGCTCCCTCCAGAGGAATCTGCTCCGGCCTGGCAAAATCCAATCGACGCGCACGACGTGACCAACGACGGCATGCTGACGCCGCTCGACGTGCTGGTCCTGCTCAATGATCTGAATGCCTCCGGCACGCGGGAACTCCCCAATCCGCCTCCCGCGGAGGTCACTCATTATCTCGACGTGAATGGTGACCAATTTATCTCGCCGGCGGACGTGATCGCCGTGATCAATGAACTCAATGCCGGCTCTCTGGATACCACTTCGCCGACCGTGGAGATTTCTCCGCTCGGTTCAGCCGTGCTGCGGGAACCGGTGGCTGCCGTGGAGATTGTCTTTAGTGAACCGGTTACCGGGCTCGATTTGACGGACTTCAACCTCGATTTGGCCTTTGACAGCAATGGGAACCTTTTGGCCGATCTCAGCTTTAGCGAACAAGTCACCCTCCGCCAAGTGGACAGCACGCATTGGATTTTGGAGGGCTTGAGTGAACGAACAGCCGCCGAAGGGGCCTACAATCTGCGGCTTTCCGCCGCCGGCAGCGGAATCCAGGACGAAGCGGGAAATCCGCTGGAAGCCAAAGCCAATCTGCTTTGGGAGTTGGAAACCACGCCTCCCACCGGGGGCTTCACCACCTTGCTTCCCGACACGGTGGCCACGCCCATTTCCGAGATCGTGGTCGCCTTCAGCGAGCCGGTCCTCGGTTTGCGGGCCGACGATTTTCGGCTGGAGCGGGATGGCGCGGTGATTTCGCTGGAACACGCGACGCTAATATCCGCTGACGGTGAAACTTGGACGCTGGGCAACCTGCCGCTGCCGACCGCGCCGGACGGCAACTACACGCTGACTATTCTCTCCGGCGCGGAGGGACCCACCGACGCGGCGGGCAACCCGCTCGCGGCCGACATCTCGTTGGAGTGGACCGCGCAGGGCATCGTGCTCCTGCCGGGGGACACGGATCTGAATGGCCGCGTTGATCTTTCCGATTTCACGGTGATGAAAGCCAATTTCGGCGTCGGCACCACCTGGGCGGAAGGGGACGTAGACGGCAATGGCCGCATCGATCTGGCCGACTTCACCCTACTGCTGGAAAACCTGAGCGAGAGTTGACCGAATCCCGTCAAATCCTCTCGCCCAGGTTTGAGTTCATCACGGAGTTCCATCCACTCGTTACCGCTGATCGCGGAGCTTTCGCAAGGCCGTGAGCAGATCGAGAATCTCCTCATGTACCTGGTAGGACTGCGAAATCACGAGGCTCCGTGGCGGGGACAAGAGCATCATACCACCTTGGCCACCCACATCGTCCCAACTTTCTGGCGCGACGATTGTCGACAGGGTGTCGCGCAACAAGTCGTGCTCCTTCGAGTTGCTGCATAGGTCGCTAACCGGATAAACGCGCGTTAGGTTGTCCAACTCGAGTTCTTCTTGGGTCGAGATACGCAGCACATCGTCCTCCACGGAGTAGGCCATCCCGTGATAACGGAGCATCATCCGTAAGGCGGAGCGGAAGCGGACGCCATTGAGTTCAATGGTAATCAGCGCCTCCGAGTCGAGTCCGACGTCTTCTAGTGCCCGCTTGTCGAGAAAGAATTGGATGCCGAATTTTTCCGCCCAATCGTCCATGACAACCGATAGCGGCTGTTCCACGTAATTGAACGAAATTTCGTCGTCCAAGGCGTGGATGATATACGCTTCTTTCGGAGAAGGTATCGGCAAAAACAGCGGCACTTGGGTGGATTTCGATTTGGGTTTGGGTTCCTCGGCAGCGGACTCAGATGTGCCATCGCCGGCTTGCAGTTCCGCCCGGTCGAAGCGGACCGCAGGAAACAAGAGCACCACTCCGCTCAATGCCACGGCAAACCACCACAGCCGTGGGGAGGTGCCGCCTGGCTCCGGTGACATTTGCCCCAACAGCGACAAGCGGCGCTTCAGCAGCGAATCCAATGCCGGCGAGCGGCTGCCATCGACGGAAGTCGTCCAGGGATTCAAAAACGGTTGCATCGCCTCACCTCTTTCAAAAGGGATCCTCGAAAAGAAACGCCAAAGATTTTGGCACCGAGTTCATCAAACGCTTTCATCTTCACGACTGGGGTTTTTCACGGCGGCGGGACAGAGCACCGCCGAAAGGGCTCCCGCGTATTGCTCGGAGGATTGCCCTGCATGCCGCATGGCGGCCTGGTCACAGGCCAGTTCCCGTTCCAAACGCAATTGCCAGCCGGCGAAGTGCACGACCGGATGGTAAAAGTAGATCCAGCGGGCGATCTCCGGCACCCAGCCCCAAAGCAGATCCCGCCGCCGAATGTGCATCAGCTCATGCAATAAAATGGCCCGCAATTGGTCCGGAGGCATGCCACTCGTCAAAGCGGGCGGCAGTACCAGCCGTGGTGACCACACGCCAAACACGAAGGGGGAGCGGGCGAGGGGCCAAACGACGATTCGCGGCACGCTTGCCAGGCCGGCGTCGCGCGCCAGTTCGGCAACCAAAACGCGAACCGGTTCTGGTGCGGGACACGCCTCGCGCAGTGCCCGCGACCATTGCCAGCGGCTCCAAGCAACACGGATCGCCAGCCACGTCAGCACACCGCCCCAGGCCAAGAGCCCCCAGGCTTTCCAAGTCAGTCGGGGCTCACCTGGAACGGGCAAGGTCGTCGTCTCGGTGGTGTCGCTTGTAGGAGGTACCCCCAACGGTTCGGCGGGATCTAACTCTGGCAGACGAGCTAACAACTTCTCCAGAGGGATCTGGGCCGATGCGGGTTCCGAGCTTTGGCCACTCGCTTCCGCTCGCCCGTTTGTTCCGACGGTCGTGAGTGGAGAAATCATCCACAGAGGAATGAGTAGCATCTTGAGCGGCACGAGGTACCATAGCCACCAGCGCACCTGGGGCGCGTTCCGACCCAAAAACCACGTGGCGACCGCCACGACGAGAAACACCACGACGGCTTGCCAGGCGATGGTGAGCTGTATGTCCAACCAGATGTCCGCGTAGCGGTTGGCCGTGGCTGAAAAGGACGTCACGATTTCGGTCCTTTTCGCTTCGGGCGCGTAGCCGGTTTCGACTCCACTCGCTGGAGCAATCGCCGCAAGACGTCTTGTTCCTGCGGGCTCAACTCGTCCACGTCGGCCAAGTAGGCCACCAGCGGATCATGGGCACCGCCGAGGATCTGGCCCACGAACCGCCGCACGAGGGCGGGCAGCAAGCGGCGGCGTTCCACGCATGCCCGAAATCGGACGGGTCCTTCGCCGGGGACGCGCTCCAGTACGTTTTTTTGTTCCAAACGCTGCAAGGTTTTGAGCACGGTGGTACGGCCCAGGGGCCGTTCTTGGGAAAGGCGTTCCCAGAGATGACGTTCCGTGCAGGGCTGGTCTTGCCAGACTTGATGCAAGACACGGACCTCGAGTTCTCCCAGCGTGGGCAATGAGTTCTCTTGCATGGCCTCTCCTTACGACAATCGCCGTAAGAATACAGACACGACAGGGACATGTCAAGAAAATTCTTGGAAGAGAGGGGGGATTCAGTTCGCCGGCGTGACGAAATGCGGATCGCCGTAGAGCGGCAGATGGCGGTAGTAGACTTCCAGCATGTAAAGGGAGAGACACGTCACGTACAAACGTCCCGCCCGCAGGCCCCATTCATCCGGCGTGGGTCGGTGAGGATGCCAACTGCCGCGTTCCCGCCCCGTGCGGACTTGCTCCTGGGGCAGGATGGACTTCATGGTGTCGTTCCACTGTTTCCAATGCGGACCGCCCAGGTGGTGTAGCACTTGCGTGGCGTAGTACCAGTAGTAGACGTTTCGCTGGTTCCAGTCGATCGGATTTTCTAGCAGGTAATCGGCCCCTTCCAGTAGCCGTGCGTCGCTGGCTGCCCATCCCAGATATTGCCGGCAGAGAAGTCCTTCGGCGGTTACCGCCAAGGTGCCATGCGTTCCCGGCATGTAGAGATACCGGCTGCCATTGTCCACGGCCACCGTGTCCAAAAAATCTCCCATCCGATCAAACACGGTGGCAGGGACCTCCAAGCCGGCCATACGGGCGCTTTGCAGGGCCATCATGAACCAGCCCGTCACGGAGGTATCCGCTCCCGTTCCCGGGTAATACCGCCAGCCCCCCTCTTCGGATTGCGTTCCGATGCAGTAAGTCACGGCTCGTTTGGCCGGTTCCCGCAGGCTTTCATCGCGGGTCATGCCATACAGTTCGCACAGGACGATGGTGCACTGCGCGTGCGTGTACATGCGATGTGACCATTTCCCTCGGGAGGGAAAGAAGTCGCCTTCAGGGGTTTGCATCGCGAGCAGGGCTTCCTTACCTTTGGCGACCTGCCGTTTGAACTCACCGGAAAAATGCGTATGCCCCGCCCCCTGGAAGGCGAGAAGTGCCATGGCCGTGGCGGCGGGGATGTTTTCCGACCGCGAGCCATTGCTGTAGGGATCGCTCAGGCTCCAACTGCCGTTGGACCTTTGGAAACGTTTGAGCCAAAGCAGCCCCTGGCGGACCGCCGCTTCCGTGGTGGCGTCCCCTCCATAAGCGGCAAGCAGCGCCTCCTTTTGCCCAGCATCGCGACCGAGGAGCGACGAAGCGATGATTTCCGCTCGGGGAGGACTGGGAGCTTGAGGCTCCGGTTCCACGGCGGTTTGTTCGACGGTCGCCGCCGGTTCGGGAACTTCCGGTAGGGGAATCTCAATTTCAGCAGGCTCTTCCTCTTCTTCTTCCGGTTCTTCGGCCGGAGTTTCCACCTCCGTCTCCAGTTGCTTGCCCAGGCGTTCGGAAAAGGCCAAGGAGATATCCAGGGGCCCTTTGTCTTCCTGGCGAATAATCACGAACGCGAGCACGATCAAGACCAACGCATGGATCACCGTGCTGACCATCCAGGGTGGCGAATTTCGCGCGATGCCCGAGCCAGGTCCGTCTTGCTCAAGCTCTTCGGTGTCCGTGCTGAGCGAAAGAGAGGCAGAGGCCGCGCGGGCTTCGCTGCCTCGGGCGCTACTCACCGGGGGTGGGGAATCTGCCCGGCGAACCGCCTTTTCTGGCGGCGGATCTACCGGTGAATTGGGGACTGTCGGCAGCGCACGGTCACTCCCGCTACTCGACATTTGCATTCCCTCGAGACCGCGTCCCGGTAGAGAAACACCGGGCGCATCCTCGCCCTAGTGAATTTCTTCCAGAAAGCCCTACTGTTCCGTTTTTTTAACAGGGCATGTTCCCTCGCCTCTCCCACAGGAACATACCTACATTTTTCTAGTCTACCTTTATCCGGAGACAACGACAAATTCCCAAGATCGCGGATCGCCACGGCATGCGGTATTCAGAAACGGGCGTTCCTCACTCATATTCCCATTTGAGGATCCAGGGATCACTGGTCCGTTTTTGGAATTCGCGCAGCTTCGCTTGGAGTTCCCTCAAACGAGCCTGATGCTCCGGGTGTGCCGCTAAATTGTGAATTTCGTGAGGGTCCTTTTCCAGATCGTACAGTTCGAACTCCGCGCGATGAATGTAATTCTCCACGGAGCGTTGGCCGTACTTGGCTCCTTCCCGGCTGAGAACGCTCTGCCAAGTAGCCGCCTCCCACAAATCCGAAGCGAAGGGGAAGGGTAATGGGTGGGCAATGTTCCATGTCAATTTGTAACGCCGCCCCCGAACGACGCGCATGGGATAATACATCGTGATCTCGTGGAACGTGTGCGAGGCGTAAACCTCGTCCCACCCTGAAGTTTGCGGCTGGTCCAACGTATCCAAGAAGGACCGGCCATGCAGCCCGCTACCTTCGTGTTCCGCGCCCGCGAATTCCAAAATCGTGGGAGCCACGTCCGCCCAAGTGATCATGGCGTCCGTGACCAAGCCGCGCGAGGACTGGTAGGGATTCCGCGCTACGCAGGGAAGGCGCATGCCGGGCTCATACAAAGTGGTCTTCGCGCCGGGAAACGCGATGCCGTTGTCCGAGAGATAGATAATCAGCGTATCGTCCGCATGGCCGGCTGCTTCCAACGTGTCCAGCAGGGCGCCTAAACCCTGGTCCAACCGAGAGACGGATTGGTAATACTGCGCCAACTCCGCCCGGCATTCGGGCGTGTCTGGGAGGAAGGGCGGCACCAGGACATCTTCCGGTGAGTAGGTGACTTCTTCGACACCCGGATAACCTTGAGGTCGGTTTCCAAACCGGTCCGGCTTCAGCGGCGAGGATTCGACTTTGCCACCGCCACGATGAGGATCCGATGTGCAAAAGTATAAAAAGAAAGGCTGGTCACTCTCCTCGTGAATCACATCTTGGCAAGCCTCGGCCATCTCCACGGCATTGCGGGCGCTGCCTGGCAGCCGAGTTTCGAAGGGATAGACCGACTCCGGGGCGACATGGTATTTGCCGATTTGAACCGTGCGATACCCGGCGTCCGCCAAACGCGCCGGCAGGCTGCGGATGTTCTCGAACGTCTTGAAATGGTGGTAGGTATGGGCGTGGCCATACTGGGCATTGGCATGATTGTACATCCCGGTTAACAATACCGATCGGCTGGCGCTGCAACTCGCGGTCGTGCAGAAGGCATGCGTGAAGAGCGTGCCGGTATTGGCCAAGCGGTCCAGGGAAGGAGTCTGAATGGCAGGGTTCCCATAGCAGCCGGCATCCAGCCCCTGGTCATCCACGACAAACAAAATCACATTGCGTTCTGCCGCCAAAGCGGGAAAAGCCCCGGCGAATATCAAAAATACGACGAGTAATCGCTGCACGGTTCGCGGCTCCCTGTCGGTGGTTGGGTTTGGTGAAGGCTCGATTGGTTGCCCATCGTAGCATGCCTCGAACCCACGGTCGAACTTCTCCAAAAACACCGGATGGCTTGCCTTTTGCTCCCCCCGAATCCGTCACCATTTCCCAGACGCAACTCCCCACTGTTTTGACGATTTTTGCAATCGCGATTAGCATAAAAGGTAGAGGCATTCATGCAGACGAGGGGGAAGTATGCACTTCCCAGGCATCCGCGCGCAATATCAAAACACTGCCTCATGGAGTTGGAGCCAGAGGTATGGGTCGAGGATATCTTGAGCGGTCCCGTTTCTTTCGCCGATTGAGCCGGTTTGAGCCGCTCGAAGCGCGGAAGCTGTTGCATGCCGTGTCTCCCGTTGCCGAACCGACGATCGAGATCGGCACGGTCGAGACCTCGCCGATCACCTCTCATAACGAAGAGGCAGCTCCCGATCTCGTCGCCTTTGCGAAAGCACTGGCGGACGCGGGCGTGAAAATGTACGGCGCGGCGTGGTGTCCCGCTTGCACGTCTCAGAAAGAACTGTTCGAGGATGGCGGCGAGTTTCTGCCTTTCATCGAGGTCACGAATCCGGACCGCACACTGAACCAGATCGGTCGTGACGAGGAAATCAATTCGTTCCCGACTTGGGAGTTCCAGGATGGTTCACGCCTGACCGGGGAACAGTCTTTGGCCACGCTATCGCAGCGGAGCGGCGTCGCCATCCCGCAATCCAACCAGCCCAGCATCGCACCCATTGACGATACCACCTTGTTGGTCGGCTCTCCGCTGCACATCCCGCTGAATGGATATGATCCCAACAGCGGACCGCTGACGTACACGGTGACGACTTCCTCCCCGTCGGTACAAGGCACCATTCTGCAAGGCAACCGCAGCATGCGCGTCTCGGTGGCGGGGTTTGGGGATATGGTGTTCGAGCTGTTCGAAAACCGCACGCCGCGGGCGACGCAACAGATCATCGCCCTGGCGGAGTCCGGTTTTTACGACGGGCTCATCTTTCACCGGATCATTGACAACTTCATGATTCAAGGAGGCGACCCGGAAGGAGATGGATCGGGCGGGTCATTGCGCGACGATTTCGACGACGAATTTCACGTGGACTTGCAGCACAACCGCTCCGGGCTGCTGTCCATGGCAAAGTCCGCCGACGATTCCAACAATTCCCAGTTCTTTATTACGGACGTGCCGACCCGCCATCTCGATTTCAACCATACGATTTTCGGGATCTTGACCGAGGGAGACAAAAACCGCGACGCCATCAACAACACGGACACGGTGATACCGGGTGACCGGCCCGTGATCGATGTGGTCATGGATTCCGTGTCGGTGTTTCAAGACAATGAAAATGGCGTGCTGATGCTCAAGGCGACGGACGGGTTCAGCGGCACCGTCGATGTGACGGTGCGCGTCGCGGATCAGGATGGCCACTTCCGGGAAGAGACCTTCCAAGTCACGGTCCAGCCGGATAACGTCAACACCAATCCCTATCTGGAGGAAATTCCCGAAGTCCACACCACCGTCGATACGCCGGTGACCTTCCAACTCACGTCCGTGGACGTGGAAGGCGACTCGGCACCCTTCTGGGATGAAGCCTCGCTCGATATCCGGCAAGCCTTCGTGCCGGTCGATGCCCATCCGGATCTCGATTACTCGGTCGATCCGGATACAGGATTGGTGACCGTAACGCCCCGTAATGGCCTGACCGGGACGCACTTTATCACCGTGGCCGTGGGGACGAGCCCTGATTTTCGCGGAGGCAATCTCGACTATCAGACCGTGCCGATCACCATCGCGGCCCAAACTGGGCCAGTCGATCCGCCGACGGGTGTCAGCCTCGCGCCCGGCTCGGATGCCGGATTTTCTTCCACGGACGGCCTGACCAACCAAACGACCCTGACTTTTATTGTCTCGGGACTCGAGGACGGAGCCCAGGTCGAATTGTTCGCCGGCAATACGCTGATTGGGGAAGGCACGGCGTCGGGCTCCACGCTGGAAGTGATGACCACCAATCCCAGTGCGTTCACCGATGGGGTACATTCCGTCACCGCCACCCAGACCGTGGGGGGAACCACGAGTGAACGCTCGGAGGCCGTGAGTATCACTATCGATACGGTCGCGCCGGTCGAATTCAACATAGCGCCGCCGGCGGTAGCCAGATTAGGTTCGGTGTATAGCTACGACGCCGGCCATCCCGAGGAAGGCACGCCGGGTTTCGTTTATCGCTTGGTGAGCCCTCCAGCCGGTATGACGATCGATGCCGACACCGGCGTGATCACTTGGACTCCGACGGAGAGCCAGCTTGGCAACCGCTTTTTCGCCTTGCGGGCCACCGATGCCGCTGGCAATTCTCGTGTGAAAACGATTTCCGTGGCCGTGTCCCCCGCCGCCAATTCGTGGCGAAATCCGGTCGATCCTCTCGATGTGGACGGGGATGGCAGCGTCACCGCGACCGACGCCAACCAAGTTCTCACGGACCTGAACACGAACGGTTCCAGGGAATTGGGAGAAATTTCCGCCTCTTCGAACGCTCCTCCTCCGTTCGTGGATGTGAATGGGGACGGATTCGCCACGCCGCTGGACGCGCTGATCGTGATGAACAAGCTCAACGAAGTAAATGCCGCGCCGCCAGCGAAAACCAATGCTCTCGCATCACTCCCGAGCGATCCTTCCGAAGTTCTCGGCGTGGCCCTCTCCCAACTCCTCGGCGATGACGATGAGGACGAGACACCGTTCATGGATTGACCAGTTCGGCAGTTTCCTCGGGGGACCGTGAACTCTTCCATGGCACACGCCAATCCCGCGTCCCCCGCAGTCAATGAATTTCTTACCACGCCGCATCCCCGGCTCGCGCGCCTTTGCCTATACTTTTAGGCAATTCCAAGAGATGGCGAGGCTGATTGGCTTTCATGATGCTGGCACACGTACTGTTTCGCTTTGGAGAAAAAGGGCTTGGTCCATGGTGCCTTGTCCAGCGGATGATCATGGAGAAATCGTGCCGCGCTCTGGCGCTGATGTGCCTGCTATGCGTGGGCTGCGGTGAACCGCCTCCGACTCCCCTTCCCGACGAGATCACCACGGAAACCGAAGATCTCTCACCTCGGTTGCGTCGGCAAGTCGCGCGGATGTTGCGGGAGCTTTGCGGACCACTTCAAGCACCGCATACGGTATTCAGTGATGGCGACGCTTCGCTGAAGTTGGGCTTTTCCACATTTCAAAGTTATTGCACGCCGTGCCACGGAGCACTGGGAAACGGCCAGGGAACAATGTCGGAATACCTGGATCCCCGTCCCCGCAACTTTCGCCGTGGGGTATTCAAATTCGTTTCCACGCCTTACGGCTCCAAGCCGCTGCGTAATGACCTGCTACGAACAGTGCGGCACGGATTGCCTGGTACGGCGATGCCAGCCTTCGCGGAATTGAATGAAAAGCGATTGGCCGCCGTGGTGGACTATGTCTTGGCGCTCGCGGTGCGCGGCGAGTTGGAAATCGTGCTGTCGCAAATCGCCTTCGATGAAGACGAAGTCGATCCGGAATTGGCCGCGGAGATGCACGAAAGTTTGCTGGAAGTTTGGCGGGGAGCGGACGAACAGGCGATTCAACCGCTTAGCCCTGAGTTGCCCATGACCGCCGCTTCGATCCAAGCGGGCCGATCCGCTTTTTTTCTGGAAGGCTGCGCCGGCTGCCACGGCGCCGATGGTCGGGGAAGAACGAGGGACACCGTGGGGGACGACGCCTGGGGCCGACCATCCAAGCCGTGGGATCTGACGCTGGGTACTTTCCGTGGCGGGTCGGACGCGGAAGATCTCTACCTCCGCATCGCCGGTGGGATCAGCGGTACGCCGATGCCGGGATACCTGGCCACCTTGCAAGAACGGCCCGAGACACTTTGGCATCTCGTCCATTTCGTGCGGAGTCTCCCCCCTCCTAGAGTCTTGCCGGACACCACGCCACCGAACGTACCCACCGAGGATACCAACTGACGCGCCATGACGGACAATCGGACGCACGCTGCTTGCTGCAAATGGGAGTCTTGGCTACTCGCCGCTTACGGCTGGCTTGCGCTCGGATTGATGGTCGAACTATCTCTCTGCGGACATTACGCCGGCGTGCTTGCCCTGCCCTCATCGCGATGGCTCAATGCCGGCACATTGGAGGCCGTAAAGACTCCCCTCCTACTGCTGGGCTTCGGTCTGAATCTGCTCCTAGCGGCGACTTTTTGTCTGCTGAATGCATGGCACGTATTCCCGAGTCGGCAGCATCGTGCCTGGAAAGGATTCCACCTTGCCTGGCAACTTTTCATCGTTGCGGGGATCGTGGGCATCGGTACGGGAAGCTTGCAGAACATTCCGGGTGGTGAGTTTCCCGTGTGGCTGGATCCGGCTATTACGGGCGCGCTAGCGCTTGTGGCGTGGCTATTTTGGGGAGCCTCACGTGAAGAAAAAACGGATAGAGCGCCATTGGCCTTTTGGGTAGCTGCCGTCCTCGCGGTCGCTTGCGTGACGCATGGCATAGCCAATCTTTGGCCCGCGTTGGGGATGCGCGGCTCCGAAGAAGCGGGAACGCTGGCGAGATACGTTCCCACCTGGTGGCATTGCATTTGGCAGCCTTGGCTACTGCTCTTGGTCGTCTTTTCGGGTAACCGCGCGAAGGGCGACAAGACGGTTTCTCCCGCGAACTTCTTGATGTGGGTCGCTTATTGGGCCACATCGTTTTGCATGATTCCAAAGATGCCTGGCTCCATGCAGACGGCCAGCTTTTCGGATGACTTTCGTCTCGCGGTATTTGTCATGCATCAAGCGGCGTTCGTGGGAATCATCGTCCGGCAGTTTCGGCACGGCTACTTGGGCCGATATCAACCGGCAACCTTTTATCAAAAAGCCGCATTGGCCGTGGGACTGCTCGCGTGGATACTTTCCGACATTCTGCAATGGCTTGCGCTGGGGAACCTCGATCCACCGGCGTGGTTAGCCGGTACTGCGGCGTTTGCTTTCGATGATCTACGTTTTTTCATTGCCACTGGCGGCGTGTTGTTCGCGATCTGGCCGCGCGAGGGAAACCCGAACAGGATGGCCTCTCTGACCTCCGACAGGCCAGCCCTCGGTATCGGCGCGGGGCTGGGGTTGATGCTTCTGGGAAGTGTGTTGGCCGGCGTTTGGCGGGAAAGCGCGCTGCGAGCCCCAGTCCCTTGGCCGGAAGCCACCGAAACAGCGGAAACTGGCTGGCTATTGCGAGGCGTGGGAACGGCTTTAATGATCTGTTTTTTACTGCTTCATCTGGGAACCACGCTTCTCAGGAGATGGAAGAACTCGGATCCCAAATCTTCGAATCAGCACTTAGCGCAAAATTCGGGAAGGACTCCACATACCAAGGCTAATGGCACTCAATCCGGTCATTGGCATCGATGGCATTGGCTCGCTTGGGGCGCGGCTTCGTGGCTCATCGTTTGGCAATTGGGCATCGCCTGGCGGGCCACGCCCCTGAACGCACGGAATCACCAGGAAGTGTATCCCGTGGAATCCGTCACGAAGTGGTTCGAAGCACTGGCCCTGCGTTATCCCGAGAGTTTCGAAAAGTTCATCGGCAAACCGACGCAGGCCCATGCGCAGGTTGCCTGGGAGTTGGGCCAACGCAGCTACATTTCCCAAGGCTGCTGGCAATGCCATGTCCCGCACGATTCGGCGGTGATCTCCGGGAAGAGGCCGATCAGGCCGCCCTTGAGTCGCTTCGGCGGCCATCGGAGCTATGACTGGCATGCCGTGCATTTGTTCGAACCCGGTGCATTCGATCGCGGCACGAAGATGCCGGCTTACACCTGGCTATTCGAAGGATCTCCCTCCAAACCCACGGCGGAGGGCCTGTCGCTGCTGTTCTACCTGCAATTACAGAGTTTTTAGACGCTCACTCTTCCGAAGATTCATACCCAAATATCGGAGGTGGAGTCGCCTCCTGGGAAACGGATTTCGTGCGCCCGTGCTGGTCCCAGAGGCTCCTTTCCAAAGTCGACATGGAATCGCTCGTTGATGGCGAGTCCTCCCTGATCGGTATCGCAGTCGATTTGCAATAGGTAGGAGCCGGACTTGGCCATCTGGGGATAGAACTGATTGTCCCAGGGGCTGTATAGGGAACTGGTCACGTAGAGCCGTTTGCCATCCAAACTGAGTTGCAACATCTGCGGCCCGCCGACGAACTCCTTTTCGGGCCAACTGCTGGGCCGGCCCAACACGCCCCCCAGCCACACCTGTCCGGTCAGGCGGGGATTTGCCGGATCGCTCACGTCGTATTGGCGAAGGTCACCGTGCAGCCAATTCGAGAAATAAAGCCACCGGTCATCCAGCGAAAGGACGAGATCGGTAATCAGTCCAGGAACGGGGAAGGGCCAACCTTCGGCCTCCACGGGTTCCACGGCGATCACCGGATCGGCTTTCCAAGAACTATCCGCGCGATGCCAGTGCCACATCGTGCTGCTGAGAGCCGCGCCCACGAAGCCATGCACGCTCTCGGGATCATGATGGAAACGGACTTCAAGGGGGATGAGGCCGGTCTCTCCCAAATCGATGGATTGGTCGATGCGGCGTTCGTTCCAGTCCCAGAAGTGGAGGTGATGCCCGTATTTGCCCCCCTGCACGTCTTCCAGATTGAAGCCTTTACGCACGGTGTTGGGAGCCGCCCATTCGCTGCTGACCATCACGTTGTGCCGGGGCTGGTACCAAAAGTCGTAATTGAAGTTCATGCCTTCGAGGCTGCGTTCCCAGTTCCCCACGATGTCGAACTTTTCGTCCAGCAAGAGAAAGCCGCCCGGCCCCTCGCCTTGGGCATCGCCCAACATGGAAAGCATGATGTTTCCATCAGCCAGGCAATGCACGGTATGCGGCGTGGAGAGGTTGGTCTTTTCGGCGATCTCGCGGCCTTCGAGAACCTTATGCAGTTCGGGCCGGGCCGGTTGGGCCACGTCAATGATATGAATCCGCCCTGATTGCAGGCCGGGGAGTACGAGGTAACGGCGAGACTTGGTCGGGTCTCCGTGGCAACTGCTACACGCATTCCAGCCAAAGTGGTGCAGTTCGTCTCCCACGTTTGGCATGGGGAGACGCGACACGACTTGGCTGTAGGTAAGGGAATGGGGATCCACGTCCACCACGGCCAGATAATCCGGCTGTTTCGTGCCGGTACCGGAGTAAATCGCGGGCACGAAGGCGAGCGTTTCCCGCTCCGCCTGCATGGCTGCCTTGGGAGAGGCGTATAACGGCCCGCATGCGGAGTGGTCCGTGTGCTCCGCGTGTTGTGCCAAGAGGTTATTTGAAAAGGCATGCGCCGATAGCGGCGCGGAGGCCGCGAGTCCCAGGAATTCACGCCGCTGCATCATGGCACCCCTATTCTTATCGTGTGTGTCTCAGACATATCGCGCCGGCGGAGTTGGAATAGACCGATCCCAACAGCAAAAGCGACTCTACATTTCGGCCAAACGCATTCTCGAAAACCATCGCCTGTCGGCAAAGTTTGCGCGAACCGCATTCTACTCTCATGCTCCCGACGACGCGATGATGTGCGTCGATATTTTTCGGTAATCGGTGTTCGCCTTCAAACCAGTTTCAGCAGTTAAGCGAGACGAGATCGCCACCGACGACTGGCATCGGACGGCCTACCTCGCCATGCCGTCGACACTATTCCGCGAGGCCGTCCGGCGTCCAGATTTTCCCCAGACGTGCGGACGAGCGCGCATGAATGAACGTCGCGCCGCACAGCCGGCAATACCGGCAAAGTCTACCAGAGCGGCGGAATGCCTGTAGCAAGTGTTCGTCGGTCGAACAGGCATCACCAGTCAGATCTCCACCAACCGGTTAGCAGCACGAACGCCGCGTCGCGCCACGAAACGTCACGCATCCGTCAAGGCTTAACAGAATCGGCTCTTAATTGGCCTAGATAGACGAATTACGGCGGCTTCGAAATGAACTCGTTGACGAATGCATGCCGATTTCCGTACTGACGGCCAATTTGCAGAAGGCCAGGCGGTACCCATTGGTGCGTTGTCACAGCCGTCGTCCAATACGGCATCAAAGTGGCAATGCTGCGGATAAGGTGTTCTCCAGGGATTCGGAGTGAAAAACATGAGAGTGACCAGATTCACCATGGCCATGGCGGTCGCCGGCTTGCTGCCCGCAGGCTCCGTCATGGCACAACACAGCGTGTACGAATCGTCGGTGCAGCCGACGGCCTATGAGTATGGCAGCTACTATGCTCAAGAGGAGGGCAGCGCCTCGCCGAGCGACGCGCCGCTGCCGGCGGGTGTAGAAGACGCGCCGGCCGTGTCCGACCATGGAGATTACCATGGCGAATATGGCGGATGCAGCTCTTGCGACAGCGGGTGTGACACCGGCTGTGATCCCTGCTCGTCCTGTGGCTGCGACGACGAGCCTTGGAAGCTGTTCCCCGGCAATGAATGCAGCAGCGTTTCGGCAGGCGGCTGGGTCGCCGCCGGTATCTACGGCAGTGCCCACGGCGCCAATCGGAATGGCCCCATCGCGTTCCGCGATACCGACGAGTTCACGTTCAACCAAGTTTGGGCGTGGCTGGAACGCTCCGCCGACAATGGCGGTTGCGGCTGGGACTGGGGTTTCCGCGTCGACTATGTGTTCGGTGCTGACGGTCCCGACACGCAAGCATTCGGCGATGAAACTTGGGACTTCGGCTGGAACAGCGGCGGCGTCTATGGCTCGGCCATCCCGCAGTTGTACGGCGTGATTCAATACAACGACTGGACTTGGAAGTTGGGCCGGTTCTACACGATCATCGGGTATGAAGTCGTCCAAGCTCCCGATAACTTCTTCACGTCGTACGCGTATACCATGAACTATGGTGAACCCTTCACCCACATGGGTGCGTTGGGTGAATACGCCGCCAACGACAACGTGACGATTTACGCTGGCTGGACCGCTGGCTGGGATGCCGGTTGGGAAAACGACTTCGACGCCTCGACCTTCCTCGGTGGCGTGTCGTTGACCCTCTCGGAAAACACTACCTTCACTTGGGCCGTGAATGTCGGCGACTTCGGCAATGGCCAGCCCAACAACGAAGGTGACATCTATATGAACAGCTTCGTGCTGAATACCCAACTCAGCGACAACTTGACCTATGTGTTTCAGCACGATTTAGGAAGTAATGAAAATCAAGTGATTAATGCTCCGCCGGCGGACGTGCGGTGGCACGGCATTAACCAATACTTGTTCTACACCATCAACGACTGCTGGACCGCCGGGGCCCGCTTCGAGTGGTTCGATGATGAAGACGGCCAACGCGTCGTGACCAACGCCGTGGGCGATTACTACGCTCTCACGTTGGGCCTCAACTACCGCCCGAACGCGAACCTCGTGATTCGTCCCGAGATTCGTTGGGACTGGTTCGACGACGATGCCACGGCGACGGCTTTGCCGTTCGACAACGGCACCGAGGATGAGCAGTTCTCCGGTGGTTTCGACTTCATCGTCACCTTCTAGGACTTGCTAACCGAGGGCGGCGTCCCTCAAGTTTGCCTGGAGAATCGCACGCGAGCCGAACTCGCGCACGGCCATGCGGTCGGACACGAACGCATGGTGACATGTTGCACTCCGCGTGAGGCCATCAGTCGAATTTCGGCTGGTGGCCTTTCACGCTTTGGCCAGCGGGTTTGACCCCGTATTCAAACGTCGCAAAGTTCGACGGCCTGACGCAGTGTGGCAATCTTGTCATCGGCGCGAGGGATGAACTCGTGCCCTACGTAGCCACGATACCCGGTTTCGGCGATGGCCTTCATGATGGGCGGGTATTGGATCTCTTGGCGATCATCCAGTTCGTTCCGGCCCGGCACGCCGGCCGTGTGATAGTGACCGATATATTCGCTGAACTTCTGGATGCGGGTAATCAAGTCCCCCTGCATGATTTGTGTGTGGTAGATATCAAATAGAATCTTCATCCGTGGAGATCCTACGCGGCGGCAGACTTCCACGCCCCATTCGATGCGGTCCGCTTGATAGCCTGGGTGCCCTTTCATCTCCACATCCACGCGGGAATTGAGCACCTCCAAGCAAAGATTGACTCCCTTTTTCTCCGCGTAACCGATGATCTTCTTGGCGCCGTCGACGGTGTTGGCCAACCCCTTTTCGTCGGTGAGCCCTTCCCGCATCCCGGAGAAGGTGATCACGTTGGGAAAACCGGCCGCGGAAGTGGCGTCAATCGACTGGCGGAGTTTCTCCAGGCATTCGTCGTGGTGTTCCTTGTGATTCAAACCGCGCATGAAACCATGGCTGGAAGTGATCGCGCACACGAGCCCCATTTCCTTGAGCAGCGGCCAATGCTCAGGATCCACGAGTTCCACCGAGTGCATGCCGAGTGCCGCGGCGGCGCGAGCCAATTCCTCCACGGGCATGGGCCGGAAACACCAATGGCAGACCGATTGTAAGATTCGCCCTCGGCGTTCCGCCGGAGCAGCCGCCGGCTCTTCCGCCGCGTGAGACAGCTTGCTGCCGCAGGCCATGCCCGCCACGCTAGCCGAGAGCCACTGACGTCGATTCCAGGCCGAGTATTGCTGCTTCTGAGACATGATTTTCCGCCGCATCTTCAGGATTCATGAATTGGGAAACCGTAGCTCCCCAATGTATGCCTGGATGCATGGCAAAGCAAATCTCTTCCGCGACATTCAAATCAAGCCCGAAGGCCACTTGCCGCGCGAAAAGTCCCCAGCGTGAGCAGGGTCACGACCATGAGCAGCCAGGTTGCCGGTTCGGGCACGGCGACCTCTGACGTGAAGAGATGTTCCTTGAGCACACGAAAATCTTTTAAGTCGATCCGGCCATCTTCCGTAAAGTCCCCCTGGGCACGTGTCCCCTGCTCACCAAAGTGGCTGCGCAAGATTTTGAAGTCATCGACATTGACTTGGCAGTCCCCATCCGCGTCCCCCGTCATGTAGTCCGCGCAAGTGACTTCCGCGGGCAGTACCACCAGATGGGCATCCAAAACATCCAGGGAACTGCGGAAGTCGAACCGATAGTCGAATCGATCTCCGCTCACGGCATATTCCCATTCGATGCGTTCCCCTCGCGGCGCGTTGAAAACCTGGCGGACCAATTCGTCATTGACGAAAACGCGCACAAATTCGTTGACCACTTCGAATTCTCGATCGGTCTGCACGGAGAAACGTACCTTCCAATTCGCGTCGGACGGCAAGGCGATGGTACCCTCCACGTTTCCGGACATACGGTCCGCCAGACGCACTCCGCCGGTCATGGATGGCGGCTCGATCACATTGAGGGACGACGTCTGCCCCGACCACCAATCGGCGGAAATGCGGGCCGCGATTCCCGTAGAAATTGAACAATGCGCGGCGACAACTGCGAACAACACCTGGCGGATCATGCGAATCACCCTCCTTGGTTCAACGGGCGCCCCTTGCTGCCGTGCGCTCGGATCACGCGGCGCGACACCCTCATTGGTTTCGCGACCGACGTTCCGACGGCCCGCAACGCCTCACGGCGGTGCGGCACGCGGCAGCGGGAAGGCAGTCTAGTTCAAGGGACGGCGGCAAGAAAATACCGATTTGGTGTCCGTCGCGATTGTGAGAATCGTGTTCAAGCGGTTACTGCCCGGGAACCGTGTCGCTGCTTCTCCAACAGTACCAGCTAGCCAAGCTTGCGTAGGGCCGCCAGGGAGCCGCCAGTTCAGTGACCGTCGCGTGATTCGGCAACGCGGGCAAACCGTAGAGATCTCGCATGGCCGAGCGTAGTCCTAAATCATCGTGCGGTAGCACGTCGGGACGTCCCAAGTGAAAGATGAGGAACATCTGCGCGGTCCAGCAGCCGATGCCTTTAACCACGACAAGCTCTTCGATGACGCCCTCGTCCGAAAGTTTCGGAAGTCTCCGCAAGGAGACCGTGTTGTCCAAAATCTTCGCGGACAAGTCATGAAGATATCGGGATTTTTGCGGAGAAATCCCCGCGGATCGAAGTTCTTCCGCCGACAAATCGGCAATGCGGCTCGGCTTGATACCCTCGGGGCGCGTCAGCATCTCCAGCCTCCGCCAAATCGAGCGAGCCGCCGAGGTGGATATCTGCTGGGAGACAATGGCACGGACCAGCATCGGGAAAGGGCCGTCCCTACGCTGAAACTTAAAAGGCCCTATTTGTTGGATCACTTTTTTGAGGACGGGGTCCGCCGCCTTCAAATGACGCGTCGCGCGACGCACCAAGGATTCATCCCACGGCATGTCCGATGCCTCGTTAAGCTTTCCAATGCGTGCCGATGAGACTTTCCGAATTTCCGTGCTTCACGAGTTGTCTTCCGCCAACCTCGTACGCGGAGCCTGGAACCCGGGCAATTCGGCAATGCGTTGTTTAATCTCGTCTCGCTTGGACGAAAAACGCCGATCGGTGGTCGAGCCGAACGCCTCGCGAAAAGATGCCTGGGAAAGCCCTTCGGGAAGGCCCGAGGGGCCAAGCACGAAGCTTTCGACATTGAATTGTCGGGAAATCTGGTCCAAGGTCAGCGTGCCGTTGCGTAGCTCTTCCGCGAAACGAATACCGCTCAAGTCAGCCGCCAAATCGGCGAAACTGAAACCACTTCCGCCCCGGGAATCGGAAACTTCCTTGAAGATGCCCACCGTTTCCGCACCCCGAGACCCCATGAGCACGACCAAAGCGGAGGAAACGACGAAATGTTGCAACAGGTCGTGCCGGCCATGCATTTTGGGAATCCCCAAGTCGCGCAAGCGTTGCT
Organism: Pirellulales bacterium; assembly: GCA_028289405.1. Taxonomy (GTDB): domain Bacteria; phylum Planctomycetota; class Planctomycetia; order Pirellulales; family JANQPP01; genus JANQPP01. The sequence goes on from JANQPP010000204.1 coordinate 22,025, forward strand.
CACGTTCTTGGTCCGACTCGATGGAACGGTAAACCTTTCCGACATGCAGGCTGAGAGGGCTCTTGCGAACCGTGTTCGAGCGGTCCAAGGATACGGCCAGGCCCACCAAAAAGGCGTTCACGGCCACCTTTTCGGGCAGTTCGGCGGCTGCCGCGGCCGCACTCCGCACATACCGTTCGGTCAGCCGATCGCCAGAAAGAACTTCCCCTCCCACGCCTCGGCGGGACTGGGCAGAGCGGGAAATGGCGTCGACAACCAGCCGGGCTCCCTCGGCCAGCGGTGTCGCCCCCGCGCGGCGTAAAATGCGTCCGAACTGGGCCGCGGCAGGATCACCGGGTAAGGCTCGATCGACGGCCGCATAAATCTCGCGCAACTGGAGCTTAGCCCGGGGGGACAATTCGTCGAAATTCTTGATCCGGTGACGCCGCATCTCTTCCGCTACCATGCTCATGATGAGCGTGTTGACGGGATCGAAGGTCACCAAAAAATTCGCCGATCGCGCCTGACGGTCGCCAAGCACGGGCCGCATCACCGAAGTGGGCTCCGGACTATGTGTCGCTCCCAGGAAATGGCCGACTTCATGGAGCAAGACCTCCATGCGTTCGGACTCACTTACATGCTTGGACCATTCACGGATCAAAATGTGTTTTTTCAGCGGACCGCGTGTCCCGCCCAAATTGGTACGTCCTTTGGGAATCGTATACTGGCTCGTGAAACCGATGGCCAACCTGGCGGGAGATGCCTCGACTTCCTGTTCGAATTCACGCAGCGAAAGAGGGAAATCGTTCAGCCGGTCATCCGATTCCCATTTTCCAAACGCCACGACCTCGAAACGGACGCCGCAATGGGCGTCCACGATCTTCGATACGCGTTCCATGCGCTTCCGGAGTTTTTCTTGCCAGAACCGCGGCGTGGAAGGGTCATTCTCATCCACCAATAATTTGACCGGAATCACGACATCCGGCCCTTGCCGTCCAAACTGCGTGGCGTAAACCGGTTTTCCGGCGCGTACCTCTCCCCCTTCGCGAAAGCCGATCTGATGCAAATCGATGCCGCCGGCTTCGGTCCCATGAAAAAAATGCGCGGAATTGACATCCACGTCGTAGGCGCGTGGCACCCCGTTGTCGCGGAAAACGACTTGGAGCGCCCCATCAGTGGTCGTGGAGTAAGTTTTACCCTGCGCCAACCGGCCACTCAGTTTTTTGCCACCAGGAACCGTTAGCCAAAACCGGACTTCCCCTGGCGTGCGGTTAGCGAGTACGACCACCCCTCCCCGCGATTCCTCCGCCAAGGAACAGACCATTAGAAGAAATATAAGGAGTACAGCCGAAATGGTTCTCATGCGAATTTGGAGTTCGTGAATCGAGGTGATGTCGCGAAGAGCCTATCCCTTCAGTATACGCTGAACAGGGCCCGGTGACTCGATTCGGGTGATCGCGCACGACGGAACATCCGCTGCGACCATGATGATCGGCTGAGAAATGAGAACGATCGCGCGGAAGCGTAAGTTTAACGTCCGCGCGCCAATTTCGAGGAGCGCCGATTATGGTCTAACCGCTGGAGGATTGCGAGAAAAAAGGCCTTCGCGGTATGGTCAGCGAGACAGGAATTCGATCACGAAACCGATATTCAGCGGCAAACTGATGTCTTCGTGAGCCGGAAGCTGCGTCACGCTAGCACTAAGCTGATCTTTTTCCGTCGTAATCCAGACGGGAGGATCGCCCGATTGATCGGCTAGGACGCTGCGATAGAGTGTCTGTAGATTGCCCCGCGGCTTGACATTAATGATGTCACCCGCTTCTACCAAGTAGGAGGGCACATCCACTTTGCGGCCATTGACTTGAAAATGCCCGTGAGCGATCCCTTGACGTGCTTGGGGGCGCGTGAGCGTGAAACCCGCACGACGGATGACATTATCCAGACGCCGTTCACAGAGCAGCAGGAGGTTATCGCCGGTGTTGCCAGCCTGACGCCGTGCCATGTTGAAGAACCGCCGCAATTGCGTTTCACTGAGGCCGTAGTAGTACTTGACCTTCTGCTTCTCCATCATCTGCAAGCCGTAGTTGCTGGTCTTGCCCCGGCGGGTGTGCATGCCCGGCGGATTGGGACGCCGCTCCGCGGCACGGACCGCTCCCGCACCCTCGAAGATGATGCTATTAAGTCGCCGGTTAATTTTTGCCTTGGGACCGGTGTAGTGGGCCATGCGGCAACGTTCCTCACTCTATGAATGCATTCAGAAAGCCACGGCCTCGCAGCTCCGCCGTGAAAAATCGAGCCCATTATTTTGCCGACTTCATTCCCGATTGTCCAGATCAGCGAATGGCGGGAAGGGGCAAAAAAGCGAATTTTCCGAAACTTGTGCCGACGAACAAGGGCCGCGGTAGCCGGCAGGAGGGCCTCAAGTGGAGATCGCAATATGTAGTGATTCTCACAATTGCTTCGGCTCGTGGAGGTTAAAATGTCTTGCATATGCAGATACTGCCGGCTCCACGAAGACCGACATGCCCGAATCATTAGGAAACCGCTTCACATGACACGACTGCACCCGCGAATTCCCGGGACACTTCTGACAATCGCTGTTTTTGCTTGGCCCAACTTGGCAGTAGGCGCGCCTCGTGATGTGCAATTTCGCTCCATCAACTTGGCCCAGCAAATCGTGGAGCTCCACAATTTTGGCGTCAACGAGGAGCCACTGGATGGATGGCGTTTCTGCACGCATGACGAGGACCAAGCCCGGCGGTACAGTTCCCCCGGTGGGCTAAACGGTTTCGAACTGGCGCCGGGTGAGTCCCTCTTTGTGCATTTCGCGAATGATGCTCCAGCGGAGGAAGGCCACGTCGATATCGACGTCTTGGGGGGAGACTTCGTATTCGCCCTACCTCTGGATTCGGGAGGATACGGCATGCAGATCTATTTTCCGCCAACCAATTTCGGCGACGGCCAGCAGATCGCGGATTATGTGCAATGGGGCATTGATGGCGCGGGATCTCCAAGCGCGGCCACTCGCGCGGGCGCCGCCGAGCAGGGAGGCGTCTGGACGGACCGAGATCAATGGGTGCCTACCACTTCCAATACCGTTTTCCTCCTATTGGAGGATGCCTCTGGCACGGCGCTGCATGGTCCGGAGGATTATCTTGTCTTTATTCCAGGGGACACCAATGGTGACCGCAACGTCAATTTGGAAGACTTCACGACGCTCAAGGATAATTTCGGCGGGAGCGCCTCGATTACCGAGGGAGACGTGACTCTCGATGGTGTCGTGGATCTCAATGACTTCAGCCTGCTCAAAGACAATTTTGGCCGACAGGCCGCGGTCCCAGAGCCCGCGACTCTTTGGCTGATATCGTGCGGTGTCCTTCTTGTCGCCGCAAGAAGCCGTCTTTTCACGGCGCCACGCTGACAGCGGTCATGCCTCTTTAGCAAGCGTTAGCTCTATTCCGGCTTTGGTGGAGCTTTTGGTCCGATCAGTTCGATGAAGTTTCCATCGGGATCCTTCACCAGTGTCAAATGCACGCCATCCGCCGATTGGCCAGGCAATGGAATCGGCCCCTTGGCCAGCGGTTTCACGCCCGCTTTTTTTAGCCGGTCCAAAGCCTTCGAGGTATCCGCGACAAAGATCGTGAGGTAGGAAAAACCGAGCCGTGTGTGAATAAACGTTTTTTCGCCTGGCTGCGAAGCGCTGCCCGAAGGCTGAACTGGCTTGCTGGGCTTGGCGCCCGGAATTTCCATCAGCTTGATCCGCGTGGCCTGGGGATTGTTACCCAAAACCATCACACGAATATTCAACTCATGGCCATTCGTGAGCCCGGCATCGGTGGCGAACTCGGCGCTCACGCTAAACCCGTCAAGTTCCGTGAAACCGATCGCCTCTTTATAAAATTTCGCCGCTTTTTCCACATCGTTGACGACGACGCCGAGGTCGATGACCTTCCGCGTGAACTCGATCTCCGCCGCATTCAAGGCCGAAATCGACCAGCAACAAACGGTGGCAAACAGAGCAAGCAACCCATGCTTGAGCAAATCGGCTTTCATGGAAACGTCCTTTATGTCAGGGTAGGAAATCGTTTGGCAAAAAGGCTGGACGAGGTGCCAACCGCCACGCAACGGGAGCGCATTCGGTTCTGGTTTAAGGGCATTTTCGCTATTTAGATTTGTAAATCCCACCGCCGGGCATGTGGCACATCCGAACGACACGCACTAGCGGCCAGGCAGCGTTTCCGGCACGTATTCGTGGTCCCGCTTTTCAAGAACCGTTGCCTGCTCGATACGGTCCGGAGAGACACCAGGGTTGGTTTCCACCAACTGGTCCAGGACTTCCATGCCCTCGGTGATACGGCCAAACACCGTATGTTCTCCGTCCAAATGCGGTGTATCCGCCAGCGTGAGAAAAAACTGCGATCCGCCGGTATTCCTTCCCGCGTGTGCCATGCTAATCACGCCACGCTGGTGTTTGTGATGTCCGGGCAAGACGCATTCACAGGCGATATGATGCCCGGGACCACCAGTTCCCGTTCCTTGCGGGCACCCACCTTGTGCTACGAAGCCGGGAATGACGCGATGGAATGTGAGGCCATCGTAAAACTCTTTTTCAATGAGGTTCACGAAGTTTGCGACGGTATTCGGGGCCTCGTCCTCGAACAACTCGAGCACGATTTCTCCCTTGTTGGTTTGGAGCTTGATTCGCGGCAGGGGGCCACCTTTTTCGTTGGCGGCATCCGTCTTATTTTCAGCCATTGGGTCTCGCTTCCCGTGAATTGATATTGTGCCAGGATGTGCATTCGTTCTGCACGATGTCCTGAGCAGATCGACGACGCGGGATTCAAGCGTTTCACGCCACCAATTGCCCACAATTTTGCGAGTATGCCACTTTTCGTCTGGCTGGGCAACCTGCGCGGTGTCGCATGGGAGATCCTTCGAAGTCCGATACCGTTCCCGAACTCACGTTGGAAATAGTGCGCGGCTGGCCAGTTCGCGGAGATGCCGATAAGCTAGGGCATATCTGTTCGGCATCTAGAGTAGACTTCCGGAAAAGCGTGGGAGTCGACTCCCTGATGCACCCTGTTCGCCACCGGGCCCCGAGGAGATTCACGCGTGGATTTGCATGACCTGACGCGTTCGCTGCATGTACGGAACGAGTCCAAAATCGTGATGCTGGTGGCGGACGGGCTGGGCGGCTTGCCGCTTGAACCAGGTGGGAAAACAGAACTGGAGACCGCGAAAACGCCAAACCTCGACCGCCTAGCTCAGACAGGTGTTTTGGGGTCGAGCATCCCCGTCGTGCCAGGCATCAGTCCCGGCAGCGGTCCGGGCCACTTGGCGCTGTTCGGCTACGATCCGCTGAAATTCCAAATTGGCCGTGGAGCTTTGGAAGCGACCGGCATTGGCATTGAACTGGGGCCCCGGGATGTCGCCGCGCGAGGAAATTTCTGCACTTTGGCCAGCGACGGTACGATCAGTGACCGTCGTGCCGGGCGAATTCCCACTGAGGAGAGCGGGCCATTAGCGATTCGGCTCCGGGACGCGCGGATCGACGGCGTCGAACTGACCGTGGAGCCGGTGAAGGAGCATCGGTTTGTCGTGGTTTTTCGGGGTGAGGGCCTGGGAGGCGATGTCGACGACACCGATCCACAAGCGACCGGCGTGCCCCCCTTGGCCCCCAGGGCGAGGGATTCGCAGAGCCAGCGAACAGCGCAAGTTGCCGCGGAGTTCGTGCGGCAAGCCGAGGAGCTATTGCAGGGAGAAGCCAAAGCAAACGGGCTCACCTTGCGCGGGTTTTCCCCTCGCCCCGATCTGGCTTCCTATGAAGAAGTATACGGCCTAAGGGCCGCCGCGATCGCCGTTTATCCCATGTACAAGGGGCTAGCCCGGCTGGTCGGCATGGAAATCGTGGGGCAGCCTCAAACGCTGGATGAACAGATCGGTCTGATGCGTGAGTCGTGGAACAGCCACGACTTTTTCTTCTTGCATTTCAAATACACCGACAGCACCGGCGAGGACGGCAACTTCGATGAAAAAGTCCGCCGTATCGAGGAATTGGACGCGGCCATTCCCACGATTCTCGATTTACAGCCGACCGTGCTCATCGTCACGGGCGACCACAGCACGCCCAGTGCCCTAAAAAGTCATAGCTGGCATCCCGTTCCCACCCTGCTGCACGCGGCGCATTGCCGGCCTGATCCCTGCCGCGAATTCAGCGAGACGGAATGCTTGCGGGGCGGCTTGGGGCAGTTCGAGGCCAAGTATCTGATGTCCTTGGCACTGGCCAACGCCGGACGGCTGGGGAAATTTGGTGCGTAATTCGGCGTGACGGAATGGAGGCAGTTCGCCGCGTCCCGGTTGTTCCTCCACAAAAAAAGGGGCCCATGGTCTGTCGCTGCGGGCGATACAGACTCTGGACCCCCTGCACCGAGAGGAAACGAGGAGACAAACCTGAGGAGTCGATTTCGTGTCTCGGGAAGTGTCGCGACAAGTTCGCTGCTGTAAGGGGCAGCGCCAGAGTCACGACGCCTCTGCTGACACACTAGCGGCGAAGCGAGGGAATTCGTGACGCCATGCACAAGAGACCGGCCATCAAGGCCAACAAGAGACTATGCGGTTCGGGGACGGCTTCGGCCGCAAATGTTTCGCCGTTTCCGCCCACTTCCCCAATGTACAGATAGCGATGGACATTGGGATCGATTGGAGTATCAAAATTGATCGACAGCTCGCCGCCGGCCCCCATGCTGAAATAGCCACTTCCGGGAAGAATGCCGTCGGCATCCATCGCGTCCAACCGGGCAAAGGCGAAGTCGATGTTGCCGCCAGTCGTGCCGAATAGATTCGGAGCCACGGGCGCCGTCTGCGTACCCGCGATGAACTGGGTCGTGGACGGCGAGAGAATGACCTGATTGGCCTTGGGCAGGCTGTTCACCTGGATGGCGTCGCTGGTGAGGACGTTTGAAATGATCACGCCATCAATGTCCACACCCGTGAACGCACCACTGGAGCCGCCCACTCCGCTGGAGGTATCCACGATGCGAATACTTGTGATTTCATCCAAACCGGTCGCGGCCAAATCCGCGCGATAGATGAAAGTGGCATCATTTCCGGTTTGGCCATTGCCGACGCCGGTAACGTTATCAAGTACGGTGAAGTTGAGACTGACGGGCGTGGCCCAGGCGTGTTGCCCCGCGCCACACGTGGCCCACACGGCAAACGCCGCGAGAGGAACCCAGAGTTTGCTGATCTTCATGAGCGTTTCCTTCTTGATGAGAGACGATCGAGGAATACGAACTGGGCACGCCGCTTCACCCCGGGCGTCCCTCTCCCCTGCGACGTGGCCTGTTGACTTTGTTGCACAAACTGCACTGGCTAGATATGCAGTATGCATAAAATAGGTAAATTAGTCAAGCCAGGAACACCTGCGGGACCGCTCGTGATGCCCGATTGGGCATGGAAATAGAAATAAGCCACATCCAGAAAAGGAGATGTGACAAATTGCCTCGCTCACCAGATATAGCGGAGGTTGATTACAGAGCGTAATCAGCAGCCGAGACTTAGGCAGAAGCCGGCTTCACCACGGGTTCCGCATGGTCCCGACGGGCCAAGAGGGCCAAGAAAGCGGGGACCAAGATGGGACGGATCACGAAGGTATCTAGCAGGATTCCGAGGGAAAGCGCGAATCCCAACTCATGCATGCCGCGCATGGTTCCGGTGATCATGGAACAAAAAGTTGCCGCCATGATGATCCCACAACTCGTGATCGTGGAACCGGTTCGGGTAACGGCGCGTCGAAGTCCCTCCAACGGTGGATTGGCCGCCTGTTCTTCGAAGACGCGTGTTACCAGGTAAATATTGTAATCTTGTCCCACCGCGATCAGGATCACGAAGAGGAAGATAGGAACCTTCCAGTCCAGGCCATGGAATGTTTCGCCGTGCAGCCAGGCGAAGACCAGTTCCGTCACTCCCATGGTCACGAAGTAACTGAACAGCACGGAGATAATCAGGAATACGCAAATGGCCTGGCGGCGGAGAATCCGCAAAATCACGAACAGCACGGCGATGACCACCAAGATTTGAATCCGCAGGCGGTCGCTCTCGTTCACTTGTTTCAGGTCCCGAATGGCGGCGGTGGTGCCGGCGAGTTCGAATTGCGTATCCTTCCAGCGTGGCCGTCCGGACTGCTGCAGGTTTTGGAAATGGCTTTCAATCGTATCCAGGGCACCGATCGCCTCGGTGGAAAACGGTTCATGGTTGAGCACGACGTCGAACCGCGTGACGCCGCCCTGCAAATCCGGCTCCTGAGTCAGATAAGTATCCAAGGTCCGGCGATGCCGCATGGCCGCGATCTTTTTTTGGCCGCCACGGCTGAAGACGTTGATATAGCCGGGCGCGTCCCCCAGCGGCTCGGTGAGGCTCCGCACGTGATGCACGGATTCCATTTCATAGAGATCCTTGGTGATCTCGCCAATATCCTCCCGGCCTTCCTTGGTGTCAAATCCGCCATCGGGCCGAAATGCCAGCACGGTGACCGGGCCGGTCTCTCCCGCTGGGAAATGCTCACGCAACAACTTCGCCCCCTGGACGCTGGAAACCGAGGGCTGCAATTCGTTGAGCAGGTCATACGTAACCTTGACCGAAAGACCTTCCCAGGCAAAGGGAATCAACACGGCCACGCTAATCGCGAGGATCCAGCCGGGCCGTGTGACCACGGCACGGGCAATATGGTCCCAAAGTCCCGAGAGGGTATAAGAACTCTCGTCCGAATCGGAGATCGGTGTGAAGTGGGCATCACGCCGCCACAGTCTTCCCGGCCAAAACGCCCAACGACCGCTGACTCGAAGCAGCGCCGGCGCTAACGTCATGCAGGCCGTGAGGGCCACGGCCAGGCAGAGCCCAATCGCCGGGCCGCTGTTACGGAATTTGCCGAAGTCCGCGAAGAACATCATGCTGAGCCCGACAATCGTCGTCAGCGCGCTAGCCAGCAAGGCATCTCCCACCTGAGAAAGGGCCTTTCCCAGAGCCTCCACGCGATGCAAGCCATGCTCCAGTTCTTCCCGGTAGCGGGCAATCAGGAACAGGCAAAAATCGGTCCCCGCGCCGAACAGAATCACGACGATGAAAATCTTGGTAGTGGTAAAAATCTTGAAATTCCACCATTCGAAACCGGGAACTTCCCCGAGTTGAGTCAGGGCCGCCACGAGGCTCGTGGCTACATGCACTGAAAAGGCGATCGCGGTGAGGGGAATTAAGACGAGCAGCGGCGCCCGGTAGACGATCAGCAGAATGATCAACACCATCACCACGGTGGTCAGTTCCGTGTTTTTGATGCTCTCCGAGGCGGCGCCGAGCATGTCCCCGCCCACGGCAGCAGAGCCGGTGATTCCCAATTGCAGGCCCTCGGGCAGCTTAGAACGATGGGAATCGACAATCTTCCGAATCTCCTCCAGCACACGGATGTTATCCGTGGCCATGAACTCATTTTCCAACTTGAGGACCGTGAGCACCGATTGCCGATCTTCGCTGCGGAGCTTGGTACCGATAACCTCCGTATCCCGCGATAGGACCTCCACGATAGGCAGATCATGCCCAGCCTCGGGCGCGAATTCGGAGGCTAGTAGTCTGGCGAATTGGTAGTCTTCTCCGCGCAGCCGGCTGTTGGGCCGCGACAGCACGATCACGACCTGGCTTTTGGACAATTGGCCGGGAAACGCCTCTTCCAGCAGGCGTTCCCCCGTCACGCTCGCCATGTTGGCGGGCAAATACGCCAGGTCCCCGTCGTGGGTCACGTCATTCCAGCGGGGTGCGAAGATTCGCAGGCCGATGGAACCCAGAACCCATATCAGAATCACCAGCCACCAGCGCTGGGTGACTAGCCGCGCCAAATGGTCATACACCCGCTGTCGAAAACCTACGACGACGGGAGCAGGCGCGGTAACGGGTTCGTGAAGCAAGGTTGCCGGTCCGCTCAATCAACCACCCTATTTGCCGGACAGACTTTGAGTAGACGCAATATCCTATCCAGATTGAACCTAGGAACCAATAGCACCCTGTTCCGCGGAGTCGTATGGTTTCAAAAACCGGATGAGGTCCTCTGTGGCCTTCACGCTAGAATGGTAATCGGGATTTGATCTGCCGCTTCAGGCCATATAGCGATACACGCGAGTGGACTGCATGAGCATCTATTTCCGATCGACGCTGTTTGCCACCCAACTGATCTTATGCCACGCATGGCAACCCGTGATGGCGCAGCCGCCCCAGGATTCGTTCTCAGCAGTCGATGGTTTTGTAAAGCGCTACTGCTACGATTGCCACTCGGGTGACCCGTCCGAAGGCGGCTTGGATCTGGAAGTGCTTTCGAGGGATTACTCGCAGCAGGAGACATTCGATCAATGGGTTCGAGTCTTTGATCGCATAGCTCAACAAGAAATGCCGCCGCAAGACGTCGAACAGCTTTCTGGTGCGACCAGACAGCAGCTTCTTCGCGTCCTGGGAGAGCTATTGAGAAGCCATGAACGACAGCAAGAGCAGCTTTCCGGGCGAACCGTACTGCGGCGACTCAATCGCAACGAGTACGAAAACACGGTCCGCGATCTATTACACATCAATGTCAACCTAAGAGACCTCTTGCCGGAGGATACACCCCTGCACGGGTTCGACACGGTTGCCGAGGGACTTCGTTTTTCCCAGCTACAGATCGAAAAGTACCTTGAGGCCGCCTCCGTAGCCGTCGACGCGGCCATCGACTTGCGCGAGCAACCGCCGCGATTCTCAAAACGTCTGTCGTTGAAAGAGAGTCTGAGTTCCGAGAGAATCTCGACACGCCGGAGCGTGCCATCCTCGACCCTGTTTCGGGTGAAAAGCACCGCGTGATCTTTCGCGAAACGGATGACGCCGTCGTGCTGTTTGCGTCGGGAGGCAACATCCGGCAATTCAGCGCTCCAGCCGCAGGACGTCATCGCTTCCGCGTGTCTGCGTACGCCGTTGAATCTCAGGGCGACCCCGTGGCCGTCCAGATCTTTGCGCATCGCTTCCAAGGCTTGCGACCGATCGGATTCTTTCAGATGCCGGAGCAACAGCCACGGGTCGTCGAGTTCGAGGCATATCTCAATGAACATGAATTGCTGAATATTCAGCCGCATGGAAGCGATTTCGTCGAGCAAGGGCGAAGCGTATGGCTTACAGGCGCCGGAGCATACACGGGCCGTGGGGTAGCAGTACAGTGGATTGAGGTCGAGGGACCGCTAGGCTCTTGGCCTCCCAGAAGCGTCACGGATCTAGTCGGCGACGTCGGTTTGCAGGAACTGCCGGAGCACAAACGCGTTTGGCAGGATGATCGTCGAATTGGCTACGCCATTGAGCCGAGCGACCCACAAGCTGCGATCCGGAAAATCATTAGTCGTTTCGCGCGGCGCGCGTTTCGTCGTCCGCTGCAGCCCGATGAGGCCGCGCCTTTTGTTCAGTTGGCGATCGACGCCTTGGCGAATGATCGCGAGTTCGTCGATGCATTAAAGGTCGGGCTGCAAGCCGTCCTTGTCTCGCCGCAGTTTCTATTTTTTGCTGAACAACCCGGAAGGCTCGATGGTTATGCGACGGCGAATCGGCTGGCGTATTTTCTGACCGGCTCGATGCCGGACGACGAGTTAGCGAGAGCGGCGGAGGACGGCAGCATTCTCACCACCGCCGGGTTGAGGAGCCAGACTGAGCGGCTGCTTTCCTCGGAGCGGGCAGAGACGTTCGTGCGCAATTTCACGGGACAATGGCTCGATCTTCGACGGATCGACGCGACCTCTCCGGACCAACAGTTGTACCCTGAGTTTGACTCAGTCTTGCAGCGATCGATGGTGGCCGAGTCCGAGGCTTTCTTCCGCGAGTTGCTTACTCACGATCTGGATGTCGCCAACATCATAGACTCAGAGTTTCTGGTGCTAAATCGCACGATGGCTCTGCACTACGGCGTCGAAGGGGTCGACTCCGAGGAGTTTCGGCGAGTCAATTTGCCGGCCGGCTTGCCGCGCGGCGGCGTGCTGCCCCAAGCCGCAGTGCTCAAGGTTACTGCTAACGGCACGGTCACTTCGCCCGTCACGCGAGGCGCCTGGGTCCTGACGCGGATTCTTGGCCAGCCTCCACAACCGCCGCCCCCCAACGTAGGGTCGGTGGAGCCTGACACGCGAGGGGCCGTTACGATTCGCGACCTGTTGGCAAAGCACCGTGAGTCAACAACATGTGCCTCCTGTCACCAGGACATCGATCCTCCCGGTTTCG
>JANQPP010000207.1 GCA_028289405.1 Pirellulales bacterium
CCAATCTGGCCCGGGTGGAGCAAGACCTGGGCGAGTACGCCGAGGCCAAGCGGCTGCTGGTGGAGGCGATTCGCATCGGCAAACGCCACTACGCAGAGGACCATCCGACCCTGGCCACGCGCTACTCCAATCTCGCACGGGTAGAAGCCAATCGAGGTGATCTTCTCGTGGCCAAACGTTTATTGACACGTGCCATGGATATCGACGAACGGCGGCTACCTTCCGGTCATCCCTGGATGGCGCTGGACTATTTCTATATGGCCGAGGTACAACAGAAATTGAGCGATACGGCAACCGCCGTCAAATTTCTGAAAAAGGCACTCACAATCCAAATTGAAAAACTGCCGCCTGATCATCCCCATCTTCTGCGGACTAGAAATCTACTCGATGAGTTGACGGGCAACTGAAGGCTAGGTGACTAGGCCGTTGCCCCGCCTATTTCGTCGATGGGCGGCCAACGCCACCTCAAGCGCCAAGCCGTGTCCCTCAAGTCGACTTTTCATGGAAGTTACGCTGCTCGCCACGCGTGTTTGCCTTGGCCAATTCCACGCCGCGCGATGATCGCGGAAACGCTCAATGCGTGGCGAGTAACAAATACCACGTGACGCATCAAGCAGTCCTCGCGACTTCTCCCCGCAACCCATCCGAAATAGCGCTCGATTTCGGGCGGAAATCGGCGCCCAGGCGATCCCCAACTGCTTTTGCCACAGGCCATTGCGTGGCCGCTGCGGATGCACTGCGGCTCGCAAAGTTCCCCAATCTCAGAAATACGATTCTGCGAACTTTGAAATTCGCAAATCTTTTTGGGAGAAGGAACATGTCGACACTACGAACGACGGCGTTGCAGTTGAACGATGGCCGAGGTTGGCACGGGAAGATCCTGTTGACCGATGGTCGCCCTTCGGACCTTGAGAGGCACGGCTTCCTCATCCAGCGCTCAAGCGACAAACCCAGTCGGCTCCGAATGGTCTGTATCTCGACATCACAGCAGCCACTCAAGTGCCGGCTTCGTCTGCTCGACGCCAAACGCGTACCGCTTGGTCAGACGGAATTTTCTAAGTCGGATTCGTACGACTCGACTCCCGATGTCATGAGGCCGACGAAACGAAGACCAGCGTTTTGCAACGCACGACTAACTCGCGTGGAAGAGCGTCTGGGAGGCGGACCTTTGTTTTATGGTGAATGCACCTGGAAAATCCCGTCCTGCCTTCGTAGCGTAGGCTACGCCCAATTGGTCCTTGAACCGGCCGACCGGCGTGGGCAGGAACCAACCAACGCACTGATCGTCGAGCGGCCCAAACGGAACCTCGCATTGGGAACAAGACTCCCGGCGATCCATCATGGCATTTGGCTTGACCGCGAGTGGATTGAGCGGCGAACGGGACTACTGCAGCGGCGGGGCCAAGCCCTACGCATGTTTCCCAATCCACCGGATGAACAGGCCACGGACGCCATGTTGCGAATGTATTTCATCCTACTTGGGGGATATGACGTACCGCTGACGGCGGCTGAACCTGGCAAAGAGATGGATCGTCAACTGCGGGCGCACGACAAGTATGCCGGGCTTCAACGCGAGCGAAATCGCAAAACACGGCACGGACTTGCTTCACGGAAGCGGTCTGTCACTGAGAAATCGGAATCTTTCGCGAGAGCGACCGACGATGTACTGGCGAACGTGATTGCGCGCGACTTAATGTCCCGAGGTTCCAGCTGGATGCAGCAACAAATTCGATACTTCACGCCCGACTCCAATCATCGCAAACTACTGCGAAACGTAATTTTGCAGAGCAAACCGGTGACGGATGCCGCTGCCGCGTTGAAGATTTCTCTTCCTGATGCCGAAGCCATGGTCGACCGTTTTGTGCTCTATTTGATTCTCAACTAGGGCTTCTTTTTCAGAGATACATTCAAAGGCCGCCGGTAACTCGGCGGCCTTTTTCGGATATGCCGAACACGGCCCACAGGACTTTTCTTTCAACGCGGCATCCAGGAGTGAACTCAGGCGAAATCGATCAATTCAACAGTGGATCCATGGCGCGTTTGAGGATCTCAACTTCCACGCCGACGTCAGCGTCTTGCCATTTACGGTCCTTGGTGAGCACAGGCAGGCTTTCGCGAATCCCCAAGGCCAGGCAGGCCCGATCTCCCAGCGACAGGCCGAGCGATCGCGTCGATTCTCGCAGACCGCCCGTGATCCGTGCCATTTCGTCATCGAAAGCCACGGCCTCGATTTGCAGTCCGGTGACAACCCACTCAATCGCCTCCTCTTCAATCCCTTTTTCGCGAGTCTTCGAATAAACTTCCGCCAGATTCACGGTGGAGATCAGCGAACCGAAGACGCGTTCGGAACTCGCACTGGCCTCTGGTTCCCGGCAGAGAATCGCCAGCAAAGCGGAGGCGTCCACGACGACCCTACTCACGCTCCGCCTCCGCCCGGCGCTCATCGATCAACTCATCGGCCAGGCTCACGCCCGGTGGGATGCGGGCCGCGAAATAATCTTGCACGGTCCGCAGGAATTCCGAGTAGGTCTTGACCTCGAAGCCCCCATCGGGCGTTTCCACGCCGACCAGCTTTTCGCCCGAGTTGATCGCGTCCCGCAGGTGGGTCTTGAGGGGGACGACCAATCGCGCCGAGCGATCGACCGTGAGCGGGAACACGCGTCCTAGCGGCCAGACTTCCATTTCCATGGTGTACCTCCTTGTTGATTCCGTGGCACTTTTACCTTGCCACCGATCGCATCCCTGGTCAATCAAAAACTGCATCCCGCGCGGAGCCAAGTGCGGCATTTCGGTTACACTTCCCGCGAAAGAGCCAACAGGACTCAAAACGTCCTTTATGTATTCTGTCTTTTCTGGCATGGTCGACTGGTGGCTGGCCCCGTTCACCTGGTGCAACGGATTGGCGAGCGCAACACCGTGATCGACAGGAGGCAGCCATGACAAATTCCCTCATCCCCTACGTGGATCATGCGGTGA
>JANQPP010000215.1 GCA_028289405.1 Pirellulales bacterium
GTCGATGCCGCTCACGGCCACCACGCCTTGCTTGCTAAGGTAGTCGGACAGATCCGCTTCGGAGCGGAAGTTGCTCCGCAACCGACTTTCGTTGCGAACGATAAATCCGGCGACCTGGGGCCGGCCACTTTCAACGTCATATTGGTTCACACCGTAGTTACCAATCTCGGTGTACGTCATCGTGACGATTTGGCCGCAGTAGCTGGGATCCGTCAGGATCTCCTGATAGCCGGTCATGGACGTATTGAACACCACCTCGCCAGTGGTCTCGCCTTCGGCTCCCAAAGATGTTCCGTGAAACACCGTTCCGTCTTCCAAGGCGAGCAGAGCGGGTTTGGACGATCCAATCAAGATAGTTCCTCCGCGGAACGTGGCTGGCCAACACAAAATTTCGGCCAGTATAGATGCGGAGCTTCAAACGCGGTAGGACCTGAACATCACTTGAACGCGTTCTCGTCCAGTTCCGCCAGCTCTTCGGGCGCGGACGGATCGCCAAATCCATCCTCGATGGGCGTAGGAGCTTCGCCACCATCGGCCTCGGAAGGCTCCAGCGATTGCGGAGCCATGTCCTTCATCGCTTTCGCGCGGGCGCTTTTTTCACGGAGTCCGATGACCAGTGTGGCCACCATCAAGGCGACCATGAACGAAATCCAAACGATGGGCCACAGCATGCGAGCAGTACTTTGTGAAAGGGAGGAGGCGACTGGCGGCTTGGAATCAGCGAAGACTTCCCTGTCGCAGGCGGACATGCGCTGCCCACGGAGCAGACGTCCACCGTTGGAGTGGCCCGATCGCCGCCCTTCAAGTTGGGCACATTGGTGGTTCGAGCCGAAATTTGCTTACCAGCTAGACTAATTCGCCGCGCACCAGCTCGTCAAGTTTCCCCGTTGTTCCAGCCCCTAAAACCCCTACATTCGTCTCATCGAGTCGGCGCCCGTCGCCGGTAATTCGACTGCCTGGGGACGCACGCTCACTATAATGGGGACTGGTTCCCCGGAGTTAGCTGACATGATGAATCGTTTTTTTGTGCTGCCAGCGTTGGCCTGTGTGATGATTGTCATCCAGATAGGTGGCGAGGCGGCTGTTGCCGATGGGCCTGGGCACTTTGGAAACAGTAGTGTGTGGCGGGGGCGATGGACCAGTGACGCCACCGCGCGCCGCCGCGAACACGGCGGCACTCTGAGAGTTCGATTGCGGCCGGGTCCCGGAAACACCTATCAAGCCAACTTTGCAGGACGATTCGCGGGG
>JANQPP010000003.1 GCA_028289405.1 Pirellulales bacterium
GCTCCTCGTCAGGGAAAATCTAATGCCCCAAAACTCACCCGCCATCAATCTAGCGCCGCTGGCCGCCTACGGGGAAAGTGTTTTTCAACGGGCTGCTAGTTCCGCCGATTCCAAAGGGTTACGGTTAAGATGTTCCAATTCGACACAGCCCGCGCTGGATAGGTTCGTTGAATCGGGAAAAGGTAGCGATTTGCAAGCCGTTACCCATCTCCAGTCAGATGTTTTGCTGGGCTGGCGCAATTGGTGGTCGCTTAACTGCCTCGGCTTGTAACTCCGAAGCGGCTTAGCGTTATCCTGTTCGATTGGTCGCGACGCTCCCTTATTCAACGGGGAGCGAGCAGATACTCCAAACGGCGCTGAACGTAAGGTTCTTGCGCCACGTTAGACCGAAACCAATTTGCTTTCACGGGGAAGGCATATCCGGGCTGGCCATCTCGCAGCAGTATCAACGAATTGAGCATGAGATTCGCTTCCGCTCCGGAACGCGTGGTGGCCAGCGCCTGCCGGAGGACAGGGCGCGGATCCTCGGCTCCGATGAGCCCTAAAAACTCCGCCGCGCGCACGCGGACAAGCAGTTCCGGGTCTTGTGCCGCGAGCCTCCGCGCGATTTCGGCCAAGGGCGCCGATTCTTCGCCATGGGAACTGCAAGTGATGAGCCCCCAATACCGTTCCCAAGGGTGAGGGAATTCCAGCGCGGCTTCGATTTCGCCCTGGGCTTCCGGGAAAGGGACCAGCGAAAGGTCAGCAATTTCGACGAGCATGGAGATTTCCCGCCGATGCCCCTGGCCAAACGCCGTGGGATTTTCGAATGGCTCATTAATCAAGAAGCTCTCCGGATAAAAGCTCAAATCGGGCAAGTTTTTTACATGTTCGGCAAGCCGCGTGCGAAGGCGGGCCAGGGTGTCCGCGTACTCCGGATCGCCCGACAAATCGTGGACCTCATGGGGATCCGCGTCGAGATCGTACAAGGCTTCGGCTGGTCGCCGCTGGAAAAACTGGCTTTGTGCGGGATTCAACTTGCCTGCGTGAAAAAGTTCGCGCCATTCCGCGTAGGCCAGCATGCGGTAACGATAGTTATTTTGCAAAGCGTCGAAGTTGAACGGCTGATAACTTCGCATGTACTTAAAACGTCCGGACCGCCACGTCCGCACAAAATCATATTTTTCATCGAAGCGGTCGGCATAGCCAAAAGCTTCCTCCCGCGCGTTGACGTCGGATAACGAAACGCCGTTCCCCAAGAAGGGCCGGCCGTCCATTTCTTGTGGGATAGAGAGGCCCGCCAAGTTGAGCAACGTCGGTCCGAAGTCGACGAAACTCACGAATCCCGTGACGTGCGAACCAGGGCGGGCATCGACAATGTGCCGCCAATTTTCTGGCACGCGGACGACTAAAGGGACATGCAATCCACTTTCGTAGATGTATCCCTTGCTGCGGGGCAACACCCCGCCATGGTCGCCGAAGTAGAAGACAAACGTGTCTTCCAGCAGACCATCTTCCTCCAACTGCGACACGACTTCGCCAATCTGCCCGTCCATTTGGCGGATGCGGTCATGGTAGCGGGCAACGGTGTACCGGAACGTGGGTGTATCGGGATGGTACGGTGCGAGTTTGGCCTGGTCCGGATCCGTTTCCGTGGCCTCCGCCTGCATTTCCGCTTCCGAGAAATGCAGCGAACTTTCGTGTGTCGTGCCGAAGCTGCGCATATGGAAGAAAGGCTGGCCGGCGCGGCGGTCCCGCCAAGTTGCCTGGGCGGACGATTCGTCCCAGACTCCTGCTCCCTCGACCGCGTTGTAATCCTTCTTCTGGCGGTTGGTCGTGTGGTAGCCGGCTTCCCGCAGGTAGGCGGGAAACATCCGCAAATTGCCGGGAAGGGGAACCGTCCGCAAACGCCGATGGAATTGCGTTCCGATCCGTGGCGCGTAGCAGCCAGTGATCAACGTCGTACGGGCAACGGAACAGACCGGGCTGTTGGAAAAGGCGTGTTCGAAAAGCAAACCGTCCGCCGCGAGTCGAGCAATATGCGGAGTTTCCGCGCCGTGCTCATCAAAAAGCCGGAGGTAATGCTTCGAATTGTCCTCCGAAATGAGCCACACGAAATTGGGGCGATCCGCCGCCAGCAGAGAAACGGCTTGTCCGGCGACGCACAACAAAAAGACCAGTGGCGAGATTTTCATGAGGGAGGTGGCGTTGGGGTGAGTCAAAGTTCGTGGCCTACGAAATTGGAGGGACGGGCCGCAATGTTTGATCTTTTTATCACAGGCGAGACGGCTTGGCACGCCAGTTGGCGAAAGTATGCTGGCCGTTTTGCCGTGAATCCCCCTAATTCGTTAATTCGCCGAAAGACCTGGAATAATGTACTTGTTTACACTATCCTGGAAAAGCAGCCGGGACGGTGAAAGAGGAGGCAGAGGTGTCCCGGTTGACCATGACCAGCCGCTGTACGGTCGAATGTCAAACTATGCCATGAACTTGCGCCGCATCATGGCGCGTTTGGAACTGACGCAAGAAGACGTCGTGAAACTTACTCACGTCGACCAGCGGACGTTGCGTGGGATCTTGTCCGGCAGAACCAAACCTCACGAGCGGACGATTAGCCGCTTGGCGGAAGGGCTGGGCGTACTGGTCGACGAGTTCTTTCAAGATACAGCGCAACTTGCTCACCGCACCCTCGATCGGCAGACGAACCCCCTGGTGGAAGAGGTCGTGCGGGAAAACCCAGCGGTTTTCTCGAATTGGCGACAGGAAGATTTTGACGAGTTGTACAGCCGCTTCGGCACTGGTGGCGCGCTCACGGCGGACGGAGCCGTGCAAGCGGCGCGAAAAATGAACCACCACCGCGATATTCGCCGCAAAGTCGCCCTCCTGCTGGAGACGGGAGAGGCCGAATTTCTGACAAATATTGTGGAAATGCTCTACCAAAAAGTAGCGATCGTTCCCGCGGCTCCGAATCGTGATGAAGTCCCCGACGCGGCCCCTCCACCTCGCGATGCGGAACAGGCCACGCGTGCCGGTTAGCTTCCGATGTGGCCATTCTTCTTCGGCATCACGCCATAAAAAGCGGCATCCGCGATACAATCGGAAACATCCGCGCGACGAATGTTGCCTTTTTGCCCCATGGAGTGTTGACAAAACGCTTCACGGGAAGCGTTTGCGTGCTAGTCTTACGATAGGCGCCGCTAGGCAACATGACGTTGTAGCGATGGTCTACCGCTGTGGGTGGGCAAAGGGAACATGGACGGTTCAACACAGGGACATTTCCGAAACCGCTTGATCAGCGCGGGCATCCGCGCTTGCGTGGCGGTATGCATGTTCGCGTCCACGGCATGCGCTCAGCTTCGTGTGCCAGCCATCGACCCGACCGGCGAACGCCTGTTCGCCACCGAATCGGGCCAATTGGCCACGACACCACTCGCCAGCGGCCTTTGCCCGATTCCAATACCCGCTCCAGCGACGGTTTCCGGCACGCTATTGTCGCTGGAACCGCGCGAAACGATCGCGCCCGTGGGAACCGAAGTGATCTTGATCTCTTCCCTCATGCAGCCGGATGGACGTCCCGAGAGTAAGGGGCAAGTCGAATGGATGCTGGCGCCCAACGGCGCGGGCCAATTCGTGAGCCGCTTGAAACGTGGAGCCGAATGCTGGTGGAGCGCCTATCCGCGACTGGCTCGAAAGATCGATAACCATTACGCGGTCGGCACCACGCAGAATCAATCCCTCACGCTTTCTCGGGGCACGCCGCAAACGGACGACGACATTCCCATCGCGCCAGGACAGGCATGGATTAATGTGACCTCCGCCACGGAAGGGACCAGCTATGTCACCGTGCTGGCACCCGATGTGCCGAATTGGGACCAGCGGCGACGATCGGCCACGATCTATTGGGTCGACGCACAGTGGACGCCGCCCCCTACGTCCGTGCATCCGGTTGGCACGCGACAAGTATTGACCACCACCGTGGCCCGACAGACAGACAATTCTCCCATCGCCGGATGGCGCGTCCGCTATGAGATTCTCTCGGGGCCCTCCGCGCAATTGACGCCCATCGATGGCAGCGGCGCCGGCGGCACCTTGGCGGAAGCCTTCACGGATGAGGCGGGACAAGCCACCGTGGAGCTGGCCCAATTGGAACCAGTTCCCGGTGTGAACGAAATTCGGATCGAAGTCATCCGCCCTTCCGGCTACACATCGACTGACACGCGACCACTGACCATCGGACGGACCCGGATCCAACGCACATGGACCGCCCCGGACGTCGCCGTGCGGGTCACAGGGCCATCGCGGTCCAGTCTCGGCGGCGAGATGACCTATCGCGTGCAAGTGAGCAACCCTGGGCAGGCGCCGTTGCGGGACGTGTTCGTGACGATGCCGCTGCCGGCGAATGTCGCCTACGTTGCCAGCCAGCCATCCGCGACCGCCAATCCGAATGAGTTGCAGTGGAGGCTGGGCGATCTGCCCGCTCAGCAAACGGCGGCGATTGACGTGACCTTGCGGGCGGAAGCCACGGGAAGCGCCAACATTTGCGCCCGCGTGGCAACGGCGGAGGGGCTCACCATTAGCGACTGTCTGACTACCACATTCCTGGCACCGTCGGTGAGCGTGGACATTGTCGGCCCGGCGCAAGCTAGTGTGGGAGAGCAGATTCCCTACGGAATCACCATTACCAACCGTGGCAACACCACGGTGACAGGATTGTTGCTCACGGATGATTTCGGTCCGGGCTTGCGGCACCAGGAGGAAGGGCCGATCGAGAAAGACTTGGCCGACTTGGAACCCGGCGCCTCAACCCGCGTGGATGTCGTCTTTGAAGCCGTGGCGGAAGGCCGGCATTGCCATACCGTGACGCTCACGGGAGATGGCGGGATTCGGGCCGGAGATCAGGCATGCGTCGATGTCCAAGCCGCGCCCGTCGCGCCGCAAGCTCGACTCACGGTGGAAAAAACGGCTCCTGCCCAAGCCCGCGTGGGCGACTCGATCGACTTCGTGACCGAAGTGCGAAATGTAGGGGACGTGGCCCTCCGTAATGTGGACGTGATCGACGAATATCCGCAGGAGTTCTTTCCCACCGATGCCACGCAAGGATTCGCGGATACCGGAGAGACGATCTGGCGGATCGATACGTTGCTTCCCGGCGAAGGTCGCCGCTTCCGCGTCCGCTGCCAGTGCGTTTCGCCAGCGGCCCGCGCGTGCAGCCGCGTCACCGTGCGGGGGAATACGGGAATCAATATCAACCGTGAAGCGTGCGTGAACATTCTGGAAGGAGCTGGAGGAGCGGGGACACCGGACAACGGAAACCCGCCGCCAATAAACCCACCAAATGGTGGCGGAACCACGGGCACGCCGCAATTGTCCGTCCGCATCGCGGAATTGAGCGATGCGATCCAGATCGGGGAGACCACGACTTATTTCGTCGATGTGGAAAACAACGGTACCGCCAGTGACCAAGACGTGCGCCTGGTCCTGAGCATCCCCGAAACACTGAATCTGAATTCGCTTGCCGTCGAGGCGGAAGTCGATCCTGTGCCGCCACCGAATGGCCGGAACGTGGCGTTCGTACCCATTCGCGAGCTCCGCGCCAGTGAGAGCGTGCGATTCCGGGTGACGCTTACCGGTGCTGCGGCGGGAGCAGGCGTGTTCCGTGCTAGCGTGACCAGCGCCAACCGCCAAGATCCCGTGACCGCCGAGGAAGAAACAACCGTCTATTGACCGGTTCTCTCTCGGCCCTTGAATACGAATCGCCTCCTCGACACGCCCTAATCTCGTAAGATGAACTGGAAGTTCACCAAATTAAGAGCGATGTTGCCCGCTAATTCCGCCGGCGTGTAATACAGCATGAGCACGTCCTGCGGCTGAATGATCAGCCGTTGCCGGACGTCGTCCTGGGCATCCTTTAAGTTCACGTGGATCTTGAGTTGACGGCCATCAGGCATGGTACGGAGCACGATCAGCCGCGTGGGAGGGATGATGTTGCCCGGCCCACTTCCCGTGCGGAAAAGTTGCGCGGCGGCGTTGGAACCTCCCGGGCCTCCAGGAGAGCCGCCTGCAGCCGAAATCGCTCCGAAGATATCCAGGTCATAATCGCGGGGCAGAGGATAAGTTCCGCCAGGCAGAAATCCGCCCGTGTAGTAGTACTCGTATTCGCGGGATTCAATGAACACCACGTCGCCGTTGTGCAACGTGACGTCTTCTTCGCTGAAGGGCAGCAAGGCGCCCGGTGGAATCCGCAGCGGCACCTTGAGGGGCATTTGCTGATCAAACACCACCTCGGGAGTTTGCCCCTGTTCCAACCGCGCGGCCAGTTCCTGCCAGCGTCCCGCCCCACCGCGAAGCACCCACAGCGCATTTTTGGCATCATTGCCAGGATGGCCGCCGGAAAGGGCCAGGGCGTGGAGAATGTCGTTTTGAGGGACGGTAAGATTCAGCACCCAGGCCGAGCCACGCTTGGAGATCACGGCCGCCTCGCGCATTTTGTTGGCCGGTGTGGAGGCTGGCGCGTCCTGACGAACGACGATCACCTGCACCGTGCGCGGCTGCATCAACGTCACGAAGAACTTTCGGTCCACATTCGCGATCTCACGTTCTTCCAAAGTGTAGACTTCGCGCAGACGGTCCTCGGCTTCGTCGAGCGTTAGCCCCGCCAACAGCACGGGGCTATCCAAGAGCGGCAACCGCACCGTGCCATCCTCTCGCACGGAAATCGGTTGGCCCGCCGACGGAGGACGTCCATCTGTCGGTTCGTTGAAAAAATGGACTGGCGGTGCCTCGGATTCATTGTCGAGCACGCCTTCGATGTGAATCCCCAATACGTCGCCGGCGCCGATCACATGGTGCGGCGGCTGCGTCCTTCCCAAAAGCGTGTAATCGACCGGCACCAAGTGCCGCTTTGATGGCGGCAAGAAACTCGGCGGCAAGCGGTCCACGGGGATGGCGTTATGCGTGGAAGAAAGGCAGCCAGCGCATACCACGAGCCCGAGGACTGCGGAAAGCCAAAATTTGCGTGGAACACCAATACGCATGGCCGACTATCCTTTGCCTTCCGGGGAAGGCTCCGCCCCACTGGTCGTCCGTGTCCGTGACTCAATTTGCCGATCTCTGTTCCAGCCCCGACGCGAGGACGAAAAATTCATTGGTTGTCGTTGAGATTTTGGAGGATGCGAACTCGTGGATCTGTCCTGCTGAGGCGATTTCGTGGCCGGAGCACGTACCGCCACGGCACTCGGCGTCTCCGCTCCCACGTCACCCGAGATGGGCTGCATGGCGGGAGGCTCCGGTGGCGGCAAGCTATTGCCCGGTGGACTCGAAAGCTGTTTCACCGCATCTTGCGCGGATGATTTGCGTAACAAGGGATTCCCAGTGAATTTCACGGGTATCTCATCCGTGGCGGATCGATCTACCGGAGAGGTATTCTGAGTTTCCTGCTTTTGCAGAAAACTTGCCGGCGATACCTCCGAAGGTGGCGCAGTGGCCGAAGCCACGGAGGTTGCCGGGGAATCCGCCGGCTTCGTATTCGCGATTTGGGTCGATGGCGGTGGACTCACGCTCTTGGGAGTAATCGGTCGCCCCCAACTTGGCGAAGTATTCGTCGCCACTTGATGAGTTGGACGCGAGGACAGCACGGGAATTCTGCCGGCTACTGCCGGCTGAGAAGGAAAACGAGGCAAGGCCTCTCCCTGCCCGGCCGCGGGCTGCATTGGGCCAAGTGGAATGGATTCGGGGGCACCGTCTTCCTCGATCCAGACGGGCGGTGTCATCAGCTCTTGCGGCGATGGGTAATGTGCACCCGACGTGACGACATACGACCATTCCCTCACGCCGTCCTGTTCCGCGGATTGAGCGCCCGCTTGGTAGCCGTCAAACCAGGAGCGAGTGCGTGCCTGGCCAATAGGGTTCTGAAATCTGGCATTCCAATAGCGTTCGGGGGGCAACAGCGGTGGCCGTCCATCGGCACCACCGGCGACATCGGCGTAGCCCTGCTTCCAGCCATGGCGGAAATCAGACAAGTAGGGGTGCCGAAAACGCGACTCCATTCCTGAACTCCAGGCTTGCCGGGCCAAATGGCGATGCTTCAAGTCGCTGACGACCGGCCGAAACGTGGCACACCCCACCGGCAACATCGATAGCAACAGCAACCAGACGTACCGCAATCGCCACTCTCCAGGCGCCCAGTGGTGAGCGCGCTGAATTTTCCCGCGCCAGGACCATTCCTCCTCGCGTGGATCAACGATTCGCATCTGGAAAAGCAAGTTGCGGATCACGTTGAAACGTTACATGCCCTGTGAAAGATGATGGAATCCAGCTTCCTAGCAAAAACTCCAGGCTGCCTTGATCGGGCAGCGAGTAGCTGCTCTCGCACACGATCTCCAAGTCGAGATATGCAAGCAGTCCATGCAATCGGCAATTTCGTTAAGATCTCTTCAACCAGAAAAGCCCTCCTGATCCAACAACTCGAAAAAGTGGTCGGACAATAGGCCCGCTAGCAGAGCGCGGCCTTATGAAGGAGAAGAATGGGATGCTTGCGCAATCAAGCGAACCCTATGAACCGCTGCGGTTCTCAAGGAGCATTTCCAGGTAGCTTGTGGAAGTAGGGTCGGCGAGCCCAAGTTCGTCGGCCACGGCATCCAGGGCGGCGTGGCACTCGTCGAGCGTGCCATCCCCTTTTTTCAGTTCGAGTTCCACAAAATCTCCCAGCCGATCTACTTGATCGAGGGCAATCTCCACTTGAAAGTCTCGCCAAGCAAAATGGCCTATTCGCCGAATTTTTCGTACTTCCAGCACGCTTTGGAAGCCCAGGGCTTCCAACAACTCGCTCGCGAGTTCGGCTGTCTCCGGCCCGATTCCTAAAGGGAATTCGATTTCGCGCCGCGTCTTCCGCCCCGAGTGCAGTTTGGGGCCTTTATACGTAAGGTGATTTTGTTGGTCGACACGACGCAGGCGGAGTGCTTCGTCCGTGTTCGCGAAGTCTCGCGCCGGATGGGCATAATAGGTATCCACTTGCTCGATGCCCGCGGCGAGTTTCACACCTTGTGCCGTCAGACGGTGCATGAAAGCATCAGGGTTCGTCAGCCGGTATTTTTGTTCGATTTCAATGGGCATGATGCGTATGAGAGGATTCCAAGCCAAAGGACTGCGAGAAGTTTGGATTCCCAGATGTCGACGAGCTTTGAGAGTCTTCGCGACTGAATTTCAAGGGTTGCATGATTCCGCCATCGAGATCGCGAGGGCCTGATCTTCCGTGAGCCGTCCATCTTTTCGCCAGCCACGCTCCGCGTAATAGGCTTGCACCAATTCGCGAAACCGATCTGGCGTGAAGGACGAATGTGCCACGCCAGGCAATTGGTCTTCAAAAAACCGCGCTGGCAGTGAATCTTCTCCGGTTTCCCACCCCGCGTCCATATTGAAACGTTTTTTGACGTTCACGATGCGCCGTGCTGTTTCTTGAAGTTCAGCCGGTCCGATCTCCCAGCCCGTGACCAGCCGCAACATTTCAGCGGATTCCGCGTAGAAGTCGCTCAATGTGCCCCGCAGAAATTTGCAGAGAATCAGGGAATCCAAAATTGCGGCACGGTTCTCCGATTCCACCGCGTGGGAAACATCTTCGGGCCGCAGATTCAGGCGATCCACTTTTTCGGAGAAATCCGCCTCGTAGGCACCAGAGCGATTGTGGTCCGCTCCACGGCTTCCCACGGCGAAACCCAAGGCCATGGATTGCAAGGCACGTGGCTCATAACCGGGAATTTCCAGGCCTTTCACTTGGGGAGCAAAGTCGATGGAATCGTGACCAATCATGCCGGCCATGCGCCGACTGCCTTGCCGCAATAACTGGCCTAGCTCGTCGTTGGTAACCATGGATTGCAGCGCCCGAGGTAGCGCTTCCGCATTGCCGAAACGGAGCCAGGGAATATCCAGCCAGCCGCGCTCCGCGCACTCCATGGCGAAGGCGATCGTGCCGCCCGCGCTGATCGTGTCCAACCCCAACTCGTCACAAATCCGCGAGCACTCCAAGACTGTTTGCGGGTCCGACACCCCACAAAGCGGACCGAGGGCGAACACATTTTCGTACTCCAAGCGGACGCCTGGGCTGTCATCTTCCTTCAGGGCATAGATATGTTCGCAACCAATCGTACAAGCGGCGCACGAATCGCGCGTTTTCTGCCGCGTGGCGGACAGGTGTTCCGGCGAAAGTTCCACCGCCTCGGCGAATTGGCTGCGTTGAAAATTCCTGGTCGGCAGGGCCTGCAAGCGGTTGAAGACCAGCAGATTGGCCATGGTTCCCAACTCGCGGTACTTGGCGGTGGCAGGCCCCCAACTTTTGGCGGAAAGTTCCTTGGCGAACTGGGCCAACTCTTGCGGATACGCCCAAGTGCAGCGTTGTGCACCACGCACGGCCACGGCTTTGAGCCGCTTCGATCCCAATACCGCCCCATGGCCGCCACGACCGGCATGACGTCCATCATGCGAGATCGTGGCGAAGCGGACTTGCCGTTCTCCGGCGGGTCCAATCACGGCGAACTGATAGGCCAGCCCCCATACCTTCCGCAGCCGTTTCTCGGCGGTGGGAATGGTTTCTCCCCACAAGTCCTCCGCCGGTTCCAGCCGGATTTCATCCTCATCAATCAATAATATCGAAGGGCTTTCCGCCTGGCCCACGAGGACTAGCGCGTCCACGCCGCAACGTTTCCCCGCCAGGGCGAATTGGCTGCTGGCGAGCGAGTCATTGAACCGCTGCGTGAGAGGGCTTTTGCCCACTACGGCGAACTTGGCGGAAGTGGTCAAAGGGCTGCCGACCAGCGGGCTGAACACGAAGGCTAACGGAGCTTCCGTTGAAAGCGGGTCAGCCTTGGCAGCGCCTTCTTGCAACACAATCCACGCCCCCAACCCGACTCCCCCGAGAAAGGCCCTCAGCACCTTCTCCGGCAGCGGGACGCGCTCCGCCTGACCAGTGGAAACGTCCACGCGGAGATAGGCTCCGTGGTATCCGTTTAGATCAGAAGGTGGCATGCGGCGATGGTCCTACAACAATTCCGAAGATCCGACCGACGGCGGCCCAAAGATTCGACTCATGAATTCCACGATTTGCCCTAACCGCCGGCGTCCGCGGACATGATCAGCAAGTGATCTTGGCGAGTCAGCGGCGTGGCCGGATCGGAAACAAAACGGTTTCCGTTCAGATTAGCGGCAAACGCATCCCGTAATCGGTTCCCCTGAAAACAATCATTCGCCAAGCCGGGAAACCGCTCCGCCAACTCTTGGAGCACTTCTCCCAAACTCGTCCCCTGGCATTGCGTGGCCGCGATACCAGCGCGTAGGCGGGGAATACCGAAGAACTCCACGTGCACGGTCATGGGCATACGGCAAATCACTCGGGTATGCATGGCCCTCGGTGGAGGCTAGCCGAACATCGCTGCCACACACGTTAAACAGTAGGTGAGCAGAATGATGGTCCAGGCTGCAGTGATTTTTCCTCCGGTGGCACCCAAGAGCAGCATCACGGTCAGCGTGGCCAAGGTCAAGAATCCGGTGATTCCCGCCACGATTTGCGGTGGAAAAATCCGCCCCAAAGCCAACGTCACGCAGCAGATACCCGTGAGCACCAGCACTTCGCTCAGCGTGAATTGCGGACGAGGGCGGGGCTCCGTATGCTCATCGGTTGAATCGCATTCACCAACGGGTAACCGGGAGAGTGCTTGGCGCCGTCCAGCGACCTCCAATTCCGGATCGAGCGGCAGCAATTGCAGCTCATGATCGTCGTTGGGAGGCGCGGGAACGTCCATTGCAATGTCCATTATGACAAACTCAGTAAGTCCCAAGCAGGAGCTCGCTTGGTTCTCTATTCCTACTGTCAGTTTCGCACGAGGTGAAAAGGAAGGCAACTACGCGTCAATCGCTGTGTGCGAAGAGTAGTTCACGAAAACCTTTTTCGACTTATTGGAACATCTCCCCGTGTCTGAAAAGGGCCGAGGTTTCTCAGGTCCACAAAAAAGCTTGTGCTCGTCCACCAGATGCCCGCCGCCTTGTCATGAAAATTTTTATCTTTGAATACCTCACCGGCGGAGGCCTCTACGAGCAAGGCCAACCGCTTCCTGGCCTACGGAAATTGCTCGCAGAGGGCCGCGCGATGGCCACGGCTCTAGCGGAAGATTTTGCCCGTCTCCCTGAATGTGAAGTCACGGTATCTTGGGATGCCGCGCTGGAACAGCACGGGCTACCCGCATGCCGTGTGGAGCTCGTGCATTCGTGGAAGGAAATGGAACACACGCTGCACGGCTGCGCGAAAGCGGCGGATGGTGTGGTTATCATCGCGCCGGAAAACGATGGCATCCTTTTCCACCTCGTGGCGGCTGTGACGCGAGTCGGAGGACGTTTGTGGGGACCCAACGAGGAATTTGTGCGGTTGGCTTCCAACAAACATGCCACGGCGGAGGCATTGAGCGCGGCGGGTGTCAGAACGCCGCCGGGAATGCACGTCCACGAAGGCGCCAACTTTCCGAATACGCTCTCTCTGCCCGCGGTGTGGAAACCGCTGGACGGTGCCGATTCGCAAGGCATCCGGTTGATCACGACGAGGGATGCCGGCCAATTTGTTTCTCCCGGAGTAGGGCGTGTGGAAGCCTTCATCCCTGGTCGCGCGGCGAGTGTGGCTTGCCTGTGTGGTTCGGGGAAGATTTTGCCACTAACACCATGCTGGCAATTTCTTGGGAATGATGGGACCTTCGAATACCAGGGCGGAGGTCTGCCACTTCCATCCGCGCTTGCTGCTCGGGCCACCGCATTGGCTCGACGGGCTATCGAAGCGTTACCACCAGCGACAGGTTACGTTGGCGTGGATCTCGTGCTGGCGGACGCCTCCGACGGGAGCCAGGACACGGTGATCGAAGTCAACCCCCGCCTGACAACCTCCTACATCGGGCTCCGTCAAGCTTATCGCCAAAACTTGGCCGAAGCCTGGTGGCATGTCCTTCAGGGAGAGCCAATTCCATTGGACGTCTCGCCGGAACCGCTTCGCTTCTTCCGTGACGGAACGGTGCGGCGCGATGCGTCCCTATCGAATTCCGACGAGGGGGCTGCATGAACTGGCTGGGACTAGATATTGGTGGAGCGAATATCAAAGCAGCCGATGCGCGGGAATACGCGCAGTCGACTCCCTTCGCGCTCTGGAAGGAACCTCGGAATCTCGCAGCCATGTTGCAGCGTGTGATGCAAGCCGCTCCGGAGCAAGATGCCTTGGCCGTGACGATGACCGGCGAATTGGCGGATTGCTTTACCACCAAGGCGGAAGGCGTGGACCACATCCTCCGTGCCGTTCGGGAAGCGGCGCCGGACTCTCCCATGAAAATTTATGGTATCCAGCGAGGCTGGCTTTCCTGGGCGGAAGCTCTGGACGATCCCTGGCAGGTCGCGGCGGGAAACTGGCACGCACTCGCACGGTTTGCCGCCCGCTATGCGGATCCTGCGCTCCTAATCGACATCGGCTCCACGACCACCGACATCATTCCCATTGAGTCTGGCCAGCCCAGCACGGAGGGACAACACGACACGGCGCGGCTACTGGCCGGAGAACTGGTCTACACGGGCGTGGCCCGCAGCCCCTTGTGCGCGGTGGTTTCCACGGTGCCGTGGCGGGGCCAAACTTGCCCCGTGGCCCAAGAATTTTTCGCCACCATGCGCGATGTGTATTTGACTCTTGAGACGCTGCCAGAGGACGAACAAGATCGTAATACCGCGGACGGAAGACCGGCCACGATCGTTGCTGCGCGGGACCGGCTCGCCAGATCGATCTGCGCGGACCGCTCAATCTTTTCCAACGAAGATGCGGTATCCATGGCACACGCGGCGCGTGACGCTCAAATCGCCCAACTACGACGATCTATTCAGCAGGTCTATCAGAACCGCAATTTTCCAGCGGCGGTGATTGCTTCCGGCGAAGGAGCGTTCCTGGTCCCTTCAGTGCTGACAGTTCTCGACTGGTCCCCGCAAGTCATTTCGCTGAAGGACCAACTCGGCCCCACGATCAGCCGCTGTGCGACTGCTTACGCCTTGGCCGTGTTGGCCGAAGAAGCGAAAGACCATTGATGCTAAACATCGCGTTCAGCGAGCGCCTGCCGCCTCGTCTCGAATATCAAGACAGACCAATCGGTCTCGCCCTCGCACGTACAGATAGCCGTGCGAAAGAATCGGGGCTGCCCAGCAGGGTGGCCGCAGCAACGTCACGCGCGTGGTTCCGCCGAGGTCGTCCGGACGGCTGAGTACGACCTCACGTACCAACTCATACTTCTCCGGATTGGCTATCAGCACACGCAGCGTTCCGTTTTCGCTGAGGCAGATGAAATGGCCCGCTACGTACAACAGCGACGACCAGCCCAACCCCGGCACGGACCATTGGATTTGGCCCGTACTCCATTCCACGCAACGCAGCTCCGCGTCCGCGGAATGCCTAGCGCTTGATCCGTAGAGGTAGCCGTCCACGTAGACCGGTGTATTGAAATGCGTCTGCATCGCTTTCTTCCGCGAACGAGGCTCATCCTTCCAGACGACCTCGTATCCGCCCGGCTTTGCCCGGAGCAAGGAACTGCCTTTGGCCAGGTCGTATGCCTCGGAGATAAACACTTCATTGCCGGCAACGACGGGCGTACTGGCGTTGACGCTTTCGATGATGCTGGCCCGCCAGGGATAGAAGAAGTCCACCTGGCCGCTCTTCGGCTCGAAGCCGACCAGCCCACCACGGGTAAACATGAAACACCAGCGCCGGTCCCCAATCGTGGCCAATGTGGGGCTAGCATAGCTGGCCAGCTCGTCGGTGATTTGATAGATGGTCTCTCCGGTGAATTTATCGAAAGCCACGATACCGCTGCCATTCCCCTCCACACGCCCGGAACGGACATCCGGGCTGCCAGGGGGGCTGCCACCTATTTGCACGATCAGCAGGTGATCCTCCACGACGGGCGTACTGCCGACACCGAAAAAATTCTGCACGACGCCGAATTGTTCGGTTGTGTCGATGCTCCAAATCAACTCCCCATCCAGCACGGAGCGGCACTGAAGCATGCCTTCCACCCCGAAGGTATACACGCGGTCCCGATCCACGACGGGCGAAGTGCGCGGCCCGTTGTTGTAGCCATAGAAGTCTTGGTACGAAGTGGGGTAGGTCGTTTCCCACAAGACTTCGCCGGTCTCGTTATGCAGGCAGGTCAGCCTGGCTTCATTCCTGGTACGATGAAATTGAAACAGCCGTCCTCGACTGACAGTGGGCATGCCGTACCCTTCTGCGAGGCGGTGCTGCCAGACGATGGGCGGGCCTTCCGCGGGCCAATCGAGGTTGATATTCGTTTCCCGCGAACGGTTATTGCCCGAGAGCCCCAAGAACCAGGGCCAGTCTTCGCCTACGGAACGAGTGCCCAAATCGGGAACGGTCTCTGGTGGAGAATAGGAGGCTCGCACCATGCGTGGCGCCGGCGGAGTGGCGGGAGGTTCCGCCCCGGTCGGCCCGCATCCCCAGGTTGATACCCATAGGAAAAAAATGAGTGATCTTGACAGCCGCATGCCCATCTCCCGTTTTGCCCTGAACGAACCCCTCTGGCAAGACCGAAAAGTGTAGCATAATCGCCTACCCGCGGTCCGCGCGAAGGCAAGGCTGTGCCTCGAAGCTTAGCGAAACATGCGATGTGGAATACACTCTCCAGGTCTTGAGAGCTAGCCATGCTGGAAATCAACAAAGAGATTCGCATCCCGCTGCGGGAATTCCATTTCTCCTTCGTCCGCAGTTCCGGTCCCGGCGGCCAGAATGTCAACAAAGTGGCCACCAAGGCGGTGCTGCGGTGGAACGTCCACAAGAGTGGTTCACTCCCCGAAGAGGTCCGCGAGAGATTCACCAAACGCTACGCGAACCGCATCAATCAGGAAGGGGAACTAATCGTCTCCAGCAGCCGCTTTCGCGATCAAGGCCGGAATACGGCCGACTGCCTGGAGAAATTGCGAAGCTGGCTCCAGAAAGCGGCGGAAAAACCACGGCCCCGTCGTCCCACGAAACCGTCTCGGGCTGCCCGAGAACGCCGGCTCAAGGAGAAGCGGTTCCAGTCGCAAAAAAAGGAAGGCCGCCGCAAGCTGGATACGTAAAAAGATGCCACCGGCGTTTGCACGATGTTTCACACGTGTCCGTGTTGCTCCGTGGAATTTTCCGAAGCTTTCTAGCGTGTTGCGTTGCGGTCACGCTTGAGCACAAGGTTCAACTCACGCGGCTGGTTTGCGAACACGACCTCCTCAGTCGAGTCCTTTCCCCAATACTTGCCGCCACTTTGTTTGAGCATTGTCTCGAATTGTCGTGGCGTTTGATCCGTCATCAGGTAGAAGATGTAGCCCTCGTCCGAGTCAAGTGTCCAACCTGGCTTTTCGGCGGAAAAATGTGCCGCCTGTACACCGATGCCCAGCGGGACATCGTCTTCGGCATTCACTAACCACAATCCAGGTCCGAAATACAAGCGAAACTTGCCGTCCGAGTCGGTTCGAGTTCGGCCACCGCCTATCAGTGTGCCGACGCCCGTTCTAGCGCGGACTTCAACACCGTGCATCGGATTTCCAGCGTCGTCGGTAACGCGGCCGAACACGGAAAACGGGAACCGATCGTCGATTTCTGCTTGTGACAAGTAATTTGGAACGATCGCAATCTCGGTCGAATTGTGACCGCGTTTGACAACGACGGGTATAAGTTCCTTGACCGGCTCGTACTGAACAAAATCATTTACATGAGCGAGTTTGCCAAGCACCTGTACCGTAAATTCGCCCGGCTTTAGATGCGCGTAACGCACCTCCCCTTTGTCGCCGGTCCACTCGAAGAAATTGCCACTGCCACGGCCGTGAACAATCGGCACACCACTCTCCGTACGAAGTCGAACGGCAAGGCCGGCGATCGGTTGACGAGTATCCATGTCCACAACCCGCACGGCAAAGTCGGCGTTGCCCTTCGTTAGTACGACATCAATCGACACCGGCGTTGTCCCGTCGTAAGTAAATGGGCCACTCATTCCCCAAGGCGTGGGGTCGGGCGTCTTCATTTTTCGGCGGTATGTGACCGCCGTGACGCGATATTGTCCAGGTTTGAGCGAGAGAAAGTGAAAAGCTTTTTCTTTCCAGTCATGCCTTCCGTCGTTGAGATACGCTGAATGTGCGTGTACCCACCGCGCGTTTTGCTTCTGGTCTTCCCAGATAACTGGATCGTAATAGCCAAAACTATTTTGGCCGTTCACTCGTTTGGCCGGTTTTGCCTCATGAGGTTCCAGTGCCCTCCACAGCATGAGATAAGCTCGAGAGATAGATTTACCATGGGCATCGATTGGACGGACCGTGAGCGCTGGACCTATCTTGCCTTGCTTGATTTCATGTTCCTTCTCGCCGTGTCGAGTTTCCTGTGCATTGGACACTTCCCGTTTTTCCCCGCCGCCGTTGGAAACATCTCCTGCTGTGTTAGAGGAGACCAACGTAGCAGCCGCTATCGTAGACGCTAAGATCGGTCCAAAACGAAATAGCATCATAGATACCTTTGATCCGTTCGATTCTCAAGGAAACCTGGTTGAGTTAAGGAAGGTCAGCTATTCCCCATGAACTCAGTTTAGCAACGCGATTGGGAGCTGAGAACAAGGCTCGACCTTACGCACAGTAACAGACATTTGCAAATTCGGATCGACCCTTTGCGCGACCCATCAAGCATTCAAGGCCGACTGTGCACGTTCGCCTGTCAGAGTCTACAAAGCAGAAGACGCTTCACGCCCGGAGACGCGTCATGTGGTCGAATGTGTCTCCGGCTCGCACATATGCCAAACCGACCTGGTTTGATGCATCGGTTGCTCGAACTGGATAGCACGTGAACAGCAAGAAGCACTCACGTACCGCGCGATTCGCTCATGGAAACCCGACGCGTCGGCGAGGGCGAACTTGTGGACAGGCCGTCGCTCAGCATCCGGTTCAAACGGCGATCTGCCCACCAGTTCGCATGATGCTGGGCACCTGCCCGCACAGGTGCTACACGTCGCCGCAGATCATGAGAGCGGTTAGCTCTACAATACGCGCCCTCCTTAGGTACCTCACGTTCTGTCTGATCGCGGCTCCGATGACCAAACGTTGACGTCGTCAAAGAGACTGGCCTGCTATTGAAAAACGGATCCATGGGTTATGAAGGTTTCCAGCGCCGAGCTTGGCAAGGAGACCTGTAGGATGACGACGAGACGACGGAAGCG
>JANQPP010000004.1 GCA_028289405.1 Pirellulales bacterium
CGTTTTTCAGCCTGCGGATGGCGATGAATCTCGAACGGGAATTGGCCCAACTCGCGTTTCTCGCCAAAAGTGATCCGGACTTTCAGCCCGGCGTGCCCCAAAACGATCTGGTGGCCCTCGATGGGGAGGCGACGCGCGGGGAAATCATCGAATGGCTCGATGTGCATTACCGCGAGTTGGGCCTGACGACGGGCAAAAACCAGACCGTCGAGCTGGTGCGTCGCATCGAGTCGCAAGCCGCCCAACAGGCCGGCTCCGATCGCTCGCCGTAATCCCTCTGCCACGCTTGCGCAAATCGCTTGCGCACCGAGCAAGAAATTTTTTTCCCGCAATATTGCACAGACTCGTGACGGGAGGGCGTGTTTCGTAGCCGCCCCCGTGATTGCGCGGGCAGTTGCAGCAATTTTCCCCTTTGTTGGAGGCAAATCCATGAGTGTTTCCCAGGTTCCTCTTGCCAAATTGCATCTTTCCCAGCTCGTCCGTCGGCCCACGGACGAGGCCATCCAGCGCATGGCCGGCAGCCTGGCCTCCATTGGCCAGCTTACTCCCATCGGCGTGGCTCCGGACGGCAAAGTAATTTTCGGCGTCACCCGCTGCCTGGCCGCCAAGAAACTCGGCTGGAAAGAGATCCTGGCCCGCACCTTTCCGGAAGATTTGGAGCCGGGCCAATCCTTCCGTATGGCGGTCAGTGAGAACACCGTCCGCAGTCAAATGAGCTTCGTGGAAATGGCGGATGCCATCCAGCAATACGCACAGCTCACCGGCAAGACCTTGCAGCAAGCAGGGCAGGAACTGGGCTACAAGCAACCACAAATCTCCAAATGCCTCAACACCGACGAACGGCTGATGCCGGCCAACAAGAAGCGGTTGATCGAAGCGGGAATTGGTGGATCGCTCGCCTATCTCTACTCCCAAGAAACGGATCCTAATGCCCAGACCGCGCTCATCGAGCGGGGCCTGGCCGAAAAATGGACCCGCAAGGATTTGGAAAAGCACTTCCGCCAGCAGCGGGCCGGCCTGGTCCGACTGGACTACCAAAACGCCGACGGAAAAGCCTACGCAGAATTCCCCAATGATGCTCCGCCGGAACGCGCGGCCCGGTTTCTCAAGGCGTTTTACACCGACATCCACACGCATCTCAAAAGCGGACTCACCTTCCCCACGATCGCCCGTATTCTCCGGGAAAACTCCACTACCTCGGGAGCTTCCGCCTCTGTGGCCAGAGAATCATCTTTGGCTCGCCCGGTTCCCGTTAAATCGTCTTGATTGGCCTCGGTCACCGCCCACGGAAAACCACAAAAGGAGAACTTGAGATGTTTCGACGAAAGAAAACTCCACTACTGTACGGCCTTTCCGAGGCCATGACCCACATCATGGTCTGTGGCCGGCCCGGTAGCGGGAAGACGTCGGCGGTATTGAAGCGCATTCTGCGCGAGCTATTGGCCGCCGGTGCCGTCTGCATGGGCCGCTGCGTTAAGCCCGATGAGGCCGATCGCCTAGCGCGTCTCATGCCGGATGCCATCCGTTTTTCGCCCACCAGCGGCCACGTCTTCAACCCGCTCACTTACACCATGGCCCGTAAGGGAGCCCGGCATCTGGCCGCCTTCCATGACGAACTCAATGAGGTAATGACCCGATCTACTTCGGATCAGACGGAGAGTTTTTGGAAGTCGGGCGTGACGGACACACTGGTCACGGCGTTTGAACTGGCTTGGCTCGTCAAGAGAGAGGCCGCTACCTATCAGGATTGCTACGACATCATTCTCAATATGCCGCACGACGGCGAGCACGCGGCCAGCGAGGCGTTTCTCAGTAACCCTTGCGGTCAATTCCTCGAAGCGGGGCTTTCCAAGGCGCCGCACACGGCCATGCCGCTGGCCGATTTCATTCTGCGTCGCATTCCCACGGTGGGGGACAAGGCCCGGGGCGCTTTCGTGACCCAAGCCATGACCTCCATCCAGCCCTTTATCACGCCTCCCTTGGCCAACTGCGTGAACGGCGAATCCAATTTCACACCCGAAAGGATGGTGAATACCAACACGATCTTGGATTTCGACACGCTGACCTACGGCATCAACGGTCTGGCCGTCCAATTGCTGTTCTCCTGGTTCGCCATGGAAGAGGTTTTGGCCCGCAAGTCCTGGAAAAAACCCTTCATCCTGCATTCGGACGAGTACCATCAGCTCGCCCATGCCCGCCGGGATATTCAGGCCATGTCGGTGGGCCGCTCCCAGGGCTTCATCGGCATCTCGGCCTTTCAATCGATCCCCGTTTTGGAGGACGCCCTGGGAGCCGACCTGGAGGCCCAGACGCAAGCCAAGGCGCTGATCGGCCTGCACGTCAACAAGGTGTGGTGCAACAACAACTGCCACATCAGCAATGAATTCGCGGCCATGTCGATAGGCCAAGAAAGACGCATGTTCTTCGGCGGCTCGGCCCAGCCGGTCCAGCAACGCCAGAGCGAGTGGTACGACGTGCTCGGCGTGGGCCACTCCCCGAATTTCAGTTTCAACCAGCAGTTTCATTATCGCGTGGATCCACTGGAATTCACCACGCTTCGAACCGGAGGACCCGAACACGATTTTCTCGTCGATGCCGTCGTCACGCGCGGCACCAACCAGTTTGAATTCGTCACGCTCACGCAGAGGTAACCATGCACAACCACACCGATACATTTCAGCCGCCGCAAGGCGGGCAAAACGACATGCCGGACGGCAAGCAAATTTTCGGCTTCGTGGTCAGCCTGTTCTACTTGGCCCTAA
The DNA here is from genome assembly GCA_028289405.1 of Pirellulales bacterium. Lineage (GTDB taxonomy): Bacteria > Planctomycetota > Planctomycetia > Pirellulales > JANQPP01 > JANQPP01. Next base: position 2,763 of record JANQPP010000004.1, read on the forward strand.
TGACGCTCAACACGCCCTGGCTGCTCCTCATGCGGAAGCGGGGGACTGTTGGCACGCGGGCCACGTGGTTCGACTTCGGCTGCACCAACCTGCTGTTATTGGCCTGCCGGCAGTTTTTTCCGTACTCCCCCTGTGTTGAGCTATTCACCGGAACGATGCTGCTCATGCTGCCGCTCTTTCTGCTGCACTTTCGGGCGGCCTGGATCAGCCCCCAGCACGTGCACACCCAATCCATCGGCCGGCCGTGGGTCGGTAGCGAATTGCTGGAGTTTGTGATCGGCGCGGCGATCGGCTTGACCATCATCTGGCGGTGGCCGTCCGCCGAACCGTTTGGCTATTTCGTGCTCGCGAGTGCTGGAGCCCTGGCGATCCGCAGCATGATGATCGAAGAGCGTGACCGCATGCGGTCGGTCCAGATCGAGGACGCGTTATGGGAGCAGGAGCAAATGCTCGCGAATTATGAAAGGCACCGTAAATGAGCAAGCTCAAACAGTACCAGGAGTCATATTTGCAGGCTTCGCAGCAAGCGGCGCAGAAGATCGAGAAACCCAAGATTGGAGCTGGCCATGTGGCTGCCATGGGCCGCATGGGGCTGGATGAACTGGGGCACGCCACCCGGGCTTTCCATGACGCGGATACGGTTCCGGTCATCTCGGAGCCGGGAGCTTTCGGGGAGCCGACTCCGCAAGAAGTCTTCGCGGACAAGCTGTCCGTGGAGAGCCCCCTGCAGGCGGTTCAAAAAGACTTGTACACGCCGAAAGTCGAAAAACAACAGGAGATGGAAAGATGATCGACTTGCTTACGAGCCCATTTTCGGAGCAGATCGCCACCGCTGTGGAATATCTCCGCTGGTTTGCCGGCATCACGTTTACTGTGGTCGCCGTCTACCTGGCCGTCATCCTCAGCGGCTTCTTTTTCCCAAGAGTCAGTAGCGCAATTCGGCTGATCAACAGATTGTTCGCGGGCACCCTCTTGCTCGTGCTGGCCGGCGGTGCGGCCTTCCTGTACTTCAACACGCCCGAAACCCGCGTGGTCACCGTTCCGACACTGCAATTCACGCCGCCGTCTATCGTGCTGCCCGAGCTACCAGAGCTTCCCGAGATTCCGTTGCAGGAAATCGCGGAATCCGTGGGCGACGCGGTGGGCACGGTCGCCGAAGGAGCTGCCGACGTCCTGTCGGACGTCGCCGATGAACTTACTCCCGAGCCGCCAACTCCCGAAGATCTTGAGCGGCAAGCACGGCAGTGGCGGCTACAGCAGCAAAAGCAAGCGATGCGAGCGGAGGTGGAAATGGCTTACCAGCGGCTGTTGCAGGCCAGCCAGTCCGTGGGCCATGCCTTCGGCTCCGGCTCATGGGGGCTCCCCATGTGGCAGTCATCGTTTTCCTCGTCTGGCCGCCGCAATAGCCTCCAGCGGCAGCAAGACGCGGCCGTAAATCGCCTGGCCCGGGAATTCCAGCGCATTGAGGATGATCTGTTCGCCAACCTCTACGCCATCCGTCACGGCGAACCGGCGTCGCGGGCCGGCTTGGCGGCCCCAGTCCGCGCATCTGGCGGATGGGGGCCTTCCATTTCCCAAAAGGTCCGAGAATGTAAGGACAACGCCCGCCGCTACGCCTTGAAACAGCGTCGCGAAACGCGCGGCATCAGTCGGGCAAACATCGCCTCGCAGATGAACCAGTGGCGAGCCGAGTCCCTGCACGAGGAATTGGCGTTTCTCGCCGGAGAGCGTCGGAATGATTGGATAGAGGAGATCGGTCTCCTCTACAAAATTCAACTTTAACCTTGTGCGAAGAAAGGTAGGTGTGTCTTCATCCTTTTACTGTGGTTTTTAATCTTCATCGTAGCGATCCTTGGTTACACCAGCGACGAGTAAGTCGTGCTGGCAAAGGATCAGGCAAGCTCGTCGAGATGATCTCGTGAGCGTAAGAAGACGGGCGCGTCAGCCAAGTGCTGACGCGCCCCCATCGAAGGCACGGCCGTCGCTGTCCGTTCTAAAAACACGGCGGTCGTGCATTCCAAGCATTGACGAAAGGATAGCCCATGATTGTTCATGAAAAAAGGAAGGAGTGGTACTTCGTCTGCCCACACTGCGACTGCAAATGGTTCTTTCGCCTTTGCAGTTGCCCGTGTTCCCGCTGTGGGATGCTGGCCCACTCGCGGCGTAGGCTGATCGTGCCTTGGTATCCGTGATCCGAGTCTCGGAGCCGTTCCCCCGTCATGGAGGACGGGGGCTTTTTTATCACCCGCCCTGGAAAAGTGTGGACGAACCTCGATCGGCCCCTAGCGCCGCCGTCAGGTGACTCATGAACGACCTCGCCGAAATCTTGTCGGAACTCAATCAACGCCTGGCCCGCATCGAAGAGCGGCTGGCGTCGCCGAACGAGCGGCCACGCCTGGAAAAAGAATGGTTCACGGTGCCCGAAGCCGCCGAGATGCTGGGCAAGCAACCTTTCACGATACGCGAGTGGTGCCGCCTTGGCCGCATTCACGCCAAGAAACGCAAGTGCGGTCGGGGCAGGACGACCGAGTGGGTGATCTCACTGGAAGAATTGCAGCGCTACGCCAATGAAGGCTTGCTCCCCACTTGATGCGGGAATTCCAGTTCAAGGTTTCCCGACGCGTCTCCAAACGCGGAAGCTCGCGGTCTAACCAAACACTCGCTCTAGCTCGACCTTTTGCCGATGCGGGAACAAGTGCCGATAGCGTTTCCGCATCTCTTCCGTCTGGTGCCCCACCCAGGCATCGATCATCCGCTGATCCACGGCGAGCGACGCACAATTCGAGATGAACGAATGGCGGAAGATGTGCCAACCGCGAATCCGGCTCCACTTCGTCCCGGCCAAGGTTTGTTTCAGGTGATCGGTCGCCTCATCGGGTGACACGCTTTCTGCATTCTCGCGGCGGTTTTGGTTCCGCGTGCGGTTGACCCGATGCTCCAGGGGAAAGGTGTAGGGCGACCAGGGCGAGAGCCCGATCCAATCCCATAAGACGGCTCGCAAGCGGGGCGACATCGGCACATGCCGGAAGGTCTCTTTCCCCTTTTGTTTTTTCTTCTCACGAATCAGGATGATATCGCTTTCGAAGTCGATATCTTCCCGTAACGACCGGCAAAGTTCGCTCCGCCTCGCGCCCGTATGCGCGGCCATGAAGCACATGGGGTGCAAGAAGTCGTAAGCTGCGGCTTGCTGGACCTCCTTGAGCAGTTCGTCAAGTTCTTCCGTGCTCAGATAGAGGCAGTCCCAATAGTCCGCTTCGGCTTGGCCTTCGGGTAGCCCTCGCCGGAGCCGTTGCTCGATTTGTTCCCACGTGAGGAACGGCATCTTCTGCTGCTGACGAGGGAAGCGAAGCCCCTGATTGGGAAATTCGAAGGAAACGTATTCCGATTGCTTGGCCCACCGCCACAAGGTGCGAAACGTAGCAAGTTCTTTGCGTATGGTCCCGCAACTGACCGACCGGCCACGCAGGCCCGTTTCGCCGGATCGGGCGTTGACGTAACGCTGAATGTCGTCACGGCCAATCGTGCGCAGAGCCGTCCGTTTGCCAATGATACGAATCACATGTCGCATATGGATGGCCGCGATGCGGAGCGACTCGGACGCCAGGGCATCCGCCGGCATTTGCCCTTGATACTGGTCAAACAACTCGCCCAAAAGAAGGGTTTGAGGGACACTCAGCCTTGCGGTAGAGATTTTGCCGTCGGAGATCAGAAAGGCCGCGATGTCGGCGTCGGCCGGAATCGTCATCCGCCCGTTTGCCACCAGCCGAAGGTTCTCTTCGACTCGGTACAACGCGGCCTCCGCCGTGGGTTCATCCCGCGTTTTCAACGACCGCTTAAATCTTCTGCCGCCAAAGCAGAAGCCAATTTGATAGATGCCCGTTCGCTCACAATCGAGCCACGCCATGATCGATGCTCCCCTTTGGTGGAATCGTAGAAAGACCCACTCGCCGAGAACATCGATACGACGCCAGCACGAACCCAATGTTGTTCCGTAAAAGTTCCGTATTCGCTTACGGTACGAAAAAAGGACTCAGAGCACGTGGCCCCAAGTCCTTATGAATTAGCTGCTTTCGCGTATTCATTTGAGCTGAAAACAAGCTCCCCCGGTAGGACTCGAACCTACGACAAGCCGGTTAACAGCCGGCTGCTCTACCAACTGAGCTACAGGGGATTATCTCAACATAAGTTACGTCACCTCAAGTGATCCGTCAACTGGACGCGTCGCGCGGTCGAAGCGGCTTTTCCAAGCGCGAATTTGCCAGATTTTCCATTCCTTAGCCGGCTTTTCCCGCCTATCTAAGGCGGCTTTTTGGTTTAGCAGCAAGCAGCGTGCCGGCATCATTTCGCAGATTGGCTTCTGTCTAGCCATCGGTGTCGAACACTAGCTCTGTAGGAACCAACGCGTTCCTCTTCAGTTATCCGAGTATCCGAGATTGGTATCTAGCAGCCCGTTGAAAAACACTTTCCCCGTAGGCGGCCAGCGGCGCTAGATTGATGGCGGGTGAGTTTTGGGGCATTAGATTTTCCCTGACGAGGAGC
>JANQPP010000076.1 GCA_028289405.1 Pirellulales bacterium
GTCCACGGAAGTGCAAGGGGAAGTCCGGGCGCTCGCCGTGGCGCACGGTCGGTTGTTGGCCAGCACGGACGCGGGGGATGTGTACTGTTTCGCGACTGATGCCGAGAACGGTCCCGCGATCATCAATTTGGCGGAGGAAACCGCTCGGAAAAGGTCCTCCGGACCGGAGCGAGAAGAATTCGAGGCCACGGCAACCGCCGTGTTGCGAGAGACCGGCCTGTCGCGAGGCTTCTGCTTGCTGCTCGGAACGGAAGCAGGACGTCTGGCCTCCGCTTTGGCGCGAAACAGCGATCTGCATATTCTCGTGGTCGATCCGCGCGGGGATGCCGTGGAGGAAGCGCGAAACCACTTGCGCGACGCGGGGCTGTATGGCCATCGCGTGAGCGTCCTACGCGGAGATTGGGACGACATTCCGTTCGCCAACTATTTCGCCAATCTGGTCATCGTGAATCCGCATCTGCCAAACGGCCAACTTCCCGAATCCGCCGAAAACTTTGCGCGGTTCATCAAACCATACGGCGGGATGGCCTGCGCACGTCATGCGGGCAGCCAGGACTCCGCCAATTCGCCGGCCCGTTGGCTCCGCGACATGAGCATCCAGGATCAGATCGAAGTGAATGTGGAGGGGGATTGGGCGCTCCTGCGGCGGGGTGCGTTGCCCGGAGCCGGAAACTGGACCCACCAATACGGCGATGCCGGGAATTCCGGCGCCAGTGACGATCTCCGCCTGGCGGGAAATCTCGGCGTGCTTTGGTATGGCGATCCGGGACCTGGCAAGATGATGAACCGGCATGAAGGGGCGGTGGGGCCAGTCGCCGCCGCCGGACGGCTGTTCGTCCAAGGTACGGACACCGTCATGGCCTACGATGCCTATAACGGCCTGCTCCTCTGGGAGACCGCCAACCCCGAATCAATCCGCACGGGCGTGTTCCAAAACGTGAATCCGAGCAACCTCGTGGCTACCGCGGAGCATGTGTTCGTGATGATGCGGGAGCGTTGCGTGCAGTTGGACGCCGCCACGGGGGAATTGCTGGCCTCGCACGCCTTGCCTCTCTCCAGCGAGAAGCAATACGAATATGAGTGGGGTTATGTCGGCGTCCAGGACGGCGTGTTGCTCGGCACCGCGACAATGCGGCCAGAGGTGTTGGGAAAATTGCGGCGCCGCGGCCGGGTCACGCTGGACACCACGGACGCAATCTTCGCCATCGACCTGCAAACTGGCGACACGCGGTGGATCTATCATGGCCAGAGCATCAGCCACCACACGATCGCGCTGGCGCCCGGGCGGGTCTACTTCATCGACAGTTCCCTCACGAGCCAGCAGCGGGCGGAAATCCTTCGCCAAGACAAGACCGAACTAGCCCAACTGACGGGCGAGGCACGCCAGCGGGCCGAAGATCGCCTCAAGCGGCAAGACTTGCGGATGACCATTGCCCTAGACGTGGCCACTGGCGAAAAGCTCTGGGAGAAGTCGGTCGATGTCACCGATTGCAGCGAAGTGGGGATCGGTGGAGGCAAACTCACGCTGATCCATAAGGACGGCGTCCTGCTTTTGTGCGGGGCAAACGCCAATGGCCATTACTGGCGGCAGTTCGTGGCGGGCGAATTTTCCCAGCGGCGGCTCGTCGCCCTGTCTGCCACCGACGGCTACAAGCTTTGGGACAAGGATGCCAACTATCGGAACCGGCCCATCGTGATCGGGGAACAAGTCCTGGCCGAGCCCTGGATCTATGACCTCCAGAGCGGTCAACAAAAGATGCGGCAACATCCGCTCACCGGCGAGGAATCTCCCTGGTCCATCATGCGGACAGGGCATCACTGCGGCATGATCACCGCCACGCCGAACCTGCTGATGTTTCGCTCCGGGTTCACCGGGTTCTACGATCTGCGGGAAGATGCCGGCGTGCAGCATTTCGCCGGGCATCGTTTGGGGTGTTGGATCAACGCCATTCCCGCCAATGGCCTGCTGATGATTCCCGAAGCCAGCGCCGGCTGCGTCTGCCTGTTTTCCATCGCCTCCACGGTCGTGCTCGAACCACGTCCCACGCGCCAGCCTTGGGCCATCGCTAGCGCGGTCGGTTCCACCAAACCGGTTCGGCACTTGGCCGTGAATTTCGGCGCGCCGGGCGACCGCCGGGACGCGTCGGGCAAGCTGTGGATTAGCCATCCCCGTAATCGCCCCTACCAGGAGACTGGCCTGGAACTCGATCCGGGCATCCAGCTCGAATATGAAAATGACGAGGCGGAGCATTTCGCGAGCCTGCACGAATCGTCGCAGCAAGACGCTCACGACATCCCTTCCTGGGTCTGGGCCTCCGCCGCACAAGGCGTCCGTCGATTGACCATCCCACTACGGGACGCGGAAAACGGTCCCGGGACCTATCGCGTGGCTTTGGCCTGGTCGGCGCTGGAACCCGGAAATGACAACACCGAATTTGAAGTCCGCGTGCAAGGCGACCCGATCTCCGTGGCCTTGGGAGATGCCGGCGAACCAGTTTTGCATGTGGCGGAGGACGTCGCGGTGGAAAGGGAACTGGTGATCGAGTTCCCGGCTTCACGGCAAGGGGCTTCGGAAACGACGTCTTGGTTGAACGCCGTGGAAATCACGCTGACGCGCTAGCAAAAGCGGGTGGCAGCGCGTCCACCACATCGCGGGCGGTGAGCGAAACCTGGCCCAGCCTTTCGGCGGCCAGGTCACCGGCGCGTCCATGGACGAACACACCCAGCCGTGCAGCGTCCCAGGGGGACATGCCCTGCCCCAAGAGCGCGGCCAACACGCCGGTCAAGACATCCCCCGTGCCGCCGGTGGCCATGCCCGGGTTGCCGGTCGTGTTGCGTGCCACGCGCTCGCCATCGGTGATCAATGTGCGATGTCCTTTGAGCACGAGCACCACGCCATGCTGCCGGGCAAACTCACGTGCCGAGGGCTCCGCCAATGATGCCTCGACTTTTTTTCCGACCAAGCGGGAAAATTCGCCCATGTGTGGAGTTAGCACGCGCGGGCCGGCCGCTTGTTGCAATGCGTTCGGCTGGTCGCTTAGAGCGAACAGCGCATCGGCGTCCAGCACAAGGGGTTGCCGCGCTGTGGTTTGCAGCCAGTTCACGAAACGTTCTGGTCCGGGTCCGCGTCCCAAGCCCGGTCCGCAGGCCAAGGCATTCGCGTTTTCAAGTAGCGATTCCACTTGCCGCTGGGCATCTTCATCTACTTCGCCGGATTCGCCGTGGGAAAGAGCCTTCGTCATGTAAGACGGCTCGTAACCGGCCACGGTCGGTTGGCAAATCTCCGGCGTGGCGATGGTGACGAGGCCCGCTCCCGAGCGAAGCGCGGCCATGCCGGAAAGGGCGATGGAACCGGCCATGCCCTGGGAACCGCCAATCAACAGCAGGCGACCATAATCCCCCTTGTGGCTCTCATTTTCTCGGGCGGGCAGGCGCGACAAATCGGCAGGCAGCGACATGGCATCATTCTTTCGCTTGCGATGGATGGCGTTGGCGGGCGATCATCCCCGCTACATAGCCTGCCTTGAAACCGGCGTCGATATTGACCACGACGACGTTCGTGGCGCAACTGTTGAGCATGCTGAGCAAGGCCGCGACTCCACCCAAACTGGCGCCGTAGCCGACGCTGGTGGGCACGGCCACGACGGGGACCTCCACGTGCCCCGCCACGACGCTGGGGAGCGCGCCTTCCATGCCGGCTACTACCACCACGGCATCCGCTTGGCGGATTTCCGGCACATGCCTGGGCAACCGGTGCGGACCCGCCACGCCCACGTCTTGAATCACGCGTGTGGCCACCCCCATCCACTCCAGAGTCTCCCGGGCCTCTTCCAGGACAGGCAGATCGCTGGTCCCCGCGGAGACCAAGACGACTTGTCCCCGCATTTTGACCGATTTCACCGACCCGTCCGCGTTTTCGTCCAAGCGAAATGTCCGACCCACAGCGTTGAATTTCCCGACGGGGAAGGCCTTCCGCAACTCCGTCGCTTGCTCCTCGGAGACACGCGTGACCAGCACGGGCTGAGCACGATCTATCAGCGCTTGGACGAGCGTGGGCAAGGTTTGGGGAGATTTTCCGGTGCCGTAGATCACCTCGGGATAGCCACAGCGGCGCTGCCGGTCCACGTCCAGATTCGCATCGGGCGCCGGCTGGACCGTGGCCTGCGAAATTTGCTGTAAGAAGTGATCCAGGGGAATTCGCCCCGTGGCAAACTCGTGAGCTACGTTTCGCAAATTGTCTTCGGATTCCATGGCACTGCCTCCGCCTGCTATTCCGTGATGCCTTCATACATTCGGCTAAGAATCGAGAGCATCGGCAAAATGGGCTTGCCCGCGATTGTCACTTGGTCTACAAGTCGCGCCTTGGTGCGCCTGCATCTCGTCCGACTCGAGTGTCGCGGAAAAGATACCGCAGGGACTTGTGATGAAAGACGCTGGACAGGCGACTTGCAAACCGGATCCGGGAATCGTTTGCCGATGTTCGCGATTGTGTTCCTGTTGGGTGCCGCTGTAAATGCCGTGCCTGCTGAATCACCGCCGCCGGAACCCTATTGGGCCCGCGTCATTCGCGAGGATGCGGCAGTGCGATCAGGGCCGGGTGAGCAGTATTACGCCACCGACCGGCTCCGCGTGGAGGAATTCGTGCAGGTATTCCGCCATGACGGCGATTGGGCCGCCGTGCGTCCGCCTCACGCCAGTTTCAGTTGGGTCCGGATATCCGCGTTACGTCTGCACGACGATGGCGTGGCGGAGGTTGTTGAGGACGGCGCTCCCGCGAAGATCGGCAGCCGCGTCTCCGCTGACCGGAGCGTGTGCCGAGTCCATTTGGATCTCGGGGAGCTGGTCAAGCTGTTGGAGCATCCACCGGAAGCGGGGGACGGCTGGCTGAAGATCGCGCCCCCGGCGGGAGAATTCCGCTGGATTCATTTGGATCACTTGGAAGGCGCGGCCGCCCCGCTGGAACGGCCTCTTTCCCAAACGCGCCGAAAGGACGTACTCGCTGGCAAACGTCCGCCTTCCTTCACGCGGCTTCGGCACGACGGTGAAGCCGTGGCGATTCCTAGCACGGCGCTGGCTGGCGCCGATACCACTCGGCCCGTTGCCAGGTTGGAAGACGTTGGCGTGGGAGGAGTGGATAAATTTACAGCGGACGAAAATCGCGCGCAGCCCAGGCCGCGCTCGCCTGTCGTGTCACGAGCTGGGTTCGACAGCGCCCCAACGGTGGACGAACTGCTAGACGAAGCCAGCCTGATGCTCTCCTTTCTGCTGCTGAAAGAGCCACGCACCGACGAGCTGAGTGAGGTACAAGCTCACTTGCGGATGGCTGGTGACCACGCCGTCTCCCTCGAACAGCGCGAGCGGACTAGGGAGTTGCAAACGCAACTCGACCGTCTCCTCGAATTGCAGGATCGCGCTCAAGACCTGGCTCATGATATTCGAGCCATCGAGTTTCCTCGTAAGCCGCCGGCATTCGCGGCAGTTCCTGCCGCTGCCACACCACCGCCATCCCGCAGCCTACAGGGTTACTTGGTGCCTCGACCAGCACATCTTGCCGTGTCCGAAGAATATGTGCTGGAGAATGGGCTAGGGGAGGTGGTCACCGCCATCTCGCCACCGGTCGACTTGGATGTGCGGCCGTTTCTATACCGCCGTGTGAGGGTTGTCGGTCGGCGGGGCTACGCCGTCCGCGATCGGCTGCCACGGATGTCCGTGGTCTCCATTGAGTTGCTGCCACGCGGCGCGAAGGTGGACTGAGCAAGCGTTTGTACCGCTCATTCTTCTAGGTGAAGAACTTTCGCAGCGTTTCGTCGCTAGGCGGTTTGGTGAGCAAAGAGACGATGACCAACGCCGCCGTGGAGCAGGCGAATATCGTCGCCACCGGCATCATCCCGAGGAAGAGATATTCCCGGTTCGCCCCGTAGTCCGCGTTACTGAAAAGCCAGATCCAGGAGACCAGTACGGCCAGCACGCTGGCATAAGCGCCCGTCTTGGTGAGCCTTTTCCAGTAGAGCGAGGCGACCACGAGTGGAAAGAGGCTGGAAAACCCGCTAAAGCACCAGACCCCCAACGTGAACACGCTGCGGTGTTTTAACAGGCTAAAGCCGTACGTGACCGCGACAATGGCAATAATGAACAGCCGCGCCAGCAACACGATTTGTTTGTCGTTGATGCGGTTCTTGCCCGCGTAATGCAGGACGATGTCGTTAGTGAACATCGTGCCGATGCAAAGGAATTGGCTATCCAGCGAGGACATGATCGCGGCCAAAATTCCGGCGGTGAGAAACCCTCCCAGCAGCGGACCGGCCAATTCCTTCACCATGAAGGGCAGCACATCATTTTGCCGTACTGTCGGTGGTACGCCGGCCAAACTGCTCGTGGCCCAAATCCCCACCAGCACGCAAGGGACCCAGACGATCATGATGAAGATCGGGTGGGCCACCACGGCCAGCTTGAAGCTTTCGGCACTTTTGGCGGTGAGCCAGTGCTGGAACAAGTGGGGAAACATGCCGACTGAAAACGGCACGAGCATATACGTGAAAAACGCCAGCTTGGGAATATGCTCGCGGATCAGTTTCTCTTCCGGAACGGCCTGGCTGGCTTTCCGCAGATTTTCCAGAAAACTCGCTTCGCCCCCTAATTTCGTGGCGATGACGTAAAAGGTCACCATTCCCAGGATCATGAACACCGATGTTTGAAAAGCGTTGGCCCAGGCCGTGCCCCGCATGCCGCCGAAGAAGACATAAATCAGCACCACGCCGCAGACGAAAAGTGAGGCCAAGTTGCGGGGAATGCCGCCATTGGTACTCTCGAAAAAACTAGGAAACGCGCCCGCGGTCACTTGTTGGATCACCCCCCCGGAGCTGATGACGCCAATCAGCAGATAGGGGACGACCAGGCCGACAAGAATCGGAAAGAGTAAGAGCCCGATTTTGTCACTCTCCAAGCGGTCACGGAAATACTCGATTTGCGTGGTGTAGCCGTATTGGTTCCCCAGAGTCCAAATCTTCACGCCCACCACGAAGAAACAGAGCGAATGGATGATGCCGCTGGAAGAGGCCAGCATGCCATAAACACCCACTCCTTTGGTATAGGCCTCGCCCGTGGAACCGATCAGGGCGAAGGCGGTCATTGTCGTGCCGAATAGGGACATCAACAGCAGCACGGGCCCGATGGAATGGCTTGCCAGCAGATAGTCCTGGCTCGTCCCCCGGAAGAGGCGATTGGCTCCCGCCCCCAGCGACAAGAGCAACGACATGTACAGGACGATAATGATCAGCGGTGTCATGCGTGCGAGCCCTCCCCGGAATTTCCGGCAGCCCGCGGCACGACCGGTTTTGGCCAGCAGAATTTGGTGGCGAGGAACCACGTGATGCCCGCCGCCAGGGAAATCCCCGCGTGAAACAGCAGCCCGATGGGCATGAATCCGAAAACGAGCGTGGAATCATTCCAAAACCAGACATCCTGATGCACGATGGCCAACAGGATCACAAGACACCAAACAAATTGTTTCATGGAGAGACACAGGGAGAGTGGATCGGCGTGTGCGAAACTCGCGGGGCTTGCGTAGAAAAAAGGCCGCAGAGACCAAGCTTCCAAAGCCGCTGTACTCTACCAAAACCCCGGCCCGCTTCAAACGGGCCGCGCCTATCGCAGTGAAGCGCTATCGCCGCGACATTGGCTACTCGTGCGGCGACTCGTCGCGTTCTTCAGCCATTTCCTGACGGACAATGTCCCGCAGCAAATCCATTTCTTCAGGGTCGGAGCGGACTTGCTCCACCGCCCGTTCGACCTTCGCCCAATGCGCGGCCGGGTCCCGGGCAAACGCCATCCGGGTTTGAAATTCTTGCTCGATGGCCTCGATTTCGTGGGGAACCAGCGCCAGATAGATGGCGAGAACAAGTGCGGACAAAATCAGCGCGGGACGTGCCAGCGATCGCCCGACAGCGGCCAGGATATCTCGCCGTGAAATGTGGGCCATGTCCCCGTCTTGGCGAGCACGCCGGAGTTTCCGCCGAAGCCATACCGCGATGGCGATCCCCCAAATTACGATCGTGAGATACGCCCCACCGTAAGCGGTCCACTGATCCAGGATTCCAAACAACACGCCGTTTCGACGCATCGCGTTTTCGAGATCGTTCGTATGCGTCCATTCCCAACCGAGCGTGGGCAGGGACACTTTCCAGCGTTTTGCGTGGAAGTATTCGAGGGTGGGCTGTGCGAAAATCGCCAGGGCGAGCACCATGCTGAGCGCGGTCATGGCAAACAGCAACTCGCGCAAGCTGAAGCGATACGCGCGACGCCGCATGCCGCGCCAGGTCTTGCATGCCAGGGTACCGAGCACCGTACCAACCAGCAGCCATATGAAAACCGTCCCTTGGATTCGCGCCGAAACAATCTTCGAGGGCAAGACACCAAACATGAAGATGGAAAACACGCCGGCCGCCATGAACGCCATCCCCTGCCACATCGGACCAATCTTGGGGAAGTCTTCTCGTTTGGAGAGTCGCGAAATGCCGGTGGCCGCCAAACTAAAAAGCAGTGCGAACAACACCAGGGAAGGGGCTAATACGATCCAGGTCTCCGAGAGCAATTTGGCCGTGCGACTTTTCGCACGGGAACCGGTCGCCGTAGTGTCGCGCGCTGCGAACAGTGATTGTGACCGCTCATGGACCTTCCCATCGAGCCGGGCTCGCTCTTCAGCGACCGTGAGTTCCCGCAATTCTTCACTGGAAAATCGCTCCGGATGCGCCGCGGCGAACTTCACCATCTCGATCGCCGTACGGTATCGGCAGGCTGTTGCCATTCCGCTGTACTGATGGGACGGATCGGCACGCCGATATTGTTCAATCAGGCGCATCGATTGCCGCTGCATCTCCCATGCTTTCGCAAGATCACCCGCGTCAACTTCCCGATCCGCGTGGAGATCCTGCCACGTCCACAGGCGATAGAACAACAAGTCCCGTCGAGTGTAGAGAAACCGGCCTCTAATAACGTCGTCATGTTCCAAACGAGGCAAATTCGACGCAGCCAAAAATTCGGCGACCGCAGAAAATCCGACATCGCCGATGACGAGCTTAGGCTTCTTCAGTCCTCGCTCGAAATAATCGACCCCCCTTTGAAAGGTCTCGGCGTCTTTCACCAATAGCCGTTCCTCGTTACTGGTGTAATCCATCTCAGCACTGGTGTCCCACCAGAAGTTAGTAGCCAGATAGTCGTACAGCGCATTGTCCGGATCGTGTTCGGAACACTGTTCCAGTATCGCGGTCCAGTTCGGGTCGCGGAGAGAACTATTAAGTGTCCACGTCGGGTTGTCCCACAGCAGCACGGCGCGGAGCCGCCACCAGGCGACATTCGTGGCATCGAGCTCGCTTGCCAACGCAGAAAGTTCCAGGCATTTTCGCCTACACAACGCTTCGAAACTCTCTCCAACTCGCAGTAATTCAATGATATGTGACTTCATATCGAAGGTTGGACTTCGCGGCGTGGGTTTCCGTCCGAAAAAGGGCCCGTTGCTGAAGCCCGGCTCGTCCAGCACCAGCGCGGCGCCGGCAGCCTGAGCGCCGTTTTCTGGATGGGTTGCCAAAACGCGGTCCACCTCGTGCAGCCAATACTCGGCCTGCTCGACCGGGTGGCGGGCCGAAATGGGAACGTATTCCCCCTTGAACCAGCCCACGGTCGCGTCCCGCCAATGCAGCCGTAGCGTGTCCCCGCCGGTTTCAGTCCGCCACACCAGCCATGCCACGTGGCAACTCAAACCGACCAGCGAAAGCCAGAGACCGATCCAAAATAGCCGAAGCATGAGGCGTTTCATGCAATTCCGAAACTCAAGCAGGCGTTGGGACAATCGAGGTTGTTACTATTCGTCAATGAGCGCGGATTCTTCGTGAAGATTCGCCGAAGCAGGCGGCGTAACTCCTGATTACGTCCATCTTTCGCCCCGCCACCGGGTTTGTCAAAAAAACCCGCGACAGACCCCATTCCACACCGCAGCGATTTGTCCGTTATATTATCTATTGACGCTAGCATGTTCGCCTGAACATAATAGGAAGGTTTGGCCGAAGCGAGGCGGGTCGCCGGATTGGTGGAGATGACAATCGCTTCGCGGGCATCCCATCTGGAACGAGAAGGGCCCGGGCGGACGGTCGGCAGGATCTTCGAAGCGTTTCGCCTGTGGAGGGGGGTCTCGTATGGCGGCGTGAGCCGTTGATCCACGTGAATTGGCAAGTCGTTGATCAGAGCGACTTCCACTACCCCAAACCAATCGTCGTTCCTTCTTCCGGCCACGCACCAAACTTTCAGAAAGGGCCAATCATGGTGAAATCCGTCATGGCCCGTGACTTCATGGTCACGAAGCTCATTACCTTGCGCCCGGATATGGATGTCTTCGAGGCCATTGCTTTGTTGCTGAAAAACCACATTTCGGGGGCGCCCGTCTTGGATCATGCCGCGAATCGCGCGTATGTCGGCGTGTTTTCGGAAAAATGCTCGATGAGCGTGATCACCGGCGCGGCCTACGACCAACTGCCCAGCAACATCGTGGGCGCGTTCGTCGATCGGGATGCGTTGACCATTTCGCCGGACACGGACTTGCTCTCCATCGTGCAGATCTTCGCCACGACGAACTACCGCCGGCTGCCCGTGTTGGAAGAGGGCCAATTGGTGGGGCAGGTCAGCCGCCGTGATGTAATCCGGGCGAGCCTTTCTCGGATGCACGTGCCGCCCGGCAGTGAAAAGTCGCTACTATACCTGAGCGCCTTGGTGGAGCGGACCGACTCGCCCATCACCTGAGCGAATACCAGCACACTCAGGCCGCGATATCGATAGTTTTTTCAGCGGCGGCGGCCTCGACGGGGCGTGTTACCGACGCGGGGCGGTTCTCGGTACGGTTTTTCGTCCCGATAAAGTTCGAGCCGTGCTTCGGAGGCCGCGCGAAATTCTTCGGGAGCCAATTCAACGGCGTGGGCCGCAACTTCCTCGGCCTCCTCGAATTGGCTATTCGCGGCCAAGGCCGCGGCCAACGTGTCCAAGTAACGGTAGTCTTCTTCCCCATCCAGATCGATCGCCTTGCGGGCAGCCCGCAGTGCCAACTGCGGATTGCGGAACCGAGCCTCGGGTGAAGTCGCCATGATCCACGCGGCACCCTGGTACGCACGGCCGTATTCCGCATCGAGACGGATCGCCTGCTGGTAATGCCGCGCGGCTTCCGCGTAATAGCCGAGCGCGCTGAGTGCGTCGGCACGGTCTGTATGCGCCACGGCACTGCGTGGATCCAGACGAATCGCCTGCTGATAACTGGCCAGTGCTTCGGTATACCGTCGCAGCCGATAGAGCATATCGCCCCGCCGCCCGTGAAGCTCGGGATCGCGTGGACGAAGCCGGATAGCCTGCCCATAATCTTCGAGGGCCTCCTCGACCTGGCCAAGTTCCTTGAGCACTTCGCCCCGATTGAAATACGCGTTGGCGTACTCTTGATGGAGTTCGATCGTGCGGTTCAAGTCGGCCAGCGCCTGTTCGAACTTGCCCGCCATGGCCAGGCTCACGCCGCGATTGTGCAGTGCCCGCCAGCGCGTCGGATCGAGCTTCGCCGAACGTTCGAAATCGAGCAAGGCCGACTCGGCCTCCCCCTGTTCGGCGTACCACTCTCCCCGCTGATTGTGCGCCCAGGATTGCAGGCGATGAATGTACTCGGCAACATTCTCGCTGACCTCTTCCTGGGCCGCGGCGCGCTCGCAGAGCGTGATGATCTCTTGAAAATCCTTCTCAGTTTTGGCGGTCGTTGTCTTCTCGTAGGCCAGTTTGGCCAGCGCCTTGGCGTCGAGTTCCTTCTCTGCCTGCGCCTGCGAAAAGCTGACGACCGCCAGCGCTAGCCACATCCCGCCGGCGAGCAACCAGGGCCTGCGGAGAAGGAGTTTCGGTTCGAGGTTCGTCATCGGGCGATAGCGTTTCATGGACACGTTTCGTGGGGCAAGTGGACATGAAATAAGCGAGAAGACAAACCGGCGGTTACCCGGCAGGCTCCGTCATTTTCCAGGGATCGAGCGCTTCCCGCAATTGATCGGGTGGTAGCACTTCCTGCTCTTCGCAAAGCTCGCGAATCGTTTTGCCGGTGCGAAACGCCTCCTTGGCGAGCGCCGCGGCACGCTCGTAGCCGATGTAGGGGTTGAGGCTCGTGACCATGGAGAGGCTTTTTTCCACGAAGGATTCCGCCGCTTCTTGGTTGGCTTCGATCCCCCGGGCACACTTCTCCACGAATGCGCGGACCCCCTGGGAGAGCAGGGCAATGCTCTCCAGTGTGGCGTGCCCCATGACTGGCATCATGATGTTGAGCTGGAACTGTCCGCCGGTCGCTCCCGAAACGGCCACGGTCTGATCGTTGCCCATGACCCGCGCCGCCACCTGCATCAGGCTTTCGCACATCACGGGATTGACCTTGCCCGGCATGATGGAGCTTCCCGGTTGGAGATCGGGAATCTTGATCTCGTAAAAGCCGCAGCGAGGACCGGAGCCTAGCCAGCGGATGTTGTTCGCCACGTTGAACAGCGTACTGGCCACGGCCCGCAACTGTCCGTGGCATTCCACGAGGCCGTCCCGCTGGGCATTCGCTTCGAAGTGATTGGCCGCTTCGACGAAGGGAATCTCCGTCTCTTCGGCCAGAATCTTGCAGACGCGAGAGGAGAATTCGACATGCGTATTAATCCCGGAACCTACCGCCGTGCCTCCCACTGGAAGTTCCAACACGGCCTCCAGTGCCCGCTCGGCCCGGGCGACGGAGAGCTCCAATTGCCGCGCGAAGCCGCCGAACTCTTGGCCCAGTCGGAGCGGCGTGGCGTCTGCCAGATGCGTGCGGCCAATCTTGATGATCCGGTCCCAAGCCTGGGCTTTTTCAGCCAGCACTTCTTGAAACGACTTCAAAGCCGGCACGAGCTCGCGGCGGATTTGCAGCGCCACTGCCACATGGATCGAAGTGGGAAAGGTATCATTCGTGCTCTGCCCGTTGTTGACGTGGTCGTTGGGGTGAATCTTCTTGGAAGCCTCGAAACGGTCGCCGCCGGCCAGTTCAATCGCCCGGTTGCTGATCACTTCGTTGACGTTCATGTTGCTCGAAGTGCCGGAACCGGTCTGGAAGACATCCACGGGGAATTGATCCCTCAGTTTCCCTTCGGCGACCTCGCGGCAAGCACTCAGCAGGGCTTCCAGCTCCGCGTCCGAGAGAGGTTGTTTGCTTTGGGAGCCCAGTTTCCCCAAATCGCGGTTGGCCTTCGCCGCCGCGTACTTCACCCAGCCCATGGCCCGAATCAATTCCGGCGGCAACCGCCAGCCCGAGACCTGGAAGTTTTCATGGGCCCGCTGCGTTTGCGCGCCGTAATAGGCGTCCGCAGGAACCGCGACTTCCCCCATGGAGTCTTTTTCGATGCGTACCTCGGATTCCGCCATCTGCCTGGGCTCCTTGAAATCGTGATCAGCGGGTATCGTGAAGTGAGACGCGGAGCACTGGCTGCCCGCCCGATTCCCAACGTGCACCATCATATCCGTACGGCACGGGTTGGCAACGCGGACGGACGCGCGGCGGGACGGAGATGCATGCCGGACGCCGAGTGTGAGCCCGTCACGGATGCTCCCTCACTGACGTTTCGGGCTAGGAATTGGAGACCGCCATCGCGTCATATCCCAACCCGAAACGTCAGTGAGGGACTTCGCGGCATCCGATCGAGTGGCATCGGTTTACATACGTTGATCATCAGAGCTGTAGCCTGGGTGCTCGCACCCAGGGAAACGGCAGTTGCATTCCGTAGGGTCGGCGGCGTGCTGCCTACCAAGGATCCAGCCGGCGGAATCATGTCCCACTCTCCGCACTGCTAGCAAGCTAGCAGTGGCACCGGGCACCGGGACGTTTCACCGCCGACGGACGCTCAAATACGCGGAGTCGCGGTGTCTTGTCCCAGGTTCTTATTCGTCCAAAGCGGGTGCTTGGGGGAGGGCTTTGATATGAGCGGCGACTGGCACGCCGGCGAGTTTCATTTCCACACGATCGGTAAACATCTTGATGCCTTTCACGTCGTACAGTTGGCCTTGGGGTGAGATCGCTTTCACCCCATAAAACTGTCCGTCCGGCGCGATCGCCTTGATGTGGATCACGCTGCCGTCCCGCTTGACTCCCTTCACGTCTAACTTCCGACCTTCGGGCGTGAGCGCCTTGATGTCCCAAATCGTCCCGTCATCACGAATCGCTTTCACGGGCGCGAATGGCTCATCGCTCACGAGGACCTTCACCGGTAGTCGCTTGCCGCCGGCCATCGCCTTCACGTCCAAAAGGTGACGATTGTCGGCGATGGCTTTCACATCATGAATCATCCCGTTTTCATCTAGCGCTTTCACATCCAGCAGGCGGCCTTCCGGGTGGACGGCCTTGATGTGCCAAATAGGAGCGTCGGCAGCGCAGAGGCGCGAGGCTGGGGCGGCAAACACGGGGCAAACCACGGTCGCAACAAACAAAAGCCAGCGGCGGTAAGATGGCATGGCAGGGTCCTTTCGGGTTCGACATCGCGATATGGCAACACATAAATATAGCTTGGTATTCGTGTGCCGCCGCGATGTCGGAAGTCCCGATAGAGTACGGCGGCTCGCCGCCCAAATTCGCCACACAAGTCCGATACGATGAGTGTTCGCCACAA
Source organism: Pirellulales bacterium (assembly GCA_028289405.1). Taxonomy (GTDB): domain Bacteria; phylum Planctomycetota; class Planctomycetia; order Pirellulales; family JANQPP01; genus JANQPP01. The sequence goes on from JANQPP010000076.1 coordinate 14,673, forward strand.
CCTCGGTTATCGGTTTGACGTTAGGTAACCCGCACTCAACTCACGAGACGCAGCCGACAGGCCCTCTTTTTTCACACATCCTTGCCAGCGACGCCTGTTTTTTGGCGTCTGGGTTTCTATGGTCCCAGGTACGGATCAAACGAAACCGTTCAGCGTTAGGGGGTGTGTATGTCCAAGATTCAAATTGCCAAGACCGGTTACGTGATCGCGGCGGGAGCATCCTTTTTGCTTTCGGTGTATCTCTGGTTCACCGGCCAAAAGGAACAGGGTGTCTTTGTAGGGATCTGGGTGCCTTCGATCCTCTCGTTCGGAACGCTCATGCTTTCCGGGGGAGGGCGCAAGCATGTCTGATTTCGTGATCTTCGTGTTTGGCCTCGTGGTCACGATCGTCTCCCTGGCGGTGACGGTGCTGCTCGTGTTCGGGGCGACCGAGGATGCTCCAGAGTAGCTCGTCTTTCACGAAGCGTGTAAGCTGCCGCGACGGGTGATGATTAAATACCCGATAGCGTTGATTGCGGTGGGATGCGTGCTCGTCACCCATCGCCGCGAGGTAACGAGTTGTAGCCTGGGTGCTCGCACCCAGGGAAACGACAGTTGCATTCCGTAGGGTACGGCGGCTTCCGTCCTGACCCGAACGATCGTCATGCCTACCGAGAATAGGGAATTGCCGAGCCGGGCCGATCGGTTTCCGACCTTTCGCATATGGGGGCAGCGAGCTTGGCTGATTCCGCTGCTTCTCGCGTTGTTGGCAGGCATGTGGTGGTATGGGCTCCATGCGGATCCTCATCGGCGAACTATTCTCGTTCAGGGACATGAGCGGGAATACCTCTGGTATGCCCCACCGGCCACCGACGGCGAATTGCGGCCCTTGGTGCTGGCGCTGCACGGCTTCAGTGGAACGGCGGCCGGCATGGCGGAAAGTTCCAAGCTGCACGAACTGGCGAACGAGCAGAATTTCTATCTGGCTTATCTGGAGGGGGATCCGACTTGGCAATTCTTTGTGCGCGAAGATGCTGATGTCAGCTTGGATGTCGCTTTTTTCGATCGGCTGTGCGAGGAGCTATTGGCGCGATACCCGATCGATCCCGACCGCATTTATGTGGCAGGCATGTCACGCGGCGGGGATTTTGCCGTTTACTTGGCGGAGCGGCGTAGCACCCGCATCGCGGCCGTCGTCTCCCAAGGAGCGTGCGTCGCGGAACCGGAGGACACGGAACGTCTATTCCCCTTGATGATCATCGTGGGAACTCGGGACGAGCGTGTGCCGGCCGATCGCTTCCCAGGCGTACCACAAGCCTTTCGGGACCGTGGCCATCTCGTGGAAGTGCTACGTCCCGAAAACGTGGGACACCGCTGGCATGTCCCCTTGAACGGGCAGGTATGGGAGTTCCTGTCCGCACAACGCCTGTCGAACGAAGCCGAGCAGGAGTCAATGCCATGAAAGGATCGCGTGGTCAGGTGCGCTAGGCTGTGCTTGTCACTAGCGCCACGTCGCTCATGTGTTAGATTCCCACACGCACCACTTGTGATTGTGACGAGCACTCGGGCGGCGATGCTCCTCGGCGGTTCGCGCCGCATGCAGTCTATTTCCGCTTCACAAAGCGGATTTGCATGAATTTTATAAATTCGTCTTTCTTTCTCCCGGGCACAGTTAAAACGAGCACTCGTTCGTCGGCGTTCTTATGGGTAACGGACGTCCGCTGCAACAACGGCTTCCCGTCCAGGCCCTTGCCTTCCGTTGTCCACTGGACCGTTTTGGACTTTTGGTCATAATCGCCCGTCAACTTTGCCGCGTAGGGTCCATGGTCGATGATTTTGCCGACCAACTCCCCTTGGTCCAAATCGTACCCAATGATGGAATGGACTTTCGTGGTCTGGCCCTCATACTCCGAAACGAGGTCGGAGGCGATCCAATATTCGCCGAAGGGGCGATTGGTTTCCACGCCCTTGAATTTGATGGACGGCGAATCGGGCCCCCGCGGCCAGACTTCGAACTCAGCGTCCCAAACCCCAACGGACGCTTTCAATACCTCCAGTTCGATCGGCTGTGACATTGGGTTTTCTTGGGCGATGGAGGACGGGACTACCACAAAAACCGCGACCGTGGCAATCATTGATCTGATTAGCATCTCGTAACCTGTTCTGTGAAGGAAAACATCGTAGCGGTAGCGACTGGGCGCACTTTGCCGTCTGACTGAGTATAATCTCTGGTGATCAGGGTTGATCCGCACCAAGCGGGGCGTACCGCCGTCGGCATGCTCCGCGCGATCAATCGGCTCCAGCCTCCATCCCGCCAAAACCTGTTGTTCCCGCCGCCGCAGCGGAAGCGCACACCGTTTTTATACCCCACACGGACGATTCGCGGCGAAAGGCCGCGTCGCAGTCACATGATCGACCACAAGAATATGTATCGCGCTGAAACGTTCCGCTGGCCGCAGTTTATCCTGCCTGCCGCAGCCAAAATTTGGCTTTTGTTGGTTCTGCTGTTTTCGCTTCCAACTCTCGTCGCGAGGGGAGAAACGATCGATTTCGCGCGAGACATTCGTCCCCTACTCGCGGCGAAATGCCTGGCCTGTCATGGACCAGATGAGAATCATCGGGAGGCCGATCTGCGCCTCGATGATCGCGAAGCCGCCGTGGATTTCGGGGCCATCGTCCCGGGCGATCCCGAGGAGAGCGAAATGATTCGCCGTATCTTCGCGGAGGATGCGGAGGAATTGATGCCACCCCCGGAGACGAACACGCCGCTCACGGCGGAAGAAAAAGACCTGCTGCGCCGTTGGGTCGAAGCAAGTGCCGAATACGCGGAGCATTGGGCGTTCGTCGCGCTGCGGAAACCACGTCTTCCAGAGGTGCGTGACCGCCATTGGCCACGGAACGGGATCGACCACTTCGTGCTGGCCCGCCTCGAAGCGGAGGGAATCGAACCCTCGCCGGAGGCGGATCGGCTCGCGCTGGCCCGACGCGTTTATTTGGATTTGATCGGCTTGCCCCCGACGCCCGAGGAAGCGGATGCGTTTCTGCGAGACACGGCTCCCGGAGCTTATGAGCGACTCGTGGACCGGCTGCTTGCTTCGCCCCATTACGGCGAACGCTGGGCACGGCAATGGCTCGATCTGGCCCGCTACGCGGACACCAACGGCTATGAAAAGGATCGCGAACGTTCGATTTGGCCCTATCGAGATTGGGTGATCCGCGCGCTCAACGCGGACCTGCCGTTCGATCAATTCACGATCGAACAGCTCGCCGGGGATATGTTGCCCGACGCCTCGGACGAGCAGCGCATCGCCACCGGATTTCACCGCAACACGATGCTCAACGAAGAAGGGGGCATCGACCCCTTGGAATACCGCTTCTACGCCATGGTCGATCGGGCCGCCACGACCGGCACCGTGTGGCTCGGCCTCTCCGTCGGCTGCGCGCAATGCCATACCCACAAGTACGACCCGATCACGCACACGGATTACTACAAGTTCATGGCGCTGCTCAATAACGCGGACGAACCGGAGCAGCGCGTGAGAACGCGGAACGTGTCGGAACGTAGGCAGGATCTCCAAGCACGGATTGAAGCCCTGGAGGCGGGCCTGGCCGAGCAATTCCCGCCGGCTGAAGGAGACAGCCCGGTGGAGCAACGGCGACGCGAGAGCATGGAGATCCAGTTCCACGAGTGGCTCGCGACCACGCGGACAGCAACGCCGGATTGGCGGATCCTCCGTCCGACGCAGCTTGAATCTAATCTGCCGCGTCTGGAACTGCTGCCGGACGGTTCCGTGTTTTCCAGCGGCGACATCACCAAGCGGGACGTGTTCCACGTGAGCTTCAATTTGGATGAATCGGTATTGCCGCTCACGGCGCTCCGTTTGGAGGTCTTGCCGGACGAACGGTTGCCCGCGGGTGGTCCCGGACGTGCCTATTACGAAGGGCGAAAGGGGGACTTCTTTCTGAGCGAGCTGTCCGCAGAACTTAACGGGACTCCTCTCGAATTTGCCTCCCCATCGCACAGCTACGGGAACATCAGCATTGGTAGCGGAACGGCGGATGCGAAAAACGTGCTTGACGGCGATGGCTCCACCGGCTGGTCCACCGCCCAGCGCGAAGGTGAGCCGCACCAGCTCGTCCTCAATCTGGCCGAACCGATCACGCAGCCCGGGGAGTTGCAGGTCGAATTGCTGTTTGAACGGCACTTCGCGGCCAGCCTGGGACGCTTTCGCTTTTCCGCCGCGTCCCGTGCGGAAGCAGTCACCGCCAGCGATCTGCCGTTCGAGATCGAAGAATTGCTCACACGATCACCCGACAAGCTGACCACGGCGGATCGGGAATATCTCCAGCGGTATTTTTTGCGTGTCACCCCCGAACTGGCCCAGGCGCGGCAGCCGCTGGAAGATCTTCGCGCGGAGCTTCCGGCATTTCCCACCACGCTGGTCATGCAGGAGCGGCCGGCGGACCATCCCCGCCCCACGTTTCGCCATCATCGCGGGGAGTTCTTGAGCCCTCGGGAAGCCGTCACGCCGGGTATTCCCGAATTCTTGACCCAAGAATTGGAGACACTTCCTCAAGATCGCCTGGCACTGGCCCGCTGGCTGGTTAGCGAGACGAATCCGCTCGTGGGTCGGGTGACGGTTAACCGCGCGTGGCAAGCCTTTTTCGGCACGGGACTGCACCGCACCAGCGGCGATTTCGGCACGCAGGCGGAACCGCCCACGCACGGCGACCTGCTCGATTGGCTGGCCCGCGAGTTCATCGAACAGAACTGGTCTCTCAAGCAGGTGCATCGCCTGATCGTCACCAGCGCGACCTACCGCCAGAGTTCGAAGGTTTCGCCGGATGCGTGGAAACGTGATCCGGCAAACGAACTGCTGGCCCGGGGACCGCGATTTCGCGTGCCGGCGGAGATGGTGCGTGACCTGATGCTCCGCGCCAGCGGGCAGCTGTCGCCGAAGATGTACGGACCAGGCGTGCATCCGCCTCAACCGGCCAGTGTCACGGCGCTCGCCTACGGCAATCCGAAATGGAATCCTTCGCCGGGAGCGGACCGTTTCCGGCGGTCTCTCTATACTTTCCACAAGCGGACGGCGCCGTTTGCCGCCTATGCCGTGTTCGATGCGCCGACGGGGGAAACGTGCGTCGCTCGTCGGGACCGCAGCAATACGCCGCTGCAAGCGCTGACGCTGCTGAATGACGAGATGTACCTCGAAATGGCGCGGGCGCTGGCCCAACTGGCAATCACCGAGGCATCCTCGGAAGAGGAGATTGCCTGCGTCATCTTTCGCCGGCTGTTAACACGGCCGCCCGAACCGGAGGAAACCGCGGCCGTGATGCAGTACCAGCAAGCGCAATTGGCCCGGCTGGCAGCGGGCGAGTTGGAGGCTGACGTCATCGCGGGAAAAGAGGGAGCCACGGATCACCTCGCCTCTTGGGTGATGGTGGCCCGCAGCCTGATGAATCTGGATGAAGCGATTTCCAAGGAGTAACGGGCGGAGGCGTGTTCCGGCAACGCCCGTGACGATGTGAGCCACGGTTTCGGCTCTGAATTTTTGATAGAATAGATCCTGTTATGACCCTACAGCAACAAACACGTCGGCACTTCTTCCAAGATTGCGGAGTCGGGGTGGGCAAGATCGCGCTGGCTTCGTTGCTGGCGGAGAGCTTCGCCTCTGGTTCGGAGTCGGCGACGCCCTTCGCGCCGAAGCCGCCGCACTTTGCCGCCAAGGCGAAACGGGTGATTTACCTGTTCATGGCCGGCGCGCCCAGCCAGCTGGAGACCTTCGACTACAAGCCGAAACTGGCGGAGTTGGAAGGCCGCCCGCTTCCCCCCTCGGTGATCAAGGGGCAGCGTTACGCCTTCATCCAGCCGGATGCGGCCGTGCTCGGGCCACGGTTCGGCTTTCAAAAACATGGCGAGTGCGGCGCGGAGATCTCCGAAGTCATGCCGCATTTGGCCGAAGTCGTGGACGATCTGGCGATTGTCCGCTCCGTGCGTACCGATTTGTTCAATCATTCCCCGGCCCAGTTGTTCGTGAACACGGGCAGCGGCGTTCCCGGTCGTCCGAGCATGGGCTCCTGGCTCAGTTACGGTTTGGGGAGTGAGGCGGATGACTTGCCGTCGTTCGTGGTGCTCAAGAGCGGCGGCAGCCTCAGCGGCGGTGCCGCGATGTGGAGCGCCGGGTTTTTGCCTTCGGTGCATCAGGGGGTTAATTTCCGCAGCCAAGGCGCTCCCATCCTGCATGCCTCCAACCCCGAAGGTTATGACCAGCCCGCCCAGCGCCAATCGCTCGACCTGATCCGGCAACTCAACCAACAACACTTCGCCGAGGTCGGGGATCCGGAGATCACTACCCGCATCAACGCCTACGAGATGGCCTTCCGCATGCAGACGCGGGCCCCGGAATTGATGGACTTGTCCCAAGAAGACGACGAGACGCTGGAACTCTACGGCGTAAAACCGAACGATTCCGGCGCGGCCTTCGCGAACAATTGTCTCCTGGCCCGCCGCCTGGCCGAACGGGGCGTGCGGTTCATTCAGGTCTACCACGCCGGTTGGGACCACCATAGCGACGTCGAAGGTGGCGTGCGGAGGCAGTGCGAGCAGACGGACCGTGCTTGCGCCGCGTTGATCCGAGATCTCAAACAGCGCGGCATGCTACAAGACACGCTCGTCGTCTGGGGAGGCGAATTTGGCCGGACGCCCATGGTCGAGGCCAGTGCCGCGCTCGGCCGCAGCATGGGCCGTGACCATCACCCGCAGGCCTTCACGATGTGGTTTGCCGGCGGCGGGATCCGACCGGGAATCACCCATGGCGCGACCGACGAACTCGGTTTCCATGTCGTGGAGAATCCGGTGCACGTGCACGACGTGCAGGCCACGATCCTGCATTGCCTGGGACTCGATCACGAGCGGCTGTCGTTTCGTTTTCGTGGCCTCAACTTTCGTTTAACTGGCGTGGAGGAACATCATCCGATTCGCGCCATCCTTGCCTGATGATCTGATTCCGCCATGAACCGCATTTCCCGCAGCAGCCCGCCGAAAACTCCCATGAAATCCCTACCATACGTTGTTCTGTTGTCCATGTGCCTGGGCACTGCCTTGGCCCACGGCGAGGATGTGAAATTCAATCGCGACGTCCGCCCCATCCTGTCGAACCGTTGTTTTCATTGTCACGGTCCGGATGAAGAGCATCGCGAAGCGGGACTTCGCCTCGACCGAGGGGAAGGGCCCGAAGGCGCCTACGAGAGCGTGATCGAGCCTGGTTCGCCGGAAGACAGCGAGCTTTGGGCGCGGATCACGTCCGACGATCCGGACATGTTGATGCCGCCGCCCGATTCTCAGAAGCCACCCTTAGACGACGCGGAACGGGCCATCCTCCGGCAGTGGATCGAACAGGGGGCGGATTACGAAGGGTTTTGGGCCTTCGTGCCCCCGGCTGCTCCCGACATTCCGACGGAATTCGAGGGTACGCCCATCGACCGATTCGTGTGGCGCCGCCTGTCAGAAGAGGGCCTGGAGCCTTCCGAGCGGGCGGATAAACGCACGCTCCTCCGCCGCCTGAGCTTGGACCTGACTGGACTCCCCCCCACGTTGGAGGAGATCCAAGAATTCTTGCAAGACGATTCCCCTCGGGCCTATGAGAACCTGGTGGACCGACTGCTGGCGAGTCCCCATTTCGGCGAACATATGGCCAAATACTGGCTCGATCTCGTCCGCTTCGCCGACACCAACGGCATCCATCATGACCACTACCGGGACTTGTCCCCCTATCGCGATTGGGTGATCCGCGCCTTCAATGACAACCTGCCGTATGATGAATTCACGCGGTATCAAATCGCCGGCGATCTGTATCCCGAGGCGGATCAGGACCAGTTGGTCGCCTCCGGTTTTCACCGCCTGCATCTGATCATTGACGTCGGCACGGCCCTCCCGCAGGAAAGCTTCACGCGGAACGTGATCGATCGGGTCACCTCGGTGGGGACGGCATTCATGGGCCTGACCGTGCAGTGCGCTGTCTGCCACGATCACAAGTATGACCCGATCACCATGCGGGATTTCTACTCCCTCTCCGCCTTCTTCAACAATATCGATGCGGAGCCCGAAACAGGCGGCCGGCGGGGCCCCGATTTCCGGCGCGGGTTGCAGCCACCTTACATCAATCTGCCGGACGAGCAGCAAGCCGCTCAGTTGGCCGAATTGAAAGCTCGCGTCCACGCCGCGGAAGCGGAATTGGCGAGTGCCAAAGCCGCGCTAGAGGAACCCGAAGAGGATCCGGATGCGCAGCAAGCCGAAGCCGAGAAGCAGATCAAACAGGCGGAGCAGAATCTGGCGGATGCAGAGCAAGCTCGCGATAACCTGCTCGTGACCATTCCCGCCGCGATGGTCATGAAGGAACGCCCGGAGCCGCGCCCGGCGTACATGCTGATTCGGGGCGCCTACGACAAGCCGGGCGAACAGGTACAGCGGGACACGCCGGCATTCCTGCCCCCGCTGCAAGCTGCCGAGGGAGAGCCTACCCGGATGGACCTCGCGGACTGGCTGGTTGGTCGTGAGCATCCGCTCACGGCACGCGTGGCCGTGAACCGTTTCTGGCAGCAGATGTTCGGCGTGGGCATCGTGCGGACCTCCGAGGATTTCGGCGCGCAAGGGGCCTGGCCGTCCCATCCCGACCTGCTCGATTACCTGACCGTGGCATTTATCGAGGGCGGCTGGGACGTCAAAGCCCTGCTGAAAGAAATCGCCATGTCGGAGACTTACCGGCAAACCTCCGTCGCCTCGCCGGAAGCCTACCAACATGATTCGGCGAATCGGCTCCTGGCCCGAGGTTCCCGTTTTCGTCTTGATTCGGAGGTGATTCGCGATTCGGTGCTTGGCACCAGCGGCCTGTTGAATCCCGAGATTTTGGGCAAGAGCGTCAAACCGCCGCAGCCGGAAGGGCTCTGGAAGGCGGTGAGCATGCCCAGCTCGTTTCCCCGCGTGTTCGTTCCCGATGAGGGGGACAAAATCTACCGCCGCAGTGTCTATACGTTTTGGAAACGAGGGATGCCGCCGCCGCAGATGACGATTTTCGACGCCCCCACCCGTGAGGAGTGTATCGCCCGCCGTGAGCGGACCAACACGCCGCTGCAAGCGCTTTTGATGCTGAATGAGCGCGAATATCTCAAGGCCGCGCGGCACCTGGCCCGCCACGTGCTCTCGACCTGCGAAGCTTCGCCCGGGGAACAGATCGACGTGATCCACGAGACGATCACTTCGCATCTGCCCGCGCCCGACGAAAAGCAGGCCCTGATGAAGCTGGCCACGGATTTGGAGGCGCTCTACGCGGAATCCCCGGCGCTGGTCGAAGAGTTGCTCGGCGGGGAAACTCCGCCCAGCGATGTGCCTCCCGCGCGCTGGGCCGCGTTCACGCTCCTGACCAGCTCCCTTTACAATCTCGACATCATCAAGACCCGGCAGTAAATCCCATGAACGACTCGATGCAAGCGGCGCGCTGGGCCATGGCGCGGCGGCAATTCCTCCAGACTTGCGGCATGGGCCTGGGAACCACCGCCTTGGGGGCCCTGCTCCCCCAAAACAGTTCGGCCGCGCTGCATCATCCGGCCCGGGCCAAACACGTGATCTTCCTATTCATGGCCGGCGCGCCGAGCCAAATCGATCTCTTCGACTACAAACCGGAATTGGAAACACGCTTCCGCGAACCGCTCCCCCTCAGCGTGAGCATGGGGCAGCGCGTCACGGCGATGACCCAGGGCAAGGACCAATTGGTCGCCCCTTCCATGTTCGGTTTCCGGCAGCAGGGGGAAAACGGAATTTGGATGAGCGAATTGCTCCCCTATCTCTCCGGCGTGGCTGATGAACTATGCATCGTGAAATCGTTGTATACCAACGCCATCAATCACGACCCGGGCAAGACGTTCCTCTGCACCGGTTCGGAAATCCCCGGCCGCGCCAGCATGGGCGCCTGGCTGAGCTACGGGCTCGGTTCCATGAACCGCGATTTGCCCGATTTCGTGGTGTTGAATTCCGCCTACTGGACCGGCGGCACGCGCAACGTGCAGGCACTTTACAGCCGCTTGTGGGGGAGCGGGCCGCTGCCTTCGAAGCATCAAGGCGTGAAGCTCCAGACATCGGGCGATCCGGTGTTGTTCCTCTCCAATCCGCCGGGCATCGACCGCCAGATCCGGCGGCGGATGCTCGACACCGTCCGCCAGGTCAATCAACAGCATTTCTCCGAAATTGGTGACCCCGAGATCGAGACCACCATTTCGCAGCAGGAGATGGCGTTCCGCATGCAGGCTTCGGTACCCGAGTTAACCGACGTCTCGGGCGAACCGCAACACGTGCTCGATCTCTACGGCCCGGAAGTAACTAAAACCGGATCTTTTGCCCGGAATTGTTTGCTGGCCCGCCGCATGGTCGAGCGGGGCGTGCGATTCATTCAAGTCTTCCATCGCGGCTGGGACCATCACACCATTCTGCCCAAGCAGCTTCCCGGCCAATGCTTCGATGTCGACCAACCGAGCGCGGCGCTGATTCAAGACCTGAAACGCCGAGGGCTGCTCGAAGATACGCTGATTGTCTTCGCCGGGGAATTCGGCAGAACGGTGTATTGCCAGGGGACATTGAAAAGGGACGACTACGGCCGCGACCATCATCCTCGCTGTTTCTCCGGCTGGCTCGCTGGCGGGGGCGTCCAAGGGGGCATCACCTACGGCGAAACCGACGACTTCAGCTACAACGTGGCCCACAATCCCGTGGCAGTGCGGGACCTACACGCCACGATGCTGCATCAACTGGGCATCGACCACGAGCGGCTTTCCTTCCCCTTCCAGGGACTTGACCAGCGGCTCACCGGAGTCGAGCCCGCCCGAGTCGTCCAGGAGATTTTGAGCTAACAGCCTGTTGATCTACTCAACTGGCTGCGGCATCACAGGAAGTGATGCCCAAAATGGCGGCGTAAGTCGTTATTTTGCGAGCCGTGAGCAGCTTCGCTGCGACCCTGGCGAGGTTGAAAAACGCCGTGATGGTGTTTTTCAACGGGATGCTACGAGCCCTCGCCGCCGTCTTCGAGCAACTGGATGTCGATTTTGCTTTTGACCGTCCGGCGATCGAGCCCCAATTGCCGGGCGGCCGCCTCGTAACTACCGAACCGGGCATAGACCAGAGTGCAGTATCGCCGCAGCATCTCTTCGGCGGTCAGTGTGCCTTGGGTGATCTGCCGCGCCAGGCGCTGGCGCGGATCTCGCGGGGAGGATTCCAAAGACGTCGGACGATAATCCTGGCGAATCATCACATTCCGCACGCACTGCTCCAGTTCCCGAATGTTGCCATGCCAGGCATAGTCGCGGCCCAAGTTTTTCTCGATCCAACCCAGCACCTCGTCGGCTAGATTTTCGGCTTCATCTTCCGCGTCTCGCCGGGCGATGAACAAAATCAAATTCCGTAGATTTTCGTACGAATCGGCCAGTTGTTCCCGCAGGCTGGGAGTTACGATCAAATCGGAGCAGAGGCGATAATACAGGTCTTCGCGAAATCGCCCGGAACGCATCTCGGCCGGCAAGTCGCGATTGGTGGCGGCGATCAGCTTGCCGCGAAATTGCCGGTCCTCCGTTTCGCCGACCCGTTGAAAAGTGCGAGCCTGCAATACGCGGAGCAGTTTCACCTGGATCGCGCCGTCGAGTTCACCGATTTCATCGAGAAACACCGTGCCCGATTGTGGACAGACCTCCAGCCAGCCCGCACGGTCCTCGAGCGCTCCGGTGTACGCGCCGCGGCGGTGCCCAAACAGGTCGGACTCGATCAGCGTCGGCGAGAGAGCGGCCAAGTTCAACGGATAAAACGAACCAGCCAGGTCATCGGAGAATTTTTGCGAGTCCGGATCGAAAGGCACGTAACGCGACATGCCCACCGCGCGGGCGACCAGTTCCTTCCCGGTGCCGGAGGGGCCCGTGACCAGCGTGGTAATGTCCCCCATGTGGCGATAGAGCACGCGGCGATAACGCCGCATGTCATGCGTGAAGATGGACTGCCAGACGGCGGCACGCAATCTGGCGGCGGGGAGCGATCCGCCCAAGAGGAATTCGAAGATGTGAAAAAATGCGCGGCGAATCTGGAAATAGCAAGCGAACAAGTGCTCCGCCTGAAGCCGTGAAGGAAGTTGCCGCTCTGGCAACTCCAGGTAGTGCGCGAAGTCGTCCCGGAACTTTTTCCAGTACGCGACCTTCCGGGGTGGCGTGGCCGTCGCGCCAGAGATTCGGTGTGCGGTCGCCGTGAGATCGTTCAGATAGCGGTAGTAAAGCAGGTAGCAGCAGAGGTCTTCGTAGAGCAGCAAATCCGCCTGATTCGCCCGCGCGCCACGGCAGAGTTGCGCACGCGTCCGGTCGGCGAGCGGTTCCACCCGCCGGGCCAGCTTGAGCACATTGGGCCGGTCTTCGGCCAATTCCACCTGCCGGCTCCAGACCGGGTCGGAGTCATCGAAATCCGGCCCCAGGGCTTCCCTTTCCAGATCGATTCGCCGCGGCAAAAAAGGATTGGCAAACGCCAACCGCGAAAGGGCATCGGCGAACCGGCGCTCCGGGGCGGAAAACAGTGCCATACGGAAGTTTCCTTGGTTTGAATTGCCCGCGATAGCAGCCCTCCCAAGACGCAAGGGATGCCGCCGTGGACAGGCGAAGCGCCCATGCATGAAATGTACGTCGCCCTGCAAGAAATGTACATCGAGTGCACGATTTGGCAACTCGTGCGCGCGACAACAATCAAACACAACCAATTACCTCTGAACGACTTGCAATCACAGCATGACTCCGTGGCACGTCTCTTGCTTTAACTCAAGGTCGCATTGGCAACCTGTTGTTACTTACACAAAGGAGAATTCACATGAGTCGCAAACCCATCTTGGCCGTCTGTGGACTGGCACTCGTCGGGGCGGTGCTGGCACTGCCGTCTCAACCGGCTTCCGCCGCGGGCCTGCTCGTGGCCGACGGAGGCTTCGGCGGCCAACTCGAAATCAAAGAGCACGAAGTTCAAGTCACGATCAACAACGGCATCGCCGTCACGCAGGTCGAACAGGTCTTCGTCAACACGGAGAACCGCATCGTCGAGGCGCTCTACACGTTTCCCGTGCCACAGGGGGCCAGCGTCGCCAACTTCAGCATGTGGATCGATGGCAAGGAAATGATCGGCGAAGTCGTGGAAAAGGAACGGGCCCGACGCATCTACGAAAGCTACAAAGCGACGCGGGTCGATCCTGGTCTGTTGGAACAGGTCGATTACAAGCGCTTCGAGATGCGGATCTTCCCCATCGCGGCCGGGGCCGAACAGCGAGTGCAGGTGACTTATTATCAGGAACTCGACTTCGACCACGACCAGGCGACGTATGTCTATCCTTTGGGAACCACCGTGGCCGGAGCGGATTCCGCCGTCAACGCGGACAGCCAACGCACGACGGGCACGTTTTCCCTGGCCCTGCATGTTCGCAGCACGGTGCCGATCCTCAGCTTGAGCAGCCCCTCCCATGGTGACGATTTCGTGACCGTGGAACATTCGCCGCAATACTACGAGGCCAGCCTCGAGACGCCGGAGGGGGATTTGAACCGTGACGTCGTCTTGTATATCGACGCGCAGCGGCCCCGGACTGGCTTCGACCTGATCACCTCCAAGCAGCCCGGTGAGGACGGCTACTTTCAGCTCACCCTCACGGCGGGGCAGGAATTGGAGGAACTGAACCGCGGCATGGATTATGTGTTCATTCTCGATATCTCCGGCAGCATGGCCAATGACGGCAAGCTCCGGCTTTCCCAAAACGCGCTACAGGCGTTTTTCGCGTCGCTCGCCGCGGACGATCTCTTCGAGTTGATCTCCTTCAACGTCGCCCCCTCGCCTCTCTGGAACGAACTACACGGCGTGGACGATGACGCTAGGAAGCAGGCGGCGCAGTTTCTCTCCGGGCAGCGGGCACGCGGCGGGACGTCGCTCCGTCCGGCGGTCGAAGCCGCGTATCGCTATGATGATCCCGACCGTGTGCTGAATGTCGTGATCCTTTCCGACGGCATGACGGAGGAGGCCGAACAAGGGCAGCTCCTGCAACTCATCGGCCAGCGGCCCGCCGGAGCGCGCGTGTTCTGCATCGGCGTGGGCAATGAGGTGAATCGTCCGCTGCTGGCGCAGTTGGCGGAACAGGCGGGCGGGTTGAGTGCGTTCATTTCGCGCGGCGACGATTTTGACCGTGCCGCGTCCGCCTTTCGCCGCAAGCTGATGCGGCCGGCAGCCACGAATGTGCGGTTCGACTTCTCGGGCGTCGAGGTGCATTCCCTCCAACCGGAGGCCCTGCCCAATCTCTACCATGGGGCGCCGCTCCGGCTGTATGGCCGGTACCGGGAAGGAGGCAACTGCCAGGTGACCTTCCGGGGCGACGTGTTGGGACAGCCCATCGAACAGACCGTGACCTTGAACCTCCCACGGGAAAATCCGGCCAATCCCCAGATCGACCGCATGTGGGCCTATCGGCGGGTCGAACAGTTGATGCGGGCCGCGCGGTTGGGTGGACCCTTGAATCGGGAGGAAATCGTGCGGCTCTGTGAAGAGTATTCCATCACCAGCGAGTACGCTTCCTTCATCGTGCTGGAAAACGACGCCGAATATCGACGCTGGAAGATCGAGCGCCGCAATGCCAACCGCATTCAACGGGACCGGCAGGTCCACGAGCGGCTGAACCGCGAGCTGGCTCAACTGCGGCAGCGGAGCCTCGGCGACTTGGGCCCCGCCCCAAGCACGGGCAACCAGCCCGCCGCGAACCAAGTGGCCAGCGCCCCAACCACGCCCGGCCTGCCGAACGTCGTGAGCGGTTCGCCTGCCCCGAGCAGCGGAAACCGCGGCTTCGACATCCAAGTCTCCAGCGGCGGCAGCGGAGGAGGTGGGGCGATCGATCCCCTTTCCGGCACGATCGCGCTCGGCCTGGCCGGCGCCGCGGCAGCCGCCGCGCGGAAACGCCGCGCAATCGACTCCCAAGAGGGCCAGGGCCAACCGGCTGCCGGGTAACTCGCCGAATTTGATCTGCGGCGGCGGCCTGGTCTCGCGCCGGGTCCGCCGCCGTTTCTTTTCGATTACCACCTGTCAACTTTTTTCCTGAACTGCAACCCCTTCCAGTGAGATCGAGATGCACCGTTTGCGCGAATGCTACGTGACCGTCACCGTCGTGTTGGCCAGTCTAGTCATCGCGGCCTTGCCCCGAAGTGCGTCCTGGTTCGAATTCCGCCACGCGGCCGTGGTGGGCGGCGCCTGGTGGCGGGTCTTCAGCGGACACCTCACGCACTTCGGCTGGGAACACGCGGCCTGGGACATCGGCGTCTTCGCCGTGCTGGGGATGCTTTGCGAATACCGTGGACGCCGCGCGACGCTAGCCTGCCTCGGTTTGGCCTCCGCCTGTATTCCGCTGGCCATCGCCTGGGGGTCGCCCACACTGGAGATCTATCGAGGTTTGAGCGGACTCGACACGGCCCTCTTCGCGCTCTTGGGAACGACGCTGCTCGCCGACAAGTGGCGCGAGGGAAATCGCCCGGGAATGCTCCTGTTCGCCGGGCTGCTCGCGGGCATGGCGGGCAAGATCGCCTGGGAATTCTTGACCGACCGTACAATGTTCGTCGATCATGGCGAGGCGAATTTCGTGCCCGTGCCGCTGGCGCACCTGGTGGGCGCGGCGGTGGGTCTGCTAGTGGGCATCGCGGCTTCGGCAAAACCTTTAGCCCAGCAACTCCTGCCAGATGGCGGCCAATTCTTGCGCCGCCTGCCGGGCACCGAACGCCATCAACACGCGCTGCCGGGCGGCCGCAGCCAGACGAGCCCGCCGTGAAAGATCGCCGTGCAGCTCGATCATCGCGCTGGCTAACGACTTCGCATCGCCCGCTGTCACGAGCCTAGCCGATTCTCCGTCGCACAGGATCTCTTCCGTGCCGCCCACGGCAGTGGCGACGATCGGTAGACCAGACGCGGCCGCTTCCAGCAGCACACGCCCCAACGGTTCTTGATGCGCCGGATGCACGAGCAAGTCCGCTGCATTCATCAGCTCGGGCACATCGGGGCGGTATCCCAACAGGTGCAGGCGGCCACCGAGCCCCGCGGTGCGAAATCGCTCCACAAAATCCCGCTCGAATTGCACGCTCTCGGTCTTGGAAGAGTGGCGCTCGCCAACGATGAGGTAATGCGCGTTTGGCAAACGGCCGGCAACGAGCACTGCCGATTCCGCCAGTATGTCATGCCCTTTACGCAGGCCGATCTGCCCGATCGTGGCGATCAGAAACGCCTCCGCCGGCAATCCGAGTTCCCGCCGCAACGCGCCATCGCGCAGCCGAGGTCGAAAGCGGTTGCCATCCACGCCGTTGTACAGCACTCGCACGCGGTCGGCTGGCAGACCCTGGCGCACGTGAAAATCCCGCGTGGCCTGGGAGACCGCCAGCAGCAGACGGTTTTGGGAAAGATCCTCGACGGAGGATCGCGAGAGTTTCAGGATGTCCCGCAGATGGGCGATGCAGGGGACGGGCAGATGGTTTGCCAAAGCTCCGGTCAGGCGGCCCATGGCCAGGCTGTTGGCGTGCAGGATGTTCGGGGAAATTTTTTGGAGCGCGCCGCGGATCTCGTCGCTAACTTCCGCTCGCGGCAGCCGCTGGCCCGACTCGTCATGAAACGTGATCGGGAGATGATGGATGCCGCGCTCGTGCAGGGCTTCCGGCAAACGGCCCTCCCGGGGAGCGAGCGCCGCGAACTCCAACGGCTCATGGGAGAGGTGATCGATGGCCGTGAGCATGGAGTGTTCCCCGCCGTTGAGCGTGGGAAACTCGAATAGCAGGGCCACTCGCTGCAAGGCTGAACTCCGATCCGTATTACCAGGCAAGACCGCTAACCTGATTCCAGGAGCGTTCAAGCATACTTCAAGCGGTTGGCTTCTTCATTGCCGCCGCCTCGCGGCCATCTTTCAGTGTTTCTGGCTCGAAGGCCAGGTGGCCAACGGGCTCAATTTTGTTGCCTTCGTGGAGAATATTTCTCAGAATAGAGTGATACGTCTTTATAACCGGCGAAGTCCGGAAGCGTGGACACATGAGCCACGCCATCGTCCTTATCTTATGAAAGGAATACCATGCACTCGTTTATCCGAAAAATGCCCTCACCCAATTGGACACTGCTCATGATGGCCTGCCTGCCGTGGACGGCTTTTCAGGAATTGCCCGCTGAAATGCTGCCGGTGTCGCAACTTCGCGGCGTGGAAGTCGACGGCTTGTGGGGAGCCAGAGGGTTTCTTGAATCAGGAGAATCGGAACTGCTTCTTGCATCGAGATCCCAACGGCGAGATTTTTCGTTCACGGGTCCCTTTGATGAAACCGTACGGATCGCCGAAGAATTCCTGTCTGGCAGCGCCACGCAGGAATCCGAAATCGGGCTGGAAATGGTTCGTGGCCATCTGACAAGCCAATCCCACGCAATCGGCGTCCGCGGACCGCCTCGCACGCTTTTCGTGGACAGCCACACGGCCGCCTCGGCGGCGTTTCGGCTCGAATTTGAAATCCCCGTGCGGGAATGGCTCATGCTCAACACCGTGTCCGATGTATCGTTCTTCGCGGATCAAGAGCCCGCCTCGGGCACGACCGAACTGTCACTCATCCAAGGCGAAGAAACCCTGTTCACCTTTACTGATACGGGGCTCGACGGGCCGAAGCGGTTGCAGCAGCCGTTCGATTTGGAGCCGGGGAATTACGTACTGAAAGCAACGTCCCGTAGTGAATCCCACGGTTTTCCCGATCATGCGATCAACGCCTCTTCTTCTCTGGAATTCACGCTGGTTACCGTCCCAGAACCCACCACGATAGCCTTGCTGTTTTTCGGAGCACTGTGCGTTGTATTTTGGCTACCGGGCAGATTAGTGCGTGCTGGACGGCCGTGCAGCTTCCACGGCGCTGTGAATTACGAGTCCAAATAACCGAAACGCGACACAGGGCACGGGCAGGGAATCCTGTCCGTGCCCTGTTTTTCAACTTCGAGTTGCAGTTGTCCGAACGCGGATTGTGCGGAAAGACAACATGCCAGTACGGCACAACAGGAAGGCGCGGCTCTTGGTGGACGACGAGTGTGTTTCCGTCGCTGACGGCGTGTGATCACATGCATGGCCACCACACCCACGGCGGCCAGCACGAACGAAGACGGTTCCGGGATGCAGAATGGTCGAATGCAAAGCGCTTGTTGCACGCCGCCTCCGACCACGCCATCCGGATCGGTGTACTGAAAGATGACATCATTGGGAAAATTGTTATTTCGGAAAGGATGGCCAATGCTCCAACGGGTACCTGGCTGTAGCGTGGCCCCGGTGCCGGCGGAAAGCTCCGAGAGGGCGAACTCGGTCGGATTCGCCTCCGCGAAACCGTGAATGCCGAGCGTCGCGATGGCCGTTAACGGGTCCGCGACAAAGCTCTTCTCGAACGAAGTCCAACCCTCGGGCTCCAGTCCCCCTGAGGGAGACTGGAGGCTATATCCGTCGAAGCGAATTGCGGATGTGTCTAAGTTTTCGATAAACAGTTCGCGTGCCGCTGTCACGCGTAAGGAGAGTTGCGCGCTGGCATCGAAGCACGGCCCGAGTATGAGCAACAACGTCGGAATTCCCTGGCGAGAAATGCCACGTCTCATGGCTTGGCCCTTTGAAGCGTTTCGTGCTTCTGCCGACTTCGCTGTCGACGCGCCATGATGAACATGGCCACAAGACCCACTGCGGCAAGTACAAACGAGGAAGGTTCGGGGATGCAGAAGCTGACGCAACGACGAATTATTGGGCCTTCGTCCCCCACTCCGTCTGGATTGGTATATTCCCAAATCGCGTCGTGAAAGAAAGGAGGATTACCAAACGGGCGGCCAATCTCCCAAGAGGCTCCCGGCTGCAACGTGGCGCCGATACTGGCCGAAAGCTCTCCTAGCGCGAATACGGTCGGGTTGGCTTCCGCGAAGCCGTGAAAGCCTATCGTGGCAATGGTACCTAAAGGGTCTAGCCCCAAGCTCTCTTCGAAAGAGATCCAGCCCTCGGGGTCAAGACGTCCAAGAGGCGAGATGAACTGATATCCATCGAACCGAAACGCCTCGGTGGTTTGGTTGACGATCGTCGTCAAACCGTCGCGGTCGATCCAAATATCCAGCGGACCAGGATGGACAATAAGCTGCCCGAATGCCGGCTGATGGAAAAAAGAGGCGCAAAGCAGGCAGAAAACCGCGAAGCGGCATGGCAATTCGCGCATGGACCCGGCTCCTCCCGCGGCGCGCGGAAACCACATCGCGCGGCCCCACGTCCGCTTGTCTTGAGCCCCTGTGTCACATGTCCATCAGGCGGGCGGCACGCGGTGAAACCCGTACCCCCCTCACTGGCCCGCGCCGATCCTCTATTCAGCGCGAGACCGGCCACGTCATCAGTCCCACCACCACTGGCCCGCGGAGAGGTGGGACAGATCGATCTCTTCACGCCGGGCACTGACCGTCCCCTGCTCGTCCACGAGCAGGTTCCCCGCGGAGAGCGCTTCCTTGGTGCGGATCTTCACGCCTCCGCCAACCGGCGTCATCAGACGGTTCCGCCGCCAGACGCTGGCGACCGCCGTTTCGACTTGTAGCGGCGTATTGAAGGTTTCCACCGGGAAGGCTTCCTCATCGGCGAAGACACCCAAATCCCAGCTCGCCCGCTCGTAATATTGGTAGCTCCGCATGAAGGCGGCAGCCACGGAAAGGTCGATCAGGTTTCGCAGTTGCCCGAAAACGGGCGTGATGGCGGCCAATTGCGGATAAGCTTTCGTGAAGCCCTCCACGAAGACACGACTGGCCCGATTTTGGCCGCCGGTGGTACCGCGACGTCCGTCGCCGGAGACCAATTCATCCTCGCCGACCAGTTGCACGCCCTCGCCGACGAGCTCCATGGCCATTTCGTTCTGGCTCACGCGGACACATTCGTAATTGGGCACGAACCACCAGCGATGGAGCGCGTTGCGCGAGACCTGCGCGGGCCGCGCCATGGAGACGTAGCTGCGAATCGGCACGGCGGGACGTTCCAGGCCGATGCCGATGAGCTTCATGCGGTAGTCCGCTTCCGCCAAGGTGTAGGCAAAGTGCGTCCGCGACGGCACGCCGCCGAAGCTGACGTTTTGCATCCCCAGGCTGGTGCGCAGCCCTTCCACGATGAAGGCCGTGTCCCCACGGGTGGCATGCGGCCCGATCTTCCGCAGAAATTCCTGCATGCGGACGAGCCCCTCCTTGGTGGGATCAATGGAGACACTGATCTGAGAAGTGGGCCGCTGGTCCGGAGCGAACATCCGCAGCGCCACGATCAGGTCATCCAAACGCAGTAGCGGGCTGCCGGTAATCGTGCCACATTCCCGACCTTCGATCACCATCCCCATCGGTTCGGCGGGACCGGCGATCACGATATCCCCCGACTCCGGGTAGAGAAAGACGTACTGCACGCTGGTCAGGCCGGCCAGATAACGCATTTCCTCGGTGGCGTCTTCTCCAGCCGCCAGTTGCGCGGCCAGTGCTTGTTCCAGCCGAGTCAGCGACACCTTGCGGAGCGTTTCGACTTCACCACGCCGGGCGGCCATGCGACGGCGGTCTTGGAGATGACGCGATACTTCCCGCTTGGCCTTCAGACGCAAAACGCCTTCGGGATCGACGACGATACCGCCGGGAAGCGTGTCATCGTCGTCGTCATCATCATCGTCGTCATCGTCATCATCGTCATCGTCGTCGCCGCCGGTGTCGTCATCATCGTCGTCGTCGTCATCGTCGTCGCCGACGCCTTGAGCCAGAGCGACATTCGGCGCGACGAAGTGGACCGTGCCCACGGGATACAAAAACGCCAACAGTAGAACGAGAAATCGCCACCAGGATGTCGACATGACGAGACATCTCCCTCTGTTCTAGGAAATGGGTCCAGCCCTTTTGCGTCAATAAAATATCACCGGGACGTGCCGCGATCCGCAAGCGGGCGAATCGAAGAGATCTTCGCAGCATGCACCCAAACCACGATCTTAACTGTGTAAAGCGGGCAAAGCAAGAAATTTATAGCGGGTTTCGGCAAACCCCAGTGGCATTTTGGTGGTTTGAATTTCTGCCCTCGGGTTACCATCAAATGCCGTTGCGGTAACACATTGGCGGGCCCATCACGAACACGCTGTTGGGATGGCTGAGTCGGCCAGTCGTTCCCGCAGCAATCGGTCCAAAGTATCCCGATCCTCCGGCGGCACGCGGAGCTTGAATGTTCCTTGGCGAAGCTTCAGTTTGAGAAAGTCTGGCGTGCGGACGTCCCAACGAAACCCCAGCACATCTTGCCAGAGCACGAAACGCAGGCCGGAAAGAACCACCCCATGGTCCCGTATTTCGACGGTCATGCGGTCCATCCGCCACCACCAAAAAAATACAAAATGATGGGCAAGCAAGACCGCCGATGCGAACAAAAAGGCCTCGCCACCAAACAAGAAATAAGTATGGCGGCCAGGGCGTGGCATCAGCAAAGGATTATCAAGGAAAGGCACCAAAACTATCCAGACGAAAGTCAGGGGCACGAGTAGCCCCAGCCAAATCACCAATTCCGCGCGGAATTGGTGGGTCGTCCGCCATACGAGCGGGCCACTCTGGATTTCCACGCGGTGACGTCGCACGGCCAAATACAGCACCGTCAGGAAAATGGCGGCGCCGACGAACGCCCCCAGTTGCAATGCCCGACTCTCCTGCGCGGCATTGAATTGGCGAAAGATGGGGGCCAAGGCCGCGCAAACTAGCCCGATCAAACCGGTCAACCACAGCAGGTTTCGCAGGCCGAATTGAGCATTCGAGGGAGGAATCGGTTTCACGGCGTTTGTCACGAATTAACTCACCATTCCGACTTCGAATTCAGGATTCAGCGGCTCCCTGCAGGAGAACATGTTCGCCTATCAATCTGTCCAGAGTTTCCCGATCCTCCGAAGGCACTTGGACGCGGACGATGCGGTCCCGAAGTTTCAATGTGAGCAGACCGGGCACGTCTTTATCCCAGGCATGCTCCAGCACGGCATCCCACCGGAAAAAGTGGTTCCCGCCCAGAATAAACCCGTTCTGGAAGATTTCCAGCGATTCGCGGTCCAGGTTCCACCACCGGTTGTGGATCACCACGTCCACGAAAATCCCGACCGCAATAGATGACGTAACAAATGAAAACAAGATACAGAATTCGCGAAAAGATTTGTAAATGTAGTTTCCATCGATATCATTCACGATCCATCCCAGTCCGACGAAATAAACAACCAATGCTTCGACATGAAATCTTTCGCCCGGCTCATGTCGCCGGTCGTGGATCAATATTCGCTCTCCCGCTTGCCGCTCATTGCGCCAGCGTTTCCGGCAACAGAGCGTGGCGAAAACCATACCGAGAAGAATCGGGATGCCGGCGAACAATAAATCGCCATCGAGCCAAGAAGGGTTTTTGGTCAGGGGAGTGAAGATCCAACACAAGATCGCCACGCCCGCCGTCACGGCGATCAGCCCGCGCACGCTCCATTGAAACACCGTGGCGCTGGCCGGACGTTCTAACGGGAGGATGGGTACCGAATCATCCGTCGGCGAAAGGCTGGGGGATGGGACGTGTTCCCGCAACAGGCCGTCCAACGGGGCCTGGTCCAGCGGAAAGACGTCGAGCACCACCGCCCGTGATTTCGTGCACACAATGCACTGACCAGGCCGGGCCCGGTTCCAATGAAAGGAAACCATCTTCGACCATGATAGGAAATCGACACCCCCAAAATTGAGTCCGTTCTGCCACGCTTCGAGCGTGGACGCATCGATCTTCCACCATAAATTTCTCACGGCGACCAGGAGTAGCGTCCGCAGCGGGACGACGGCGAAGGGGAACGCAAAGACGAACATGAGCCAGTCTTGCACGGAGATGCAAAACACGCTCCAGGAAAGAACCAAACACAACACGCCAAACAAGAAAAGGGAAATCAGGAACGTCCCCAAACAGCCGCTAGCGGAACACGTCGTCGCTTGCCACAGCAGCCGGCCTCCAGCTTTCTCACACTTCGCCCGCAGCCAGCAGACGTGGGCCACCAGCACGAGTGCGAGTGAAGAATATGAAACCAGCAACACGGAAGCGCCCCGGCGAATGTCCGTGGGTAGTGCATTCAATAACCACACGGCTACCGCGCACGCCACGCCGGCGAGCGTGATCAAATAACACAGCCCTCGCAGGAGGAAGCGGAACAGTGAACGCTGCGTGTCGTCGTGAGCCATGCGCGGACCTGGCGAGGCTCGCTAAGAGTGGATGTGCCGATACCTCATTGTAGACATTCCGTTCGTCGCGCGGCGACCAACAACTACATCCACAGTAAGCCCAGCACGCCGGCGGCCAACAGCAGGGCCGAATAGCCCACCCCCAACCAACGCATCCAGGGTAGTTGCAACATGCGTAGTGACACTTCACGGTAGATCGCCAGTGGACGGCTTCGGGCACACCTGGCGAGGACGATGGGGCTGTTCAGGACGCGAATAAAGAATCGGACCCAATACCCGTAGGTCAGCCCGATCAAGAGCCCCCAGATGCCGGCGGCCACCAGCAGCCAGAGGAAAACTCTCAGGGCGAGGGACAAGTGGGGTCCAAGCAAAACCGATCTCCGGCGCTGGCGAGTTCAACCGACCCAGCGAATCCTCGGAGATCCGGCGCATCGAGTCAAGCAAAATGCCGTGGCCAGTCTTTCGCCTGACATCTGACGCCGGGGCCGCATCACCAACGCGATCACCGAAACGCGCTCGGGTGCGCCGAAAGCAAAAAAATCCGCCACGAAATCCGGTCGTGGCGGAAGCATTGACCTTGGATTAGCGGACCGCTCCGGTAAGCACTCCAGCGGCAAGGCCGATTACCTTAGCGGCTGGGAACAAAACACCACGGCATCCGCGAAATCGGGCTTCCAGAGGCCGTGGAACGCCGCTGGACGAAGGTCAGCGAAGGTTTCGTCCGTTGGCGTTTGGCATCGCGTCCCTGAAACCGATCGAGGCAAAGACCGCATCGCGTACCCGGGTACGCCGCTCACGCCTG
Source organism: Pirellulales bacterium (assembly GCA_028289405.1). Taxonomy (GTDB): domain Bacteria; phylum Planctomycetota; class Planctomycetia; order Pirellulales; family JANQPP01; genus JANQPP01. The sequence continues at coordinate 38,735 of JANQPP010000076.1, forward strand.
TCACGGTCAGTGTCATCATTCGTTTCCACGCCTTCAATGCCGAAATTGACGCCGCGTAGAGCCTGGTCACCGGAGGAGACCAAAACGTCCACGGTGGTGGGCGACGTCTCTGATGCTCCGTCGGTCAACACGACGCGTACCTGATAATCGCCAGTCTCCGTCACGGAGGTGAAACGATAATGTCCATGATGGTTCGTGGTCGTGGTATCGATGACTTCACCGGCCTCGTTGAGCAATTCCACCGTGAATCCTGCCAGCCCAACTTCAGGCCGGTTTCGCATGCCGTTGCCGTCGTTGTCCGCGAATACTCTTCCGGAGATCTCGGCGCGCATGAAAAAGACATTGTTCTGTAAATTATCGACCGTCGTGTTCCGTGTGATGATGTCCGCCAGCGACGTCGACTCAATCTGCCGTAGGGCCCTGCCGGAGAACATGTTCTGGTACCAAAATCGATCACCATCGCGGAGCCGCTCGAATTGGTCGCTAACGATGGCCTGGGCCGTTTCGCCCACGAACGCTCCTTCGACGTGATCCTCCGCCAGCACACCGACCCACAGGTCAATGTTGTCGACGCTGCCGTAAAGATTTTCGAGCTTTTGCTGGATTTCAAGATCGGAAGTAATGTCCGCAAACGTTTCCACGCGCTCCAGCCCGTAGGCTTCTCGAACGGAGTTGTAATCGGCCAGGCCATGTTCACGGCCGCGCTCAATGTTTAGCGACGCGAGGTCGAGGCCTCCGGCTCCCGGCTGGCCGAAGAGGAAGTTGCGCAGGCTATCGACGATTTGCAAATCGAATTCCTCCGACTGCGACGAGGCCAAGTACTTTAGAACGGAATCGATGCCTGTTTCCTGGAGCAGCGCGGGGTTGAAAAATGACTCGGCCAAGGAAACTCCGTCGCGGACCTCCCGGCCATCGTTTCCGAAGAACTTTACATCGTCGTTGATCAGCGTGTGCATACGGAAAGCCGCCGTGGAGAACTCGTTGGCGATGCTCGGATCGACCGTTGAGTCGTATCCGACGTAGGCGTCAACCCCCCTACGGCCCAGAAGCGCGGGGAGGAATTCGTTGAAAGTAATTGCCTGGATTTCAGCGATCACGATGGCCCGCGCCTGTTGGAAAATCTCCTCGTCGGTTAGCGTCGGATCGTTGGTGGCGATCTGTTCCGCCCAATAGTTGTGTTCGCGGACGAATAAGGTCTGCATCGCCAGCAACCCGGTGTTTTCGTTGGCGCGAATGTCTCCCGTCCTGAAGAATCCTGCCTCGTCCGTCGGAAGCAAATCACCTTCGCTGGTCAACAGCCTCCCGCCCGAGAATTGGCGCAAGCTGTCAGCTGTCGCCTGATCCGAGCCGTAAATCATCGAACCATCAATCCACGCGGTGATGGACGTCGTCTGTTCTCGCGGTGAATCAATGCCGGTCTCCGGGTCAAACACGGAACGAGACGTCGTGATGGTCTGCGTGCCCGTACCGGTTGGATCGAAGAACGGATCGCCGGCGGGCACCTCGATTTCGAGCGTTTCGCCGTCCTCCTGGGTCAAGGTCAGGTCAATGTCGTGATCGATGAACTGGCCCCAGGCGTAGATAAACGCTGAAATGCCACGTTCGTTTCCAGCACTGACGACTTGTGTATTGAGCACGTTACTGATCTCGCGGGCGCTGAGGCGATCGGCTCCCGCTGGAGAGTTGAGCCCATCCTCATACGCCGCGTCGGCAACTCGCAACAGTTGCTCCCCCGCGCTTCCCCATTCAATCTCGGTGAGGTTGTTCGCCGTGCCGTCATAATTTCGTTCGCTCATCGTCTCCAAAATGTTGTTCACCGCCTGCATCAGGGCACCGACGGTATTCATTCGGACTCCGTCAGTGGAATTGTCGATAAAATCGTTTGCCATTTGCACAACTGGATCGTTCACACCCAACTCGGGCATGATCAAGGTATTCCGTAGGTCAGCCGCGAGTAGTTCACGTTGTTCCAGGTTTTCGATGGTCAATTTCAGGCGAGTTTGGCGCGCACGTTGAGCGGAGAAGTTGTTCTTCATCGTTTCGTTCCTCTGTTCCAAGAGATGAGATTTCCACCGCGAGCAGTACTTCACGGCGGACCGGACAAATCAGAAAAGTCGACGGGAGCGGCGCTGGAACAACCTCAAACGCGCCGTAAGTACGTCACGTTGAGTCGGTCTCTTCCGTTACCTGGACCATGCGCGGTGTCCGTACGCGCAATTCGATGCGAAGGGGCAAGAGTCGCCCCGATTGAATGGAATCATCTCCTCGCCCCACGTTGTCCCGCACGAGATTGAGCGGCGGAAATCGAACCGTACGTGGCGCGAGTGAAAAGACGAGCGTAAAAGGCATGGACCTCCGCGTTCTGCTGGGAATTGGGCCCCGGTGGTGAAACATCCTCTCGCCATAACTTAACAGTGGCGCTATCCGCTTCTCCGGTTACACCTGCCAAAAGAATTTTTTTGCTGTAACCTCAAACGCGGTTGGAACCACAATACTATGGGGCTTTTAAAGCCAACGAACAAAAAACTTTCCGTTTGTTTCGTCCCTCGGTCGGAAACGACGACGGACGATGGGAGGATCTCGCGATATCAAGCTTGAACAGGTAGATTGACCGCAGTACACTCGCGCGGCCCTTTCAGCGAGACGGACTCCATGGTGACGAACTGCGACGCCTTTCCCCTCCTCACCGGAATTGCCGAAGATTTTGGCTGTGCGGGGGTCGAATTGTGGGCATCCGTCCTGCATCTGATGTCCCGTCTAACCGAGGACATTGCAGATTCGAGCCTTGGCGGCGAACAAGCCGAGATAAATGCCTGCCTCAACGGGGACCACGAAGCCTACGAACGTCTTGTGCGCCGTTACCAACAGCAAATCGGCAATTTGCTTTGGCGATTTACCCACAATCCGGCGGAGCACGAAGATCTCGTGCACCTAGTTTTCGTGGAGGCGTGGGTCAGCCTTGCAAAGTATCGTGGCAACGGATCCTTTCCGGCGTGGCTTTCCACGATTGCCACCCGTGTGGGGTACGCTTTTTGGAAACGGCAGGCGAAAGCTCGCAAGCGAAACGAAATTTCCCTCGAACACGTCGCGGAAAGATTGGCGAATCGCTCCGATACCCAAGACCCTGAGGAGTTTGAATGCTTGGAACGCGCTTTGGCATTGCTATCCCCACGAGACCGTTTGGTGCTGACGCTGTTGTATTTGGAAGAGAACACGGTGGAGGAAGCCGCTGAGCTAGCCGGATGGAGCCAATCGATGGTCAAAGTGCAAGCCCATCGAGCGCGCAAACGATTGAGAAAACTCTTGGAAGGCCATGACGGACACGGATCCTGAATTAGAAATCTTGAGCCGCTATCGCCACGCAAGGCCCGTCCCAATCGTGGACGTGGTAGACCGTGTGACGAAGACCATTGGAGAATTGCCCCAGAAATCCCGTCGCACTGATCACTGGACGATGGCAGCGTGCGCGGCAGTATGCGCCAGCGCGGCCGCGCTGTTGTTACTCGCGGCTGTTATTCGTCCCGGCAACGTCGACGAACCTGCCAGCCTCTTCGACTTGGTCGTCGACTCCCAGGATGTCGATGTTCAGTCACTCTTGCACTAATTTGGAATGATCGATGCCCGAACAAAAGCCGGTCGATACGCCTTCACCAAAAGGCGGAATTAAGTTGACGCTGGAAGTCGGCCGACCGTGGCTCGTCATTTCGTGGGCACTGTTCATCTTCATCACCGGGACCATTGCTGGCGGAGCCGTGTTACACCTTTGGCGACCCGGGCCTCCGCCCGAACCCATGGAATCGCCGCTGCCCCGCGATTTTGCACGGCGAATGCATCGCAATTTGGTGCTCTCTGACCAGCAAACCAAAGAGGTAGAGACGATTGTCGCCAGGTACGAGCCGCTGTTCCGCCGGACGGGCGACGAAGCGAGAGCAAAGTTACGTGAAGATCTGGAGAAAATGAATCAGGAGATCTTGCCGCTACTTGATCCTCGGCAACGGGCGATTCATCAACGGAAATGGAGAAAGATACTCCGGCCTCCTCGCCATCATCATGGACCGCCACCTCGGCTCAGGAATTAGCGCGTGTCGCACGGATGTGTAGCCTCTCCGGCGCTGAAATTCACGAGTCGAAACAGCGCAAAAGCCGCTGCACTTAACCAATACACGCTCTAAGCCTCTTCCAACTCCAGTTGGTGAAAGGCGGCGAGTTTCCGCACGGTCTCGTCGTTGAAGTCTCCGAGACCCGTCACGGTCGCGCCGCCGAATCCCGCGTTCGCGAATAGGGCTTCGACATCGACGGGAGTCAGCGGTCGGGAAAAATAGAATCCTTGGCCGTAGGAACAGCCCAACTTTTGCAGCGCGACCACTTGCCGAGGATTCTCCACGCCTTCGGCAACCAGCGTGGCTTTTAGATTCCGCACCAGAGAGGCCAAGGAATTGACGATCGCCGCGCCATCCACGGAACTCTCCACCCGCGTCACGAGCGAGCGGTCGATCTTCACGGTATCGATCGGGAAGCGGTCGATGGCGGAAAACGTGGAAGTGCCCGTGCCGAAATCGTCGATGGCGATGCGGGCTCCGATTTTTTTCAGCTCTTGCATGGTGACTAAAATCGATTCGATATCCCCCAGGTAGAGGTCCTCCGTGATCTCCAACTGAATACGGTTCGCCGGCACCTCGGACTGCCCGATGACTTCTCGGAAATCCTCGACGATGCGTGGGTCCGAAAACTGTTTTCGCGAGACATTGACGCTCATCACCTGCGGCGCATTGACGGAGAATTCCTCCATCCACTGGCGCATTTGCCGCAGGCTCTCCCGCAGCACCCATTTGCCAAGATCGAAAATCAATTCGGAGTCTTCGGCGATGGGTACGAATTCCTGCGGGCCGATGGGGCCGAGTTCTGGATGGTTCCAGCGAAGCAAGGCTTCCACGGCTTTGACTCGTCCCGATACCAACGAAACGATCGGCTGATAGGCGACATGCAGTTCATCGCCAGAAACCGCGTTGCGCAAGTCCCGCTCGAGCCGCGTGCGGCGGAGCAGCCGGCTTCGCATGTCGATCTCGAAAAAGGCGACCCGGCCTCGTCCGCTACGTTTGGCTTCGTACATGGCCGAGTCCGCGTCGCCGAGCAAGAGGCTCGCGCTTTCATAGCGCTCGGTCTTGGCCACCACGCCGATGCTCGTGGTGGTGGTAATGCTGATGCCGTTCAGTGTGTAGGGTTGGGACAGGGATTTTAGCAGTCCAAACGCCAAGGATTGAATCTCTTCAAAGTTTTCCGCGTCCCGCACGACGGCGACGAATTCATCCCCCCCCAGGCGGGCGACGATCCGTGCCACCGATTCGCGGCTGGGAAGGCTGGCGATGCCCAAATACTGTTCCACGCGGCGGGCGAATTTGACCAACAGAGCGTCGCCGATGTCATGCCCATGCAAATCATTGATTTGTTTGAAACGGTCCACGTCGAAAAAGAAGAGCGCCGAGATTCGGCCACCGGTTTCTTGCTCCAGCATCTTTTCCAGGAAGAGCATCAACTTGGCCCGATTGGGCAGATCCGTCAAAGCATCAGTGAAGGCCGCGCGGTGCAGTTCTCTTTGTTTCCGGCGGACGGCCAGACGGGATCTCTGGGCTTGCTGTAGCGCGCGGTCGCGTTCGAAGACTAGCAAGCACATCTCACGAAAACGGCGGACGAAGAACACCAGCCCGGCAAATACTAGGTAGATGCAGGAGAGAAAGATCTCATCGAGTTCCCATGACTCGTGTTTCTCGACGAACTCGACAAACTGTTCGAACAGCTCGAAGTGTCCGGCAACGATGTAGAACACCACGCAAAGCAAAAAAATCAGCGTGAGGTCGAGCGCAATCTTTTTGCGCAGTTGAGCGAAGCTCTTCGACCTCAGCAATATCAGGGAAGGAGGCAGTGGAGGGTTATCAGTCATCGTCCCCTCCAAATTCGAAGATCACCAGGAAGAAAACGCCGACGTCCGGAGCGGAAGGGGTGAGGCCGATCGGCAGGGAAGCTCCGATCTCGCAGCCGTCGCGGGGTTTCCAGAACAGCCCCGGCGCGAGGACCAGGGGGTTGCTCTCCTCTTGCAGTTCCAGGCCCAATTCCAGCATGGGGACGAATCGTCCGACTTCGCGGAAGATGCCCAGCGCCAATTCTCCTTCCACTTCGGTTTCCTCGGTCGAATCCTCGATCTCCAGCCCGGCGGAGAAGTTGACCGCTGTTTCGCCGAATTCTTGATACGCCACGAAGAACGGCTCATGCAGATGAACACGAGGTTCATCGTCGGGTTCTCGCACGGGGATTCCATATTCGTAACCCAAGCCGAATGCGGTTCGGCTGCGAGGGTTGTTGTAAAAGTTGTAGTAGGCTTCCAGCGAGACATGCTCGACCCCTTCGAGGCGGTCTTCTTCGTCCGAAAACTGGTTGAAAGGAGCCTCCACCCCCAACTGAAACCGGTCGGTGATGCCGTATTCGATTTCGAAGGGGTGCGTGCCGTCTTCCCGGACTTCCACCCCCTGGAAGTAGCCAGCCGTGATCTGCAATTCATGCCGCTCTTGTGGGTAGACGATCGTGCCCAGGAACAGCTCCTGCACCTTCTGCTCGATCATGTCGTCCCCGTCATCCAGGTCGTTGTCATCATCGTCGTCTGCATTGTCTTCTAGATCTTCCGACGGTTCCTCGTCGTCGAAGGATTCGAACTGAAACGGGGATTCCAAGTCGTCATCGAGGTCCGCGTGGGACACCGAGCCGAGTGAGAGACAGAGCATGGCGCATGCCAAGACACTCGGTATGCCTGGAATCCGCCAGAAGATCGTGGAGTTCATATAATGGCCCGCTGCCTGACGTTTGAAACATCGTCGTATGCGAAAAAGTAGAACGCGTTTTGGGTCCTTCGGTTCATTTTCTTCTTAACCTGAATGTGCCGCCACACAGCCGTTAAAACCGCACGCCTCCGTGAACGTCTTCGCCAGTCCATGAACGTCTTGGCCGGTTTTGGATGCACCGACAGGTCAGCCAGTCCATGGGTGTGGCAAACGCCGCACTGGCGGGACACTTTCCACGGCCGCGCGGAACGCGAAAAGGGCGGGTAGGAGAGGACCGCTTGGCGGAAATGGTCGCGGCGATAGGGATCCGAATCAGCCCCGGGCCGGCGCCCGATAGCGTTTGCCGTTTCCGTTGCGGTGTCCGTTAGATGTGGGAGGACGTGAAGGGATGGGCATGAAGTTGCCCGAGCCGAGCAGTTCCTCCACCCGCTCGCGCATTTCGGCGGTGAGGTCGACCCGCATGCCATCGCAATTGAGATGTAAACGGCCGCCATCCGTGAAATCAATGACCATTTTCAATTCACAGCTTCCCGGATAGCCCCGCAGGATTTCGTGGAGCATTTCCAGCTCGCGCTCGCCGTGCCGCTGTTCCAGAAGCCGCACTCGAACACCGCCCGTGTAGCGTTTTTCGAGTTCCTCCAGGGGAATCAATTCTTGCACGATGAGGTTCGTCTCTTCGCTGCCCGGACGGCGGTCGACGGTGCCCCGCGCGGCCAACACGGCGTCCGCTTCCACGAGGTGGCCATGATTTACGAAGTCATCGGGCCAAAGGATGCAGCGCACGATGCCGGCGGTATCCTCCAGATCGAACATGGCGTACCGCGTGGGCCCGTCCCCGTTGCGTGAAGATTTCGTGTTGGATTGTTTGATGGCGGAGAGGATGCCCCCCACGGTGACTTCGCTGCGATGCTGCAGGTTGCCGAGATCCGAGGTTTTCGTCGGGCAATAGAGCATGAGCGTCTGTTCGTACTCCGCGAGCGGATGGCTGGAGAAGTAGCAGCCGAGAACCTCCTTTTCGAACTTCAGTTTTTCCCGTTCCGCCCATTCGGGCATCTCGGGGAGCGGCGTGGGCCCACGGCTTGTGCCTTCGTCGGCGGACATCTCATCGAACAGATTCTTTTGGCCGGATTTGCGGTCTTCCAGCGCGGAGGCTCCGGCTTGCAGGGCCGCATCGAGCGTCGCCATGAGCTGTGACCGCTTCGCGCCGAAGCCATCAAAGGCACCGGCCTTGATCAGGTTTTCCAACGACGAGCGGTTGACCTTGGTCGCGTCCACCCGTTCGCAGAAGTCGAACAAGTCGCGGAAAGGGCTGTCCGCTTCCCGAGCGCGAATCAGAGCTTCCGCCGCCGGTCCACCGCAGCTCTTGATGGCCGTGAGACCGAAATAGATTTTGCCTTCCGCCACGGTGAAATCGGCGCCCGAGTGGTTGACGTCTGGCGGCAAGACTTCGATCTTCATCCGCCGGCAGTCTTCCAGGTGCTCGACGAGCGCGTCTTTCTTTTTGAAATTCCGGCCCGGGATATCCCCCGAGAGCAGCGCGGCCATAAACTCCACGGGGAAATGCGCCTTCAGATAGGCGGTCATGTAGGCGATGTTGGCGTAGGCCGTGGAGTGGCTCTTGTTGAAGCCGTAGCCGGCGAATTTCTCGATCAGCTCGAAGATCTCCACCGCTTCCTTCTCGGCGAGCCCCTGGGCTTGGGCGCCGGTGACGAAATCCTGCCGGTTCTTGGCGATGATCGGCAGCTTTTTCTTGCTGATGGCCTTGATGCACTTATAGGCATCGGAAAGCGGAATGCCTCCCAGTCGATTGAGAATCCGCATCACCTGTTCCTGGTAGACCATCACGCCGTGGGTCTCTTCCAGGACGTCCTTCATCACGGCGTGTTTGTATTCCGCCTGCTTGCGGCCATGCTTGACCTGCACGTAATCCTCAACCATTCCTCCTTCCAACGGGCCAGGACGATAGAGGGCATTCGTGGCGATGATGTCCAAAAAGCTGTCGGGCTTCATCTTCTGCAGCAGATCGCGGATGCCGCCGCTTTCCAACTGGAAGATGCCCTTGGTTTCTCCCCGGCAGAGCAAGGCATAGGTTTCCTTGTCGTCGAGCGGAAAGCGATAGGGATCGGGCCGCTTGCCCGTGGTTTGTTCGATCAGGTCGATGGCCTTGGAGAGAATCGTCAGGTTGCGGAGGCCGAGGAAATCCATCTTCAGCAGCCCGGCCGCTTCCACATCCCCCATGGCCCACTGCGTGATGATGTCTTCCTTGCCCTGCACACGTCCCAGTGGGACATACTCCGTCAACGGGCGATCGGCGATCACCACCGCCGCCGCGTGCGTGCCGACGTTGCGGGCTAGCCCTTCAATCTTGCGAGCCAGATCGAGCAGTTCGCGAATCTCGTGGTCCGAGTCGTACGCCTGGCGGAGCTCCTGGCTCGTGTCGAGCGCCTTGTTCAGCGTGATGCCGAGTTGATCAGGGACCATGGCCACCACGGAATCGACTCGGAAGATAGGCATGCCTAATGCGCGGCCCACATCACGAATCGCGGCTCGCGCTGCCAGCGTCCCGAAGGTGCCGATCTGGGCGACGTTGGCTTCGCCGTACTTGTCCTTGACGTATTGAATGACTTCGCCGCGACGCTCCTTATCGAAATCGATATCGATATCCGGCGCCTCCAAGCGGTTCTCATCCAGAAACCGTTCGAAAAGCAAATCATAGTTCAGCGGACAGACGTGGCTCAGGTACAAGGCATAGCAGACCAACGAGCCTACGCCCGAACCGCGGGCAGTGGCATGGATGCCTCCTTCCCGGGCATAGCGGACAAAGTCCCAGACGATGAGAAAGTAGTTGTCGAACCCGAGCTTGTGAATAACGCCCAACTCGCGGTCAAGCCGTTCCATCACCTGGGCGGAAAGTTCGCCGTTTTCCCAGTATTCTGGCAGGTCGCGGTAACGGTCCTTCAGCCCCTCCAAGCAGAGCTCGCGGAGGTAGTCGTGTGATTTCTTTTCGGGAGGCAGCGAGAATTTGGGGAAATGCCGCTGGTTGAGATCGAGTTCAATTTCCACGCTGTCGGCGATTTCCTGGCTACGACGCACGGCATCCTCGAAGCCGGGGAACGCCTCGTACATTTCCCCGGGGCCGCGAAGATAGAATTCACTCCCCTCCATCCGCATGCGGTTGGCGTCGGTACGAAACTTACCCGTGTTGATGCAGAGCAGGACGTCTTGCGCTTCCGCGTCTTCCCGATCGACGTAATGCGCGTCGCTGGTCGCCACGAGCGGGATGCCGATTTTCTGGGCAACTTCCACGGCGGATTCCATGGCCAGCCGTTGGATTTCCACTCCGTTGTTTTGAATCTCGATGAAATAGCGTTCGCCGAAGACCCGTTGAAACCAGGCGGCGATCTCGCTAGCTTCGGCCAGGTTTTCTTCCCGTGTCTGCCCGCGCAACAACGTCCGGTTGAATTCGCTGGAGACGCAACCGGAGAGGCAGATCAATCCTTCGCTATGGGCCTCGAGTAACTCCTTGTCGATGCGTGGCTTGAAATAAAAGCCTTCCAGAAAAGCCGCCGAGGCGAGTTGGATCAAATTCTTGAAGCCGGTGCGGTCCTTCGCCAGCAGCGTGAGATGGTAAGAGGACTCTTTGCGGCTGCCCGTGTCGCGCTCGAAGCGGCTGCCGGGCGCGATGTACGCTTCATAGCCCAGGATCGGATTGATTTCGGCTTCCTTCGCCTTGCGATAAAAGTCCAAGGCCCCATAAAGATTGCCATGATCCGTGAGAGCCAAGGCGTTCATGCCATGGGACTTGGCGCGCTCAATCAGTCCCCCAATGGGGCTGGCGCCATCCAGCAAGCTGTAGTGACTATGACAGTGCAAGTGGACGAAAGGTCCCGTATCGGCCATTCCTTTACCCTCAACCGGATGGATGCGAATTGCCAGGATTCATGCGCTCCTGGGCGTGATGCGGGAGGAGTTTCCAACACCAAAATGAGCGGCCAATCTTGCCCCGCGACCTATCATTGGATGCGGCGAGAAACTCCGTATCTGACGCCACGTGAGGCGTGGGTCCGACTCCCGCGGTCGATTGTATCACTCGTGGCGGGACCCTCAATCTAAAGTCGAGGCTAGCGGCTAACTTTGCGAAAAGTTGCCTGCCCGGGAGGCTTGATGTGGGCTATAACTATCTATCAAGCATTGAGTTAAGTAACGGGCAATGGGGTGCGCTGGTGGCCGGCGGCGAGAATGGTACAATTTAGGCGTTGTGGGGAGGTGGCGAGTCCCATTCTGGAATGCTCGCGTCCGACACGCCAGGTTTGTGAAGGGACCCGGCACCAACTAGAATCACGCCATTGAACACATCGGGCGCCACGGAGTGCCGTGAAACGGCTCCGCTCCGTTCGGCGAAGGACTTTTTCCACGGGAGTCTGAGCTTGCTGATCAATATCTCCACCCGCCATGGCCATTTGAGTGAGGCTTCCCAGCAAAAAATACGGGAGAAAGTCTCCAAACTAGAACGTTTTCATGATCGGCTCACTTCGATCGAAGTGACCGTGAATTTGGAACACGAAGATTCCCCAGAAGTGGAGATTCAGGTCTCAGCGGAACGCAAACATGATTTCGTCGCGGCGCAGCGCTCCTCGGAATTGATGTCCTGCCTCGACGCCGTGGTGCATAAAGTGGAACAACAGATCAAGAAATACAAGGAACGCTCGCAACAAAAACATCGCAGCAATGCCGCGAAGTCCGGCATCGACCGGGGAGAGCCGGCGTCTCCGAGTAGCGATGAGACCGGTTTGTAGCGAAGCGTGCGGAGAAAGGAACGTCGATGAAGTTTGCTGACTTTGTGAGTCCCCGTGCCATTCGTCCCGAATTAGCGGCGGATGACAAGGAGGGGGTCATCCGCGAGATGGCCCAAGGGTTGCTAGAAGCCGAGGTGATCGTCGAAAGTGAACTCGAGGGAATCGTTCGGGCCATCATGAAACGGGAGGAACTAGGCAGCACCGGGATTGGCCGGGGTGTCGCGGTGCCTCACACCAAGCATGCCAGCGTGAAGAAGCTGGTCGGCACGGTGGGCGTAAGCTCCTCCGGGGTCGACTTCGAAAGCTTGGACGGAGAACTCGTCCAATTGTTTTTTTTATTGGTCTCGCCTCCGGATCGGCCCAGCGATCACTTGCGGGCGCTGGAAAACATTTCCCGACAGTTGCGGGACGAGAGTTTTTGCAAATTCCTCAAGGCGGCATCGACCGCCGGTGAGATTCAACAGTTACTCGAAGAAGCGGACAACAACGGCTTTGGCCGTTGAATCCGAGACAAAAAACCTAAACTCCATTTGAAAGCGCACAAAATCATTCGCCCCCCTCGTTCGTGTGAATTTCGGTGGCCGGCTATCCCTTACGTTCGGCCCCAACCCATCGCGACCGTGGGTGCGGGAAGGATGAGATGGAACTTATGGTGGACTCTGCGGCAAGCCGGACCGTCGTGATCATCAACCCGGAAGGGTTGCATGCACGGCCCGCCGATTTGTTTGTCCAGGCCGCCAAGCGCTACGACGCGAAAATCGAAATTATCAAGGACAATGAACGGGTCGACGGGAAAAGCATTCTTTCGATCATGACGCTTGCTGCCGTGGAGGGGACGGAACTGAAGCTGGAAGCGAACGGCCACGACGCCGAGGCGGCACTTGAAGAACTGGTCGCCCTGGTTTCCCGGGGTTTTACGGAATTGTGATTCCACCCGAGAATGGTTGTGAATTCGCGCCGCATTGAGGTTCGGGGCAAATCGCGCACGCGCGATGGCCCGTGGCACGGCAGATAGCCCGATCGTCATGCATTTGGATTCCCCTCGGCACCTAGGAAACATTTCCAGCGCCCCGCCAAATGGCGCTGAATTGCCAGGCGATTATGCACAAACTCCAGGGAATCGCGGTTTCGCCGGGTATCGCCATTGGCGAGGCCCTCGTCATGGACCGCGAACGGTTTCGCATTCCCCGCCGCATGGTGGCCCGCGATGCCATCACCCATGAACTGGAGCGCTTGCTGCGAGGGCTCGAAGCCACCGCCGAGGAGATCCAAAAAAATCGGGACACGATCGCCCGGGAATTGGGCCCTCAGTACGGAGCGATCTTCTCCGCGCATCTGCAAATGGTGCACGATGAGCAGCTCCGAAACGAAATCTCGGACCTCATCCGCGAACACCAATTCTCGCCCGAGTACGCGGTCAGCCAGGTATTGCGGCGCTACGCGAAGGTGTTCCAAGCCCTGGAAAGCGCGCAACTGGCCGAACGGTCGCACGACATCTTCGACATCGAAAAACGCATTCTTCGCAATTTGCTCGGGCACCGCCGGGAAGAACTTTCTCAGCTCACTTCACCGGTATTGGTTCTGGCGCATAATCTGACCCCCAGTGAAACCGCGAATCTGAACCGGGATTTCGTCCGGGGATTCGTCACCGAAATTGGCGGGCCAGGCAGCCATACGGCCATCGTCGCCCAGGGCTTGGAGATTCCCGCCGTGGTGGGCACTGGAAAATTCCTGGGGGATGTTTCCGGCGGAGACATGGTCATCGTGGATGGCGAGCATGGCGTGGTCATCTTGCAGCCGGATGATGCCACGTTGGCCCTCTACCAGCGAGAAGTGGAAGCCAAACGCACCTACGCGGCACGCCTGCAAACGCTGCGTGACCTGCCCGCGGAAACGGCCGATGGCGTCGCGATCGAGTTGCTGGGCAATATCGAGTTCCCGCATGAAGTCACGCAGTGCCTCGAGCGTGGGAGTGACGGCGTCGGACTGTACCGGACGGAATTCCTGTATTTGGATCCTTCGCGGGAACCGACCGAGGATGTCCACTATCAGGCCTATGCCCATGTGCTGCGGGAGATGGCTCCGCGACCGGTGACCATTCGCACTTTGGACGTCGGCGCGGACAAGATCACCCACGCCCCTTCGCCCGAGGATGAGCGAAACCCGTTCCTCGGTCTGCGGAGTATTCGCCTTTCCTTGCGGAATACCGATCTATTCCGCACGCAGTTGCGGGCGATCCTGCGGGCCAGCGTGTTGGGCAACGCCCGTATCATGTTCCCTTTGATTTCCACGATCACGGAATTGCGCCAGGCCAAGATGGTGCTCGCGGACGTCATGGAGGATTTGGAAGAGGGAAAAATCCCCTTCAATCGGGACGTGGAAGTGGGGATGATGGTCGAAGTGCCCGCCGCCGTGACGATGATCGACCACTTTGTCCGTGAAGTCGATTTCATCAGCATCGGCACGAACGACCTGATCCAGTACACCTTGGCCGTGGACCGTAGCAATAAAGATGTCGCGCCACTGTACAACCCTTCCGACCCGGCCGTGCTGCGGCTCATCGCGCAGGCGATGCGGGCCTGCAACGAAGCCTCGGTTTCGGCCAGCCTCTGCGGGCAGATGAGCAGTGATCCCCTCTTCACGGCTTGGCTGCTGGGTGTGGGATTGCGGCAATTGAGCGTCGTGCCTAGCGCCATTCCCGAAATCAAGCGGGTCTGCCGGCGGCTGGAGTTGCCTTATTGCGAACAAGTCGCCCGTCATGTAGAGACATTGGATTCCGCGCGCGAAGTGAAGAAGTATCTGCTCAAGGAACAACGGCAAAGCCCGCACGCGGACCAATTCTGAAAACCAAACGCCACCCAACCATTGGGACCACACATCATGTTCGCGGATTCGATCTCCAATTTCGCTTGCACGTCCTCGAATCCGCTTTTTCGATTTTGCAGTCGGGAAGCCCTCATAGGGACCACTTTCCGAAGTAGCGCGACCCGTCGGCGTCGTGCATCTGGCTGGACCGTCACGGGCTGGGTAAAAGCCCCTCGGACAGCCGTTGCCGCTGCACGGGACGGACGCTCTGCCGGCATATTTGGCCGGATGGCCCCCTGGCCTCGGGCGCGGAGCTGGCACGCTCCGCCGTGGCCTCACCTACAAGGAATCCAATATGAAACAGGAGATGTTGATCAACGTATCGCAGCCGGAAGAATGCCGGATCGCGATCGTCGAGGACGGAGTGCTCGAAGAGCTTTATATCGAGCGTACGAGCCAAGACAACTTCGTGGGGAATATTTACAAAGGTAAAGTCGTCAACCTGGAGCCCAGCATTCAAGCCGCCTTCGTCGACTTCGGCGTCGGACGCAATGGCTTCCTGCACATCAGTGATGTTGAACCCCAATACTTCCGCCAGGCCGGGATCGATCCCAGCCGCTCCTTCTCGCGCGAGGATGAAAACGGCGACAATGGCCAACGCGGCAAGTCTCGTGGGCCGGGGCGTCCCCCCCGCCCAGGGCTGCGCCCCCGTTTCAAGCCACCCATCCAAGACATCCTCCGCCGCGGCGACGAGGTCTTGGTCCAGGTCATCAAGGAAGGCATCGGCAGCAAAGGCCCCACCCTCTCCACGTATATCAGCATTCCCGGGCGGTACTTGGTGTTGATGCCCGCGCTCGGGCGGGTCGGCGTCTCCCGCAAAATCGAGGACGATGCCGTCCGCCGCCGCCTGCGGGACACCATGCTCGAACTAAATCCTCCCAAGGGTTTGGGCTTCATCGTCCGCACTGCCGGCACCGACCGCACGAAGCGGGAACTCTCCCGGGATCTGGCCTATCTTTTGCGGCTCTGGAAGGTCATCGTCCGCCGCGTGACCAAGTGCCCCGCTCCGATCGATATCTACGAAGAGAGCGACATGATCATCCGCACGATCCGCGATATTTTCACGGGCGACGTAGACACGATCTACATTGATGAGCCGAAGGCCTACGAGCGGTCGCGCGAATTCCTGCAGATGGTCATGCCCCGCTTCGTGAACCGCCTGCAATTCTACGAGGGTAAGGAACCGCTGTTCCACAAATACCGACTGGACGAGGAAATCGGCCGCATTCATCAGCGCACGGTCCCGCTGAAAAATGGCGGATCGATCGTGATCGACCAGACCGAGGCGCTCGTGGCCATCGACGTCAACAGCGGCAACTTCCGCACCGATGACTCAGCGGAAGAGACCGCTTACCAAATCAATCTGCATGCCGCCGCCGAAATCGCCCGCCAGCTCCGCCTGCGGGATCTGGGAGGCGTGATTGTCAACGATTTCATCGATATGCGTAAAGACAAACACCGCCGTTCGGTCGAGCGGGCGCTGCGGGACGCCGTGAAACGGGACCGGGCCCGCACCAAAATCCTCCGCACAAGCCCGTTCGGGCTCGTGGAGATGACGCGCCAGCGGATCCGGCCCAGCCTGAAGCGGAGCGTGTTTTCCGAATGCCAAGATTGCGGCGGCGCCGGCGTCGTGAAGACACCCGAGAGCATGGCCATCGACGTGATGCGGGCACTCATCCTCACGAGCCAGGACCCGGACGTGAAGCGCACCACGGTCCGCGTTGCCCGCCCGGTGGCCGAATATTTACAGAATCGGAAGCGGCATGAGATCACGCAACTCGAGGGCGACTCGGACGTCGAGATCGAAGTCGTGGGAGAGGAACGCGCCTCCGCCGAGTTTTTCGAGATGGAGTGCCTCGACGAACATGACCGCGAAGTTCACGCCGAGTAGCTCTTGTCCTCGTTACAGGCGCGTGGTCCCTTCGCTCTATTTGAAACACTTGATTCACGTCAGCGTGTGAAACGCTTATATTGATGCGCCTCGGGAAAGCCGCTCCGTGGAAGTCCCGAGCCGATCCATGCGAAGTTGTCGCTCCCTGCCGAACCTTCTGGAGACCCTCCCGCCATGAAACTTCACTATCCACGCCTTGTATTCGCGGTCTTCGCACTCCTGCTCGCGGGCACCGCGATGCATTTCGCCCGCACCGATGTGGGCGCCGACATGACGCAAGCCGCGAACCGATTTCTTGACGGGCTCTCCGAGGAGCAACGTGATGCCGCGACCATGGAGTACGCCAATCCTGAACGCCTGGACTGGCACTTCATTCCCAAGGACCACCGCAAGGGCCTCATGATTCGGGACATGGACGAGGAAACCCGCAAACGGGCGCTCAACCTGCTCCGCAGCGGGCTCAGCCAAATCGGCTACAACAAGGCGACCGTCATCATGAACTTGGAGCGGATCCTGCACGAACTGCAGGAACGTCACGGCCAGCAGGGACCGATTCGCGATAGCGACCGCTACTACGTGACGATCTTTGGCACGCCCAGCGACTCGGGAACCTGGGGTTGGAGTCTGGAAGGCCACCATTTATCCCTGAATTTCGTCGTCGATGACGGAAAAGTCGCGGCCCATACGCCGGCGTTCTTCGGTGCCAATCCCGGCACGGTCAAGTCGATCACGAGCGTCGGTCCCCGGCACGGCTTCCGCACGTTGGCCGACGAAGAACAACTGGCATTCGATCTTCTGCACACGCTTTCGGACGAACAACTGGCAACCGCCCTCATTTCCGAGGAGCCGCTCCGCGACGTGCGTTCCGCCGGTGAAGCCGGGCCTCCTAATACGCCGCCGGCGGGGATTCCGGCGAGTGAACTGTCCGCCGAGCAAGTCACACTACTGAAAAGCCTGTTGGCGGCCTATAACGACAATATGCCGGGCGAGATCGCCGAAAAGGAAATGGCCGAGATTCGCGAACAGGGGATCGAACACGTCCACTTTGCTTGGGCCGGTGCCCAGCAGCCGGGCGTGGGACATTACTACCGCGTGCAAGGCCCTTCGTTCTTGCTGGAATTCGCCAACACGCAGCCCGACGGGGACGGCAATCCGGCCAACCATATCCACGCCTTGTGGCGCAGCGCCCAAGGAGATTTCGGCCTGCACTTGGACTGACCTTCACCGCGAACTCGGTGGTGCGCTAGGCGACAGAGCGCGCTCGACCGATCGTGGTGCGTATTCCGTACATCAGCAAATCGCTTGTTCATGCCGGCCAAAAAAATTTCACGGACGTGGATCAACTTTTGGCTGGATTGTGGGCTGCTCTGCCTGTTCACGGCGCTTTGCTGGTGCGCGGTCGTCGTGCAGTTCGTGTTCCCGCCCGCCCCCGACGCTTCCGGCTGGACGCTTTGGGGCTGGGATTACACGCAATGGTCCAGCTTGCAATTCGGACTCTTGGCCGCGTTCGCGCTCTCCGTCCTGGTCCACGTGATGCTGCATTGGTCCTGGGTTTGCGGCGTGCTGGCCAGCCGGTTGGGACGGCGTGGCGAGGATGGCGGCAAGCCGCACTGGGACGACGGCATCCGCACCTTGCTCGGCGTGGCCACGCTAATCGGCGTGCTGCACGTCATCGGCATCGGCGTCGCCATCGCCGTGTTGACGATTCAAGCACCCTCGTAGGAAATCAGGGCGCTGGTCCGTCGTTATCGCCGCCGTTTGACGATGCGAACATGACCGGCATGGATGAACAACCCGGCAATGGCACGCGAATGGTGACCCTTCTATCTCGATGCGTGAGCCGAGGCCCGCCGGCTCACGAAGATGCCCGGTGGCGGGAAACGGATCGTCGTCGCATGGGGAGATACAGGGCAGCTATGGCTCCAACCATTAAACTCACCATGCATAACTTGCCGACCCCCGATGACCAAAACGACGTGAGGCTTTTCCCCGCCAACAAACGTTCAATCCGCTGGGCCATTGCATCACCACCCTGGTTCGCGATGGGATGCCCCCTCCAGGCGATTCGACCTTCCCGATCGAGCAGCAAGGCCGTGGGAACTCCAAATGCACTCAGCGCTTGTTGCGCCCGGGCGAGGGTCGTGGTTCCCGCGGGCGGGCTCCAATAATGCGTCAACTCCGACCAGCCGCTTTTTTCGACGTGGGGCATGACGGAATCCAAGTCGTCGTCCACGCTCACGGGAACGATGGCGACTTGGTCTCCCCAAACGTTTGCGTGGGAGCGATGCAATTCGGCGAGTTTGTCCATCGCCGGTCGGCAGGGCCCGCACCAGGTGGCCCACAGCTCCAGCAACACGATTCGCCCCTTGAAATCAACGAGCCGTAGCGGCTTCTCGCTTTTCACATCGATCAATTCGATATTCGGCGGCATGTCGCCCGGTTTGGGGATGAGGCGAAATTCGAACTCCTGCGTTGTCTTCCCCGGAGCGAACCCAAAGAGCCCCACCCGCTCACCATCGATCTCCACCGTGTAGGGCCCGAACGGTACCTGGTAGTCTTCATGCCGTGAGATGCCCTCCAGCACCGTGATGCCATCGCTGGGAATTTGCCCCTCGTGGACGGTGAGCATTCCGTAGTGGCCATCGTGGTAGGTGACTTTGAGCGCGTGCCCGTGGGCGGGCGAACCGTCTTGAGCCAAAACTTTGATCCGCGCCGTGCCGTCGCCGCGAAATGCCTCTTCATCCAGGGGCATGAACTGGATGACGATTTCCCGGGATTCGCCCGACTTGATTTCCAGCCGGCGTTGATCCATGAATCTTCCCGTGTCGATTTCCAACGGATTGTAAGGATTCGTGGCATTTCTCGGCAGCGTCCGCAAATGCAACAAATAGGAGCCGGGCGCGAGCTGATCGGCTGCGAAGGTCTCGCCCAAAGGTAGTTCCGCCTTTTTCGCGGTCGTATGGGTCCTGCCATGCACTTGTCGCATGAGATGATACGAGACTTTCTCGAATTCAAGCTGCTGCTCTCGGAACCCGTTCAAATCGAAACTCGCCTGCAAACTGCCAGGCAAGGGGATTTTCAGTTCGAGTAAACCGTCTTCAAAGTCATCCGCCGAATACCGCCCCAACTCACAAAAGTCGAACCACACCGGATGAATGATCGACACGTGAAATTCGGGGTGGCGGGAAGGCAGCCGGAACTGATACGTACCTTCCTCCACGAGCTGGACGTTGAGCATGTCCAAATCCGGATCTTCCGGGACCAGATTTCGGCTCCGCGATTTCCACGCCGCTCGGACGTAAGTATAGAAGTCGGGAAAGAATAGCTGCGGCAAGAATCCTTTGGGGAATTCCGCATCCGGCGGCAATTGAAATCGAACTCGAACTTCCCGTCCCTTTTCCAGAGTGACGGTGGGTTCGTGATGTCGCAGTTGTTCCAGGGATTCTCCCTGAAAGCGAGCCACGGCGGAGGCATAGCCATCGGTGCGGACAATCACATCCACAACCTTGGATTTGGAAATTAGCCCATTGTCAAATGCGGCCGTTCCTCCTTCACATTCGTGCCAGGGACCTGACCCGTGGTACTCCGTGTGATACATCCATTCAAAATTTTTGATTGGCCGCCCTTGCTCGTCCGCCACATTGAACTTGGCTGCCTGGGTCGCCGGCGCCGCACAGCACCAAAGCGCGATGAGAAAAAGAATTCGCCGCATCGTAAACCTCCGGCGTGGGGACATGAAAGCCGTGTCTTACGCTCCCCCTCATCCTAACGGGGCCACGGGAAGCTGCAACACATTCGTCTTGGTCGATCACGTTTCCTAAGCAGAAAGACCATCGGCGTTATCTGTCCCCGAAGACATGGTAGCCCATGCTGAACCCGTCGCGTCACGTGGCACCTGCGGCAAGACTCACACGCTCGCTTTGGCCCGCTCGGTGAGCTTGTTCACGACGGCGCCGAATTCCTGGCGGGCTTCCGCGAAGCCGGCGGGCGTTTTGGGGCCGCTGCCCCGCACGTAATCGAGCACGATCTTTTCCGCCTCCATGAAGTCGCCGGCGATGTCCGCCACGGCGGCCGCGATCTCGGTAGGAATTTGCGCCACGCCGTTGGCGTCGCCATGCAGCAGATCTCCCTGGTTCACGACCAGCCCGCCCACATGCACCGGCATGCCCAAGTGCAACAGATGGCAATAGCCGTGGCTGCAAATCGTGCCGCCGGTGAAGACGGGATAGTCGATTGCCCGCACTTGGTCAATATCCCGGCCCGCGCCCGAGGTGATCAGCCCCACGGAGCCGAAGCCTTGGTAGGTGCTGCACATCACCTCGCCGAAAGTCGCGGCGAGTGGCGGGTCATCCAAATCCTGGAACACGACGACGCCCGGTCCCGGCAGTGCTTGCAGCATTTCGGCTTGCTGGTCGAGCGAGCCGTAGGCGTCCCCTCCTTGAGGCGGCGCGGAGCTGCGAAAGGAGGCCGTGCAGGCGAAGCCGACCATCGGCGGCAGGTGCGGGAACGCGGCCTGGATGGATCCGTTCATGTACCCGGCCACGCGGGAACGCACGTCGAACAGCTCGATCACGTTGCAGATGGTGGGCGTATCGAACTCGGCCAATTTTTTCAGCGTGTCGGGAGAGAAGGACATGGGCAGAGGCTCGCTGCTGGAAGAAATGAACATCACAGCCCGCTACGGTACGTCTCGACCGTTGCCATTTCAAGCGACGCCGAGAGATGACGCTCGAATCCCAGTTCGTATCTCTCCAAGCCGAGGAATTAAAAAAGCACGGAAGCGGCCTTGCCATGCATCATAATTCGAGGTATTTTCCCCGCCCACTGAAGTCAAGGAGGGCCGTGGCCGATAACACATCTGTCACATCAAACCATGAGGTATCCAACCATGCCACGCAAGAAGAAGACCAATCCGGACTTTCTCAACGGAGTGCCCGAATTGGTGATGCTCCGTCTGCTGTCCCGCCGGCCCATGTACGGATACGAATTGGCCCAGCAGATCAAGCTCCAAAGCCGGGAACACCTGACGTTCGGCGAGGGGTGCATTTACCCCTTGCTGCACAAATTGGAAGAAGCGGGCCACCTCGCGAGCCGCCGGGAGGATGTCGGCGGGCGGAGCCGTGTGGTCTATCGTGTGACGCCCCAAGGCCGCAAACGGCTCGCGGCCACGGTTTCGGCTTGGACGCAGGTTGTCCAGGCCGTGGAATGGATCTTGCAAGGAGAAGCACATGTCCAGTCCGTCTCTTGTTAGCAGTATGTCCCCGGAAAACATGTTACAGAACTTGGCACGCCAGTTGGCACGCCGCGGTTTGCCCCGGGGCTACGTGCGGCGGGTGATTTCCGAACTGCGGGACCATGGCGACGATGTACGCCAGGAATCCGAGGGAGAAAGCCTGGCTTCCCGTTTGGGCGAGCCGCGGGCCTTGGCGGACGAGATCGTCTCTGCCTACCGGAAAAAGTCGTTCATCGGCCGGCATCCGCTGTTCGCGTTGGCGGTGGGGCCGATTCCCCTGGCCATCTTGATCTGGGCAGCCGTGATGGCAGGCACGTTTTTGGGCCTGCAATGGTGGTACGGCGACATGAGCGGACTGGAGCCGGGCGCGGCTTTCGCGCTGCTGGTATTTAACGACGTATGGAAAACCGTGGTGCCCTTCGCGGTTGCCGGCGTCGCGGCGTGGTTCGCGGCACGGTCGGGCCATCGTTTGCGGTGGATTGCCCTGCCCTGCCTATTGATGGCGGTGTGGGCCGCCGCGTTCGATAGCGGCTTGCAGGTTTCTCCGTTCCCCAACCAGAGCAAGTTCACGGTCGGTTTGGGCATGAGTCTTTTCTCGCTGCCACCCCTAGCGGCCTGCCTACCGCTGCTGGTGCTTGCGTGGCATGTGATCCACCGCGCGCCGTTCAACCAGCATTCCGAAGCGTGAGCATCGCCAAAAAAATTCTGGCGTTCTAGGCAAAAAATGTTTCTTGGCGCGCTCGGTCGTGGCACAATGTACCTGAAACCGAAAGGCTCACCGGCGTGGATGGCCACGTTCCGTGGGCCTTTCGGCATGCATGCCACGGCCCACACTGACGGGGATCAACAAAGGCCATGCGGACTTTCGCCAACTGGGCATGTCCGCGGGCCTGAATGCTCGTCAACCTCGAAGAATCTAGCGCGCGACTCCGAGTGCGATGACGATCGAACTGATTGCCATCCTATTGGTTCTCTGCCTGAGCGTGATTCCCCTCTTCACGCTGACAGGCCGTGCCCGATACGCCGGCCTGTTGATTCTCCTGGGAGGCGCGGGACTGGTGCTGGCGTTTGGCCTGCAAATGAGCCAAGTCCAGGCCACGCGGGCCGCATATGAGTCGAACGCGGCGGAGCGTCCCCTGGAGATTCCAGAGGATGGATTCATCTCCTCTCGCACCTGCCGTGCTTGCCATCCTCGGGAGTACGCGACGTGGCACGCCTCTTACCATCGCACAATGACGCAAGTGGCGACGGCGAACAGCGTCCTGGGGGACTTCAGCGAAGTCTCCCTTTCCTTGCACGGGCAAGACGTCCGCCTATTCCAGCGCGATGGAAAATATTGGGCCGAAATCCAAGAAGAGACGGAAGAGAGAACGCAAGTCGGCGAGCATGAGGTCGTGATGACGACCGGCTCGCACCACATGCAGTTCTATTGGTACTCCTCGGGGAATGACCGCGAACTGGGGAAACTCTCCTTCGTCTTTCTACTGTCCGAACAGCGGTGGGTTCCCGCCGATTCGACGTTTTTGCGGCCCCCGAATTTCATCGGCTCCACGGTGCATGGCCAGTGGAATTTGAACTGCATCAACTGCCACACCACGCACGGCAAACCGGGAATTGGGCTGGAGGGAGAGAGCCTCAAGCGGTCGGGGATCCGCTCGATCGAGACCGCCGCGTCGGAGTTCGGCATCGCCTGCGAGGCTTGCCATGGCCCCGCCGAGGATCATGTCCGGCTCAATAAGAATCCCCTGCGGCGATACGCGCTGCATGTGAACCAGCAGGCGGAAGACTCCATCATCCAGCCGGAAATGCTCGACGCGGCTAAGGCCGCGCAGATTTGCGGGCAGTGCCACAGCGTGCATCTTCCCAAGACCAATGAAGACGTGCGGCGGATGATGGCGGAGGGTTTCGCCTTTCGGGCGGGACATGACCTGCTCTCCCCGGACAGTGAGCGCATCGTGGTGCGCCAGGGCATGGAAGACCCCGCCATTGAGAAGGCGGTCGAGCGCGACCCGAGCTACTTCGCCACGCTGTTCTGGCCCGATGGCATGGTCCGCGTCACGGGCCGTGAATACAACGGGCTGCTCGATTCACCTTGCTATCAGCATCAAGATGCCGCGCGAGGCATCATGACCTGCATGTCATGTCATGAAATGCATCCGCCGCGCGACGATCCGCGCAGTCTCACCTCATGGGCGGATGATCAATTGAAAGCCGGTATGCGGGGCGACGCGGCCTGCCTGCAATGCCACACGGATTTTCGCGACAACGAAGCGCTCGCGGCACACACGCATCACCTGATAAATGCTTCTGGCAGCCGCTGCTACAACTGCCACATGCCCCACACCACTTACGGATTGCTCAAGGGCATCCGCAGCCACACGGTGAACACCCCGAGCGTGGAAGAGAGCGTGGCCGCGAAACGGCCCAACGCCTGCAATCTGTGCCATCTGGACAAGACGCTGCAATGGACCGCCGGCCATCTCCAACGCTGGTACGGCATCTCACCGCCGCCATTGACCGGCGAACAAAGGAAGATCGCCGCTTCGATCCTGTGGACGCTCAAAGGGGACGCTGGACTGCGGGCGCTGATGGCCTGGCACATGGGCTGGCGGCCCGCCATGGAAGCTTCGCGAGCGGACTGGATGCCGCCCTATTTGGGGCTGTTGATGACCGACCCGTACGATGCCGTGCGGTACATCGCCTACCACTCGCTGCTAAAGCACCCGCGATACGGGAACTTCAAGTTCGACTTCGTAAGCACGGAGGAACGCGATGCCGCCCTCAAGCGGGTCACGAAGGTGTGGGCCGCATCTCAGGATCGCAAGAATTGGGCAACGGGCGAGGAACTGTTGACTCGAGACGATGGCACCATGCTGAAGAATGTCATTTCCAGTCTGCTGCAACAACGGGACGAGCGGCCCGTCTTGCTGAACGAATAACGGCGATCGATGGCGGAATCTCCGACGAGGGACGTGACAGCTTTGCCCGAAACCGTCCGCTATGCGCGGCGGCACATGAACTTCGGCTGGTGGTCTCTATTGCTGTTCGTGTCGCTGGGCATCGGGCTGGAATCGCTGCATGGGTTCAAGGTCTCTTGGTACTTGGGTGTGGGAGAGGAAACCCGGCGGCTGCTGTGGCGCTTGGCGCATGCGCACGGTGCTTTTCTGGGCCTGGTCCACATCGCGTTCGCCGTGACCTGCAAGGAGCGGGAGGGAGATGGCCAAACTTGGCGGACAATCGCTTCGCCCTGTTTGATCGGAGCCAGCGTGGTCTTGCCTGGCGGCTTCTTTTTGGGTGGCGTGAATGTCTATGGCGGGGATCCCGGCTTGGGGATCGCGCTCTTGCCGTTGGGCGCGGTCTTGCTGTTTATCGCCATCCTGTTGACCGCGCTCGGCAAGTCATCGTCACAGGTTAGTACGCGTGGGGAGAAGCCACGGGATTCCACTCGTCGAAAACGGGGTCGATGAGCCCGATGAGTTTGCCATGAACTGGCAAAATGCGTCCCAAAAGGTTTCACGGCACGCGCGGGCGCGGCACAATGGGAACTTGTTGCACACACACGACGAACCACGCTGACAGGATGAAGGCCATGCATAGGCGGGAATTTTTAGGCGCGGCCGCCGCCGCGCCCTGGGCCGTGAAACATCTACAAGCGGAAGACCGGCCTACCGATGCGCGAATCACCCGCGTGGTCGGCTTCACGGTCACCAGCCAACGTTCGAAAGTGGCGGGCAAGAACGCCCGGCTGGACGTGCATGGCGACCAGGCCACGGACCGCTGGCTGCGGATTTACACCAATACGGGCGTCGAAGGCTTGGGCGATTGCCGCGCGGACGAAAAAGCCGCCGCCCAACTTCTGGGAAAAGACCCGCTGGAGTCCTTCGATGCGGAAACGCGGCGGATGACTGGACCGCTCGGCGTAGGCACGATGCCCCTGTGGGATCTGGCGGGGAAGCTGCTTGAGAAACCGGTCTACGAACTGCTCGGCGGGCGGGGAGAATCGCCGGTTCCCGTCTATGATGGCTCGATCTACTTCGCGGACCTCCTCCCCCAGTACGCAGACAAGTGGCAAGATCGCTTCCGCGAGGAGATCGACATGGGCCTGGAACGGGGACACCGGGCCTTCAAGATTAAAATCGGGCGGGGACATCGCTGGCTGCCCCGGGCCGATGGCAACTATCGGGACTGGCAGGTCATTCGTGTGATCCGGGAGCATGGCGGGAAGGACATTCTGCTCGGCGTCGATGCCAATAACGGGTATGACCTGCTCGGCGCGAAGCAATTATTCAGCCGCATCACGCGGGAAGACGTCGCCTTCGCCGAAGAGATGTTCCCGGAAACGGTCGAGGATTGCCTGGAATTCAAACAGCACCTGCGGGACAAGGGGCTCGAAACGCTGGTGGCGGATGGCGAAACGCAAAGCAAACTGAAGCCGCTGCGTCCCTTCATGAAGCCGGGCGCGATTGAGGTCTACCAAGCGGATATGCGGCGGTTCGGTTTCGAGGGCATCCTCCAGGAGGCCGCTTGGGCCGAGGAATTTGGCCACCGCGTGGCGCCGCACAATTGGGGCTCCTGGAACGGCTTCTTCATGCAGTTGCAGATCGCGCGGGCGATTCCCAACTTCTATCGCGCCGAGCACGACCCTTTAAGCAATGACGTCTTCACGTCCGAAGGGTACGAAATCAAGGAAGGATACGCCTCCGTACCCGATGTGCCCGGTTGCGGCTTGGGAATTCGCGAGGAGGCATTCGCCCGAGACGCCAAGATTCTCTATGACGTGCGGGCGTGATCGCGTGTAGTGAAGGAGTGGTACGAATTCACGAATTCGTGGTGGATGCCACACATGTGGAAGCGGCCAGGGCTTCTTCCTTTTTCGGCGCGGAAGCGGTGGGCTGGGACGCTGCCCGCTCATGCTGTTGCAGACGCTCGGCCACGCGGTTGAAAGATTCGGCGAAATCGGCCCAAAAGTCCTTGCGGCGAAAAGCGACCGGCTCCACGGTCTCACCATTCGCCAGGTGTTCCATTTCGTCTCTCAGCCGCCGGATCGGTCCCACCACTTGATGGCTCATGCGAAGGAAATCGACCAGCAGGATCGGCAGCAGCAGAAATGCCGCGATCAACGCGGGCCCGAATTGCACCGCTGCCCGCGAGAGCACCGTGGAGAATGCCGCCGGCGGGCTGGAAAGTAGCGTGGCCAGCACGAACGCCATGCCGATGGTCAGGGTGGCCATGGTCCAATAACTAAACACGCGGAGCAGCAATGCGGTTTGCAGTCTCGCATCCACCCACAGACGCTTTCGGCGGTTTTTGGTCATGCGACTGCCATCTCCTTCATATACCTGCGAACGTGCGATGCCACTGGCGCGCACCGTGATTGATTGCTAAAGGTATCTAGCTTGAGATCCGGCGTTTGTCCAACACGATGCCTCGGCGCGGCGGAGCCAGAACTCGACGCAAACTTTGGCAGCGAAATGGCTAGTGGCGGATCGAGCTCAACGTTCCGCTTTGGGGAGAATCAGCCGCCGGGTGGTGGGGTGGTAATACGGCGCTTGGCCCGTGAATTCGACTTCCGCCGATTTTCGCAGTTGTGTGGCCATGGTGAGGAATAAGTGGCGCTGTGCGCGGCGGCGCCAAGCCTGGTAGTCGACCTTCTCCTCCGGCGGCGTGAGCGGCTTTTCCGTGCAGCGAATCAAATGGACGCCGAACGAAGAAACGACTGGCGGGCTGATTTCCCCCTCCTCCAGGGCAAACGCCGCTTCCGCGAACGATTTTTCCATTTCGCCGTCCCGCGTGATGTAGCCCAGGTCTCCCCCTTGTTTATGGCTGGGTCCCGCTGAGTATTTGCGCGCGGCCTGTTCGAAAGAAAGCTGGCCGCGCTCGATTTGCTGGCGGATATCCTGGGCACGGGCGATCTGCCGCTGTTGCTCCTCGGCATCCCCCGTGTCGCGCGGGCGGAGCAAAATATGGCTGACACGAATCCGTTCTGTTTGACCTTCTTCCCGCTGGGCGCGGATGATGTCCCCCAATTTCTCATCCGTGATTTGCCGCTCCACGTACCGCGTCCAGTTCAGCCGCCAGACGAGTTGCCGGCGAAACTCCTCCCGCGTCATGCCGATCTGTTCCAGATAAGGCTCCCACGAGAGGTGGTTTTCCTCTAGCTTCTCGGACCAGTCTTTCCACGCTTTGTCGATTTCGCCGGACGATGCCACGGCGTCGATTTTCCGCAGGTAGCCGAGGATCAAATAGCGGGCGATCACCAGGTCGAGCGCTCGCGCCTGAAGATGCGGACGCTGCTGCTCGCTCACGGGCTTGCCGGCGGCGAGGACGCGGGAGACTTCCCGATCGACCTCGCGCTGGAAGATGCTCTCCGTGCCGACCCGCGCCACGATCTTGTCCCCTTCGGCGGCAAGGGAGACGGAAGCCGCTCCATTCACCACGAGCGGTACCACCAACCAGATGCACCGACATCGTCCAAGGTTCATGCGCCCTCTCCCCGAAGCTGGGCGGCGAATAATGATGTTTTCTAGCTGTGCCGTGTCGATCATGCCTACGGCAGCTTGAGGTTTTTGAGTTCGTAATCCACGGGCAGGCTAAACACGGCGGCGGGCGTCTCGTACACGAAGGTGTAATCGTCGATGTCCCCGTCGATCAGGAATAGGTACGCCGCTCCCGCCGAATCGGCCGTCCTGCCGGTCGAGTTGAGCGAGCCGTAATTCTCCCGCTCCCCTTGGGCATCTTCCAAATACGCAGGATTTTGAAACACCCAGCCACGGTGTGACTCGAATGCGGAATAGGCGTCCTGAAACCGCGTGGTGATCTGAACTTCCCAGGCCAGATTGTTCCGCCGCACGTTTTCCAGGACGACTTCCACCTTCCCCTTTTTCTTCACGACCTTGCGGGCACCGGCCAAATTGTCGAACCGAAACTTGACCCGCTCTCCCAGGAGGAGGGCATTCAGCGAACCCTTGATTTCCGCGATCTCCGTCGCCTCGCGGGAAGGAAGTTCAAACGGCACTTCCATTTCCACGATGGAGCTATTGGGCACGACGGGGATCTCCAGATCCCGTCCCGCGTTCAACAGCGTGAGTGTATTGCCCAAATCATCCTGGGCACTCAGCGCGTCGGTCGCCTGCTGCAAGGCGATGGGGATCAAACGCGGTTCCCAAGAAGCTTCCAGCCGCAGCCGCAAGAGGGCGCCCTGATCGCTGCGGAGGTTACGCCGCGCCTCCAGTTCCACGGGTTCGAAGCGGAAAGGGCCTGAGTAGATGCCGGTGTCGCCGCGTGGCGCGTACGCCGCCATGGCGGAGACCAAGGCCAATTGCCCCTCACCGCCGTACCCGTAAATCGTGAGGCCCGTTTCATCGAGGAGTTGGTCCATGGCCTCCCAAAAAGGCGTCTCTTGGAAGTCCACGGAAACGGTGAGCTCCGCGGTTTGCTGGCCGACCTGTTCCCGAAAATCGACAATAGTATTTCCCGTCTGCCGCTGGATTTCAGCCAGCACTTCCGAAAGGGGTAGATCCTCTCCAGAAAGTGTGACCTGCGTCGGCCGCGTGGCGGCTTCGGCGGAGGCGGATTCCAGCTTCTGCCGCACACGCTCCAGACGTTGCCGTTGCTCGGCGGCCATGCGGCGGTTCGGCGTCGGCAGATGCGCGAGAACCTTCGGCCCCAGCGCGGACAATTCCTTCTCCGCGGCTTCCCGGTCCGCGAGGCTCATCGCGTCCAACTGTTCCACCAGCCGCGCGACCTGTTCCCCCAGATCCGCTTCTTGGGCCACGGCAGGGGAAGCAGCCAGCAGTCCCCACATCCCCAACACGAGCAGCAGCCTTTTCGCCATGAGAGCCTCCTCCGTTCACAAGTCGCCACGAGACGGGCCAAACCTTCCTGCCTCGTTGCCGGGCCGCGTGAGAAGCTTGCCAAGCACGGGCGGGAAAGTCCTGTCCATTATTCTAAACGTCCCGCCGCCCTATCTCCAAATGTTCCCCTGCGGGTTTTGTCCGAAGTCGTTAGGACGTTGCAATGGTATCGCTCGCGATTTAGGATGAGCCTGTGGCATGGGGTACGGCCAACATGCCGCTCGTGGCTTCCAGGCCAGTTTGTCTGACGCCGCCGGAGCCGGTCCCGCCTCCCCGCTTTCGCCCCAATTTTCTTAGGCGATATGTTCCGTACTGCCCGTTGGATCATCGTTGTTTGCTGTGCCTTCATCTCCGCGACGCTGCCCCGCGCCCACGGGGCCACGGCGGAGAGCGAGGTCGATTTCATCCGTGACGTGAAGCCGATCCTGGCCAAGCGCTGTTTCGCCTGCCACGGCCCAAACGACAGCGAAGCTGGCTTGCAACTGCACAACGCGGAGATCGCCACGGGGGAACTCGACAGCGGCGAAATTGCCGTCGTGCCGGGCGATCCCGACGCCAGCGCGCTGCTGTATCGGGTCACCGAAACGGACGAGGATCTGCGGATGCCGCCCGAGGGAGATCCGCTCACCGAGCGCGAAGTCGGCGTGCTCCAGGCTTGGATCGAGCAAGGGGCCGAGTGGAAGGATCATTGGGCGTTCCAACCCCGCGAACCCGTGGAGCCGCCGGAGGTGCAAGATGCCGGCTGGGTCAAAAACCCCATCGACGCATTTGTCCTGGCGCGGCTGGAACAGGCCGGCCTCTCGCCCGCGCCTCCCGCCGGTAAACGTACGCTGATCCGTCGCCTGTACTTCGACCTGATCGGGCTACCGCCCACACCGGAGGAAGTGGAAGCGTTCGTCGCGGACAATTCGCCCCAGGCTTATGAACGCCTGGTGGACCGACTGCTGGCCAGCGAGCGGTACGGCGAGCGTTGGGCACGCCATTGGCTGGACGTCGTCCGCTTCGCCGAGACCAACAGTTACGAGCGGGACGGCCCCAAGCCGAATGCCTGGAAGTATCGGGACTATGTCATCCGCAGCTTCAACAGCGACAAGCCATACGACCAATTCCTGCGGGAACAGTTGGCCGGCGACGAACTGGATGAAGTGACACGGGAAACGATCATCGCCACCGGCTTCTACCGCTTGGGACGTTGGGACGACGAACCGGCCGACCGCCTCTTGGCCAAGTACGATGAATTCGATGATATCGTCACCGTGGTCGGGCAGGGCATGCTCGGGCTGACCGTCAATTGTGCCCGCTGCCACGATCACAAGATCGATCCGATTCCGCAGGCCGATTACTACCGCCTGCTGGCCTTCTTCCGTGATTTGGGCGGCCACGGCGACGGTTCACGGTTTACCGACAAACATAGCCAGGTCGATATCTCCCCGCCCGAGATCCGCGCGCTTTATGCCGGCCACGAAGCGCGCGTCGACAACGTGAAGGCCCGCATGCGGGAAATCGAGCAGACGGGCATCGCTCGCATGCCGGCGGAAGACCAACGGGCCAGCGAGGGCCTTGATCGTCCCCGCGTGCTCAGTGAAAGGCTGCCCGAATTTCTCAACGAAGAGGAAACCGCCAAGTACGAAGCCCTGAAAGCGGAACGCGATTCGCTCAAACAGGCCCGTAAGAAATTGCCTCCACGTGAGATGGCGTTGGGCGTCACGCATTGTTTCGTGGAACCGCCGCGGACACACATTTTGCTCCGGGGGATGCCGCGTTCGGAAGGGGACGCGGTCATACCCGGTTATCCGGCTATCTTCAAACAGTCCGATCCGGTGATTCCCCCGCCGGCGGAAGACGCCACCACGGCCCGCCGCCGGCAGGTGTTGGCGGACTGGATCACGAGCGACAGCAACATGCTCACCCCGCGTGTGGCCGTGAACCGCGTGTGGCAGCACCATTTTGGCCGAGGCATTGTCCGCAGCGCGAACAACTTCGGCGAACTGGGCACGCCGCCCACGCATCCCCTGCTGCTCGATTGTCTGGCGAACGATTTCGTGGCTGGAGGCTGGAAGCTGAAGCGGCTGCACCGCCTGATGGTGACCAGTAACACCTACCGCATGAGCAGCGCGGCCCGCGACGAAGCCCTGGCCGTCGATCCCAACAATGATCTGTTCTGGCGGTTCAACCCTCGGCGGCTGAGCGCGGAAGAGATCCGCGACGCGATTTTGGCCGTCAACGGGCGGCTCAATCTCAAGATGTACGGCCCCGGCTTTTACCCTCAAATCTCGGAAGAGGTGCTCGCCGCGCAATCCATGCCGGGCAAGGGCTGGGGAGGCAGCTCGCCGCACGAGCAGGCCCGCCGCAGCGTGTATATCCACGTGAAGCGGTCGCTGATCACGCCGCTGTTGGAAGCCTTCGATTTCCCGGAGACCGATAGCAGTTGCGAAGCCCGGTTCAACACCACCCAGCCGCAGCAAGCCTTCGCCCTGTTGCACGGCGATTTCATCAACGCGCAAGCCGCGGCCTTCGCGGACCGCTTGGCCCGTGAAGCCGAAGGGAAAGAGGCGCAAGTCACCCGGGCTCTGGAGCTGGCCATGTCGCGACCGCCGGACCACGATTATGTCCAGCGAAGCCTAGCGTTGATGGACCGCCTGCAAAGTGAACACGGCCTCTCGGAAGAGGCGGCCCTGCGGTTGATTTGCCTCAGCGTGTACAATTTGAATGAGTTCATCTTCTTGGATTAGTGCGTGCGTCCGTTGGTGATCCAAGGCACATCGGGCGATGATTCGCCCCCACGCGATGAAGGAAAACCGAGATGAAACGACCTACCGATAAGCATGGCGCCGCCTTTTGCCGCCGCACACGGCGTGAATTCCTGTGGGATGCGGGCGGCAAGTTCACCGGATTGGCGCTGACAGGCCTGTTGGCCCACGACGGTTTCCTCGCCACGCAGCAGGCCGCGGCGGATGGGATCACTCCCTGGCGGAATCCTTTGGCCGCCAAGCCGCCACACTTCGCTCCCAAAGCGAAGAACGTCATTTTTCTCTTCATGTACGGCGGGCCGAGCCACGTCGATACATTCGATCACAAGCCAACGCTCGCCAAATACGACGGGCAAACCGTCAAGGTGAAGACCAAAGGCCGCGGCGGCGAACGGGACGAAGGCCGCATCGTCGGTCCCAAATGGAATTTCGCCCAATACGGCGAATGCGGCGCCTGGGTCAGTGATCTGTTTCCCCACTTGGCGACCTGCGTGGATGACATCGCTTTCCTCAAAAGCATGACCGCCGACAGCCCCATCCACGGCTCGGCCATGCTGATGATGAACAGCGGGCGGATCCTCAGCGGCGCCCCGGCGCTGGGTTCCTGGGTCAACTACGGCCTGGGGAGCGTCAACGAAAACCTACCCGGCTTCGTGGTGATGCTTGATCCGGTCGGCGGGCCGATCAGCGGCGCCAAGAATTGGAGCAGCGGTTTCATGCCGGCCACGTATCAAGGGACCGTGCTGCGCACGCAGGGCGCGCCGATCCTGGACATGGACCTCCCCGGCGGCGTGACCCGGCCCATGGAGCGGGACGTGCTCGACGCGCTCAAGGACATGAACGAAGCCCATCAGACGACGCGGCTGGCGAACAGCGAGCTGGCGGCACGCATCGCCAGCTACGAACTCTCCTATAAGATGCAACGCAGCGCGCCGGAAGCCGTCGACCTTTCCGACGAATCCGCCGAGACGCTCGAACTCTACGGCGTGAACCAGGAAAAAACTCGCGACTTCGGCACGCGGTGTCTGCTGGCCCGCCGGCTCGTGGAACGGGGCGTGCGGTTCGTGCAGCTCTACAGCGGCGGCGCGCACAACGATGACAATTGGGACGCCCACGGCGACCTGGAGAAGAATCACAACCATCACGCCGGCGCGACCGACCAGCCCATCGCAGCGCTACTGAAGGATCTCAAGCGGCGGGGCATGCTCAATGAAACCATTGTCATCTGGGGGGGCGAATTCGGACGCCAGCCCACCGCCGAATACGCCCAAGGGACCGGCCGCGACCACAACAGCTACGGCTTCACGATGTGGGTCGCCGGCGGCGGGATCAAGGGAGGCATCAGCTTGGGCACGACGGACGAATTGGGGAGCGCCGCGGTTGAACGGCCCATGCACGTGAAGCATCTCCACGCCACGATTTTGCAGCAGTTGGGGCTCGACCCGAACCAGTTGTCCTACTTTTTCGGCGGCCTCGACCAGAAACTGGTCGGCGTGGAACACGTCGAACCGATTCACGAAATCATTTGACGCACGGCCCCTCAACGACACACGCACTTCTTTGCGATCACCGTCTTGGTTCGCGTGCTCCTGATTCGCGAAACTTCATTGACCATTTCAGGTACCCTCCATGTCCGATTCCGTGGCCCACGAGCACGTCCGCACCGCCGATGACACCACCTTCCAGGCGGAGGTGATGGAGCGGTCCCGCCAGGGGCTGGTCGTGGTCGATTTTTGGGCCGCCTGGTGCGCGCCCTGCCGCATGCTGGGGCCCATCCTGGAAGAACTCGCCCAAGCGGGCGCGGGCCGGTGGACGTTGGTGAAGGTCGATACCGAGCAAGCACCCAACGCCTCTATGAGCTTCGGCGTATCGAGCATCCCGGCGGTGTTCGCCGTGCGGGACGGCGCTCCCATTGACGGCTTCGTGGGCGTGCTACCCAAGGAGCAAATCCAGGCTTGGCTGGAAAGGCTGCTCCCCACCGCCGCGCAAACCGCCACGAGCGAAGCAAGGGCATTGCTCGGCACGGACCCCGCCGCCGCTGAACGGCAACTGCGAACCGTCATCGAATCGTCACCGGGCGAAACCGCCGCGATCGTGGCCCTGGCGGAAGCCCTGCTGCGGCAAGACAAGATTGACGAGGCCACGGAGGCCATCGCGCCACTGGAGGAGCGGGAACTGCTCGACGCGGAGGGCCGCCGTGTGGCGGCGGAAATCAAACTCCGCGGCCAAACCGATCAAGCGGGGGACCTCGAGCAGGCACGTACCGCTGCCGAAGCGGCACCAAAGGACGGCACCGCCCAAATCCGCTACGCGCAAGCTCTGGCGGGCGCCGGCGACCACGCTGCCGCCATGGAAGTGCTGCTGCACATCGTGCGGGACAATCTCGACGGCCGGCGCGGAGAAGCGAAAGACCTCATGCTGGAGTTGTTCGCCCTTCTCGGCGACGACGCGCCGCTCGTCCACGATTACCGCCGTCAGCTTTCCACGGCGCTGTATTGATGGGCCATTGCCTCTGGGGCTACACGTCCATGCCACTCGCTGTTCCATCAGCACAACTCGAGTAGCATCACATTTCTTCGGTTGCCCGCTTTCTTGATGAACTTGAAGCCTGCTCGCGCGAATGTTTCCTTGAATCCCATGAACGTGTAGCTCGGTGAATCCCGATCGACGGGATAGGCTTCCAAGAAACTGCCACCGTTTTCCTTCGCGTATTCAATCGCCGCAGCAAGCAACTGGGAAGTCAATCCCTTGCTTCGGAAGGGGCGTTTGACGTAGAAGCAGGTAAGCGACCAAACATTCCCCTTGGTGTCATCCCCGCCCAACGGACGGTGGGTATCTCTCGGTGCAATGGAGCACCAGGCGACCGGCTCATTGTCACAGTACCCGAGCAGGCCAACCGGAATGCCCTCCTCGATTCGCCGTTTCATCGCGGCCTTCTTTCCAGCCTTGCCGGGCAAGGACTTCTTGCATTCGTTTGCCCTCCAAAGCATGCACCAGCAGTAGTGTGGACTGCCGCGGCTCTCGAAAAACCGCTCAAAATCCGCCCAGCGGTCAGGGGTTACTGGAATGCACTCAAGCTTCACGTTGAAATCGGTTTCCGGTTGCGAGCGTGTTTCCAATGCTCTCGATGACAATCATGGAAAGACAACGAGGATTCATTTGACCCGAACTTGTCTCTTCTTCAAGGTTTCGAGCTCAGTAAATTCCGAAATTTTGGAGTTCACCATCGCCCGTCGGAATAGCGGCGTGTGAAAAGCCTTCTGGTCTTGGAAGTTGTGCCCTCGGCGGGTCTCAACGCCGCCATCTCGAATTTCGAGACGTGAACGCTTGCCGCCGAATCGCGAGCTAGGGTTGAACACACCCGATTCTCACCACACCAGGAGCACGCCTGGCCATTGGCCGGACGGCTCCTTTCGCTTCACAACTCGCAAAGGGGCACCCATCATGCGTAATCGAATTGGCCTGACGATTGTCTGTGCTTCGGCTGTTTGCATCCTCGGAAACTTGAGCGCCATCAGCGCTCTAGCCGCGAGCCCTCAGAAAGCCCCCGAGAGCCTGGCGATTCAAAGCGAGTATCGCTGCGAGGGCGTCGACTTCAGCGGCCAGCCGTATTCCGGCAGCGTTCACATCCGCCGCGATGGCGAAGTATATGCCCTGACTTGGGAAGTCAGTTTCTCGCGTGCCGGCAAAGTACGCTATGAGGGCTTGGGAATTCGGGTCGGCGATACGCTGGCCGCCACGTGGATTGGCACGGGCAAGTCGGGGATCATCGCCTACCGCATCGGTCCTGATGGAAATCTTGATGGCCGCTGGACCGTATTCGGCAACAAGTCCACGAAGACTGAGAACCTGCGTCCCGTGGGAACGCCATCCACGCCGCAGGCGAAATCCGGCCGCTCGACTACCGCGTCGAAAAAGAACAGCGCCCTTTTCGCCAACTCCGGCGCGACAGACAACCGCGACTGAACCTCTGCTATCGCCGCTGGCCTCGTGGGCACTCGTGATTCACACCTGCGGAAGCGCTGTACGTCTTGCGGCACGCGCTAATCGGATTTCATCGCTTCGTCATACCGCCGCTGCATCTCCTCGGGCGACACGTCCTCGATGCTGTGACCGATGTTCCAGCGATGGCCAAAAGGATCGCGAATGATTCCGCAACGTTCGCCGTAGAATTGGTCCCGAGGCGGCATGTCGACCCGGGCACCCCATTTCTCGGCGGCGGCGATGACTTCATCGGCGTTGTCCACGTGTAGATGAATCGTGACCGTCGCGTCCTCGTCCAAATTCGGGCCGCGCACTCCACATTCGGGAAATTCTTCCGAGAGCATCAAGGTCGCCCCATTGAAGTCGAGTTCCGCGTGCCCAATCCGGCCGCCCGACTCGGCCAAGCGATACTTCTCGCGGGCCCCGAATGCTTTTTGATAGAAGTCGATGGCTTCGGCGGCATTCCGCACGCAGATATAGGCAAACAGTTCATGCACGGCCATGGTGGCTCCTTTCGTTAGTTCGAAACTGGCACCATCTTAGCACGCGGCTTGAAAAAAATGTCTGAAGACCAACGGCCAAGACTTTTCGCCGCAACTATCCTGGGGTTGCCATCGAAGGCGGCTTGCCTTAGAATTCCGGATATCGAAAGCAATTTGCCTTTGAAAGCTGGGTGAAAATGTCTCCTCCGCGTGCCACGGAAACGGAACTGGCCATCTTGGATGTGCTCTGGAACGGCGGCCCCCGCGTCGTGCGGGACATCACGCAAGCGCTGTACACGGAAAACAACCCGTCTTCCCATGCCACGGTGAAAAGCCTGCTCGACCGCTTGGAAGAGAAAGGTCTCGTGGAGCGGGACCGCAGCGGTTTCGCCCATCTGTATCGAGCCACCGTAACGCGGGCCGATTTCGTGGGCAGCCAGTTGCAAGAACTGGCCGACAGCCATTTCGAGGGTTCCTTGCGGCCGCTGCTGATGCAATTGGCCGACCGGATCAAGCTCTCGCCGAAAGACCGCTCGCTCTTGAGACGTATCGTGGACAAACCGGACAAGTAAAGCGCGAGGAACCAGAGATGGAATGGCTCGGCAGCTTGATCTTGGGGAATGCCATCCTGGCGCCGCTGATGGCGGTCGGCGTGCAGGGAATCTGCTGGCTGCCTGTCTTGCGAAACCGCCCGGCGGTGGTGCACGGTTTGTGGACGATCGTACTGCTCAAGTTCATCGTTCCTCCCTGTTTCTTTCTGGCCTGCCCCACTTGGAATTCGCCGCTCAACCCTTCGTCACCGATACCCCTTGGAAACACACCGGCTGCGGCCGTTTGGGCTGAACCGTCAACACCGGCAAGCGGACATGTCTCCCGAATGTCTGTTTCGCTTCCTGGCCTGCTGGCGGTGGTTTCCTTGGTGGGAGCCTGCGTCCTCTGTTGGCGAACCGGACGGCAAGCGCGGAGGTTTTCGCGGCTGTTGCGGCACGCGGAGCCCGCGCCAGCGGAGATCCAGCGGATGGCGGAGGAAATTGCCACGGCGTGGGGAATTCGCCGCTGCCCGGAGGTCCGTTTCGTGCGGGCCCGGTTCTCGCCTCTGGTGTGGACGGTGGGAGGCGCTCCCCTGCTGGTGATTCCCGAAGCCAGTTCGCTGAACTTATCCACGGACGAGTGGCGGCTGCTGCTGGCCCATGAGCTAGCGCATGTCCGGCGGGGAGACCATCGCCTTCGTTGGTTGGAGCTAGCGGTGCGAGGCATGTATTGGTGGCATCCCGCCGCCTGGTGGGCTTGCCACGAACTACGGCAAGCAGAGGAAGCCTGCTGCGATGCCCTGGTCGTGAGGGCCTTCTCGGGACAGGCCACCACGTATGCCCAGACCTTGTTGCGAATCGTCGATTTTCTAGCTGATGCGGAGATGCCCTTGCCACGGATGGCAAGCGGCTTTGGACGTGTTTCTCATTTGAAAAGGAGATTGGAAATGCTCATGCGAACGAACAGCGAACCGGCTTGGCCCCGCGCCACGAAATGGGCCGTCCTCGGACTGGCCGCCTGCCTGCTACCGATTGCCTGGCGGGCCGCGCCCGCCGCGGAGACCGAAGCCGAGACGCCACCAGAAAAAGTTATACGAGTCAAAGCCCGGCACCCCGACGGCAGCACGCCGGAATACACGGGCATAGAGAAAATGATCATGAACGAGAAGGGCATCTGGATTCCGGTGAAAGAAGACGTCGGATACTTTTTCGCGCACGACGAAGCCGCCATGAAGACGAAGATCTTCCAGCAGCTTCACGAGGAAGAACGGGCTTTGTGGCGAGAATCGGAAAACTTGCGCGCGCTGGGAAAAGAAGACGAAGCCCGTGATAAAAGACACGAGTGGCAGTACGCCATGCTCCGCAATCAGTTGGAAGGGCTCCAATACGCGCGCCGCGTCGAAAGGCAAGAATGGACCAAGCAGCTCACGGAGCTGCAAACCACGGTGAAGGAACTTCAAGCCGAACTGCGCACCCTGCGCGAGGGGGCCGCGAAATAGAGTGCTTTTGATTGGGGTCAAGGTTTTTGCCATGGGCCGCCGGCGAAACGGTTCGTCGGTGGCCCTTTTTCACGTGATGCCTGCTGGATGGCGAAAGCGTCTCGGTCGCGAAAAAAATCAGACATCGCCAATTCCCAGCCTGGGCCGGCGCCTTTATGATGGGACTTTTGTCCACACTGACCTCACGCGAAAATCCATGGCCAAGAAACCGTACTGGCAGGGTGTCTTTCCCGCCGTCACCACGCAGTTCCAAAAAAACCAATCGCTGGACTTGGACGCCACGGCCCGGCATTGCGAAGTTTTGATCGAGTCCGGCGTGACCGGGCTGATCATGTGCGGCTCCCTGGGAGAAAACCAGGCACTGGATCCGGAGGAGAAGCGGCAAGTCGTCCAGACCGCCGTGGAAACGGCGGCGGGCCGCGTCCCGGTTCTGAGCGGCGTGGCGGAACCTAGCACGCGGCTGGCAAGCCGGTATGTGCTCGACATGGAAGAGCTCGGCGCCGCCGGCGTGATGCTCATGCCAGCCATGCTCTACAAGGGGGATCCCCGCGAGACGCTGGCCTACTTCCGCTCCGTGGCGGGGGCGACCTCCCTGCCGATCATGATTTACAACAACCCTATCAGCTACGCCAACGACATCACACCGGAGATGTTCCGCGAGCTGGGGGAAATCGACAACTTCGTGGCGCTCAAGGAAAGCTCCGGAGACACGCGGCGAATCACGGACATTCGCAACGTCTGCGGCGACCGTTTCGCCATCTTTACCGGAGTCGATGATTTGGCCCTGGAAGCAGCCATCTTGGGCATCGACGGCTGGGTGGCCGGCACGGGTATAGCCTTTCCCCGGGAAAACCAATACTTCTGGGAGCTTACCCGCCGGGGCGAGTGGGACAAGGCCCGGGCCGTCTACCGCTGGTTCACGCCGCTGCTGCACCTGGACGTGCATACCAAATTCGTGCAGTACATCAAATTGGCAGTGCAGGAATGTGGCCTAGGCAGCGAATGGGTACGGGCGCCACGACTGCCGCTGACGGGAGCCGAACGCAAGCGGATCCTGCGGATCATCCACGCCGGCATGGACAACCGGCCCCGCATTCCCCGACGCAAAGCCGGTTAAGCACTCACGGCCAGTCGAAACCGCGAAGGCGCGGCTCCGGCCGCCAAAAATCACTGAAGCTTCCTTCCGTGTCGAGGTGTTGTCATGGTACTTCGCGCCTGTGCCGTCTTGTCGCTCTTGATAGGTTCGCCCCAAGTGGCCTCCGGGCAGACCACTGCTCGTTTGGAGCGATTGGAATACCGGCACCCCGGGCTGGAAGTGGATCTCGGCGTGGGGCTGTACGGTTACCCCTTGCCGCTCGATGGAGACGGCGATGGTGATCTGGACCTGCTAGTGAGCTGCCCCGACCGGCCTTTCAATGGGACGTATCTCTTCCTGAATCCCGGAGAGAAAGATCCAAAGTTCTCTGTATTCGAGCCAGGCCGAAAACTCGGCCCGGGATTGCGGCAGCCCACGCTCTCCTGGGTAGCCGACCAGCCGCGTCTGCTCGTGGCGAATATCGAGTATCCACGTTTTCAAGAAGGCGATTTCACCACGAAACGTGAAATCTATCCGCAAGACCGTGTGGCGGAGATCAACCATCTGCGGGGAAACACCTGGCGATTCGCCGACTTCGACGGCGATGGCGTAAGCGACCTGCTCGTGGGGCACGGTTCCTGGGATGATTTCGGCTCATTTGGCACCAACGACTGGTGGAAACACTACGATGCACATGGTGAATATCACGGCGAGTTGCTTAAAGGCTGGGTGTTTTGGATTCGCAACGAGGGGACCGACGCGGCGCCCCGTTGGGCCGAGCCGGAACAATTGGCGGCTGGCGAAGAGGTCATCGAAACCATTGGTTGGCCGGTTCCCAACCTGGCCGACTTCGACGGCGATGGAGATTTCGATCTGATCTGCGGCGAGTTTCTGGACCAAATCACGTGGTTCGAAAATATTGGTTCGCGCACTGCGCCGGAATTCGCGCGAGGGCGGCGACTGCTGCACGAGGGACGACCCCTGGCCATGGATCTGCAAATGATCTTTCCGCAAGCCGCAGACTGGGACGGTGACGGCGATACCGATCTGCTCGTGGGAGACGAGGATGGCCGCGTCGCGCTTGTAGAGAATTCGGGACAAAAACAAGAAGGCATGCCCGCGTTTCAGCCGCCCTACTATTTTCGACAGCAGGCGAAATACGTGAAGTTCGGCGCGCTGGCCACGCCGGTCGGCTGCGATTGGGACGGCGACGGCGATATCGACTTGATCGCGGGCAACACCGCCGGACACGTCGGTTTCATCGAGAACTTGAGCGGGCCGGGCGTGGAGCGGCCCCGGTTCGCCGAGCCGGAGTTGCTCGCGGCGGAGGGAAAAACGATCCGCATTCAAGCCGGTCCTAGCGGTTCGATCCAAGGCCCCATCGAAGCCAAGTGGGGCTACACCGTTCCCAGCGTGGCCGACTGGAATCACGACGGCTTGCCGGACGTGCTGCTGAATTCGATCTGGGGGAAAATCGTGTGGCATGAAAACATCGGCACGCGCGAACAACCCGTTCTGGCTGCCGCCCGTCCGGTCGAAGTGGACTGGCCGGGACAAGTACCCAAGCCGGAATGGAATTGGTGGAATCCCCATGGCCAGGAACTCGTCACGCAGTGGCGGACCACACCGCTGGCCGTCGATTGGAACGAAGACGGGCTCACCGATCTGGTGATGCTCGACCATGAAGGTTATCTAGCGTTTTATGAACGCAATCAAAGCGACGAGGCGCTCGCATTGTCGCCTCCCCGGCGCGTGTTCACGGATGCGCAAGGCGAACCGCTACGTCTCAACGCGGGTAGCGGTGGTCGGAGTGGGCGGCGGAAAATCTGCCTGGCCGATTGGGACGGCGACGGGCGGCGGGATCTGCTGGTCGATTCGCAAAACGCCAACCTTTGGCGGCAGCTCGAACCGCGTGATGGAAAATACCGCTTTCAGGATCTGGGACCCTTGGCCGAGGACAACATCGCCTCGCACTCAGTGAGCCCCACCGTCGTGGATTGGAATGGCGACGGCGTTCCCGATTTTCTGGGCGGAGCGGAGGACGGACATTTTTATTACCTCCGCAACCCGCGCAATAAGGCGCCTTCCCCATGAAAGCCATTCGCGTGATCGATTCGCACACGTGCGGAGAGCCGACACGGGTGGTCATTGACGGCGGCCCCGATCTGGGCGCGGGGAGCATTGCGGAACGCCTCAGCGTTTTTCGTGAACGGTTCGACGAATATCGCCGGGCCATCGTTCAGGAACCACGCGGCTCGGAGATCCTTGTCGGAGCCCTGCTCTGCCCGCCCAGTGATGGTGTCAGTGCCGCCGGCGTGATCTTTTTTAACAACGTCGGCTATCTCGGCATGTGTGGACATGGCGCCATCGGCGTGGTGGCCACGTTGGCCCATCTCGGCCGCGTCGAACCGGGTGAACATCGCCTGGAAACTCCTGCCGGCATCGTCACCGCCACATTGCACGCAGACCGTTCCGTTTCCATTGAAAATGTGCCCAGCTATCGGGAAGCTCACCATGTGGCCATCGAAGTCCCCGATCACGGGACAATCAGCGGCGATGTGGCTTACGGCGGAAACTGGTTTTTCTTGAGCGAAGTGGATGGGCAGTCTCTCGCATCCCAGCAGGCCGAAGAGCTGGTCGAGTTCGCCTGGCGTGTGCGCCGCGCGGTGAACGTGCAAGGATTCCCTCAAGTCGATCACGTGGAACTGTTTGGCGAACCGACCGACGAGAAAAACGACTGCCGTAACTTCGTGCTCTGCCCGGGCAAGGCGTACGACCGCTCCCCCTGCGGCACCGGCACCAGTGCCAAGCTGGCTTGTCTCGCCGCCGATGGCAAACTCGCGGCAGGCGCGACGTGGATTCAAGAGGGAATTTTGGGCACGAGCTTCCACGCGAGCTATCGCTGGGAGGACCGCACCAAGGGCGTGATCGTGCCCACCATTACCGGCCAGGCATTCATCACGGCGGAAGCCACGCTCCTCTTGGATGAGAACGATCCGTTTGGCTGGGGTATCTATTTTCCAGTCTCCCGGCCTGATGCCCAGCGCCATGGCTGACGTGCTGATCATCGGCGGCGGAGTGATCGGCATGTGCTCCGCTTATTACACCGCGCTGCGGGGACATCGCGTCACTCTGCTGGAGCGCCTGCCGGAACAGCGGGACGGATGTTCCTTTGGGAACGCCGGCATGGTGGTCCCCAGCCATTTCGTGCCCCTGGCCGCGCCAGGCATGGTGGGCCAAGCGCTCCGCATGATGTGGAACCCAGAAAGCCCTTTCTATCTGCGGCCTCGTTTGGACCGCGAATTGCTCCGTTGGGGCCGGGAGTTTATCCGCTCGTCCACGCGGCAGCATGTGGAGCGCAGCGCGCCGCTGTTGCGGGACCTGCATTTGGCCAGCCGGGAAGCTTTTCGCGAACTGGCGGACCTGCCGGGACATGACTTCGGCCTCATGGAGAGGGGACTGCTGATGCTTTGCCAAACGGAGCACGGGGTTGAGGAAGAGGCGGCGGCGGCGGCGTGCGCGAACCAACTGGGGATCCCCGCCGAGGTCCTTTCCCCCGAGGAAACCGACAGGCTCGACCCACGCGTCCGTCGAGAAATCATCGGGAGCATCTTTTATCCCCGGGACTGCCATCTCTCGCCAAGCCGGTTCATGCACGCGCTGT
The DNA here is from genome assembly GCA_028289405.1 of Pirellulales bacterium. GTDB lineage: Bacteria > Planctomycetota > Planctomycetia > Pirellulales > JANQPP01 > JANQPP01. The sequence continues at coordinate 82,187 of JANQPP010000076.1, forward strand.
CCGGCCTGCTCGAAGAACACGGCGTACGTCGCCAGTGGAACGCGGAGGTCACCGGTTGGGAGACGCGCGATTCACAGATCGAAGCCGCACTCACTTCGCAGGGTAGCTTCAGCGCGGAAGAATACGTGCTGGCCGGCGGTGCCTGGTCATCACGCCTGGCAAAGGACTTGGGATTGCGTCTGCCTCTACAGGCCGGGAAAGGGTATAGCCTGACCCTTGAGCAGCCACGCCAGCTTCCCGAAATCTGCTGCATGCTCACCGAGGCCCGCGTCGCCGTGACGCCCATGGGGAACAGCCTGCGATTCGGGGGTACGATGGAAATCGCCGGGCTCGACAGCACGATTCGCCAGCGCCGTGTGCGGGGCATCGTCCGCTCGGCGTGTCGCTATTTCCCTGAATTCCAAGCGTCCGATTTCGCGGGCATCACGCCTTGGCTCGGGCTGCGGCCCTGCTCTCCGGACGGCTTGCCGTATCTGGGCCGGACGGCGCGATTTCAAAATCTGTGCATGGCGACCGGCCACGCCATGATGGGCCTCAGTTTGGCCCCGATCACTGGGCAACTCGTGAGCCAAATTGTCGGTGGCGAGCCGACCTCTCACGACTTGCGGTTGCTCTCGCCCGACCGTTTCGTACACTGAAATCGACGAGTGAGTCATCCAATTCGCCAAGCAAGGAGTGCAGCATGAAGCTGACCGATTTCTACAACGAAGTTTCACGTCGCGTGGACACCGCGAAGACCCAGATCAATGTGGCGGAGACGAAGCGGGTCTTGGCCGTGAGCTTCGAGGTGATGAGCAAGCTCGACTCGGGCGAAGCGCTGGACCTGCTCGCCAAGGGGGTAGCCCAGGCGAACAAGAAAAAGAAGAAATGAAGCTCGATATGGACATCGCGGATCGCGCGCCTCCGCGCGACGTTACCTATGCATTGCATGACTTTCACGGAGTATCGCCATGTACGAAGGCTTGGAGATCGTTTCCAGCGGCAAACTGCTGCATGTCAAGGTGACCGGCAAGCTGACCAAAGACGCCTACCAGACTCTCGTGCCCGAGGTGGATCAGCTCATCCAAGAACACGGCAAGCTGCGCTTGCTTTTTGAGATGCACGACTTCCACGGCTGGACGGCGGGGGCTTTGTGGGAAGACGTGAAATTCGATCTCAAGCACTGGAAAGACATTGAGCGGCTGGCCATCGTGGGCGAATCGAAATGGCAGGAGGGCATGGCCCTCTTCTGCAAACCGTTCACCTCGGCGACGGTGAAATACTTTGATCACGCCGACGTGGCCCAGGCCCAAAGCTGGATCGCGGAAAGCTAATTTGCCCAGTAGCGAGCCTGACAGCTATGTCGGTCGTCATGCCTGCCTGAAAGGTGGCCTCCAACAGAATAAGACCGTCCGCGAACTTCTGGTCACCTCGGAAATTCGATCTGAGCAATGTGGCAACCAGGCCGTCCCATCTGTTGAAGGGATATCAGTCGTTCGAGCGAATGATGACCTCCCGCGTCGTTCGATATGTTGCGATTCAAGCATCATTGGATTCGCTGCTAGGTTGCGCCGAATCAATGAATCATCAAACCATGGGGCTCGTTTGCGTTCGTGCGCCGGCCAAACCAGCCGAGCAGCCCTCGAATCGTCGGCGACGGAACGTCCGATCGGTCCTGTGGCTACATATGTAAGGCTAACAATTGTCAGGCCGAGCCGACACTTGGCCCAGTCATAGTGGAACACGCTGACTCGCCATGCATCGCCTGGGATACCCCATCTTCTTCTTGGCACAGCAATTGTGTTTTCGGTTCGAAAACAACTTTTCGCGTCGTCTCGGACTGTGCTATGGTAGCGCCGGACAAAGGACGTTTTCCGGCATTACTTTGCGGGCGCCGAAGAACTCACAGGGCATTCTGACTTGCCAACTGATTGAATGATCCGCCGCCGACATCGAAACCCCCTTGGGGCCGGCGAGCGATTGAACCAGATACGGAGTAAATGGCGCATTTACCGAGCGATAGATTGGAGCACTCGGCAGACGTAGGAATTGGACTCGCCATCGGCCCGGAGAAAGAGCCGCTGCCCGTACTTATTGCCGACTCCGGTAACGCCGCTCGATTCGCCTGGGAGGAGTTCATCTACGGCCGGCTGGCGAACCATCGAACGCGCCGTGTCTATCGGCGCGCGATCGAACGTTTCTTCGAGTGGTGCCACGACCGTCAACTCGAACTCGCTCGCATCGCACCGGCAGACGTTGGTCGATATCTCGATTCCCTGCCGCTGGCAGCGACGACCAAGAAGGTTCACCTGACGGCGATCCGGCATCTGTTTGACGAACTGGTGACCAGGCACGCCGTGGTGCTCAACCCCGCGCTGTCAGCTCGCACTGAGCGAGTGGAAGTCATCGAAGGCAAGACGTCGGAGATCACCGCCAGGCAAGTCCGAAAGCTCTTCGCAACGATCGATACGTCGCACGTCGTGGGGCTGCGCGACCGCGCTATCGTCGGAATTCTTGTTTACACAGCAGTTCGCGTTGGTGCGGTCGCAAAGCTTCGCCACGGCGATTTCTACGACGCCGGCGATCAGCACTGCCTGCGGTTCAATGAAAAGGGTGGCAAGTCTCGCGAGATCCCGGTCCGCCATGATCTGCGCGGCTTTCTCTTGGACTACCTCCGTACCTCCGGATTGGATCACTCCGACAAGAGCAGGCCACTCTTCCGCACAACGACCAGGCGCACCAAACGACTAACGACGAGGTCAATGACGGCCGACGACATGGCCCGCATGGTCAAGCGTCGACTACGTGATGCCGGGCTTTCGCTTCGACTATCGCCCCACTCGTTCCGCGTCTGCACTCTGACCAACCTCCTCAAGCAAGGCGTTCCGCTCGAGGACGTACAAACCCTGGCAGGGCACAAAGACCCGCGAACCACCCGTCTCTAAGATCGACGCCATAAGCAGGTGACGCGCAACATCGTCGAGCGGATTTCCATATGACGAGCCCGAGCTTCACTCGGATCTCCCACGCGGGCATGCTTGTACTCAGAATCCACCCTTGGTAACCTTTTGATACCTTTGGCTTAAGGTAATTCCGGAGCAAGCCATGCCCAACATAAGTGATTACATGACCGTCAAGGAAGCTGCCGCGTACTTAGGTGTGACGCCAAATACGCTGCGAAACTGGGGAGCAGCGGGCAAGATCAGTGAACTCCGGCACCCAGTGAACAATTATCGCCTGTACCGAGAGTCTGATCTCAACGCTTTGCTCAACCAGATTGAAGACCAAGATACATCGCGTCGAAAAAGTGATTCCTTACGACGTCGCAAACGCAAGTGATGCCCATCATTTGGTATGCCATAGGTCAGGTCCCACGATCGCTTCAGGCAACGCGAGGCGTAAATGGAAGGTTTTTTCGTCAAGCATACATATCGTGGCATCGGAAAAGTCACTGCAGTCGAGGCAGGATGCATGGTGGTACGTTTTTGTGATGATGGAAGCCAAGCTACTTTTGACACCGAAGCGTTTAGCGAACGCGAACTGCGGCGAATTACGTTACCGCTGCGCACTCGATGTATGGCAGGAGATAGCGAGTGCACAGTCAACTCCGTCGACCGATCGTCCGCCGTCAATGCACCTAGCTTCTACCAGGTGACGTATCTGCAGACTGGACTTCGCGCAAAAGTCTCAGAAGTAGACCTGTTGCTGTCAGCGGAAGAACAGAGTGACGATCCCTTATCGATCCTCGCTGGACTTGGCCAGGGCGGGTATTCCCTATTTCAGGTTCGGGAGAACTTGGTCACTGTATTGAATCAACAGTTCCGTCACGGCAGTGGTTTGCGAGCTTTGCTGTCAAGCCGCATCGATTTGCGCCCTCACCAAGCGTATGTGGCAGGACTCGTACTTCTCGACGCCAAACGCCGATTCTTGCTCGCCGATGAAGTGGGACTTGGAAAGACGATCGAGGCGGGAATCGTCATCCACGACCTGCTGATAAACAAACCGACGGCGAAAATTCTGATCGTTTGCCCAGGTGCGTTGACGCAGCAATGGCTGTGCGAAATGTATTCCAAGTTTGGCGGCCAGGTTTTCAAGTTGCTTGAACTTCATGCGTCCGACCGAATGAACTGGCCGAAAATCACAAAGCTGATCGCTCCGTTTTCCCAGGCTGCGTATGAGTATGCGGAGCAACTGCTGGCGGTTCCTTGGGACATGGTTGTCATTGATGAGGCTCACCATCTGCTTGCCTCCGAAAGTCTGTACGAATTCGCGGTACGACTATCGAACACCGCGCCGTCGCTCTTGCTGCTAAGCGCGATTCCGGCTCAGCGACGTGAAGACGAGTTCCTTCGGTTACTCGGTTTGCTCGATCCGCAGCAGTACACACCGGAAGTGGTGGCCCAGCGAGACCGGTTCCGCGAACTGTTTGAGGCTCAACGCGCGATCGGACGGAAACTGCGACTGTTGCGGCGGCGTCTCGATGGAATCGCAAGTCACGATTTCACCAAAGAAGAAACCGTTGAGCAAGCGACAGATCTGCTTACCCTTCCCGTCTTACGCGACGATGCAACGCTTGCGGCAAAGGTCGATAGCCTGACATCGTTGACCGATGGTTTTCAGCAAGAAGTTGGAGAAATCTTCCACTACGTCGGCGATTCTTATCGCATCAATCGGCGAATTCTAAGAAACCGCCGCGAGCGACTTGTTGAAGAAGAGCAAATCGTCCCCATTGAACGCACAATCGCCTTGCTTCCTTACTCAGCCGAGCAATTGGAGTCGGAAGTCAATGAAGCGATTCACAGGTTGGTCGTTTCGGCAAAGCAAAAAGGCCTTCGCGACGAGTTGCTAACCACTCTTTCACGCTTCCTTTGGCAGAGCACCGTCCATCCACGGGCTGTTGGCGACGTTCTCGAGTCACTGGCGACAGCAGAACCGCGAAAGTTGAAAGAACGGGGAATCGACTTCCTTGCACTTGGATATCTTTGCGGTTACTCGGAATGGGATGCCTACCTCGACCTCTTGTGCAAGGCAGTACGGCACTGCGTAGACGACGATCTTGTGCGGGAAGCGATGACGTGCGCAATGCGTTGGAGTCGGGATGCCAGGAGTTTCACACGCTACAACGAATTGGTGAAGCAACTGAGGAACAGGATGTCGCCGCGTAGTCGCCCGCCGAAGATATTGGTGTTCGCTGGATTCCCGGATGTTGCGGCGGATTTGGCCAACCGATTGCGGCGGGATTTCGGTGAGGAAGCCATAACCGAGTTCAGAAGCGAACTGGAACGCGAAGAGAAAGAGGCAAATGTCAGACGATTCCGCTCCGATCCAACGACCTGGTTGATGGTTTCGGATGAAAGTGGTGGCGAAGGCCGTAATTTTCAGTTTGCCGACGGATTGATCCACTTCGATACACCTTGGTACGTCAGTCGTGTCGAACAACGAATCGGTCGCCTAGATCGTCTGGGCCGTGAGAAGCAAGCTCATGCGGAAGTACTTTCCGAAGTGTTTTTTGATGACACCTCCGTCGAAGGCGGTTTGGTTCGTTGTTACGACAGCGGAATAGGCGTCTATCGGCGGTCAATCAGCGGTCTGGAGTTCGCCTTGCGTGACGTCGAGACGCGGATTGTTCACACGGCCATTGATGAGGGCACTGCAGGTCTAAACCAAATTGCTGAAGAACTCGCCGATTTCGCCGAGGAAGAACGCGCTCGTGACGAGAGCGAGGCATTACTCGATGAAGCGTCCTTCGACAGACTCGCGGCAGAGAAGTTTCGGCGTGTCAGGCATTCGGAGCAAAACGAACTCGCACTCGAACAGACGTTTACTGAGTACCTGCGGATGGTTGCGTCGAATCGCTCCGTACGTCGAATAAGTGATTCTGAGTTTGCGGACGGTTTGTGGATGCTTCGAGCGGATGAGATCCATCAAATCCGCGGGGAATCGACCAGCAGCGTACTCGATCAAACCACGCCATTCACGGGGTCGTTTCGACGTGCCATCGCGCAACAACGACTTGATTTGCACTTCTTCAACCTGGGCCACCCCTTGTTTGAAGCAATCTGTCACGCGTTGTTCAACGACACCGTCGGGCGAACCTACGCCGTCGAAGTAAAAGACCTGGCACGTGAGCCTTGGATTGGGTTCGAGTTTGTGTTTCATCCCGTCCCTGACACGTCGCAACTGAGGGATAACGTCGGCTTGCAGAATCAGGCTCGACAACTGTTCACATTTCAGCCCAAACACGTCTTTTGCCGATATGACGGACGGCTTGAAGACGATGCCGAAATGTTGCTTCACATGCGCCAGTCGCTCGACAAGGAAGACAAGGGGCGCATTTGGTGGAATCTGACAAAAAACAAAGCTCTCGTTTTGCAGGAGGTGTTCACTTCGCCGAGTTGGGATCAACTTGTCTATCAGTTGTCCGAATCTGCAACTGATGAAGCGACTCGCCGCTTCGCGAGCGAAGTAAATGCCGTTGTTGTAACGGCCAGCAAGCGTTTGAGCGAACAAATGAGACAACTCACCAACGCGAACGGCGAAGCACATGAAGTTGAACAACTCCAATGCTTGCAAAGGTCGCTTCAGGACTGGCGAGTTCAGCTTGATTCGATCGGCTTTCTGTCAATCAACGGACGAATCCTAGAAAGGACAACGAATGCACGAAGTTGAGGCGTTGCGTAATGCGCTTCGACAGAACACACCTGACGGTTTGCTGTTTGACAAACCGCCAGCGCCACAACCTGCGCTCTCATCTGCGATCTGGCGGTTCTTGAAAGCATGGAATGATAACCCAGAATTAGGTCCAGACCATGCTGTCTTGCTCAGGCAGATTGCCCGATGGAGTGAAGGAGATCGGCATCTTGGTGTCGTCCCAGAGAACTTGAGTCGGTTCTTTCGCAATTCTCAGATTGCTCTTTCGGTCACGGGATCACTTCGTGCAACTCCATTTTGTCCATCCTGGCTGACCGAGGACGCCCTGCCAGACGATGGCATTGACGCAGTTTCTAGTCTGCGCTTGGCAACCGATCCCGTGCCGGCTGAATCATACGTAACGAAACTCGGCTTTGAGAGTTGGCGATCACCCGCCCAGAAAGAAGCGGCTTGGGCGGCGCTGACGGCACATCCTGGACAAACCACTCTGATCGTTCTGCCGACAGGGATGGGAAAGAGCCTGTGTTTTCAGCTACTTTCGATGTTCGGCACTGGACTTACGGTTGTCGTTGTTCCGACGGTAGCACTAGCCATTGACCAGTGGCGAAGCGCCAGATCTGTTTTCAAGAATGTGCCTGGCGTTAATCCACTCTACTTCGCGGCTCAGGATCCTGACATCGATCCTGCGAATGTCGTCCATGCGATTTCCGCTGGCCAATGCAGGATCGTTTTCACGTCGCCAGAAGCGTGTGTTTCGGGACGCCTTCGAAAAGTAATCGAGGAGACTGCGTCGGACGGACGACTCGAAAACCTGGTGATCGACGAAGCACATTTGATCGACACATGGGGTGCGTTTTTCCGCGTAGATTTTCAGATTCTCGCGGGACTGCGCCGCCGCTGGATAGGAAGGAGCAACGGACGACTTCGAACGTTTTTGCTATCCGCGACAATTACTCCCTCTTGTCGCTCAACATTGAAAGAGCTATTTCCCAGCTACGATGGCAGCAGAGAAGAGTACGATGCGACACGCGATCGAGAGTTTCTTTATCAGCAGTTGCGTCCGGAAATGGTCTATTACGACCGGTTGTTCGACTCGGAACCCGATCGAGATGCCGCCGTAATCGAATGCGTCTGGCACTTGCCTCGCCCCGCGATTGTATACACTACGGAAGTTGACGAGGCGAAGGCGTTGCAAGACCGCTTATGCTTCCTACACGGATTCAGGCGAATTGGTTGCTTTCACGGTGACACGCCGTCTCGGCAACGTCGCCAACTTCTTACCCAGTGGCGGGACGATGAAATTGATTTGATGGTGGCTACATCCGCCTTCGGCCTTGGTGTCGACAAGCCAGACGTGCGATCCGTTGTTCACGCGTGTTACCCCGAAGACCTGAATCGCTACTATCAGGAAATCGGTCGAGGCGGGCGCGACGGTTTCTCAAGCATCTGCTTGTTGCTCCCAACCACCAAGGACTTCCGAGTCGCAAAAAGGCTTTCCCCGAAGTTGTTGGGGGAGGAGCTAATTCAGAAACGATGGGAGGCTCTGTGGAAATCAAGGAAGCCCGTCAAAGAAGATGAGAATCGATGGAAGTTGTGTCTGAACTCCAAGCGTCAGACGCTCGTTGGCGTTCGAACGTGGAGCGAAAACGTTCGTTGGAATAAACGGCTGATTCTGCAACTCAAGCGAACCGGAAAGATAGAGCTTTTGGATGCACGCTATGATCCTGGCGAGGACGGTGACTCCGATCCGACCGAATGGGTTGAGGTGCAACTACAATCATTGTTCGCACCTGAATCGCCAAAGGTTGGCGAATCCATTGCTGACCAACGCAACGAGGAAGTCGCAAACTCGCGCCGCGGACTCGATCAAATCGAAGCGTATCTTCAGTCGTCCAGGTGCGTCAGTCGCACGCTAAGGGATCTTTACGGCAACGACACTCGAAGAGTCTGCGGTGGTTGTCGCTGGTGTCGCAGGGAAGGTCGCCCCGCCGGTCACTTGCCGCACATTGAATTCGAGGTTACTTCGCAGGCCGACGTCGCTCCACGAATCGTAATCGTCCAGAACTGCCCAGCACCGGACGGCGCACGTTCACGGAGTTTTGCGGGTGTGCTCCGGCGTTGCATCGAACAAAAGGGAATCCATCGGTTCGCGGCAGCAAGTACAACTCTCCATGCCGTCTTACCTGTTTTCGCAACCGCATTCGCATATCGAGGCGAGCCAAGATATCGAGCGGACGACGCAGAACGCGAACAACCTTTCGTATTGTCGCCCAATGAGCGCATCGTCGTCTTCCACTTTGGCGAGATTCTCCCGTCAGCGGCAGAACTTGATCGTGGCGGCGAAGTCATCCACGTGCTTGGAAAGGGGCTTTCGTTTCAAGACATCAGGTATCAATTACCGAAGCGATGCACGAATCCTGATTTCTACGCAGATGTCGAACAATGGTTGATGTAGGAGTGAGTCGATGTTTACAGATGGACCCGTTACCCCTTTACACGTTGAAACGTTGGTCGATGTGTTGCGACGGCTTGGGAATCGGAAGATGACCAGAGACGCGATCTATGCAATCCTTCAACCGAACGGCATAACGAAATCCCAGGATCAATCGAAAAACGCGGTTCGGGCGGCCATCGAACTCAAACTAGTTGTTGAAAAGGATCGGACAGAACTGGAACTAACCGAGGCAGGGAAGGGTCGTCGGTCTGTGCGAGAATGCGTGCTGGATGCCATCGATCAATTGGTACTCGCGAGCACTGATGTCGAGTATTACTTTGCCCTTTTCTACAGCTATATGCTCGGCCTGAACAAGGATACGGTGAAAGGCACTCGTGACGACTGGGTGAAAGGCTTCAACCGTGACGTGTTCGACAACAAGAAGCAGACGAATCCATTCAACGCTGAAAAATGGAGCGGACTTCACCGCTGGTTGGTTTATACGGGACTCGGATGGAATGACCCAAGTGACAAGTTTCAGTGCAATCCCTATGAGCGTGTTAAGCGGAGGTTGCCCGACATTTTCAATGGGGACAAAAAGCTAGATGACGACACGTTCATGGACCGTCTTTCGGTTGCGTGTCCGGAACTCGATGGCGGTGAAATCTTCAAGCAAGCCAATCGCAGTGCCAGCGACAACCGGCACTGCACGTTGGGGTTGAGTCATGCTCTGACGGAGTTGCATCTCGACAACCAGATAAAGTTGCACTGTTCGCCCGACAGCGGCGGATGGAGTTTACAGTATGCATCGCCGCCGAATGACGGCAAGACGCTACGCTCCGATCGAATGGATTTCGTTGAGATCAAGAAAGGAGTGAAGTAACGATGCCCGTCAAGATTCCTATTTGCTGGGACAAGTCAAACGTCGGCAAGGCGATCTCGCTGAAGGCGAAGCTGGACGAAAAGCAAACACATTATTTTCTGGCCTGCCATTCGCCGATGGAGCACATACAAGATGTACGTGCCAAGCGCGTCCTCTCTGAGGAAGACTTGTATCAGAAGATCATGGGGTCGGGGCAAAGAGATCTCCAAGCCGTCGTTTACGGTGATCCAGGCACAGGAAAGTCGCACTTGATTCACTGGCTCAAGCTTCGCTGCGATTCAGATTTGCAGTCTGAAACGCTCAGCGACATCGTTCCAGTTCTCATTGAGCGCCGTTCAGGGAGTCTCAAGGACGCCCTCGAACAGATGATTGATCAATTGGGACAAAAGTTCGAGAAGTACCTCGACCCTGTTCGAAAGGCAATCGAAAGAATCTCGGAGTCAACTGCGAGGCAACTTCTGGCGAATCAACTTTCTGTCGAACTCGGCCCAGGGTGGACGGACCGAGGGCGAGAACCGCTGCCTCGACTGTTGCGCGAACTCGGCCAGGCTTGTCGGGCGAAAGGATTTGGCGGTTGGCT
>JANQPP010000098.1 GCA_028289405.1 Pirellulales bacterium
GATCGGCGGCGGCAGCGGCATGCCAATGGTGTCGCCGAAATCCGCCGCGGCGCGAAGACCAGTTTTTCACCCCGGGTCGTGAACGGTTACGGGCATGGCGTCTCCAGCGGTCACCTTTGACCCACCATAGTAGCGACCAGGGCTGGCCATGGCGCCTCGGTAGAGGTTTTCCGGAACGTTGTTCAAGTAGTAAATGCCAGACGACGCGACGTAATCTGTCGGTGCCTGTTGAAAAACGTTGCTGGCATTGTCGATGTAGGTTACCCAGCGATCGGGATTCGCGGCAGCGGGACAAGTAAAGGCTGGCACGCGAATCTCGCCAATCAAGCGATTATTGGACGCCGTGGCATCAAACCAATTTTGGCTATAGTCGTATTCCTGCGAAATCCTCGACTCTTCGAGGAACGGCAAAATCACGGAATTCCAGCTCACGAAAGGAGCGTCTTGGCCTTCCATCGGACGAATGTTGGCCGGGAGTTCGGAGTTATTGGCCGTGGCAAAATTATGGCTCGCAAGGCCAACTTGCCTCAAATTGTTTGCACATTCCGTGCGCCGAGCCGCCTCTCGGGAATTCATCACGACAGGAAGCAACAGGGCCATCAACAAGCCGATTATCAGGATGACAACAAGCAGCTCAATCAGCGTGAAACCATCGCGTCGACTACGCAACATTACCAATTTCTCCATTACTGAAAGTACGGCCATAAATGAAACGATCAACGAATATTTAAAACGATGTTGTTTTAACTGCACTTTCTGATTAGGTCACTGATCTATGCGGCGGACGCCATGAGTCGTTCGGTGAATTCGATGATTTTTTGTGGCAGCCACCATTTTGCCTTGAGCGTTGATAATTCCGTTTGCATGATTTGTTGCCTTAAGGCTTTACGACGGTTCGCGTGGGAAGGGCGGCGATGGGGATCATCCCAGGGTGAGTCGCTTCGATCGCATAGTTGTTCGTGGTTCGCGTCCCAGGACCACAACTCGATGAGTGTATGGATCCAGAGATTGAGATTGTAGACGGCCAGGTTCGTCCAGATGTTGCGGACCTGCTGTTGCCCCGTGCCCCACACTTCCTTCACGTCGTGGAAGTCTTGCTCGATCGTTGCTCGATCGGCAAATGCTTCCAGAATTTGGATCACCCCGGCATCGGGATCGGTGCAGAAGAAGGCATGCCAACCATGATCCTCCCGGACCAACACGACACGAATAACGCTACCCACCGGCGGGTAGGTGGCCACGAACGTTTTGTAGGTCTTGGTGACCTTCTTGCCGTACAAGACGCATTCCACGGACTGCCATCCCCCTGCGTGACCGGCTCGTTTGGCCAGACTGATTTTGTGCTGGCCATACTTCCGTGGCCGGCCGCGACTGCGTCGTTGCCCCGGGCGCAATTGCGGTGGCAAGTCGCGAAGCGCCGCGTCTTTCCGCAATCGACCGACCACGTCGACGTGGGAAAGCCTCAACACACGCCTCAAGAACGGCTTCTTGACATAGCCGCCATCGACCACGATCCAGGCGGTTTTTCCCGCCTCTTGGAGGATCGCGACCAACCACTCTACCAGCCTTGCTCCCAACTGAAGCTTGGTCGCGAATCGCCACCGACGCCAGGAGGGAATGCTCGCGATCGTCTTCCCGCGCACGTACAACATTGCCCGCAAAGGCAGGACCATCGCGCCCCACTTGGGGTGGCGTACCGCGAGCGAAATCGTGACCCAGATGTGGCCATAAAGGTAGAGTTGATCCGCCGGGCCTGGGGTCGGGTTGCGATGAATGTCCGCCCCTTCGACTTTCGGCCCGTACCGCTTGGTCGGCGAGTCGTCGATGATCAGCAGGACCCGCGCGGGCAGATTCAACCTGACCAACACCAAGGAGACCAACCGAGTCGCAATCGATTCGGTCTTGCGTCCGACACTGCCAAGGAAGTAATCATAGTCGGCGAAGTCGGCGCTGATGCCAGCGGCGCGGAGCCAAGTGGTGACCGTGCGACGACCATTGGCAAACAAGATGCCAATCAACAACAGCGGCAGCCTCCACCGATTTCGAGCATGAAGGCCTGCCGCCAGCCACTCGCTCCAATCCGACCATTGTTCCGGAGACTTCCAACGAAATTCCGGGTCCACCATCCTTGGCTCTCCTATCCTGCTGCTGGCTTCGCAACCGCAGCCTAGATAGAAGAGCCTTTTTCATTGAATATCACCTTCGCTAGCAGCCAGCTTTTTTCTCGGAAAGTGCAGGTTTTAAGCATACGAACCTATCACATGGAGCACTTACGCATTGCCTTGAAGTATGATGATGCGTTCACGACGGCGATCGGACTAAAGCGAAACGTCATACTTTCGCCGTGTGGCCATATTTGCCGACCATCGTTCAGCATTCCGGGCAGTCTTGGATGCATCCAATCGCCAACCTCCACCTAACGTGTTGCGCCAAGCCAAGGAGATGTGGATATCCTTGTCTTTTGCGGGAAGCGTGACCTTGACCCACGTTATTGGTGACTCCTGTTTCTCCAAACGCAATCGCAATCGAAGACCGCCGCCAACGCCGTGATCCGCCAGCGCTGGCGTCAAAGTGTTGCGGACCCACAGCCGATAGTCCGCGCCTTGCTGTGGGTCCACCCAATGATCGAAGGTCTCCGATTTTGAATTCGAGCGGGAGCCGGAACGTGATCCAGGCTTCATGCCTCCCGAGGATTTCCAGCGGATCTATGAGCATTGCGACGCCGCAAGGATGCCGCGCGGCCTGCCGTATTCTCCCGGCGTATGGTGGCGAGCCCTGCTCACGACGGCCTACCTCACCGGTTGGCGGATCGGGGAGACGTTGCAGCTACGGCGGGAAGATGTGGACACGGAGACGGGGTTGGCAAAGCTGCGCGCCAAGAGTACGAAGGGGCGACGGGACGCAAAGCTGATCCTACACCCGATTGTGTTGGAGCATCTGGCGATGGCTCCCAGCTTCCACGACGTATTCTTCCCGTGGTCTCACCACAACCGGACGCTGCATTCGGAGTTTCACCGTATCCAGAAAGCAGCGGGGATTCATCTCACCTGCCCGAAAGCCGACGAGCACGATTGTACGCCCGCCTGCCACCTGTACGGCTTCCACGACGAGCGGAGGGCATTCGCCACCATGAATGCCGGCAACTTCACGGCGGACGTTCTCCAAGTCCTGATGCGGCATCGCTCCTACTCGACAACGCAACGCTACATCAACATGGCGAAGCAGATGGAAGGCATCACGGAGAACGTGTACGTGCCGGACCACCTAGTCGCCCGTGCAGGTGGGAAATAGGTGGGCAAATGTTTTGGAGTCGACGTAAGACATTACGCCCGGCAGGACTCGAACCTGCAACCTGCGGATTAGAAGTCGTGTCGGGTCGCGAAATCCAAAAGCAGCGAAAGTCCTTAAATTCTCAAGGATTACGTCGATGAATGTGTGTTTCTCTTATGCCGACGACAATTCAAATTGTACCGCGTTTTACACCAATTTCCAGGCATTCTCTGCCGCGAAGCGTGCCAGATTCATAATTGAATTCGCGGTCGGCCTCCCGCCACCGCGCGCCCGTTGCATGACGAGCGGCCTGCGGGCGCTCCGCTGGCTTGGCCGCTCCGTCCGCTCCTCGCGACGACCTCAATCTGCCTGAACTGCGGCACACCGGAAGCCGACGTAGGCGTCCCGGGAGCCGGGGTGGGCGGGAATGCGGTAGGCCGACCGCACGAGCCGCGCGTCGCCGAACCAGCTACCGCCACGCAGCACCCGGTACCTGCCCTCCGGTGGGCCACAAGGATCATATTGTGGGTCAGCAGAGTAGCCGGCATACCAATCCTGGCACCACTCCCACACATTGCCCAACATATCGTAGAGCCCCCAAGCATTCGGTCGTTTGAGGGCCACTTTCCGTGTGCCGGCGCGCGTATGGTCGTATTGCTTTTGAGCCCAACCAGACGAATCGTGGTGTTCTTCCAAATCGTAATCGACGCCGGAATTGCCGCCGTACCAGGCGATGTGATCGAGAATCGGTGCGTTATTTTCGCCCAGAATCTCAATCGGTCCGGCGTACGTCGCTTCGGTCACCCCAGCCCGGCAGCCAAATTCCCATTCCGCCTCGGTCGGCAACCGTAGTTGCAGGCCGGGAATTAGCATGTGGATCCGCTCCATGAATTCCTGAGTCTCGTCCCAGGTCACGTTTTCCACGGGCCGCTGGGGATCCACGAAGCGGCTGGGGTTCTTTTCCTCTCCCATGACGCGCATCCAAAGCGCCTGCGTACAGGGTGTGTCGAATAGCCAAAATGATCGCGTCAACTGCACGGTATGGACAGGCCCTTCGTCATCGTCACGGCCTGGTTCGTTTTCCGCCCCCATCTGAAACGAGCCGGGCGGAATCCACCGCAGCCGTTGCGTAACCCAATCTCGGTCTTCGGCCGGCAGGCTGAATTGGGCGAAGATGCCATATTGATCTTGCCCCCAACCGCTCGCCCAAGGGGGAGGACAGCCATCCGCGATGGGGTGTCGGATGGCGATAGGACCTTGGGTAGCTAGTACAGGCTGAGACATGATTAAATCTACAAGGGACGAGGAATACTCGCGCTCGCTTGCTCGCTACCTGCCTGAACTACGGCACACCGGAAGCCGACGCTGCCGAACTGGTAATCGGGGCGGGCGGAGTACCGGTAGGCCGACCGCACGCCCCGCGCGTAGTCGCGCCGGCTACCGCCACGTAGCACCCGGGAACTGCCTTCTGGTGGACCGGTAGGGTCTACGGATTTAGCCGACGCGTAGTTATCGGACCAGTAATCGTGGCACCATTCCAACACATTTCCATGCATGTCGTACAGGCCCCAGGCATTGGGCCGCTTCTGGGCAACGTCATGCGTTTCGCCGCCTGAGTTCTCGTTGTACCAGGCGCACTCCGCTAAATTCACTGGGTCATCCCCAAAGCTGTACGACGTGTCCGTTCCAGCCCGACACGCATACTCCCACTGCGCTTCCGCAGGCAACGACACGGACACTCCCTGGAATCGGTCGCTCAACGATTTCGCAAACTCCAGGCAGTCTTCCCAAGACACATTTTCCACAGGGCGACGCCCCCCTTTAGATCTGCTTGGGTTTTCGCCCATTACCGTTGCCCACAAATCCTGCGTCACCGGGATATCGAAAAGCCAAAACCCACGCGTCAAAGTGACCTCGTGTTGAGGGTCCTCGTCGGCAAAACGCCCTACCTCACCTTCCGGTGAACCCATCAAAAAACGGCCTGGCGGGACCCAACGCATGCGCTGCGTAACGCCACTTTGTAGCTCTTCAAAGTAGACTCCCGGGGTTGAGCTTGACGTTACCTTGCTTTCCGTATCAAGCCTTAATTCCACCCACAATCCATAGCGGTCTCGTCCCATGGCGCTGGCCCAAGTTGGCTTGGCAGAGCGGCGCAGTTCCAGTTCGTCGATGTCGCTTCGGATCACCACGACTCGGGCACGCGGAAGCTTGATGTGGGGCGTCACGCCAAATTCGATTTTCAGCGCGGCGGCCTCGCCGCCTGTCGTCGGACTAGCCGGCGGCTCTGCCACCTGCCCATCCTCCTCCGCTGGCTCAACCGCTGCCTGAACTGCGGCACACCGGAAGCCGATGTTGTCGAGTCGGTCGTCGGGGTGGCCGTGGGAACGGGCGGTCGACCGCAGGAGGCGCGCGCCGCCGTTCCAACTCCCGCCGCGCAACACCCGGTTGAGTCCTTCCGGTGGCTGTGTGGGATCGTCGTCCTCGATCATCGCGTAATTCTCATACAAGAAGTCTTGGCACCACTCCCACACGTTGCCGTGCATGTCGTACAGGCCCCAAGCATTCGGCCGCCTCTGTCCCACTTCGTGTGTCTCGTCGTCGGAGTTCTCGCCATACCAGGCGTACTCCGCTAAATTTGCCGAGTCATCCCCAAAGCTGTACAACGTGTCCGTTCCAGCCCGACACGCATACTCCCACTGCGCTTCCGTAGGTAGGGAAACGGACAACCCGTCCAGTTTTTCGCCCATTCGTTTCACGAAATCCTGGCAATAATCCCAAGACACCGATTCCAACGGGCGACGCGCTCCCTGGAATCGGCTCGGGTTTTTGCCCATCACCGCTTCCCACAACTCCTGCGTCACAGGAGTATCGAACAGCCAAAACCCACGCGTCAATTTCACCAAACGCCGCGGGCCGGAATTGTCGTAGCCATCAGCAGGCGAGCCCATCGAGAATTCACCTGGTGGAATCCAACGCATTCGCTGTAGTACCTGCCTTTTCTTCGATTTTCGATTTAGATTGAACTCAGTACGAGGCCACGCTTTCTCTTCGAATTTGACTCCGAAACTTGCCCAAGCTCCGAACTCATCTTTTCCCCAATCCGTCGCCCAGGAAGGTGGCGATCCCGTTTTCCAAAAGGCGTTTTTGTCGGCTGGTGGCGTGGAAACGCTAACCCAACCATTGCGGGTCCGCAACGAAGTCACGGGGGCGCCCGTGTGACGCTCTTCCTGAACGAGATCCAACGATTCCCCACTTTGTCGCAAAGTGATCATTCGGATTTCGCCCGTTCCTCCCAAGAGGGCCGGGTCAATGCCCCCGCGGTCGCGTTTTTGTTTTCGTGGCGCGGCGTCGAACAAATCATGGACCGGCTGTTTTATTCGATCATCATTGCACGCCCGCTCGGACAGCCAATCGGCCAAACGCCCTCCATATTCGCGGACACGGAGGGAGTGGTTCGTGTCAGATGGCTGTTTGGCGATGTGGGCCAGATGATGGATTGCCCGAATCGCATCGCGCACATCGTCCGGAAATCGCTCCTCCAGGAGCCGTTGTGAATCGGTGTCGAGGTTGAGTAATTCTTGAAACCAAACCTCTGGTGCATCGCGAAATGCGCATCGCCAAGCTCGAATTGTGCAAAGCAACTCTTGGCGTTGTTTCTGTGGCAACGCTGCAAATTCTCGACAATAACGTTGTTGCATCGCGGCGTGGTCTAGCGTGGCCGCGGTGGGGTTCCCGCTAGTCACCATGGGGTGTTGCCACACGTCCGATTCCAAGGAAGCGTCATTCGCGACGGGAATCAGGAGGCGAATCGCACGCAGCAGTCCCGGCTCCAATCGGACCGTGGGAGAAACCGCCCCCAAAAGTTGATTCACAAGTGACTGTCGAATGGCTGCGTCGTGAATGAATTGTGCGGACGATCGCTGCCAGGGCACCAAGTCGAAAACGCGGCGCAAGTCGTTACTGGCAGCCGCTACGCTGACCGGCACGAGAGCGGAAAGGGAAAAGCCGTGACGAATCAGCCGTTTTCCCCAACGGTGCCAGCGCTGCTGCAATCGTCCGGCGTCACCCCGCTGCAAGATACCCAGGTCGCTCAAGATGAGCACTCGCGCGGGAAAATGAAAATCCCAATCCGCAATCTCGTGTCGATGGTTCAGATAGGTAAAGCCGTCGTCGGGATCCACCGTATGAAGCCGTTGGATGGTGCCATGCGGAATTCGCGCGGCAAGTTGCGCGACGAGGGACTCTTGATCCTCAAAGAAAGGGGTCAACCGCTCGCTGGCATCAACAACGACGACTAACCGTGATTCCCAACGACGTTGACGTTTGCGAGGCAATCGGGCGGGAAATTCGCAGTTTGCCAGCCGCCGGACCAGCTTTGGCGTATCAATCCGGCGGCCTGGCGCCAAGCTGGCGATACTCTTGCGCAAGCGGGGATGGACGACGCTAGGTGCCGACATCGCGGATGGCTGCGGCGGTGATGTTGGGGGAGACGTCCATCCCCAGCCGGCCTCTGCTGTAGGCGCCGGAAGCCGCGTTCGTGCGGCGTAGCGCACCGGCTGCCAGAATTGGCTTTCGACGAGGTTGGCGGGGTAGTCGGTGGCATCATCCACGTCGCCAATCGCTGGTGGCCCGGGCGGCGGCACAGTCGCAGCGATATCGATGGGCAAGGCTTCGATGGTTCGCGAGGGCATTCGAACCAAGCCCAGACGTTCGGCAATCCAGGCCGCCGTTTCGTGGTCGCCTGACAACAAAGCCGCAGCCAAGTCCCCACGCCACAGGATGCCGCGCGGCGTCGAATTCCGAGTCATCTCGATGCGTCCACGTCTTTTTCCAGAACGAACCTGGCGAATTCATCCAGTGCCCCTTTTTGGGCGTCAAAATCTTTTGGATGAAATTCCACGACAATGCGTACCAAATCAAGGAATTCTGCCTGGCCCGGAATGGGCGTACCCTTGGCTTCCCGCCGGTCCCGCACGAGCAGTTCGGCTGCCGCTTCCAGTACCTTTTGATCCGTATTTTCACCGAAATGGGCGAGGCCGCGCTTAACCAAGAGCGATGTGAGATCATCCGAGTTTGCTGGCAGGGACATGTCGTGAACGAGGCAACGTCGCAGGAAGGCGTCCGGCAAGACCCGTTCTTCATTGGTGGTGATCACGACCAGCGGCGGTTCACCTTCGATTTCGATCGGAGCGGGGATGCCACGGGGATGAAATACACCGTCGCCCAGTGCCTCCAACAAGCCATTGGGAACTTCGCTTTCTGCCTTATCGATTTCGTCGATCAGGACGACGCAGCCATCTCCGGGGCTCCAATTCTCCGGTTCGTGCGGCAAAGGGGCTTTGACCAACTCCGCCTGCTCTTTGGCGCTGGCCCAATGAAAAGCCCACCAGAGAATGCCGGGATGCACAAAGCGTCTCGCTTCCAACCTGGCACGAACCTGGGGCTCCTCCTCGCCAAGCGCACCACTGATTTGCGCCTCCGCCAGGCGATGGACCGCGTCGAACGTCCAAAGAAGTTCCCGAGATTCCGTCGTGGAATCAATCACCACCGACAGGAAGGGACAATTGAGCACGTCCTTGGCGGCGGCCGCGCGGGCGAGTTGGCTTTTGCCCACGCCCGGCTCTCCCCGGATCAATAACGGACGGCGTGCGGCCAAGGCGGCGTTGAGTGCCTTGACCGATTCTTCCTCGAAGACATGGACTTCTTCGGGCTTCGATCCGAGTTCGGTCAAGATGACCGGAGTTGCCGGGGAAGTGACGCGTCGTTGCATTAATCGACATCCATGGCGGGACTGAACATTTCGTAAAGGCAATAAAGTATTTTTGCCTCCAAAGAATTATGGCCGGTCGGTTCCCGTTCGACAAAGATAACCGACGGGTAACGGATCTCCAGTTCGGGTATCCGCCCGTGCCCCGCATCGTAGAGGTAATAGAACATAATTGGAGGCTCGCGGTCCCTTAGCTCTTCCAGCCTTTCATTGATCGCTCTTGTTGGGTCAGGCAATTCAGCGCAAAACCGCCCGATCATTGGTTTTTGCATGAGGGCATCTTCAAATGCCTTTAGGAATCTCTCCATGGTTTGTTCGCCCAAAATGCCGATTTCCGCACACGGAGAAATCTGCAACTTGCCGGATGGGCATTCGTTGTCGGATAACCAATCTTCAAGTTGCAACTTACGACCCAATGCGCCAGAAACAATGAGTTCGATGATCGATTTGTGTGATGAAGGGATTGCGATAAAATTGCCGCCGGCATTGACCGTGCGATGCAACTCACGCAGGAATGCTTCGTTATAAATCTGCGGCAAAATGTAAGCTGCAAGCTCGCGATATATGTTTGACTCATCATTGTCGGGAAACCGACAGGATGCGGTATACCCATTGACGATCAACGGAATGAAATCCTCCAGACGGATTCGCAGAAGATATTTCGCGATTTCTTTCTTCTTTTCGTCTGGGGCCAATCTCGAAATTGATTCTTGGCTTTCTCCACCTAGAGAATTGGTGGTCTTGTCGATTTGTTTTTCGAGAAATTGCACCACCTTCGTCTGACCTTCAAGTATTGTCTGTACCGCCGTCAATACGCGTGAACGCACTACGTCTCGGGTTTCAGTATCGGCTTCGTTTTGGATCGGCAGGTCAGGAGCAATCCGCGCGATCGCCTCCATGGGGGTCGCGAATGAGACACCGCTCAACCGGCCGTGAAGCGCAGCGTTATGTCTGGCTCCAGCGATTTCAACTATTTCCACGCAGGTGCCCACGACTTCGCCGGTTTGCACGTCGAGCAGTGGTGAACCACTGAACCCACAGGTTGCTTCTTTGGAGTCGAGTTGGAGTAGTTCACGACCTTCGAATTCTCGTATGTCTTCGATGATCGTGGCACGTCCGCCTGCCCCCGCAATGTTGGCCAAGTCCGGGAAGCCAAATACTTCACAATTTCGGTTCCTTCGATTTGCGCTGTGTGCCAACAGCGCGATTTCTGCACCCGCCGGGATTTGCCCCTCTCCATCGAAGCAAATGGAAAGTACAGCGATGTCGTCGTCCTTCGCTGGACTCCAAGAGCCTTCCACAACATCAACCGGGTAGGTACTTCGGTCGCAATAAAATTGTACGGAAACACCTGTTTCCGGTGGCTTGTCGTTGTCCGTCAGCACATGGGCACAGGTCAATACGCATCGATTTGTTACGAGGTAACCGGTCCCTCGCAACTCTCCATCGATGAGGATACCGACGATGCAATTCTTGATGTCCTTCATCCCGATCTCCGAGGCGCCTTCATCAATGAATGAAGGTATATCGACCTGCCCGGATACTAGATGCCCTTCCGCTTGATCTTGATGGGCCCATTATCTGCTTCGGGCGTCAACTTCAATCGAATGGTTTGGACAGTTTCTCGGCTACCACCGACGGCGGCTCCCGCTTCGGCTTCGAAGATGGGAAAAAACTTCCATTTCGCCTTTCCTTCTGCTTTGGCATCGTAGGCGAGGGTCACGTGGACCTCGACGTCGATGCTCTCGACCTTGAATTTCAACTTTTCTTCCTCGGCTTTCTTTCGCGCTTCATCCAATTCGGCACGAAGGCCCACGAGCATGTCCGACAATTCTAGGCGAGGTTGTGTCATTATCGCGTTTCCTTTCGCACCGGTACCAAAACGAATGCTGCTCACGCAAGCGACAGGCGCTGGCTGCGGCGGGAAATTCTAGGCGATTGACGAGTGGTCAACAACCGATGTGCCTGGTATCAAAATACGGACCTCGTGGTCGATATCGAAGTTCGCATTTCGACGTTGCAATTACCCCTTGTAGTGGACCGTGAAACTTGGACAGCTTGATAAGATGTTGACGCGTCTGTCTGGGAGGGCGCTGATCAGAAGGTCAGGCGGATGTCGAGGAAGCGACGGACATTTGGCGATAGCGTTCAAGGCGAAGGTGGCCATGGCGGCGTGTCGGGTAGACAAGACGACAGCCCAATTGGCGAGCGAGTACGCGGTGCACTCCGTCCTACGGCAGCCAGCGGATGGCGGAGATTTTGGGAGTCCATCGCAAGCGGATACAATGCCTGACGCGGAGGATGGGGATCGAGGCAATTTACCGCAAACCACCGGATCGACAGTCGTGTGGGTCTGTGGTATCCACACGAATCGAAAAGGCTTATTTCCTCGAAGATTACTTCAAAGCACTTGTGTCTCTTTAATGCCGTCTATTGTCCGAATTGTATTGCGTTTTTTGATGATTTCCAGGCGTTCTCTGTCGCGAAGCGTGCCAGGAGCTTGATTTTGGGGAAGACGACTATTTGGCCCGCGGTTCAGCAGCGCTCTCTTCATGGGTCTTTCGGTCCATCGAACATAGTTGCCTTTATCCGTTGTATCGGATTGCCGACCGTGTGTTACATCTGTGTAGCCGCCAGCATGCGTCCCAGATTCGGCAGGCCGTGCCCCTGGGCGTAGCGGTCCCGCCCCAGATCGCTGCAATGGCGGAGCAGCAGCCGCTTGACCCGCTCTGGCTCCCCCCGAAAGCGGGGCCGGGCCGACAGAAACGCGGCCAGCAATCCCGACACATGCGGGCAGGCGGCGCTGGTGCCGCTCTGGGCCACGTAGTGGTCCGACAAGACCTCTCCCTCTTCCCGAAAATCCCTTCGCGCCGACCAGATGTCCTCCCCCGGAGCGACCACGTCCGGCTTGGCCCGGCCGTCGGCGGTGGGCCCCCGCGACGAAAAATACGACACGCCGTAGAACTTGGGCCGGGCCGCGTGCACGGAGCCCACGGCGATGGACTGCTGGAGGTTGGCCGGATCGGACAGCGATAGGTCCTGATTGGTCCCCACGTCTCCCGTGGCGGTGCGGACCTGGACAAACCCCTCGTTGCCGGCCGCCACGCA
>JANQPP010000140.1 GCA_028289405.1 Pirellulales bacterium
GTACACGCTGCCCCCACCTTGTGCCGTGCGTCCCGCTCTTCCTGCTTGTGACGTTCACGCGTGGCCGCTTGCTCTTCGCGGGCTTTGATCAACGCTTGCTCCGCCTGCTTCTTTTCCGCGTGAGCCGTGTGCAACCGTTCGCAATCCTGGATGGCCTGCATGTAGCGTGGCATGTGATCCAGTTCGACGTTGACCTGGCCGCCCTGCATGTCGAGCACCACATCGGCCAATCGCTGCGGGTCGCCGGCTACGACTTTGCCAGCGATTTGCCGCCGCAAAATGCCCACCACGGTTCGCCAGCAGCCGGTTTCCCATTGGGCATCCCAGGCGTGATTCTGGCTTGGCGGTCGGCCATTACGTCCCGGGCTCCAGCAATGGCGTCCACGGGCTTTTCCAGAGTCTTGGGAGTCATGTCGCTTCCTTTCGTGAGTTCGATGATTCGTGATCAGTTGTACGCTGCGGCGACTTGGGCTTGGGCCACGGGCCGGCCCGCATTCGCCGCCAGCAGGGCTTGCTTGTGCAGCGCGGGCTGCCGTTGAGCCACTTCCCGCACCGCGCTGATACGATCCAGGCCATAGCGTGCTTGGATGTCCGCCACGGCGTGGTCGAAGGACGTGATGACGGATGGATGGGATTGGATGGCTTGCATGTTCGATCCTCCAAGATTCGGATTGGAAATAACCATGGGCTGAGTTGGCGCCGGCGTCGCGGCGGGTCGTCGTTGTGGAACGGGCGTGGTCGGCGCTCCGGCGGAGATCCACGCTTCGAGCGCGTCGCCCTTCACCAGGAACGTGGAGAAAAACTGGTTCGTCAGTCCGCGTTTGTCGTTGAGATCGCCCAGCAGAATCACCTGCAAGGCGCCCGAACGGATGGCATCTTCCACGCGGGTCTCGCCGATGCTGAATTTGTGCCGAATGTCCATCGGGACGTAGTAGGCGCTTGGGTTGATCGTGCGGTCGTTATCGAGTGGCATGGCTAAGCTCCTCGCTTGCGGGGACGGTGACTTCGGCTTGCTGGTCCATCCATTCCGCCACTTCGTCCACGTTCCACCGCAACACGCCATGCAGCTTGCGGGCGGGCGGTAGCTTGTTCTCGCGTCGCCAGCGGCGAATCGTCTCCGTGGTCACATCGAGCATCGCGGCCAGTCGGTTGGCGGATACGTAGTGGGGCATGGAACGTTCTCCCTTTGAAGGGTTGTTTGTCATATCTCCAATCGGAGCGTCTGTTAGAGATAAAAACAACCCGTTTTCTTGATTTCTTAGCCTTTTCCTGTAAGCCTTTTGTGAGCATGCACTTCCGCAATACTTAGCGTCGCTCCGCTTAGCATCAAAACCCTCTCCACATACCACACAATAGTATTTGGCGTTAGACATAATTAGTTTCAGCCCCTTCCGTGGACGTCATCGCCAGCACCATCGTCCGCAGTTCGTGGTATCTCCGCCGTGCCACCAGAAACAGCATGCGGCGGGCTGCGTCTTGGGCAGCTTCCCGCGTACCCAGGAACATGAACGGGATGCCCATGTTCGCTTGCCAACCAAGCACCGAACCGGCGACTTGAGCCGGAGTAAGCTGGTTTCGCCACTCGCCAGCCAGGATCATTTCCCAGGACGCTTCGACCAGCACGGCCCGCGTTTCGTAGCCCTTCAGGCGGGATAGCTCACGCTGGAATCGGTCCCTCGATTGCCCAACGCAGTTCAGCAGATCGGGCAAGGTTTTCCGCTCCAGCCGTACGAGGTCTTCGGCTCCCTTGAGCGAGTAATCTCCCGTGTCGAGTGTGACTTCTTCCACGCGGAGCGGGGCCAAATCCCAGGGCAAGGATTCCCGCGTGTCCACCAGCGCCGTGACTTCTTCGGGGTCGATTTTGCAGGGGATTTTCATACTTTCACCTCATCGGGCCGGCCATCGTCATCGCGTCCGGGAAGCACCAAGGTCACGATGGGGCTACGTCCTCGCTTGCGATCAACTTCGACCAAGCCGGCATGCTCGAATTCGGCCAGTAGACGTGCGGCGGCGCGTGGCGAGAGACAAAACTCGTCCAATATCCGACGAGTCAGCCGGACCGGATTGCCTTTTCGAATACCCACCAACCACCACAAAGCCCAAGACAGGTGCCCGGCCTTGTCCCCAAGGGAGAGAGCGCGGTTGAGCCAGGTAAGCGGCACAGGCCCTCGTACGAACAATTCGCCTTTCCCAGGCTTGGGCACGGGATGACTTTCGGAGTATCGCTGGCGAGAATGCTCGGCTTCGGCGCGTAGCTTCTTTTGCCTTGCCAACAGGTCCTGGATGTCTGCTTCCGTTCCGGAGAAGCGTTGAGGATCTACTACCATAAGTAACTAATAAAAAAGAGACACATATAAATAGACTCTTTAAATAGATTGTACGGGTCGTACATACTGGCCGACCGGTCGGCCAATTTGGCTTACCGGTCGGCCAATTTGTCCGTTTCTCGTTTCCTCACTATGGGCTAACTTCAACACCCGATTCCACATTGTTTTGCCCCGCTTATCATCCATGTAACGGTCAGGCCAGCGGATCACTTCGGCATCGGAAGCCAGCTCGAATCCGTCCAACACAACCCGGCTCGCCTCTCGCATGATGGCCTGGGTTTGGGAGATCACGGCGTCGATTTCATCCACGGGACCTTCCACCAAAATGGCGTCGTGAACGGGGGCGCAAACGTGAATCCCCGCTTCCGTCGCCATGCAGCACGCTAGCCGCAGCATCTCGGCTCCATTGGCCTGCATGGGGAAGTTGGCCAAGGAACGCGGATTGGATTCGTCCGTGGTCACCAACGGCCAGCCAAAAACGGTTTGAATCCGACCGCTCAGCATGGCCGTATCCACCTGATGTTGTGACCAGCACCAAAAGTCGCGGTAGGTGTCCCGGTGGGCCTGCAATAGCAGCCTTGCCATGGCCGTCTGCTCACCCAAGGCTTGGGCCAAACCGTGTTCCTGCATGCCATATTGCACAGCCAAGGAGCACACCTTGAAGCGGTTCCGCTCCACCGGATGCGAATCTTTGGTGGCGGTCTCGGGCACGGCGCCGGCCTGCTTCGCGAAGGCCAAGTAGGGGTCCCCGCTCCCGTAGGCTTGCTTCATTGCCGCATCCCCGGAGAGCGCCGCCGCAATGCCCAATTCCTGTTGGCTCCAGTCGATGTACGCCACGGCCCGCCCATATGCCGGCTTGATCAATCCCCGCAGCCAGACCGAGGGGCCGAAGATAAATTTGTTATTCGAGGGTTGGTTGCGTCCGGTGCGAGAGGCGAAGGGGGATAGGAGGCACCGATTACGACCGTCCCCGCCCACGGCCAACTTTTCGAGCTTGAGTTCGCTTAGCGAATGCCGCAGTTCACGGAGTGGTGAAACTTCCGGATATTTCCTGGCTTGCTGCCGAAATGTCTCCCGGTCCAACGCAAGTTGTCCATGCGGTGTACGCGGCCATGGAATCTCCTTCTCCACCAGCCAGCCCGCAAACCGATCCTGCTTGAACGTTCGGCCATCGAAAACGCCATAGTCCCGATCCACGTCGCCGATCAGACGATCCTTGATCGCGTCCCAATGCCGACGGAAGAGACCAAGCGTTTTTGCGTCGATGGGGATTCCGCAATGCTCCATACGGGCCACAGCAGCCATGTAACGACCACGTAGCAATGCTCGGGGTAAATCGATTCCCGGTAGCATCACGGGCAGCAAGCCGGCGAGGGCGTCCACGTCACTTTGGCAGTAGTCGAGAAGCGCCAAGCGTTCCGCCGAAGTGTACGGGCCACCGCGCATGGCCAGTTGCCGTAGCTCTTCCTTCTCCACGCCTGCGATGCCGTCCAGTCCGTGATACGCCAGCGTGTCCAGCAAGCTTCGACCTATGCCGGACCGCCCATTGGTACGGGCTCGCTGTTCCGTCCATAAGTCCAGTATTCGCTGGGGGACTGGCCAGCCGAGCGATAGGAAACAGCCGATTTCTGCACTGGCGAAGTATGCCACGAACAGCGTGTGCTCATTCACGGCGAAGGGCGGATGCTCGGTCAATTCGTCGGCGAACAGGCGTACCAAGCGCCCGCTGCGGAATTCCCGCGCCACGAGACAAACGACCATGGGCCGCTCACCATCGGGCGCGGAGAATTCGAAATCCGCCAACCAAATCTCCCGAAACATCCGCAGCCGCTCCACGCTAGACCTCCCCGCGTAGCGCTTTCAAAACTGCGTGGTCCAGGGAGTTGATGAACCGATCCTCGAAACACATCTTGAGCATTTCGTGGAAGGTCATCTCTGGCCATTCCGGTTCCGGCAGGTTGCCGGTGGCTTCAAAGACGTCGTATCTTCCGTCCGCCATGTTGGCTTGCACACGGATCCAACGTTGCATGGCACGTTCCGCCGCTCGCATCATCGACAGGTGCCAGTTGTTTCGACGTCCATCCGCTTCAGGGACCCGCACGGGCCAGAGAAACACGCCTTCCGATCGTGTAATCGCGGCGAACAAGATCGTGGGTAACACTTCTCCGGCCATCTCGCCCCAAAGGTCTTGTTCCACGAGATAGTGTTCGCGGGCCACATCATCGGTGAAGATCGCGGTGTGCAGCCGGTACGATTCGTCGGGATGCACCCGCACGAACTGTTGACGGCTCGGCTTGCCGCAAGGAAGGACCGTCGTGACTTTTTTCACACCGATCTGACTTGACTCACTGAGCCGTAGTTTGGCTGGGTCAAAGGGGTCCGTAGAAACACTATCCTTGGCGTTGTTGATTTCCTCATTCATGGATCGTTCCAATTCGCTAAAATGTCGTTGGTTGGAAAACCCTCGGGGTTGGCTGCTCGTGCCGGAGTGGCCAGCCCCACTTCATCCGTAAAATGGCAGCAGTAATTGACCGTCCGCATCCGGCAGCCGCCGTTTCTTCTTTGGCGGAGCCTTGGCCGTCACCCCACTCGCTGGCGAGACCAATAGGCCACCGCTCTCGTGCTGGCGAATACTCACCCGAAACCCGGCTTCCCTTAACTCGTCACGTAGCTTGTTCGTGAGCTTCCGCACCACTGGATGAGATTGGAAATTCGCTGCGGGTGCCGTGTTTACTACAGTCGTCATTGAAATTTCCTTTCGCCTGAAGGTCAGTCCATGTAAATGGCGATCATCTCTCGACGCCGGTAATCCGTAAAAAACGTTAGGTGTATGCCGATTCGGCGAAGGTCTCGGTAATGTCGGACTAACAGCCGGGCAGCATCCGCTTCGGCCATGTCGGGGCGGTCCAATGGAGGAGCAACTTGCGACGCCAAGGCCGCCACCCCACCACAGAACGAACGTACTTGAAGCATCTCCCCAACGAGCGATCCAATCCACGGATGTAGCGAAGCGACTTCGTCCACGACCTCCGGGTCTGGATGGCCAACTTCGACGGCGTAGTTTCTTAAGTGACTCATGACTTCTCCTTTCTGATTGGCTCCAGTTCATCCACACAACTTCCGTCGCTCGCCGAACGATCCCCGGCGACGGCCCCTTTTCGAAATTCATCTCCGCCGCCGCGCAGGACCCGAGCCCAAAATCACTTGGTCCAGTTGACGGATGTCGAGAAGAATTTTTCCGACGGGCTTCAAGGCTGTCAGTTTCCCGCTGCCGATCAGCCTTCGAAGAGATTTCGTGCTCAAGCCCGAGTAAGCTGCGGCTTCGTCAATGCCCAGAAATCGTTTCGCCGGCGATGGCGAAGCCACGGCCTCGCGGATTTCGGCCAACTGCTGTTGAATGGCCTGAAGGGCGTCAGAAGTCATGACGACACCTCCGCGATTTCACGTTTCCGCACGGCGACGTCGTAACCTAGTCGCTTTAGGTCATCCTTGGCTTGCGCAGCCCGGTGAAAGTCATTCGTCAGTGCTGCGTGGACCAACGCAGAAAAGATT
This sequence comes from Pirellulales bacterium, assembly GCA_028289405.1. GTDB lineage: Bacteria > Planctomycetota > Planctomycetia > Pirellulales > JANQPP01 > JANQPP01. The sequence goes on from JANQPP010000140.1 coordinate 5,880, forward strand.
GCGATCACTTGGGCCGCATGATCCCTTTCCGGCGTTGAAAGTTTCTTGGGCATGCTCGGTCCCCCAGATTGTTCGAAACGCATCCGAAACTATCTGATGGGGAAATATTGCGCGAACGTTGCGCAACGATGCCGAAAACTGCCGGGATTCTCAGCCCAAAAACGGAGAAAGCGTTGCGCGTGCCGTTGCGCTATGCCCCTTTGCAGTCTTCACAGAGAGGGTTTTTGCCGACCTGCTGCTGGGGCACCCTCATAGGCGTTTCACAGTCGGCGCAGTATTCGCGGTAGAATTGCGAATTGGGGATTTTTTGTCCACGATCACTCTTGGCGGTCGCGGGCGCCGTGCCTTCCACGTCGGAGCTGTACTCCTTGTTGTTTTTCCGGAATCCGCCTGGTGGTTCGCGGCTGGGCTCGCGAGCACGCTTCGCGGCTTGTTTGAATACTTCACTTCGCGAAAGCGTGCCTGAATGTACCCCTATCTTTCCGGCGATTTTGGTATTGCTCCACTCAGGATTTTCGTTGACGAGCACGAGTGCAGATGGCAGCCACCATCCAGGCGCCTTCTTTTGGCTTTTTTTGTCCGATTTGCGTTCGCCCTTAGATGATACAACGGGCATTCCATTCTCTGCTGAACGGTCGGTTTCTTCATCAAGCGAAGCCTTGTTTTCTTCCCTCTCAGGCGGACTTGTAGGGGCGGGTTGACGCTCTGGTGACCCATTGGCTCCTCCCGCCAGCCGCGCGCATGCCATCGAACAGGCCGACGCCACATCGGTGATAGCCAGGCACAAGGGCATGGTCACCATTTCATCGGCCCGGCTGGGGTCGCGGACAGCATCGGGGAGGTCACGTATTAGCGGCAGGTCGTGTTCAGCCCAACCCCGGGGGGGCACTCGCGTATTCCGGCCAAACAACTTGCTCTTTAGCGTACCGGTGGCATCCGACGCGACTTCGCGAACGTTTTCCCAGAATTCCTGGTGCGCCTTTCGTTTCTTGCGCTCTTGTGCAACCCATGCTTGCGCGACCTCGGCAATGCCTCCCGCCGAAAACTGAAGGCCCTTGATGCTGTTGGGATGGAAATGCGATATCCGGAGGACAGCCAGCCCATCTTCCGGCGGACCGATTCCGGTGAAAACCGTTTCTGGCGTACGAAAAAACGAAAACGGCCTCGCCTTCTCGAAACAATCATGGATGAACATTAGCCAGCGAATCGACGGTGGCTCCACCGCCCTAATTTCTGGCCGAACACTCTCCCCCGCGTCCAACAGACGATCCCCCGCCCTCTCGGTCAGATTGATGAAACGTTGTCGCAGAGTATCCCATTCAGGGCGACGAATTTGATCACGCCGTAAATGCCACCGTTCAGAATCTTGCTGCCAATCGTAACGAATTTCCCGGTCTGGAATTTCAAGCTGGTTCCGAATCGCGCAATCCGGATCGAATGGAGATTGGATTGCCTTCAACGCTTGGAATGTTTTGTAAAACAGCCGCGGCTGACCAATTTCCGGATCGGGCAAATCCAGCAACAACGGCGTCACGGCCGGGCCAATCGGTAGCGTTGTGGTCGGAGACGAGTCCTTTTGCCACGTCTGGATAACGTGAGTGATTGGCGGGAGTTCACGGAAGATCGCTTCGAACTGGCGACCAATCGCCGCGAACTCATTGGCAACAGTGGATGCCATGACGCCTCTCCTTGGTTAAGCGGCGGCACCGGCCCGAGAGGCCAAGGAAAGGCAGAAGCCTCGTCGGACCGACACCGCAGCGGACGGGAGCTACCCGCCGCCTGTCACTCGTGATTGTACTCATTCGCCCCCGATCCGCGAGATACGCCAAGGGCCACGCACTCGCCGACATGCCAAAATAAGCCGTTCCATCTAGATTTGTGCGCATCCTGTGCGCACAAAGGGTCCGTATCTGTCCATTTCTGGCCATCTGGGCAAGATATGCCGCTGACTGGCTCCGCGCATAAAAAAACCCGAAACCCTGTAAAAGCCAGGATTTCGGGCTTGTTTTTCGAGTGGACAGGGGCGGGATCGAACCGCCGACACCAGGATTTTCAGTCCTGTGCTCTACCAACTGAGCTACCTGTCCAATACCGCTAGGGGACCCGTAGCGGAAACTCGCATATTATTTGCATGTCCAAACCGTGTCAACGCTCGCTCACGGCAGCTTTACGCGGCGAAGGCAAGGCCCTGTCTTGGCCCGATCCCGGCTGCCGGGACGTCGGTCCGATAGAATGTGTGTTTTCTTCTAGCCCTCGAAGCATGGCGGACGGATGGCCGAGCATGAACAACCGTCGGAACCAGCGAATATACCGTTGGTGGGCGCCCGTTTACGACCTGTTCATTCGATGGCCTTTGTTCACGCGGGGGCGGCGGCGAGCCCTGGAACTGCTTTGCTTACTTCCTGGCGAGAGCGTGCTGCTGAGCGGGGTCGGTACCGGAATGGATCTGCCACTATTGCCTTCCGGGGCGTGGGCCGTGGGCGCGGACCTGAGCCAACACATGCTACGGCGGGCGCGGGCCAAGTTGGCAAAGGTTTCCCCGGTTGTGGAATTCATTCGCGCGGATGCGGGCCATCTGCCTGTGGCGGACGAGGTTTTTGACGTGGCCGTGCTGACGCTGATTTTGAGCGTGGTGCCGGATCCGCGCGCCGCGCTGGGAGAAGCCCTCCGCGTGGTCAAACCTGGAGGTAGGATCGTCGTATTCGATAAGTTTTTGCCGGAGGGGACCCGCCCCTCCTGGAAGCGTGAATCGTTCAATCGCGTCACGCGGTTTTTCGGTACCGACATCAATCGGTCGTGGGATGCCATCCGCGAAGGATCGCCTTGTGCGGTCCAGGTGGACGAATCGATGGGCCTTTCCTATCGCGTCATCTTGCTGCAAAAGTTGATCCGCCCGAAGATGAGTGGAAACACGATGTGATGAGGTTTACTAGTGGAGCGGCGCTGGATACGCCGGCGCATTTGTCATTGAGGAGATCCATGCCACAGCCGACGGTCGAGAGCCACGTCGTGACCGAAGCCCATAAGTCGGCACACTCCCCCGAGGTCGTGCGGGAACGATTGCAGTCGGGGCCGTCGCACAGTTATCTGAAAGATTTCATCTATGGGGCCATCGACGGCACGGTTACCACTTTTGCCGTGGTCTCGGGCGTGGCGGGAGCAGAGCTTTCCTCGGGAATCATCATTATCCTGGGGCTAGCCAATCTCGTGGGAGACGGCTTCAGCATGGCGGCCAGCAACTTTTTGGGCACTCGGGCCGAGGATCAACTACGCCAAAAGGCCCGCCGCACGGAAGAGAGGCATATTGCCGCTTATCCGGACGGCGAGCGTGAAGAGATTCGCCAAATCTTTCGGGCCAAGGGATTCCAAGGCCAGGAATTGGAACAAGCAGTCGCCGTGATTACCGCCGATCGCGAACGGTGGATCGATACCATGCTCACCGAGGAGTTGGGGCTGACGTTGGAAGGCCCGTCGGCCTGGCGGGCGGCGTCCGCCACGTTGGTCGCTTTCGTAGCCGTGGGGTTCATTCCGCTGATTCCCTTCGTTTGGGAATTGGCCGTCGCGGGAGGAGACTCCTGGCATCCGTACCTGTGGAGCGCGGTGTTTACCGGAATTGCATTCTTCTCAGTCGGTGCCGTCAAAGCCCCTTTCGTCCAGCAGCGCTGGTACACCTCGGGGCTGGAGACTCTTGGCATTGGAGGAGCCGCCGCCGGAATGGCCTATCTGGTCGGCATGCTCCTCAAGGGGATCGTGCCGGCTTAGTGCGTGTCGCACGGATGTGTAGCGTCAGCAGCAATGAAATTCGCGAATCCAAGTAGCGAAATAGCGGCCACACTCAACCGAAACGCGTCACAAAAGAAGAGGATGTCCCCACGGCCACGATCAGAAACGGTTTCCATCGGCGAGCAGAATCGCGTCAGGATGAGGCCATGCGCTAACTTCCAAATCCGGCGGCCTGGAGTTCGGAATCAATATTGTTCCAACTCGAACCGTTCTGCAGTCCCAACGCCGTGATCCCGCCGAATGCCGCCAACAAGATGAGGCCGAGCATGACTGCGTATTCAACTGCCGTAGCTGCTTCGTCTTCGCGTAGGAAGGTCAAGAGTTTCCGGAACATAGCCAAGATGCCTTTTCATGAGAAACGCGATCAGCGTCATATTGCGAAACAAGGTGATATGATGATCCGCGATGGGAACACGGGCTACCTGAAGCTTACCCCACTTTAGACCCATGTCAAAGCTTGCCCGTGTTAATTGAAATAACGTTTGGATCATTCTTTTTGTGCCGGTTTTTACCCCTCTTTTTTCGACGCGACGCGGCGTGCCCACCACCATTTGTGCAGTTCCATGACGGGAAAGATGGTGAAGGCCAGGCCCAGGCAGAAGAGCCACTGCCTTCCCGACGCCGGCGACGTGCCCAGGACATTGTTCCCCAGCGGCAGATACATGGCGGCGACGTGCAGACCGAGTGCCGAAAGGGCTCCTAGCATGAGGAAGGGGCTCCGCAGCGGGGAAATGCTGAGCGCGGATTTCGTCTCGGAGCGGCAATTGCCAATATGGATGTTTATAAACAGTACCATCAACAACAGAAGCACATTACGGGCATCGGCAACCTCCCAGCCCGAGTGCATCATTCCGTAGAACGCCCCAAACCCGACCGTGCCCATGGCCACGGCGGCGACGACGGTGCGTTCGATCATCAACCGGTTGAAGATCGGTTCTCGTGGAGGACGCGGTTTGCGGCGCAAGATATCTCCTTCGCTCGGCTCGAACGCGAGAGCCACATCTTGCACTCCCTGGGTGGCCAGGTTGAGCCACAGCAATTGCACTGGCGTTAGCGGGAGGGGCATGCCCGTCGTTACGGCGAGCCCGACCAGCACCAATTCCGCGGCGCCGGTCGAAATCAGCAGGCAGATCACCTTGCGGATGTTATCGTAGGCAACGCGCCCTTCTTCGATGCCGGCCACGATGGTGGCAAAGTTGTCGTCGCTGATAACCAGTTCCGCCGCTTCCCGCGCCACGTCCGTCCCGCTCTTTCCCATGGCGACGCCAATGTTGGCCCGTCGCAAGGCGGGCGCGTCGTTGACTCCATCTCCGGTGACCGCCACGAAATGGCCCGCGCCACGTGCCGCTTCCACCAACTGCAATTTGTCGCGTGGGTTCACACGGGCGAAGACATGCACCCGGGAGAGGGCTTCGGCCAATTCCTCGGGCGAGCGCTCGGCCACCTCGGAGCCGGTGAGGGCTTCGTCGCTGTGAATGCCCGCTTCCCGCGCGATGGCTAGCGCCGTTTTGCGGTGATCCCCCGTGACCATCACGACTCCCACGCCGGCTTCCCGGCAAGATCGGATGGCGTCCTGCACACCGGGCCTCAGCGGATCGATCATGCCCACGAGTCCGATGAGTGACAGGCCAGACGGTTCCGGAGGAGTCTGCGTCGCCTCCAGCAAGTTGGGAAGTTCTCCTTCGGCCAAAGCCAGGACGCGCTGACCGGCCTCGGCCATTTCTTCCGCCTGCTGGCGCATGTTTTCCAGGACCGACTCATTGCCGGAGAATTCACACATCGGCCAAATCCGTTCCGGCGCGCCTTTGACCGCTACCAACGTGCGATCCGCGCCCACTCGATGAAACGAGGCGGCGAAGCGATGCTCCGGTTCGAAGGGGATTTGGTTGAGCGGTGGAAATTCATCGAGCATTCCTTCCTGCGTGCAGCCCAGTTTGTAAGCCATCGCCAGCAGCGCGATGTCCACGGCGTCCCCCCGCCAGGTCCAAGTTCCGTCACGCTGGTGCAAGTCGGCTTCGTTACACAACGTGGCCACGCGGCAAAGTCGATTTAGTTCCGGAATATCGTTCGAGGAAACCGTTTCATCTCCGCGCGTCACTCCCCCCTTGGGCAGATAGCCCTCTCCCGAGACACGAAATACTCCGCCATGCGTGAGGCGGATTTCACGCGATGTCAATTCATTGCATGTGAGCGTTCCCGTCTTGTCCGTTGCCACGAGCGTGCAACTTCCGAGCCCTTCCACGGCGGTCAAACGGCGGACGATGACGCCACGACGGGCCATCCGCGTGGTGGCGACGGCTAGGGCGATAGTCATGGCGACCGGGAGCCCTTCGGGAATCGCGGCGACAGCCAGCGCGACCGAAAAGAGAAAGACTTCCGTGATGTCGTAACGCCCCGAAACTCCAGCCAGAAGTCCGATACCCGCGCAACCCACGAGCGAAGCCACGGCGATCACTTTCGTGAAGTGCTCCATCCGCTCCAAAAGCGGTGGCTTGCCGCCCACGTCTCCCATGACGTCCCGCGCCAGTTGGCCGACCACGGTTTTGCCGCCAGTGGCCACGACGATGCCCTTGGCGCGGCCATGGCTGACGATCGATCCGGCATGTACCATATTCAGGCGATCGGCCAGCGGCGTCTGCTCTTCCCCACGCCATTGGGAGTCCTTGTGCACGGCCAGCGATTCGCCCGTCAGCAGCGACTCATCCACTTCCAGGCCGTGGGCGGAAAGAAGCCGCATATCGGCGGGAACTCGATTGCCCGATTCGAGCCAGACCAGATCTCCGGGAACAGCCTGCTCGGCATCCATTTCGACGACTTCACCGTCCCGTTCGATCGACGCATGGATTTTCAGAAGCTGTTGCAAGGCCTGGGCACTGCGTTCAGCTTTCCATTCTTGAATGGCGCCGATGGTGGCATTGAGCAGCAACACGAACACGATGAATCCAGCATCCTTGGCCTCGCCCACCATGACGGAAACCACCGCCGCGAGCCCCAGTACATAGATCAGCGGACTCATGAACTGCCGCACGAAAATCTGCCAGCGAGAAGGCGGTTTTTGTTGAGGGAGCGCATTGGGTCCGAATTCCGCTCGCCGCCGCGCGGCTTCCTCCGTGGGCAAGCCCTTGGGGGAAGAGTCGAGAAGCGACAGAACGTTTTCCACAGGCGATGCATGCCAAGCATGATTCGCGTCTTGGGATATCATTCGTACCTTCTTCCTTGGTGCATTTGACGAAGGATTATCGGGGGCAGGTAGAGGAGGCGTGCCGCCCATGGCAGTTCATCCGGGGTAACCTCGCGTTAAACCGTGGCACTCCCGGGATAGGTAGGCCGCCTACTCGGGGCCGAGCATGCGAGAAGCACAAAGCCTCGGCCAATCCTACCGCGCGGGGAAGGATTATTCAGCCGGTGCGGGCGGGGACTCCGCTTCGGTTTCGTCGAGGTTTTCCACGCGGAGTTTTTCGATGATCCGTTCGGATGCTTCGACCACGGAAAGCCGCACGCCCCGCCAGACCAGTTCTTCACCGGCGACTGGCACATGGCCCAGTTCGCTAAAGACGAATCCGGCGATCGTGTCGTATTCTCCATCCTCGGGAAGCCGGAGTCCGAGTTGCTCGTTCACCTCATCGACCCGCACGCGCCCCAGGACTTCGCTGGTCGTGTCGTCGAGACGGTGGATCCCGTGCTCTTCTTCTTCATCGAATTCATCGACGATTTCCCCCACGATTTCCTCTAGCACGTCCTCGATGGTCACGAGCCCGGAAACCCCACCGTATTCGTCGAGTACGACCGCCATGTGGTTACGAGCTTTTTGAAACAATTCCAGCAGGTCATCGAGCGGCTTCGTCTCCGGCACGAAGTGCGGCTTGCGCATGATTTCGGAGAGCTTGCGGCGGGATTCGCCAGACGGTTTCGCCAACTCTGGCAGTAAGTCTTTCGAATACAGGATGCCAATGATGTCATCCCGGTTTTTGCCGAACACGGGAATCCGCGTATGGGCGCAATCGATCACGAAACGGACCATCTCATCCCACTCCGTGTCCACGCCCACGCACAGCATGTCGGTACGGGGCGTCATGATGTCGGCCACGTCCGCGTCGCCCAGTTCGATCACGCCCTCGATCATCTCCATCGCTTCCTGTTCAAAGATGCCGACTTGCTGTCCTTCGGCGACGATGGAACGGATTTCGTCTTCCAAGGTTTCTTCATCGGGGACGACCGGCGTGCGACCAGCCAAACGATGTCCCAACGCGGTGAGAAAATGACCCATGTAATGAGGGCCCGCGAGCACAATACCCAGTGCCCGCCACAAGGGCCACGTGAAAAAGAGGATGGGAGCCGCCCAGAGCGTGGCGATGGTTTGGGGAATCCACAACGTGGCAGCCCAGAGTAGCAAGATCCCGATGACCCCGCCCGCGAACCAGATGGGTCCCCCGGTACCGCTGTCAAACCGCTCGCTAAACCAAGCGATGGCCGCGCCGGTACTCACCGCCACGGACGTGAGTTGCAGGCTGGTGACGATGATATCGACATGCTCACGCTGGCGGATAACTTCGCCAAAGACGTGCCGCATGCCTCGTTTTCGGCAAATTGTTTCGAATTGGCTGCGGGAGAAGTCGCGCAGAGACCGTAACGCGATGGAAAAGACCGATGCCGCGGCCAGTCCGGCCACAAAAACCCAAAACCAGGTGTTCATCACGAAAAGACCATCTCCAAGGCCAGGTTACGTCTCCGGGGCGGTCCAAGGGGTGTACGTCTTCGTCGGGGCTTCGGCATCCAAGTAGTCCTTGCCGAACCAGGAAAGCACTTCGCGTTCCCGCTGGCGCATGCGACGGCGCTCGTCCGGATCCTGATCGTCGTATCCCACCAGATGCAGCCCGCCATGCACCAGATAGAGCAGCAATTCATCCTCGGCCTCGCCACCGTATTGTGGCGCCGCGCGTCGCGCCGTATCGAAGCTAGCCACGATTTCACCTTCCAACAGCGGCGACTCGCAAGCCAGCGGAAAAGAGAGCACATCCGTGGGACCGGTGTGGGACAGATAGGTTTGGTTGAGTTCGGCGATGGTCGGGTCGTCGACGATCACCAGATTCACCTGCCCTTGGGAAAATTCGTGTTCCTGGAAAATCCTCTGGAGCGCGATTTCCCATCGTGTGTCGGGTTGGCTGACTTCGGGATGGCGCAAAAATGTTTCGATCTTGACCATCCGCCGCGCGGCACGCGATTCGCGCCTACCTCCACGAATTTTGGAAACGGTTTGTGATGTTGGAATGGGAACGGGCTATGCGGTGAGTTGTTGTTCGCCGGGGTACTTCACCCGACCATGGTACACGGCAATCAACGACTTGATCAGGCTGTCGCTCACGGTGCGTAGTTCACTTAAGGTCAAGTCGCATTCGTCGAACTGGCCGTCCAGCAGCCGCTTCATGGCCAAATCGTTGACCAGGCCCTCAATCCGCGCCGATGTCGGATCCACCAAAACACGGCTGGCACTTTCCACGGCATCGGACAACATCAACACGGCCGCTTCCTTGGTTTGTGGCTTGGGACCAGGATATCGGAACGAACTTTCGTTGACCTCCGCGGCGTCGGGATCTTGTTCGCAGCGTTCGTTGGCCCGGCGGTAAAAATACTCCACCAGCGTCGTGCCGTGATGCTGCTGAATAAAGTCGATGATGGCCTGAGGCAGGTGATGTTGCCGGGCCAGGTCAGCACCATCCTTGACGTGGGCCACGATGATCAACGTACTCATGGCCGGCACGAGGGCATCGTGGCGGTTGGCGTCGCGTCCTTGATTCTCCACGAAATAACCGGGCTTGAGCATCTTGCCAATGTCGTGGAAGTAGGCTCCCACGCGCACCAAAAGCCCTCGCGCGCCGATGCTATCAGCGGCCGCTTCCGCCAGTGAAGCGACATTGATGGAATGGTTGTACGTGCCTGGCGCACGGCGGACCAGCTCTTGCAGCAGCGGATGCGCCGCATCCCCCAACTCCAACAAGCTGAGATCGGTGAGAATGCCGAACGCGGTTTCGATAAAGGGGAGCAGCCCGGTCATCAAGAAGCCGGCGATGATCGCCCAGAGTCCGAATCGCGAGGCGTCGGCCAATAACTCCATGCCCCAAGGTTGGCCGGTGAGCAAGCTGACACCGACCGTGGTCAGGCTCGTCACGGCGCCGCTGACCAGTCCCACGAAGATGAGCTTCGTGCGGTTGCGAACGGAGCCGACGGAGAGAATCGCCACGGCGAGGGCGGAGGTCAAAATTACGAAGGACCGCAGCCCCTGGCCCAACGTGACGACGACGATGAAGGTCACCGCGACGGAGAGCAGAAACGCCAAACCACGCTGGTAAGCAATGGCGATCGACATGCCGAAAATCAACAGCGGAATTAACTCGGCCCGCCAGTTGTCCGTCGCCACGTTCACGGCCAACACGATGGTGACCACCACGATGGCCAAGAACGTGGCCAGTTGTCGGATATCCGCCAACAAATTAGGCGCTTGCCGCCAAATGAACTCCGCGCATAGCGTGAATACGGCGACGTACATCCCCAAAGCGGCCAGCACACGCCACAGCAGTTTAGCGGGCGGCAATTGGTTCACGAGGAGCTGATACTCCTGCCGCAGATAATTCATCGACTCGGCAGAGAGCGGCTGTCCACCGCGGGCGATCACGTGCCCCACGGGATAGGTTTGCAGTTCCACCGCGTCGGCCGCCTTTTGCGCCTCGAGTTCCGTGGAAGCTTCATCCAGTTTCAACGTTACCGGAAGCCGGGAAGAGAGCCAATGGTAGGTGTGCTCGGCAAGTTGGGGCGGATCAATCCCCGACATCAGCCGCTTGCGCAACTCCGCGTTCGCGTCCGCATGCAGCACCTGTTTGACCTTCACCACATTCGTGTAGGTGGGGTCCCCTACCGGATGGACGAAGATCTCGGTTTGATTCCCTTCCGTGGGTTCCTGGGTCAGCTTGTTAATTAGTCCGTGCTGCTGCAGCTCGCGGATGATTTGGTCGATGACCTTTTCGTAATTCTCGAGCGCCTGTTCCTCTTTCAAGGCCTCGCGAAACTTCTTGAACTGCTGCGCGATTTGCTCGCGTGAAGGGGCCTTGTCCGGATCGGCGGTCGAGGGTAGGAAGTCACGCCAAGTCTTCTCGACTTCCGGAGTCATTTCCTCGGCGGGCAGTAACTGCGTCGTGATGACATTCAAGAGACCGCCCCGCAGTTTCTCCAACGGCTGCGGATCATTTTCATACACGAACCGGATTTGGGAGCGTGCTTCGCGGCGGACTTCCTCGGTCAGCGTCGGATTCGGCAATTCGTACAGCGCGAGCACGTCCCTTTGTGGAGTCACCCCCGTACGATGCGCAAAGGGAGGGTACCAAACGCCCGTCGCGAGCATCGTGCACACCGCGGCGCAAAATGCCAGACCGATTCTGGTCCAGGCCTCCCGATGGCTCAGTTGGCCGACGATGCGCGCGGCAAAGCTGGGAGGCAATTCGAGCGGGGCGACCCGCTCTAGCCGCTTCTTCTTGCGAGGGACATTGTTCATGAGTTCATTTCGGCCTGCCCACGTTTACCCTGAGCCGCTTCATACCGTTGCACGATTTCCTGGACCAGGCGATGACGGACGATATCCGCCTTGGTGAGCCGCACGACGTCCAACCCTTCGATACCGTGGAGCCTCTCGATCGCGTCGGTTAGTCCGCTCTTTTGGCGGTCAGGTAGATCGACTTGCGTGGAATCTCCGGACACCACGACCTTCGAGCCATGCCCCATCCGTGTCAAAAACATTTTCATTTGCGAGACGGTCGTATTTTGCGCTTCATCCAGAATGATGAAGGCGTCGTTGAGCGTCCGTCCGCGCATGTATGCCAAGGGAATCACTTCAATGACTTCTTGTTCCGTATACCGACGCACCAATTCAGGATCCATCATGTCCCGCAGCGCGTCTAGGAGGGGCCGCAAGTAAGGATTAATTTTCGCGGCCATGTCGCCGGGCAGGAACCCCAGACTCTCGCCCGCCTCGACCGCCGGACGTACCAATACGATCCGCCGCAGATCCCCATGCATCAAAGCGTCTACCGCCGCAGCGACCGCCAGATACGTCTTCCCTGTTCCCGCCGGCCCCACGCAAAACACCATCTCGTTTTCCGCGATCGCCTCCCAATATCGTCGCTGTCCTGAAGTGCGGGGCCGTACCGCCTTGCGAGTTCCGGGCTCGCCAACCCGGGGCACCTGGACAACCGAAGGCGTCACGGCAGGAGAATCGGAATCGACCAGGCAAGCGTCCACATCCTCGGGATACACGACACCGTATTCCTTCGCCACGGTGGAAAGACGTTCCAGCACGGAAGTCGCCTTGCTGACGGCCGATTTCTCTCCTTCGATCACGATCTGATTTTCCCGCGCGACCACGGTCACACCCAATGTGTCGCGAATGCGGCGAAGATGCTGGTCATGTGTGCCGAAAAGCGCCAGGAGTGCCTTGGAATCCAGAACTGAGACGGTCGCTTTGGTCATCCATCAAGCGCCCGGACAGGGCCGGCGCCATGGTGCGGGAAACATGAAGACTACTTGAATACTATAGCCAATTCCGGGCGGGCTTCTCCAGCATTTCGCCAAGAATCCCATAAGTCAATTCCCGGGAGCAACTTATGCATTGCGGCTAGCGGCTTGCCAGCGAACAATCCTTGGTCGATTCAGAGCGTGATCCATCCCCATTTCCAACAGCAGTAGGCGACCGGAGCGGCGAAGACCAAAGAATCGATCACGTCCAATATTCCGCCAAAACCGGGCAACCAGCGGCTCGAATCCTTTTCTCCGCATTCCCGTTTCACCATCGATTCCGCCAGGTCTCCCAGCATTCCCGCCACGCCCACGGTGCCCCCATACAAGGCTCCTTGCCACCAGGCTGGCAAACTCACCCCGTCCGCGGCACTCGAAGTCGCGACGCTGACAAAAAAGAGTTGCGTGCCGAGCGCGGCGAAGACCAGCCCCCCGATGGCACCTTCGACCGTCTTTCCTGGGCTGAGAGTGGGAGCCAGTTTGTGTTTGCCCCAAATGCGTCCGCAGGTGTAAGCACCGATGTCGGCCAGTTTGGCCGCCAGAACGACGGAAACCACAGCGATCAGCCCCACGAAGTCGCCCTGCCACAGACGCAAGCGCACGACATACGTGGGCAGCAGCCCCACGTACAGCAGGCTCCACATCGTCAGCGCGAGTTGCGTCAAAGGCCGTTCCACGTGACCGTAGCGGACGATTTGCCAGGCGACGGCGACGCAAAACAGGAGTGCCAGACAAGTCGCCGTATCCGCCAGCGGGAACCAGGTCGCGAGGAATGCCGGAGGAGTTGAGGCATGCTCCAAATAGCTCGTCGTGATCAGCGCGGGAACTCCCACGACAACCAACCCGGTCTGCGGGCGATATCCGCCACGCCGCAAAAGCCGACAGATTTCGTCCGCCCCCGCCGTGCATACGCACAACCACAAGGGGAACAACCAAACTCCTGGTGGTGACGCACGGGCGTCCAGCCAACAAGAGGCTGCGAGTACGGCGACCAGCAGCACTCCCAAAGGCACCCGCCAGGCTAACATGTGCGACTTTCTTTTCGCTGTGGAAGCGGGTAGAAGTTCGGGGCTCGACGAGGCAGGACAAGAACCGGCACGAGATCGAAAGGATTTTCGGCTTAAGCCGTGGGCAGACCTCCGTAACGGCGTTTGCGGCCCGCGAAATCCTGGATGGCATGCCGCAGATCCGCTTCCGAGAACTCGGGCCAGCATTTTTCGGTCACCCAAATTTCCGCATAGCTTATCTGCCACAGCAGGAAGTTGCTCACCCTTTGCTCGCCCGCCGTGCGGAGTAACAAATCCGGATCGGCGAGGTGAGGAGCGTAGAGGTGCCCGTGGATCACGTCTTCCGTGATGTCTTCCGGACGAAGTGTGCCCGCCTTGATGTCCTCTCCGATGCGGCGGCAAGCGTCCACCAATTCCTGCCGTCCTCCATAGTTCACGGCCAGGCAAAGACGCGTGCCCTGATTGGCCGCGCTCATCTGAATCGTCTTATCGACTTCGGCTAATACGCCCGGGGGAATGCCTTCCCGCCGGCCAATCATGTGCACCCGCAGACCATTCTCCATGATCGTACCCCGTTCCTCGATCATGTACTGTTCCAGCAGATGCATGAGGAAATCGAGTTCATGGGGAGGCCGTTTCCAGTTTTCATGGGACAGACAGTAGAGGGTGAGGCATTCCAGGTCGAGCCGCGCGGCTTCCTCGGTCACCCGACGGACGCTGGACACGCCACGGCGGTGTCCTTCAATCCGGGGAAGACCCTGCCGCTCCGCCCAGCGGCCATTCCCGTCCATGATGATCGCGATGTGCCGAGGCCACTTTTCCCGAGGGACCTCGCTCAAGTCCCAGGGCGTTTCCTGGTGCTCTTCCGGGAAGATGTCGGATTCACCGGCGGTGGAATCGAGAAAGTCGGACATTTTGGACGATGGCATAAGTAGTCGAACTTTCGCTAATTCTGGCACTCTCCGGCTCCGCCCCAGCCAGACAGCGTTCATGGTATCTCGCGGTCCGCGCGAGTTGGCCCTTCCTAGCATACGTTGCCTAGCCGTGAATCGTTTGATTTCGTTCCGGTCCCACGGAAATGATTTCGACCGGCCTGCCAACCAATTCTTCGATCCGCGCCAAATACGCCAAGGCGTTTTTAGGCAATGATGAACGGGCCTTCACACCGGAGATGTCCTCTTCCCAACCGGGCAGCGTTTCGTAAACCGGGGTAACGCGGCGCAAATCCTCCACCTGGCTGGGGAAATTCCGGGTCCGTTCGCCGTTCAGTTCATAGCTGGTACAAATGTTCAATTCGGGCAGACCGCTCAGCACGTCCAGCAGCATCACGGCCAGGCTGTTCACCCCGCTCAGCCGGGCCGTGTAGCGAATCGCCACGGCGTCTAACCAACCGCAACGGCGGGGACGGCGGGTCACGGTACCGTATTCGTTTCCCCGGTCTCGGAGCTGCTGGCCAATGTCGTTGTCTTGCTCCGTGGGGAATGGACCGCCCCCCACGCGGGTCGAGTACGCCTTGACCACGCCGAGTACTTTGTTGATCCACCGTCCGGGAATTCCCGAGCCATTGGAAATACCAACGCCCGAACTGTTGCTGCTAGTGACATATGGAAAGGTACCGTGATCGATGTCCAGCAGCGCGCCTTGCGCGCCTTCACAGAGAATCCGCTTTCCGGATTCGGTGGCATCGAGCAGATACGAAGTGGTATCTCCGGCGAATGGCCTCAAGCGGGCACCGAGTTCTTGATAATCCCGAGCGATGTTGGCCACGTCCAGTGTTGCCAAGTCCTCCCCCGAGCAAATGCCCGAAAGCGCGGCACGTTTGGCGGCCACCGTCCTTTCGACTTGTTCGGGGAAATTATCACGAAATAGATCGCCTAGCCGGATGGCGTGGTTTCGACCGACTTTGTCCCGATAACAAGGGCCGATCCCGCGCTGGGTCGTGCCGATGCTTTCTCCGTTTCCCCTTTCGCTGTCCAGGAGGCGGTCTTCCAGCAGATGCCAGGGAAAGATGACGTGCGCGCGATCGCTGATCATGAAGTTCTCGCCAATCTGGACGCCTCGCGCGGTAAGGCCGTCCATCTCCGCCAGCAAGGCGGGCGGGTGCAGCACGACCCCGCCCGTGATCACGCATCGCACATTGGGAACCAGAATCCCGCTAGGCACCAAAGAAAGCTTGTAGGTCTCCGTGCCGCTGACCACCGTATGGCCGGCATTCGCGCCGCCCTGATAACGGACCACGATTTCGTGCTGCTCGGCCAGCAGATGCACGAGTTTTCCCTTGGCTTCATCCCCCCATTGCAATCCGATAACGCAAGTTGTCGACACGCGTGAGCACCCCATCAACGGATCGCGGAATATCCGTCTCATAACAAATTCTTCCGTGGGGGACCCACGATCATCAGGTCCCGAAACGCCTGAATGTATGCCGCGAAGGGCGCGGGAACAAGGTTCTGGACCCGCGCTTCGCCGATTCCGCCAATCTCTCAGACTTCCTCCGTGCATGCCAAATCGACGCATTCGGCAATCCCGGCTCGTTCTTCAACCTTTCGGATACTGTCGGCAATAGGCGTACAAAACCATCGCCGCCGACGTGGCCACGTTGAAGCTGTAAGGCAGTCCGTACACGGGGATCTCCACGACCTGATCCAGGTAGGCCAATTCTTCGGGCGAGAGGCCCAGCCGTTCATTACCAAAAACCAATGCAGCGCGACGAGGAAACTCGAAGTCATACAAACAACTCGCGCCCGTCGACTGTTCCACGCCGATCAGCGTGTAGCCTTCTTCGCGCAGCCGTTTGAGCACGGGCGGCAACGTGCGATGGACCTCGATCTCCACGGTCGTGGCGGCGTCCCGGGCAACTTTCGCGCGAACCTTCGCGTTTCCGCAGCAGATCACGCGGCGGAGGCCAAATCCTCCCGCGACACGGACGATCCGTGCCAAATTGACCTGGCTTCGCAAGGGAGCGCACACGGCCACCGCCTCCCGTTCCCGCTCCAAAGCCCAGGGCGCTTTGTGCCGCAGGTGTTCGAACTGGGAAGATTCGGATTCCGCCATGGCAAGATTTTTCTCATTGGACATGAATCACGAACTGCCCGATACCACGTCGATGGCAGCCAGTGATCGATGCTCGGAGTATCATAGCAAGTGCCGAGATCACCGAACGCGTGTGGTTCGTCGCCGCACGCGTCCGAGATCGACATTTGAAGTCACCATACGACGCCGAGGGTCCCATGTCCCCCAAATCGATTCCGTTGAAGACGCTAGCCGAAATGGAGCCGGGAGACGAAGCCGACGCATTCCTGCTCATGACGCGCAAGGAGGAGCTCACGACCCGTGACGGCAAACCCTATTTCAAAGTCGGATTTCGCGATGCGCAGCGAGAGGTCACGTTTCCCATCTGGGGCGATTCAGCCTGGGCCGAGGCCTGCGGCTCCGAATGGCAAGTCGGCCAATTCTACAAGGTTCGCAGCGTTTACCGGGAATCGAGTTTTGGCGCCCAGCTCGAAATTCGCAAGATCCGTGAAGTTGAAGAGAGTGACCGGGAGGAAGGCTTTGATCCGGCCATGTGCCGCCCCAGTTCTCGCGTGCCACCCGCCGAACTCTTCGCCAAACTGATGGAACTCATCGAAAGCACGATGCAGCCCGGTTCCCTCCGCGATTTGGTGCGGCATATCTATACGTCGCATGAGCACGAATTGCTGGAGGCGTTCGCGGCCGTCAAAAACCATCACGCCTTCGTGGGAGGGTATTTGGATCATGTGCTGAGCATGGCTCAAACCTGCGCCTATTTGGCCGAAAAATATGAACGGCTATACCCCGACATGCAGCCTCCTTTGGACAAGGATTTAGTCGTGGCGGGCGGACTGCTGCACGATATCGGGAAGGTACTGGAATTACGCTCTACTTCCGTGGGATGCGAATACGCTCCGGAGGGACACCTCATCGGCCACATCTTGCTCGGACGGGATATCGTGCGTGATACCGCGCGAAAATTCCCGCTGGAAGGGGACCGCTTGCTGCGGCTGGAACATATCATCGTTTCCCATCAACGGTTCGCGGAATGGGGTTCGCCCAAGCCGCCCATGACGCCCGAAGCGCTGCTGGTGCATTACGCTGATGACATCGACGCCAAGTTCCATATGATGGCGATGATCCTGCAAGAAGATCATGGCTCCGATCCGGTAACCTCCAGCCGGAATGTCCTGCGGCAACACATCTATCGCGGAGACGCATCGTCATCGCCGAACGGCTGACGATCGATGGATCACCCCGAATTGCGTCGTACACTTGCCCAGCATGCATTCTGGGTTCGCGGGTGGGATTCCCGTATGAGGCGGGCTTCATGAGTGGCCCGACGGATTTCGCCCAGTGAAGGAGGGAAGTGAGGGGTTTTTCGGGTGAGCGCGATTTTCATCGTTTTCGCGATTGGCGGACTGAACCTGGTTTTGGGGGTTGCCGCTTGGAGCTGGTTTCATCGGGATTTACATCCGTTAGTCACCGAAATGTCCGTCGATATCAAGGAGACTCAGGCGGAGTCCTCCGAAGAAGCCAAATCGCGTCGTCAGTCACCGAAACCCGAAATGGTCGTCGAGGCAAAATCCGCACTCACCGACGACGAGGTGGCCATACCCGAGCAGTGGCTAAAAGTCCTGAACGACGCGCAATTCTCGAACTCGTTCGTGGAAGCGGCGATCGAGGTCCTGAAACTCGAGGTCGGCCGCTATCGCGAACAACTCGTCGATCTGGACACGGAATTACGGCGAATCACGGATCAGCCAGAGTCGCCAGAATTTGAACAAATCGTGGCGAATATCAAGCAGGTCAACCAGGTCTGGTTGGAGATGCAACATGAAGCGACAGAGCATCTCACGGCCCGGTCGGGCAAACTCGGCGCGCTCGCCGACATCGCATCGATGTTGGAATCGACTCTGGTGGACCAGACCGCTCAGATCGAAACCACGCTGAACAATCTCGACCACTCCCTTGAAGACCGCGAGCCTTCAGCACGCTCTCGGCTAGTACTCAACGAGGTCGAGCGGTTGATCGATCTGGCCCATATACTGCGCGACCAAATGCATGAATCCATGGTCGTGATTTTGGAGCGGGAACAACGCATCGCGGCCAGCGGCGAAGCGGGACAGGACCCGCAAACCGATCTGCCCAACCGCACCGGCATTGAATTGATCTTTCGCCAATGGTGGGACGACGATCCAGACCGCATTCGCCTAGCCAGCACGGCCCTGATAGACATCGACAACTCGAGCCACTTGAACCAGCAGTTCGGCGCCCGAATCGCGGACTCCATGATCATTGCGTTAAGCCACGTTCTGCAAGATTCGGTGCGAAAGGAGCGAGGGTTCGATCGCATTGCACGGTTCTCCGGCCAGCAGTTTCTCATCTTCCTGGGAGACACCGGCCCAAGAAACGCCATGGCGGGAATTGAACGCCTGCGGCAAACAGTCGAAGCCGCGACGTTCGAAGTTGAGGATCATCGAATCCAGTTCACGGTGAGTTGCGCGGTCGCCGAAGTGCAGAGCCGGGATACGAGCTGGACGGTTTGCGACCGCTTGCGCGCGGCGATCCAGCATGCGAAAAAAGCGGACGGCAACCGTACCGTGCTCGACGAAGGAAATGGCCCTCAGGCTCTCCCGCCACCAGACTATTCCGTGGAAGAACGAATTGTCCGCGTTGCCACGTAGAGTCAACAGAAGAGGCTTCGCGTACCGCTTCTTCCTATGTTTCCGCGCCGCGCTACCAGCCCGTTGAAAAACGCCTTCGTGACGTTTTTCAATCTCGCCAAGGGTCGCAGCGAAGCTGCTCGCGGCTCGCAAAATAACGACTTGCGTCGCCATTTTGGGCATCACTTCCTGTGATGCCGCAGGCTGTTGCGCAAATCAACAGCCTGCTACGGCGAATTTCGTCCACGGGCAGCCCGCGCTCATGTGGGCTCATTCACGACCAAGGAATAGCAGAGTACGTTCCAGGGCTCTCCC
Organism: Pirellulales bacterium; assembly: GCA_028289405.1. Lineage (GTDB taxonomy): Bacteria > Planctomycetota > Planctomycetia > Pirellulales > JANQPP01 > JANQPP01. Next base: position 25,222 of record JANQPP010000140.1, read on the forward strand.
GGCTTCCAGTTGGGAAATTCCGAGTGACGACGAAGCACACCCTCGCGAGCGAAACCGCATTTTTCCAACACACGCCAAGAGGCCGTGTTCATTTCGTGGCATAGCGCGGCAAGCCGTACGACGTTCGTCCGCCGCGCGATCTCCACGATGGCCCGCAAGGACTCGGTCGCGAACCCGTTCCCCCACGCATCCTTCGCCAACACATATCCAGTCATAGCCCGATAGGGCGTCTCGAAGCTGAGCCCGGTGCTCCCCAGCAAACGGCCGCCCGCTCGCGACTCGATAAGATACGGACCCACCGGCCCTCGCTGCCATTCCAGGTCACAAAAGGCGAGGAAGCCGCGAGTATCTTCCAGGGACTCGTGCCTCGGCCACGCCAGCCAACGAGTGACTTCCGGATCGTGCGCGTATCGGTCGTAAATCCGCTGTACATCGTTGGAGTGGGGTCGCCGCAGAATTAAGCGGTCGGTTTCCACTTGTTCGTGGTTCTTCATGTCTTAGGAAATGACTAGGGCAATGATGATGCGCGATGCGGTTTGCACCAGGCAAAGGGGTGAGCCAATTTGGCATTTCCTGGAGACACGAAACAGAGCGCAACGGTTCCATGAAAAGTCCAAGGACATGACTGGGCAAACACGCCCTTAACGGTCGATCCCCTTTTTCTTCCGAACACTGCCGAAAAAGTTTCTTTGGTGAGCCGGCCAAGTATAATGCATCGAGGCGGTAGCCAGGGGGATTGGCGTTGGAAGCCGGACGGATACTGCTCAAACTTGGAAAGAAATTCCCGCCTTCAACTACACTGAGAAGCCTACATTTCTGCCGGAGCTTCACTCACCGCGAATCGGCCCATCGTTCGAATGTCCTGCGTCTCGGGCGCGAAGGATGGTCTGTCGTTTCAGTGGTGATTGCGACCGCCAGATTCTAGTCGCGCAGATTCGCGGGAATTTTCTTGCCATCGGGGGAACGAGCAGAGATCCGCTCAGTGCGGATCAGCATGCAAGGCTGGCCACATGGGGGCCTCTAACGCGCCAAAATTTTTTGGCAGTGCGGAATGGCCAGGGGCAAGGCAACCATTCTGCCACATGTCGTTAGAGGCCCCGCGGGCCAGTGTGTTGAGGTGGCACACTGCATTTCATTGCCTCCATTTGGCTGCACGCCGCATACCAATTGTCACGCGAGTTCTTGCGAATTTCGCGGGTTGATCTGTAAGCTGATTGATGAATTGGTTTTGCGTCAGCAGTGGCTCTTGTCCCAAGTTGAGACCGCTTGCGCAGTCCCCCTAATGCGACACGCTTTATTGAATGAATTTGCCTCAGTTGGTGGATTTTGCTCCGCGACGTGTGCCGGTCGGCGAATCGCACGCCGATTGTCTCTTGTTGAGACGTCTTATCGATTCGTGTGGCCACGATGGCTCGGGTTGAGTCGCGTTGCATCAATACAAAGTGTTTCCCTTCGTTTATTTACTAGAAGTGGGTGGCCAAACCGTTGAATCGTGACCACTCGGATTTCCCTTCTTGGAGTGCGTCTCAAATCGAGACAGACCGCCACTTGCCTGGGATTGCGGGTAGGCTGCGTGTTGTCGGCAAAAAATCGTGTGTCCGAAGACGGTACATGCGAGCGGCACGTTAGGAGATTCCGTTTGACGCGCAAGCATGTCCTCGTCGTGGCCAACCCCAAGTCGGGTAATCGCCCCAGTTTTCCGCTCGTGAAACGATTGCTGAATCACCTTCGCGACGCGGGGTTCCCAGCGGAAACCGTCGAATTGCCGGCATACGCGGAAAGAAGAGAAGAGCTTTCCGCCGCGGGTACGCTTCACGCCGTGGTGTGTGCCGGCGGCGACGGCACGGTGGCTGCCGTGGCTAACCGATCTTCTCCTGAGACTTCCCTCGCCGTGTTTCCCTTGGGAACGGAAAACCTGTTGGCAAAGCAGTTGGGGATTTCGCGGAACCCCTTAAAGGTCGCGGAAATGGTGAAACACGGAACCACCGTGCGGTTTGACGCGGGATTGGCGAACGGGCGGCTTTTCATCCAACATCTCGGCTGTGGTTTCGATGCCGAAGTCGTGCGTCGCATGGAGCAGTGGCGGAAAGGACATATCGAGCGCTGGTCCTACTTCAAACCAATCTGGGAAGCGATGCGTAATTACCCATATCCAGAGATACGAATTCAAATCGAGGAAGGCGACGCCCTAACCACCGAGGGCCTTCATGCCCGGTGGGTTTTCGTGTTCAATTTTCCCCGGTATGCTGCGGGCATTCGGCCCGTTCCGGGTGCTCGGCCAGACGATGGTCTGCTGGACCTTTGCCTGCTGAGAGGCGGCGACCAATGGTCCAGCGCTAGATATGCCACCTGTTTTTACTTCGGTTGGCAGGCGCGGCTCGCGGATTACGCGGTTCATCGCGTGAAGCGTCTGCGTTTGGAAGGCGAGGGCCAGGTGCCGTTTCAGTGCGACGGGGATGGCGCCGGTTTTCTCCCCGTGGAAATTTCCGTTGCCCCTCGGCGTCTATGTTTTTTTGTGCCCCCTGCTTACGGTGGCGCGAAACCCTGACCACTGAAGAATTCTCGGTTTGAAGGAGTGCCAGCTTGCCGGAAAATCCCGTGGCGATTGGCCCTTATTCCTGTGGCCGCGGCCAACCGCTGTTGGTCATCGCGGGCCCCTGCGTCTTGCAGTCCGAGGATTTGACGCTGGAAATCGCCACGCGGCTCCATGAGATAGGAAAACGGCTGGGTGTTCCACTGGTATTCAAAGCCTCGTTCGACAAAGCGAATCGCACGAGCGGTTCATCCTGGCGTGGCTTGGGCATCCAAGAGGGCCTGAAACAACTGGCCAAAGTGAATGAAGTTACGGGATTGCCCGTGACCACGGACATCCATGAGAGCCATCAGGCGGCACCCGTGGCGGAAGTTTGTGACGTACTGCAAATTCCGGCGTTCCTCGCGCGGCAGACGGATCTGCTCTTGGCGGCGGCAAGCACGGGACGCGTCGTGCATGTCAAGAAGGGACAATTCATGGCCCCGGCGGATATGCACTACGTCGTGGCCAAGCTGGAGGGGGCGGGCTGCCAGCGAATATTGCTTTGCGAACGCGGAACTTTTTTCGGCTACGGGCGGCTAGTGAATGACATGTCCGCCTTGATCACCCTCCGGGAAACCGGGGCTCCCGTGGTGTTTGACGCCACCCACAGCGTGCAGCAACCGGGCAGCCAGGGCAGCTCCACCGGGGGGAACCGCGCGTTGGTGGAACCGCTGGCCCGCGCCGCCGTGGCGGTTGGCGTGGACGCCCTGTTTTTCGAAACGCATCCCCGTCCTGACGAATCACCAAGCGACGGGCCGAACATGGTCCCCTTGGACCAATTCGAAGGTCTTCTTTCTCGTATGCTGGCGATCCGCGCCACCATGCAGCAGTTCACCCTGCCGAGCAGTTAACATGTGCTTTTCACGACCATTGCCGCAACCGTCCACATTCCACGGCAAGCATCAGCATTCGCTCTCTTTATCTTCCGATCCACTTCGGGCCATCCCGAAGACGCTCCCCGTGCTGCTAACCATCGCCGCGTTCGGGCTGTCTGGCTGCGAGGGAACCAATCGGAGTTCTCCTCCCCGTCGCGCGGTTCAACGACAAGCACCGGGGGGAGGGGACATCCTCTTCCAGAACGTGGCCACGAACCTCAACAATCTCGACAGCTACATCAACACCAACGTCAACGAACCGGTCGCCGTACTGCACGCGGCCCACACCAGCGACGAGCAGCCGGTGATGGCCACGCTGATCGCGGATCCGGATTCACCCGCCCAACAGTTCAATTATCTTGTCGTCCCTAGCCGCAATAGCCAGTTCATCAAGAACGATATCCGCGCTGGCGACATACTGCGTTTTTTCATCACGCGGGACGAATTCGGCAAAGCGACCTACCAAGAGTTCACGGTCTTCGAGGTCGTGAACGATTACACGCTGCGGCTCGGGCAGGCGCTCTCCTTTCCGATTTACACGGCCACGCGTGCGGAGATCTGGCGGCGCCAGAGCCAGCAGTTGGAACGGATTGTCCAAACCCTCCGCGACTGGATCCGCACCGGCGAGCCGGCCTTTGGATGGGAACCGAGTCCCGAACTCAACGCGCTGGACCAGATCGTGGACCGGCTCAATCAGTGGATTCGCCGCGAATCCGCGCCAAACGATTGGACCCAACCCGCCTTGCTCGACACGCTCGATGCATCACAGCGAGACTTACCCCAAGTGCAGCGGCTCAACGAACTCTCCTTCGATCGACAAGACGTACGGGGCATGCAGGAAGCGGTCTGGCTACGAGACACGGCCCGGGTGGCGCGCCGCGATGCCATCGAAGACGTGCCCATCGCCGTGGAACTTTTCGATTGGACCGTGCGAAATCTACAACTGGAAACAAAAAAGTCGCTGGAGGGCGTGCTTTACGACCCATGGAAAATCCTGCTCTACGGGCGTGGCACAGCGGAGCAGCGGGCGTGGGTTTTCATGCTGCTGGCCCGCCAATTGGGGCTGGACGTGGTACGTCTCCAGCCCGCAAATGCACCGGAACCGGGCGCCATGACTCCCTGCCTCACGGCGCTCTTCAGCGGCGGTGAACTATATCTGTTCGATTGTGCGTTAGGCTTGCCGCTCCCCTCCGCCGATGGCCAAGGGGTGGGCACGTTGGCCGAATTGGCCGCCAGCGAAGAGGGCGTCTCTCTGTTGGATCTGGACGAGGAGCGGAAATATCCGTATCGCGCGGAGCATTTCCAGGAGATGGCCGCGTTCGTGGAGGCCTCTCCCACGTACATCGCGAAACGTTCCGCGATGATTGAACAAAAACTGGTCGGCTCGGAAAGCATGGTACTCACGGTGCCGGCGGACAAACTTGCCGAGCGGCTGAAAGAAGTCGAGCAGATTTCCGAAGTCTCCGTCTGGCCTTTTTCCTATGAATTGCTCGAACAGCAATCTCGGATGGAACGTGAACAACGCCGCGTGGCGTCGGCGAGATACCAATTCTTCGCCGGTTCGCCGCTGCTCTACAAAGGTCGATTACTCTACCTCAAAGGACAAGTCGACGAGGAAGAAGGGGCCATGGACCTGCTGCTCCGTTGCCGTCCTTCGAATGAGCGGATCGAAGCGGCCCGTATCCTCCCCAGCCAGAAGAATATCTTGCTCGGCGTGAAAGAATACGCCTCCTATTGGCTCGGAATCATGACTTACGACAAGCAGGATTATGAGGTGGCGGTCGATTGGTTTTTGGACCGCACCATCAAACTGTGGGACGAGGGGACCTGGAAACACGGCGCGACGTACAACCTGGCCCGCACCTACGAGGCTCAGGGGGAATTTGAAAAGGCCCGCGAATTCTACACGGCCACGCCCGACTCTCCCCAACACTACGGCAATTCGCTCCGCGCCAGCCGCCTGCCCGCAGCCGAAACCACCGACCCGTAAACGCACTCGGTTGAATGCGGGCGCTATTCCGCCTGCGTTACGCCCCGCCGCCTGTCTTCCCGCGGAGCCAAGCCCAAGTCAGCCCCAGCAGTTCGTACCCGGCTTCGCGGGCATGCCACCAGCCGGTCGCTCCGGGAAAGAAATCGCTGGGCCACCAGGGACCTTCCCGCGCCACGTGCCCCGTCGGCGCGGCAATCGGCCGTAATCCGGTATGCTCGAACAGCGCCATCGCCCGCCGCATGTGCGTGGCGGAGGTCACCAAGATAAACGGCTCCGTGCCGACGATCTCGGCCACCTCCTTGGCTTGCTGTTCGGTATCGCGCGAAGCGGTTTCCAGCAGCATCGCCTCCTGTGGCACACCGAGCGCGGCGGCCACTTGGGCCATCGTATCGGCCACCGGTTTGGGCGGGTCGGTGAACCCCGTTCCGCCGCTGAGCAGGAGCTGGCTCTCCGGCAGTTGCCGCCAAAGCATGATCCCCTCCACCAGTCGCACCAGGGAATGCGGCGCGATTTGGCTGCTCAAAGGGAGCCCCGCGTCCAAGCTGTGCCCGCCTCCCAGCACCACGACCCACTTCGGCGCGGCGTTCTCGTCGAACTTGGCCACGTCCAGCGGCGGGTAGTGCCGTTCCAGCTTGTACAGCACTTCGTCTGGCACTTCTTCCCAACCGAGCGTGACGAACAAGATCCCCGCCAGCGTGACCAGCACTTTCCCCAACCGCTGCCGCTTGGAAAACCACAGCAGCAGAATTCCCACCACCAGCAGTTCCCACATCAAAGCGGGCGGCAATAACATGCCGCCGATCATCTTCTTCGCCACGAATCCCATCACGACTCCCAAACTTGAAGATCCGTATTCGCGCGGAATCTCACACGCCTTGCATTTTTCCCGCAGCGCCACATACTCCATACTCGATGGCCGCCGCGCGGCACGCCATCACGTTTTCTTAATACACCGACGACACATATCACCACGGACCCAACCGACATGGACGATACGGCCCTCGAATTTCTCCGTAATATTCTGGAAACCCCCAGCCCGTCCGGCTACGAACAGCCCGTGCAAAACATCGTGCGGGACTACGTGGCCGACTTCGCAGACGAAGTCACCACCGATCTGCACGGCAACGTGATCGTGGCCCGCAACCCGAAAGCGGACCTGCGGGTGATGTTCGCCGGGCACTGCGACCAAATCGGTTTCGTGGTGCAGTATATCGACGACAACGGCTTTTTGTACGTCCTCCCCGTGGGCGGCTGGGACCCGATTGTCCTCGTCGGGCAGGAACTGACCGTGTGGACCTCCAGCGGTCCACTGCCGGGAATCAGTGCCCGCAAGCCGATTCATCTGCTCAAAGAGGAAGAGCGGAAGCAAGTCCCCAAACTCAAGGAACTGTGGGTCGATATCGGCGTGAAGGACAAGGCTCAGGCCCAAGAACTGGTCCGCGTGGGGGACCCGGTCACGCTCAAGCTGGGCCTGCAAACCATGCACAACGACCTGGCCTACGCCCCCGGCATGGACGACAAGACCGGCCTGTGGGTCGTCATCGAAGCGCTGCGGCGGACCAAGCCCAAGAAGCTGTCTTGCGGCGTGTTCGCCGTCTCCACCGTGCAAGAAGAGGTGGGCCTGCGCGGCGCGCGGACGAGTGCTTACGGCGTCGATCCGCAGGTCGGCATCGCGGTGGACGTGACGCACGCCACCGACTGCCCCACCATCGACAAGACCAGCGAAGGGGACGTCGCCCTCGGCAAGGGGCCGGTCGTCTATCGCGGGCCGAACATGAACCCCGTGGTGGTGGAGAAACTCTTGGCAACCGCGAGCGCGGGCAGCATTCCCTATCAGCTCGCCGCCGATGGCCGCCCTACCGGCACGGATGCCAACGCCATTCAAATCAGCCGGCAAGGCGTGGCCACCGGCCTGGTGAGCATCCCCAACCGCTACATGCACAGCCCAGTGGAACTGATCTCGCTCGCCGACCTCGACCACGCCGCCGATCTGCTAGCCGGGTTTGTGTTGAGGCTATCCGGTGGGGAAAGCTTTGTGCCGTGAGGGGGATCTTATTTTTTAGCGTCGGAATCGGTGTCGAATTCGAAAGGATCTTTTACAGGTGCATTTGACCGAGACTTGTTGCTCTTGAGCTTTGGGCACAATCAAAATAATGAATTGTTGTACTGGCAGCTCCCGGACACCAATATCGTCACTAAACCTGCTTCGAATTTCTCCAGCAAGTCCATTCAGGCTTCCATCGGTTCGGACAGACGTTCGCCTCCCATTCAGTACGGCAGTACCAGCCGCGCTGACGGAGATTCTTGTGTTGTTGTCTGGCACCTTTTCGGGGTCAATGGGAATTTGAAAGTACCCGCTGTTTTTGTCAGCTTTTGCTGACGTGATTAGCCGGCCGCCAGGGAATGTGCGGACCTGAATGGTGATATCCGGAGACTCATGAGGAATGCCACCAAGATCGGCCACAAAACCAGTTATGACTGCCGGCGCGGCAACCGCTGCTTGAATCAGAGAAGCAAAGACAACCGTCGTGGTTAGCAAATAGTTGGATTTCATGGTTGCACCAATAGTTCGAGGTCGAGATCGTCTAGAGAAGAAACTACGTCGCGAGAACGTGGAGCCACGGCCAAAAACAACCAAAGCTTTTCGCCAATTCCTGCATTCCGCACTGTCGCTCTGAATAAGCGCGTACTTCCGTCACCAGCCGGTTCGCATGGGATTTGCCGATACGTTGGCCTATACCACGGATCGCCAGGCTCGTCGACTACTAGAAATGCCGCGCATCCGTCGTCCGGCAAAACCTTTGTCCCGTTATTATGCACTTCCACGTTAAACGTGTGATATTTGCCTTGAAATGATTCTCCTTCGACGAATAGCAAAGACACGTCTGAGTTTGATGCATTCACTCCATCTGCCATCCAACGGATCCAATGATTCCGATTTCGCGACTCTCGTTCAGACGCCGTCGTTTCCACCCGAAAGCCGAAGTGCTTATGAATCGATCCATGACGTTCAATCCCGACGTATTTGCCTCCATACGGCTTGCGCCAAAGATTGAGACTGGAAAAATCCATCCACAAATACACCACAAAAAAGCCGATAAATGCAATTGGGATAAATGCCCTAGCAAGCACCGCTCGCCACGTGTGAACAGTTACCGTCGTCTCTTGGGAAAAACGTACTTCTCGTCCTTTGACGCACTCTATCCACCACCACGCAGAGGAACCGGTTGCAAGGAGCAGGAAAAACCACGTCCAGCCCCACTGGCTTAAGAAGCCCAAGGGCACTGACACAGAGGCGATCGCTGCAATAACCCAGGGAATTGGAGTTTTGCGAATCTCGCTTTCGAAACTCATTGAAAAAGCGCTGGAGAATTATCGGTCGTTGATGATGCGTTGTCGTCAGCCGGTGAACACTATCGGGCAAAGGAAATTATCGCTCGGCAAAGCGTAGCGGTTTGTCGCGGCTCGGTTGCTTGCTGCAGAGAAATGATAAGCAAGTAAACCTATGGCACTTTGCTTCGTTCCGTCAACTTCGTAGGCAAATCTACCTACTCCGCTACTCCCCCGCACGGCCCTTCAAACGGCGACTTTCCCCCGGCTAGGCGCCTTTGGCCTCGTGTTCGAGTTCCGCGTACTTGCGGGCCAGGTCGGCCACGGCATCGTCACTTTCGTCAACGTAGAGCTCCAGCCAGTAGCCTTCCACGTCCCGCTTCGCCACGCGAATTCCGGCGGCCAGGCGGCCCCGATGGTCCCCGCCGACACAGTCTCCGGCCACGAGCGCGGCCATCAGCCGGTCCGCCACGCTCCCCTCGGTCTCCTCGTAGGCTTGGGCCATGGCCGTGATCACTTCCCGCCCGGCAAGCGTGTTCCCCTGGCAGCAATAATGACGCCCGGCCATCGCTCCCCAATACCGGCTGCCGCCGGGAGCGGCGGTGGGGTTGTGCAGGGCAGCGCGTCCCGCCATGTCGATGATCGCCAATTGCCGCTGCTCGGACCGAGGATCGTCTTCGAGCAGTTTCGCGAGCACCGCTTCGGGCCGCTCCCCTGCTTCGAGCAGATCCAGGGCCCGCTCTCCCCACTCGGGCACGTGATAATGCTGCGTGCAAAAAGCCCCCACACCGGCCCGCACATAGGGCACGACCTTCCCCACCGCCGGATACTTGCTGGCGACCGCCGCGCCGCAGACGCCGGCCTCCGGATCGACCGCCACGATGGAAAACGTGGCCGAAATCTCTTGTGCCACCGCCTGAAACAGTGGCGTTTCGGCGTGGACGCTGCCGCACAACGACACCACAACCGCAATCAATGTAAGTCGCATGTCCTGGCCCTTTCACTGAGTTAAGCTTGCTCGCGATTATCGCCATTCAAGACAGGGATTCCAAGGATATCTCGCGCGGTCTAGAATTTCCTCGCCGCTACCCGTCTCCTTCCTTGGCCAGATCCGGAAACCATCATGCGTGTTCCGCTTTGTTTTTTATGCAGCCTCCTCGCCGGATTTCTCGTGCCCGTGACTCTGCCGGCGCAGCTCGTGCAAATCGAGGAAAACTTTTCCCGGGATCCTGGCTGGGACCACTATCAAAACCGCGTCGTGGGCACCGACATGCCGAGGATCGTGCAGGACTTTGGCTGGCGGCCCACGAACTTCACCGGCACGGGGCCGGGCGAAATCGGCGGCCGAGTGGAGAACTCGCGGCGGCAGGCGTACTACGCGCTGCCGCTGGGCCGGCCGTTATCCTTTGATGATGCCATCTCGGCTTCAGGCAAACTGGCGATCCATCACATCGGCCTGCGGGGCGTCGCTTACATCGGCTTTTTCAATTCCCGCCGGCATACGTGGCGGGTCTGGTCCTCCATGGCTTTCCGCGTGTGGGAAGAGGATAACCTAGGCCAAGTCATGTTCGACTGGATGTCCAGCGATTGGCAGGCGCGCGGCGCGGAAACAGCCATTCTCTTACAGCCGGACGGCCAAGTCCAGGACTGGAGCTTTCATTACGAGCCGGACGCCCGGGCTGATCCGGTATGGCGTGACGCGGCGCTTGAGCGGCATCTAACCGACCAGACAGGGAACGGCCAGCCGTACGAACTGCAAGGGGAAGAACACCTCTTTGAGCGGCTTAAACGCGAAGAACCTGGCCTAACGCGCGAAGCCTTGCGGCAACGCCTCTTGAAGCTCCGTGACCAAGGGCTCGTCGAATACTTCCATCGGCACGGCCAGCATCGGTGGTGGAAACGGCCCCATTCCGGCCAGGGGCATGGCCGCGTCACGCTCCGTTTCGATGAGGAAGTTCCCTACGTGTTCTGGTTGGATGAACGGATCCGCCAGGCACCGGCCACGTTCGACCGGTTTGGCCTGTTCAACATCGCGCGGTTCGGCCAGCGTATGGAGCTTTATCTGGGGGACCTGACCGTGAACGGAGAGAAGATCGAACTTTTCCAGGACCCGCATTGGGAGGGGCGGAACAATGAGTCCCAGTACATCGAGCCCAACTTTCACGGCATGCATAGTTATGGCTGGAGCCAGACGAATTGGGCCGGACAGCGGGCGGGCGAAATCGGCGGATTGTTCTGGCGCACCGAGCCGCCAGACCCGCTCTTTTCTTACTACGCCGATGATGTCGGCAAATTGACGCTGGAGGACCCGATTTCCTTTTCGGGAAGCATCTGCTTTACCGATGGCATGACGGACGCGGCGGCCTATTTCGGCTATTTTCGACGCGAGGGTCAGACGCGCGTCTTCGCGGCGGAGGATCCCGATGCCGGCTTTCCCCTGAAAAATATGCTGGGCATCGCCATCGCCGACAGCTCCGCCGTGGGCTATTACTTGAAGCCGCTCGTCTCTGGAGCGGACGGCAAGCGAGCCAGCCAGAATTGCGGCGTGTTCCTGCCCGATCGCCGCCGCCGCCATTTCACGTTTCGCTATGATCCGCAGGCCAACGCCGGAGTAGGCCGCGTCACCATCACGCTGGACGGCACGGAGCATGCGTTTGACCTGACGCCGGAGCTGCGCGAATCGAGCGCGACGTTCGACCGCTTTGGGCTGGCCAACGTCCGGCAAGGCGGCCATTCCGTGCAATTCTATCTGGACGATTTAACGTACACGGCCCGCCGCGATCCAGACCACCGTCGAGAATTCGTGCCGCAATCCACGGTGGAAGCCGCCTACCCACATGCACAAGGCGGCCGGCGATTTTGAATGGACGCTTTCATCGTACGCTCCCATTCCAGGTAACCGCCAGTTGATGGATGTCACACGCACTAGCGCAGTTCGAGGATTAGATACATCTGCGGATTCTCCGCCGGGTTTTCGCTGTCGGATTGCCCATTTCCCGCGTATCCCCCGGCGCCAGGGCGGAGCGTGAGTCCTCCCACCAGCATGGGCGCTCCCAACGGTAGCCTCAGCGTGGTGGCCAGTTCTTGGGTTTCAATGCCGATACGGTCGACCACGGGAGCACGCGGATCGCTGCGCGGGTCATCCGCGTGGACGGCGCGACGGTCGGGAATGGTAAGCGTGGCTTGCAAATCGACCACTGCCGAATTGCCGTTCCGCATCAATGTGGGACGGATTTGCAATAGCGCGCCAAAGTTGGTTTTTTCCACGACCGGCTGATAGCCCACGCCGCTATTGACGACCTGGGACGCCAAGCGGATTCGCACCTCACCTTGGCGGGAAACCAACTGTTCATTCATGTCCGGCATTCCCAAGCTGCCCACCACGGGGATGTATCCGGAAACCACATTCTTGCGAGTGCCGCTGATCAGATAGACCAGTTGGCCGCTGAAGCAATTGGTGATGCCCCGGATGCTCGTGGGCCGGCGGGTGAATTCTTCGAGCGCGGCGCGGTTGATGCTTGGCGATCCATCGTCCGCTTTTTCTAGCAGCCGACCCAAATCGTCCGAATCGAGCGAGAGCCAGCGGGCATCGATCGTGACCGTTTTTCGTTCACCGGAACCTTGTGCCAAATCGCCCAATAAGGCTTGAAGCTGTTGGTGCACACGGTCTTCTTGCCAGACCACGAGCGTCGTGCCGATCTGTTCAATCTTGCCTTCTCCGTTCCCGAATTGAGCCCAAGTGTCCGTATGCACGGTGTTCACAATGACATGGATTAGATTATCGATCGTGATATTGCCTGGATTCGAAGAGACGCTCTGGCGAAGGGCACCACCGAATCCACCACCAGGACCTCCGAACCCGCCACGTCCGCCACCGGCACCAGGCACTCCTCCTCCCCCGCCCATGCCGCCCCCGCCACCATAATGAATTCCCGTCAAAGTCCTTTTCGACATCCGCTCGACGACATCACTGTAAGCGTGATCCTGAATGTCGGACAGCAGATCGCCCACATCATAAGTGCGCAAAGTGAAATCCGTTTCGTCCTGCGCGCGGAGCGTTTGAACAGAACCAGCTATGACGGCCAGCCACAAGGCGAGCCCCCTACCGCGAAATTTCAACATGCGAGCCATGGCCAATTCTCCAATGAAAAGAGCTAAGGAATCATTCGTGCCCAACGCACGCGGGCACGATTGTAGTGACCGAGCAGACGAGGCTGCTGCTCCGCATACGCGAGAAACTCTCGCGCCATTTCACCGCGACAGGCCAACAGGGCCACCCAGGCTTCCTGGGAAGCGGAAGTCTTCTCCGTGGCATGGGCAATCAGCCGCTGGGTCACCTCGGGTCCATTCAATCTGCCCAAGGTGAACGCGGCGGCGCTCCGCGCGGCTGGATCGTCGTCGTCGAGTATGGCAAACAGCCGGTCGATGGGAGGGCGCGGCAACCGCTTCGCGACGGCCAGGGCCGCTTCCCGCGTGCCGGCATCCGCCACTAGCCACAGATATTCTCGCAATGCCGCGTCCGATTCGCCCGATAACAGATGCCCGGCCAAGATTTCGCGAGCCTCCGCAGCCGATGCCTGACGGGCTAGGCTGGCCAAACCTGCCGTACCCACCAGCTTTTCCAACACTTCCAACGCATCGGGCCTCAGCGTGGGCTGGCGCATGGCCGTCAACAACCGTGACACCGCCTCTTCTTGCCGATAGCCCAACTCGACAAGGATCTCCGGTAGATCCGCCTGGGATGTTTGCCGCAAGCGTAGGACCATGTCTTCCACTTTCATCCGTGGAACACGCTTGTTGGGTCCTGACCGGGTAGGAATCGTCCGTGCCGCGAACACGATCCGTTCGTATGCCGTCGGTTCCCGGCCCAGCAGGGGCAAGTTTTCCTGGCGTGGAATATCTTCCGGAACCACCACCTCTCTCGTGGACATATTCTGCTCCGCCACGACCGGAGGAGGGCCAGGCCTTGTGGGAGGAGGCTCTTCACGGTCCGTTTGCCGCAGTAGCATCAACGAAACGGCGGCCAGCGCGGCCGCCGCGGCAAGCGGGACGGTCCGTCGCAGGCGGCGGCGCCAGATTTGCCTCGAAAACTGGGATCTCCAATGATTCCGCAAACGCGCAAGCTGACGCTCATCGTCATCAACGGCGAGCGCTTGTCGCAATAAATCGTCGAGGCGGTCCCCTTCGTCTGGCCGCCAATCATTTTCGCTCGACATAATTCACGCCTATGGCCTGGGCGATTCGCTTTCGCGCCAAATGCATGCACGTGTAGACATTCGCCTCGGTGATCCGCAAGATGGCTGCCACTTGGTTCACCCCCAACCCTTCGCCGAAACGGAGCATCGCGACTTCACGTTGCCGATCGGGGAGCCTGTCCACTACCGAAAAAATTTTCTGTTTCAGCTCGGTCGTGGCCATTTGATCCAGAGGATCCTCCGTGGCGGCAATCGCCAGTTCGGCATCAATTTCACGCGTTTGTTGCGGTCGCCGGCGGCGCTCGCGGGCCACATTGACCACGATTTGCATCATCCAGGTGCTGAACTTGGCTTCCCCACGGTACGTTTCCCAGCGCTCCAGCAGGCGGCAGAGTGATTCCTGCATGACCTCTTCGGCCACGTCGGGGTCCCCCACCAGCCGCTTGGCGAGCCGCAAGGCCATGGGCAAATGCTCCACGACCCATTGATCTACTTCACGCCGATCGACTGGCCGCGACATAGGGTTCCCGCCCTCGGTTCCGTGCCTATTGAGATGCCCGGCACCGCCGCATCTTAAAAAGAAAATCCGCTTTCGCGCCGATTTTTTCATGCGGAACGGGCGTGCGTTGCCCAATCAGCGTTGCAAAGCCAATCAAACGCTGGATGCCGAGTTGGCCGAAAAGTAGTGAATTTGGCGCACACGAAAGCTAAAATCCTTTCACTTGCCAATGGCCTATGCATCGACGAAGAATCCTCACGTTAGCCTCGGAGTCGCCGTATGATCCGCTGTTTGCTCTCGCTACTGGTGTTCGGTGTCTGTCTCATCCCGCAGCGGCACGCCGGCGCCGGTGAATTGCCCAACATCGTCTATATCCTGGCGGACGACATGGGCTACGGCGACATTCGGGCACTGAATCCTGAATGTAAAATCGAGACGCCCCACCTGGACGCGCTCGCTTCGGAGGGCATGGTGTTCACCGACGCCCATTCCAGTTCATCGGTCTGCACGCCGACCCGCTATGGCATCTTGACGGGTCGTTACAATTGGCGGTCGCGATTGAAAAGCGGCGTGCTATTCGGTTACGACCGCCGCCTGATCGAGCCGGACCGGCTCATCGTGCCCGCTTTTTTGCAGCGGTACGGCTACCACACGGCCTGCGTGGGTAAGTGGCATTTGGGCCTGGATTGGCCGCTGAAGGAGGGCGGGTTCGCCGACGGGGGTAAGGACGCCACCTCCGTGGATTTCACCGCGCCGATCAAAAATGGCCCCAACAGTGTCGGCTTCGACTATTTCTTCGGGATCAGCGCGTCGCTCGACATGCCGCCATATGTCTTCATTGAGAATGACCGTTGCACGGCGCTCCCCACGGTCCAGGCGGAGAAAGGCTACTTTGGCCGGCCCGGCGCTGCCGTGCCCGGGTTGACGCCGGAGCAAATCCTGCCCGATTTGACCGATCAAGCGGTCGACTACATCCGTCGGCGCACGGAGGGCGCGGCGGCAGATGCACCTTTCTTCCTGTATTTCCCACTGCCGGCACCACACACGCCCATTGCCCCGACCAAAGAGTGGCAAGGCAAAAGCGGGCTCAACGCCTACGGCGATTTCGTGATGCAGGTCGATGACACCGTGGGCCAGGTGATGGCCGCTTTGCGGGAACGGGGCGTGGCGGAGAACACGCTGCTGATCTTCACGGCGGACAACGGCTGCTCACCCGCCGCGGATATCGAGGAAATGCACGCGAAGTCGCATCGGCCCAACCATCACTTCCGCGGCCACAAGGCGGACATCTACGACGGTGGGCATCGTGTCCCCTTCATCGCCCGCTGGCCCAAGTGGGTCGAGGCGGGAAGTTCCAGCAATCAGTTGGTCTGCCTTACCGACTTGCTGGCGACTTGCGCGGAGATCGTGGAGGACGAACTACCCGACGACACCGGCGAGGATAGCGTGAGTATCCTGCCCGCTCTGCATGGGGAGTACGACTCACCACGCAGAACCGCGATTGTCCACCACTCGATTCGCGGTGCGTTCTCGATTCGGCGTGGCAAATGGAAGCTGGAGCTATGCCCCGGCTCCGGCGGTTGGAGCCGGCCTCGGCCAGGACGTGACGACTTGAGTTCCCTGCCGGACGTGCAGCTCTATGACATGGAGGCGGACGTCTCGGAAACCACGAACCTCCAGGCCGAGTATCCCGAAATCGTGGCGGAGTTGACCGAGCTACTCCGGGACTACGTGGATCGCGGCCGCTCCACCCCCGGGCCAGTCCAACCGAACAACGGCCCCGTGGACATTCACCGCGCGGGCATCGCTGCCAAACGCCGTTAGCAACAGATTCATCCATTGCCGTGTCTGAATTGTACCGTCGAACAGTCGGCCTACTTCTCTGCATAATAATTCTTTTAAGCATGGCAATCGCGAAAGCCGTGCAGGCCGAGCCGTGGCGGCGGCATGTGATTGACCGTGCCGCGGATGGGGCGGACGGCGTCCGCCCGCGCGACGTCAACGGCGATGGCCGGCTCGACTTCGCCACCGGCTACGAGGAAGGAGGCATTGTGCGGGCCTATCTGCATCCAGGCCCGGAGCGTGTCCGTAATTCCTGGCCGGCAGTGACGGTGGGCCGCGTCCCCTTTCCCGAGGATGCCGTTTTCGCGGATCTGGACGGCGACGGTGCCGTGGATGTGATCAGTTGCTGTGAAGCGGACACGCGGGCCGTCTTTTTTCATTGGGCGCCTGCCAATCGCGAGCACTACTTGCAAGCGAAGAAATGGGAAACCGCCCGGGTCCCTGCCACATGGAAACAATCCCGCTGGATGTACGCGATGCCTCTCGTGGAAGACGCTACCGGTGTGCGGCAGATCGTGCTGGGCTCGAAATCACCCCATGGCCAGATCGCGCTGCTATCGCGCGGCGGCGACGCGCGGGACACGGCGACGTGGCGGCTGCATCCCCTCTATAAAGCCGGTTGGATCATGTCGCTGGAAGCCCGAGATATGGACAAAGACGGCGATCTCGACATTTTGGGCTCCGACCGCAAGGGTCCCACGCGGGGCATCCTCTGGCTGGAGAACCCTGGAAGTTTAGAAGATAACGCCAGCACTTGGCGAGAACACCGTATCGGCGGTGCCGATCAAGAAGCCATGTTTTTGACCAGCGCGGACCTGGACCAAGACGGACGGCAAGACGTGGTGGCGGCCCTGTGGGACGCGGGACTGCTCTTTCTGCGTGCCACAGTAGATGCTTCTCGGCCCTGGCAAGAATACCACCTCCGGCTGCCCGATACGTTTGGTCTGGCCAAGGCCGTGGCGGTGGGAGATCTGGACGGCGATGGACAACGGGACGTGGCGTTTACCTGTGAAAACTTGCATGATGCCCGAAAGTCCGGCGTGGGTTGGCTGCGTTATGAAGGCTCGCCCACGGAAAGCCGGTGGCAGATCCAGGACATTAGCGGGCCAGGTATTGGCAAGTTCGACCGGCTGGAACTGCTCGACCTGGATGCCGATGGCGATCTGGATCTCGTGACCTGCGAGGAACGGGCCAACCTGGGCGTGGTCTGGTATGAGAATCCGCTGAATGCTCCAGGACGCTAGTGCAAGTTGCACGGACGTGCCGCATCCGCGGCGTAAAGCATCATGCAACCAAACAACGCTGATGTCGCTACACTTACCGTAATCGCGATTGAAGTAGTGTGGGCCGGCGGTTGACTCATTCGACATAGGGGCAGCATGGCGAACTTCAAAATCACGTTGACGGAGGAAGAGGCGGAGGCCATTTTGACCGCGCGCTCCTACTTGATCGCGCTTTGGACCAGCGGCGGTGATCCCAATTCCGTGCCGGTGATCAATCAATTGACGAACATCGAGAACAAGTTGAAGAGCGCCGGAGAGGCATCGCGCCCGACGCCGAAAAAGAAGCGTAAGTGAATACCTGCTTCCGTCGTCGCTCCAATACCTACTAGGCTCACCACCGGGCCCGACTACCTACCCCAGCCAGCAAGAGGTTCCCAGTTTTGTCCCAAGATCAGCGCACCATGAAATGACCCCACCGGAACGTCCTACGTTGTATCAGCAGTCAACAAGCTGGGTGCCTGCATGCCAGAGGCGCGTCAAGGAATTGTGTGGGTGGCAAGAATGAATGCGGACACCAGAGGCATGGGTAGTTGATTTTCCCTAGAGTCAAAGCTATTCTGCTGGCTCACTGCAGTGGGTCGATCCGGGCAGATTTTACACCAGTTGAGAGGACTTCATTCATGTCGAGCCCGTTAAGATATTGTTTTGCATTTGTTTTGGTAGCCGCTTTTGGGACGTCCGGCAGCCAATCGCGGGGAGCTTTTATCCAGATCGATAACTTCCAGGTTGAGCAAGACGTCGGTTTCTTAGGCATTCCAAGCTTCATCCCAGATAACAGCCAGGCAGGCCCTAGCAGCTCTATCCTCGGTGGATTTCGAGACATGCAAACTGGGGGAAATGCGGACAGTTTTCTGGAAACTCGTCTAAGGACGCTATCCGGCGAATTGACTTTTTTCAACAACTTTGACACGGACGGTAACGGCATGATCGTTTGGGATGGTGACGATGACCCTCTAGTTGTCAATCCGGCGGGCTTAGGGGGACTCGACATCACGGCGAACGGAGGAATGCCGCTGAATCGTATCTCCCTGGAACTCCTCTCCTTGGATCTTCCGGGCCTCGAACTGACGTTTGAGATCTTTGATGTCAACAGCAATGTATCGGCTTTGTCGACAACGATTGGCAACCCGATTCTTGTCCCGACTACATTGGACTTTTTCTTCACGGATTTTGTCGGTACCGCCGACCTGACCAACGTAGGGGCAATCAAACTGTCCATCAACGGCCCTCCGGAGATCGACTCGGCTTTTGACCTGGTTGAGATTCGAGGACCTTTGGTATCCGCCGTGCCCGAACCTTCGACCCTTATCGTCTGGTCAACCCTCGGCCTGACTATCGGTGGATTCGCCTGGCTGCGTCGCCGCAAATAGAGCATTGCACCACAAGTATTCAGAACCGCCAGTCCCCAATTTGGGCTGGCGGTTTTTTTATACGCTGCATCCATGAAATGAAAAAGTCCGTGAGCCATTGCCCACGGACTTATCCGTTCTTGTTTCCAGCCGGGAAAATGGACGTGATCAACGGGCTGGCTTTTTGGCCAGCGTCCTCCAGTTCTCGTCCGCTTTCTTGATGTGCCCGGCCAGGTCTTGGTTGAACAGCTTGGCGATGTTCTCGTCCAAGTTCAGGTAGAGCCGGCCCTTGACGATCTTCCACACGGTCGGGTCGGCGGAAAACTTCGCGCCCACGGAGACACCGTACGCACAATAGTTGCCATATTGCGGCAGGTAGCGGCTCGGGTTCTTGCGGAACAAGTCCCGATGCGCTTCGTTGGCGAAGCGGTAGACGGCACCTTGATGCTCGGCGGTGACCTGAAAATCCCCCTTGGCCGGCTTGTTCAGTTTGAAATAAGCGACCGGATCGTAGCCACTCAAGGCCAAGCCCGTTTTGTCAGAGTTGACTTCATCGCTGGCCACGGCAGCGCCGGCCATCAGTAGCACGGCTAGCAAGGCGAGCGGGACGAAATGCGACAGTGAGAAAGAATAGACGGTACGCATGGACATTTCTCCTTCGAAAGAAAGTTACGGCAGTGCGCGACGGAACATCCGCCACGCTGATCGGCAAATGTCAGGGACCACTACGCCTGAAACGAGGTCAGGGGGCTTTGCTGAAAGTGTCGCGCGGTCCAGCCGCCGGCGGCAATGGCGATGCCCAAACCGACGTGCAGGAAGTTGTCCAGCCAGTTGATGTGGATGATGTGCAGCAGATGGCCTTCGGAAGCGGAGCCGAGCAGCACGAAACCGGCCACGCCAGTCAGCATGTAGACCACGCCGAATCCTTGCATGAAGCGGATGGAAGCGTTTTCGCCCCAGAGTGCCACCGCCACAAAACCGATACCCGTCGCCAGATGCACGAGGTTATGTGCGGTGTTGGTCACGAACAGCGCGCCGGGACCGACCAGCGGGTTGGGCACGAATCCCATTACCGTCGCTCCCAAAAACGCGGCCGCGAAGGCCCAAGCCAGAGTCGTTGCCAGGTTCTTCATCTTTGTACTCCTTGAACATGGTGGAAAGGGTGGTGTGCCTCGACAGACAATTGTTCGATGCAGCCAGAGGGGGACATCTTTCGTTCGAATCTCGATTTTCTTTCAAGGCGTGAGAACGCCAGGCGGAACGTGCGGGCGATCCGTTCTACTTCCCGCGCATGGTTTCGGCAGTTTTGGAAATGGCAGGTAAGAATCCGCCTACGCAGCGCGTCAAATGGCAAACGGAAAGTTTTTAGTACCTACAACCTGAAGGAGATGAACGATGCCCCGCATTCAACCGGTCCAAAAACAGTTCGCCGACGCTGACACCGCGAAACTGCTCGCAGGCGTGGAAAAGAAGTTGGGGAAGGTGCCCAACATCGTGGCCACCATGGCCAATTCGACCGCCGTGGCAAACGCCTACCTCGGCTTCAGCCAGGCCCTTGCTGGTGGTTCGCTTCCCGCCCCGCTGCGGGAACAATTGGCGCTAGTCGTGGGCGAAACCAACGGCTGCGATTACTGCCTGGCCGCGCATACGGCGCTCGGCAAGCGAGCGGGACTCAGCGACGAAGAGGCCCGCGATGCCCGGCGTGCCGAGGCGAAGGACACCAAAGTCCGCGCGGCGCTAGAATTTGCCCGCCAGATCGTGAACGACCGGGGCCACGTCTCGGACCAAGACGTGGAGCGTGTCCGCCAGGCGGGGTATAACGATGGCGAAATCGCCGAGATCGTGGCCCATGTGGCGCTGAACACGTTTACCAACTACTTCAATCACGTGGCGGATACCGAGGTGGATTTCCCTGCCGCGCCGGAACTCACTTCGGCGTGAGCGGGGCAAAGACTTTTGCTAGTCCGCAGCGGGACCGAGGCCCATGAGCCGAGATAACGACCGTTGGCTCACAGATCTCAGAGAAGACGGCGAGGCGCGTGAAGCGGCGCTGTCCGAATTAAGGACGGCGCTGCTCCGCAACCTGCGCCAGGCGCTCTCGCGGTACTCCGTGGACGACGCGTTCTTGGAGGACGCAGTGCAAGACACCTTGCTCCGCATCCTGGATCGTCTCGGCCAATTTCAGGGTCGCAGCCGATTTTTGACCTGGGCCACGTCGATCGCCATCCGCGTGGCGCTGGGGGAACTCCGTCGCGGTCGTTGGAAGGATGTCTCGCTGGAGGGCGTCCTGGCCACCGCGGGTTTCGTGCCGGACCAGATCGTTGACCGCGAATCTCCGCCGCAGGCTCAGGCGGAACGCCGGGCTCTGCTCCATACGCTCCAGCAACTCATTGAACACGAATTGACCGAAAGGCAGAAAACGGCCCTGCTGGCCGAACTGAAAGGCATGCCACAAGACGAAATCGCCCGACACTTGGGCAGTAACCGGAACGCCCTATACAAACTGACGCATGATGCTCGCAAAAGGCTCAAGCGCGGCTTGGAAACCGCCGGTTACGCCGCCGAGGATGTCGTGGCCACGCTGCCGCGTTGAGGAACCGATCATGACGCTCTCCAAAAAAGAAATCGATAGCCTGTTGCGGTTGGTCGGCCTGACGCGGGAAAGCGAGCTGAATTGCGAGCAGTGCCTGGCGCTGGTCTCCGAATTCGCGGAGCGACAGTTGGCGGGCAAGTCGGTCTCCGAAAGCCTGCAGCATGTCGAACATCACTTGTCGATTTGCGAAGAGTGCCGCGAGGAATACGAGGCGTTACGGCGAACGCTGGAAGCGGTCGAGGAGCAGGATGGATGACTTTCGTGGCATCCGTGTCAAGCGGATTTATGCTCCTGTCGAGGAAGAAGATGGGCTCCGCGTGCTCGTGGACCGCCTCTGGCCCCGGGGCGTGAAAAAAGAGACTGCCCGGCTCGATCTGTGGGCAAAACAGATCGCGCCCACCACGGATCTGCGAAAATGGTTCGCGCATGACCCGGCCAAGTTCGCGGAGTTTCGAGAACGCTACCTGCGGGAACTAGCGATAAACTCCGAGGCGGCGCGAGCCATTCTCGACCAAGCGGGTGACCGACCACTTACCTTGCTCCACGCCGCCCGCGATGACATCCATAACCACGCCGTCGTCCTGCGGGAATATCTTGTGCGGCATGGATCCGCTTGATTGAGACACTTCACGCAGGCCCAGCACACGCTCAGGGACCGCGCAGAATCGGCTATCCTTCGGCAGAACTACAGCCAGACGGATTCCTGAATCACACGTACGAGGACGTACAGTTTGCTGAACGTCGCGATGCAATACATGACGCTTGCCGAGACTCTTCCCGTCAAGGAAAAATCGGTTTCGTCGCGGAAGTTGGCCAGCACGCCGATTGCGAACGCCGCGACAACCATTTCGGCGATGAAGAGGACGAACGAGCTGATGGCCGCCACGGCCAGTCCGCTCCCCTGAGTTGCGGCCAACAGCAAGGTGGGAACCACGAGGTAGAACACGAGAAAACCGAGTGGGAGGCAGGCCACCACCACGGCCCATCTCGTGGGCCGCCGCGTATCAGTTGTTTCCATGAAATGCACGACGGGACCAAACAAGACAAAAGACAAACCCACGCTGAGGAGGGCGAGCCTCGTGTCGGACTCCATGGACGGCCAGCTAGGGTACTCCAGACTAGCGTCGTATTTCTTCCAGGACACCATAATGGCCAGCGACGCGGCCACGCACGCGGTGTACGCCAAAATGTGTTTAATCTTCATGGCCGTCGATGAACAAGCTCCCGCTTAACACCATTCCCGTCACGCTCCGTCCACCATACGTCAAGCGTTGCCGCGTGACGATCCCCTGAATCCCGCTATTTGAAGCCGTCACGCGGTATGGGCTCAAAGTCAGCCACACGGCCAGCCAGGGTCCGGTCGAATCTCTTCGATTTCCTCACACTTTCAACGAATAATTTCACATCCGGTTGCGCTTCCGGCCGTGCAAACGTCATTAGACTAGTTGGCAAGCATGCCCCCATGGATCAGCAAGCTCGGCTACTTTTGGACATACTTGAGCAGCACGGTCGCGACTTGCACCGGTTGCTGTTCCGTTTGACACTGCGCGCCGATGTGGCCGAGGATCTGCTCCAAGACCTGTTTGTGAAGTTACAGCGTTCCCCTGGTTTTTTTGAATCGAAGCTGCCGGCAGCGTATGCACGGCGGGCCGCGATGCACTTGGCGTTTGACTGGCGGCGACAGGAGCAACGTCGAAAAAAATACCGCGAGTTCCTGGGTGAGGAAATGGCCGTCGCGGACCATCATCCAGCGGATGCCGTGGCCAACCAGGAGCAGGCACAATGCATTCTGCGGCTGCTGGATCAACTTCCACCACTCTATCGAGACTGCGTATTGCTGCGATACCTCCATGAACAGGAGTATGCCTCGATTGCCGCTCAGGTCGGCAAGACCGAGCATCAAGTGCGCGCGATTTGCAGTAAAGCGATCAAGCGGTTGCGAGACCTGTTGCGCACGGAACCAAGCCACCCGCGGAATTCCAGCCGATCGTGAATGTTGGGGAAATTCGATGCCTGCGGACGACGACATCATTCAACGAATTGACAGCCTGAAGAAAATTCAGGTGCATGACGAAGCGGCTGCCCAGGCAGTGGATCTCGCGCGTCAGCGGATCCTGCACGGCACATCGAGGCAGGCTGTTGCCCGGGCGGGGCTTAGGGGTTCGTGGACTGATTTCGCGTTTCGCCCCTGGTTTGTCCGGCTGGCGACGCCTTTGACGGTCATCTTGGTGTTCCTTGCGGCGCTGCTGCTCACTCCGGGAAATAAGGATGCCCCAAGGATTTTCGCCTCTGTTTTGGAAGCTGTCGCCCAAACCGAGGCCGCCTTTTGTCAACTGACAAACTATGACGAGTTGGGCAAGCCGCTGGAACGGCAGTCTCTCTATTTGTCCGCCAATGGAAACTGCCGCATAGTCGGGGAGGATGGCCGTTACACGGTTCACGACTTTCGTCAATCCAAATCCTTGATCGTCGATCCCGACAAAAAGCAGGGCTGGCTGCTTCACGGCCGGCCCAAGACTCCAAACATCAACTTGTACGAGTATCTCCGCGACTTGCATCGGACCAATCCAGCTATTGAACTGGGAACGGACCATGTCGACGGCAAAGAGGTGCTCAAGTTTCAAGCCACGATCGTCCAAGAAGGAATATCACCTACGCGGGCGATCATTTGGGCGGATGCTCGGAGCAAACTTCCCGTGCAAATTGAACTGGCTACGTTGCATAACGATGTATCCATGACCTATGCGATGATTCGCCACATCCGCTTTTATGCGGAACCGGATCCAACACTATTTTCGACCGAACTGCCGAGTGGCTATGCGTTGGTCAATCCGGTTCGTGAAGCGGCGGAGCGGCTTCTGTACGAAAGCGATTAGTCGCCAATGCCCGAAGAAGCTTGACGAATACATTCGCAGCCACCTGACTAGAAACCGGTATTTCCATTTCTAAACTTGTTCACATATGGAGCAGAGTCATGAAGTCAAAGAGTGCTTTCTTTTGGACCAACAGCATCCGAGGCAAGCAACGCCGGTTTTGCCTGGCAATACTCGTCTCGCTGGCAACCATGGGGGCGGTCGGGTGCGAAGAGTCTCAAACCGCCGCGAACTCAAAAGCACCTCCCACGACAACCGCCGAGGGTGGCACATCCGACCGGCTTCATGAAGTACTGCAACTCGCCGAGACCGACATGGACGCCGCGATCGAACAATTCGCCACGAACCCGCCCGACAACTGGGTTGCAGCCTCAGGATTAGACGATTTTCAATGGACGGAAGATGAGTTCATCAAATCTCCCGATCGTCAACAACTGAACCAAAGATTCATCGAGCGCGTGGGCGAAATCAAAACATTTTCTCGAGCGGTCGTGGCAAAGGCCAAAGAGAAAGCCACATTCGGAGATTCAGAAACAGCGCAAGCCTACGTGCGAGAAGTGAATCGATTGGGCGAACACATGCGCGATGCCGATCTCGTCCTGATCTATCGCCAAGTTGGAAAAGCCCTGGCCCAGATTTCCCTGGAGGACTGAGCGTTCTCACTCAGTCGCTCCGGGCCATGTGCCAGCTTACCCCGCGCCCCAGTCGGTCTCCTCTTCGTGCGGTGTCTCCTCGGCGTCGAGCATGGCCAGATGTGGCTCGGCGAAGAACCGGGAAGCAATGACCCGCACCGGTACGAGCAGGGCGATGAATAGCGGAAACAGAATCTTCACCAGCGGATTGGGCCATTCCTTCACCGTCCACAGTACCGCCAAACAGACAAGTTGCAGGAGCGTGAACCGGTGGATCACGGACATCGGCACGCGTCGAATGTAGTGAGTCGTGGGATAGAGCGAAGGATCGGTGAGCCACAAATTCAGCCGTTCAAAGAATTGGTTCCCTTTCAAGGTAACCACTCCCATGTAAAGAAAGATGCCGTAGAGCACCGCCATGG
This sequence comes from Pirellulales bacterium, assembly GCA_028289405.1. Classification (GTDB taxonomy): domain Bacteria; phylum Planctomycetota; class Planctomycetia; order Pirellulales; family JANQPP01; genus JANQPP01. Next base: position 50,680 of record JANQPP010000140.1, read on the forward strand.
GAATGAGTTTCAACAGTGGCAGTGCCAGAAGTGACAGCCCGATGAGCAGATGAATGCTCAGGCCGGTCAGGCGGGTTTCGCGGACATGCACGAACTGTTCCCGCCGTTCACCATTCCGACCGAAGACTTCCTCCAACGTTGCTAGGCTGTGCACGTGATTCAACGAACGGACGGTGGCAGCGACATGCCACGGCAAACCCAGCCCCGAGCAGATGCCCACCAAGATCGAGACCACCCCCAAATCGAGATGGTAGGCTTCTCCCTTATGCAATCGATGGTCGGGGCTGTTGACCAGCCGCGCGGTGATGTTTTGATCCAGATAGACCAGCACGGCGCCCAGCAAGCCGGGCACGGCGGCGGCCAGCCAGACCCAGCGCGGCGCGTCGAGAGGATTCACTAGCCAAGCCCGGCCGGTCAGCGTGGGCCCAAATTTCTCCGGAGCGTCGAGCGCATCGAGCCGAACTTCGCCGTGAAACCACACCGCGACGAGCGTCATCGCCCCCAGCGCGATGGTGGGTCCGAAATCCGCCAGGAATTCCCGTATTTGAGGAAACAAGTAGCGGCTGCGGCGAAACCGGGACAGGCTCATGGCGATGAAAAACGTTCCCGCCGCCAGAATCAGCGACAACAATGCCTTGTCGTGACTGACGGTCTCGGACTCATAAACCTTCTCGAAGATGGCATAGATATTGTGTACCGCTTCATAGATGAAAATCATGGCGATCAGCGCGGCGAAGATGTCGTCCGTGAACCGCGTGAAATACCGCATCAGCGCGCTGGCGTCGGTGAATGTGAGTACCAAAAGAAATCCGGTCGTCCAAAAGCCGACCCAGGCATAGGCGGGCAGGAAAGCAATCTCCAAATCACGGCAAAGCTGATAAAGGATCATCGTGAAGATCAGCATGGGACCGGTCCCGCCCAAAATGATCAATGGCTGGCCGGAGAAGAGCGCGTAAGCCACGCCACAAAGGGCCGCGGCGGCAATCATCTCCACGACGCCAATATTTCCGCCAGTGCCCAGTGCCATCATGCCGCCGAAGGTCACGGTAGGAGCCAAACAGGCGAAGAACAGAAACAGCGTCGAGCCCACGCACTTGAAGCTCAACCCGTCCCGAAAATCACTGAAGTAGTGCGGCCAGCGGCGGCGGATATCCGCGACGAGCCCGCCGCCGAAGCGTCCCGTGAATTGGAGCCCCTCGCTCAGCGGCGGTTCAGGTGGCTCCTCTGGAGGAGGTGACGTCCGCTCACGAAAACGCGCTAAAGCATCCAGCAGGTCTTGCTTGGAATGCGCCTCTCCCGCCTCGTAGCGGAATTCGTCGTCCGACATCAGCCGGGCAATGCTGGCCAGCGTGTCCAAATGGATCGTGGCGCTCCCCTCGGGTCCCAATAGGACGAAAAAATAGCGAGTCGGAATGCCATCCGGCGCGCCGAGATTCAAGCCACGTGCCAGGCGGACAAACACCAACACGGGCCGGTCCATCCCATAGTCGGCATAGGTGTGCGGCACGGCGATGGCATGTCCAATGGCCGTGGAGGCTTGGCGCTCGCGCTCGAGCAGGTCTTGTTCCGCCCGGTCACGGTGGCCCAAGGGGAGAAGTTCCCGGGTCACCAGAAAGCTCATCACCTGATGGAAGATCGACCGCAGGTTCCGCGCCTTGAGGTCCAGGATGAACAAGCCGTCCTTGAAGCTGTTCTCGATCTGTTTCATGCTGCCGCGTACGTTCGTTCAAAGGGCGTGTAGACCTAGTGGTGATGCAGAGCCTTGTGCCAGCGGTGATCCGTCTTCCTGGAATGGGGCCCGCCGTGCAATCTTGCCGCAGGATTGTAACGCACGCTTCATCCCAAATCGATCGCGCCTTGTCCCACGATCGTCTCGCCACGCCGGGTCGCTGGGGTCTACGCGAAGGGAATACCGAGAACGCATCGTCACGTTTGTTGGATGTCGCAAAGTCCCGGCTATTTTTTGCGCATGACTGGAAAAGCCGGAAGAAATCTGTTCATTCTTAGCAGCCCGTTGATTTACTCAACAAGCTGCGGCATCACAGGACGTGATGCTCAAAATGGCGACGTAAGTCGTTATTTTGCGAGCCGGGAGCAGCTTTGCTGCGACCCTGGCGAGGTTGAAAAACG
>JANQPP010000144.1 GCA_028289405.1 Pirellulales bacterium
TTGCGATGTGCACCAAGCCGATGGCGGTACGCGGACCGCCAGCATCACCGGTGCGTTCATCGCGCTGGTGGATGCGCTTCGTGGTATTCCAGGAATTTCCCCAGGAGAGGCCTTTCCACTGCGGGACAGCGTGGCGGCGGTCAGCGTGGGTATGCTCGCCGAAGCGGCAATTCTTGATCTCGATTATCAGGAAGACGTGGCGGTCCGGGTGGACCTCAACCTCGTGATGACTGGGAGCGACCGTTTCATCGAGCTTCAGGGGACGGGCGAAGAGGCGACGTTTAGCCGGGACGAATTACAAGATCTTCTCTGGCTCGGCGAAGAGGGCATCCGCCAATTGACGGCCATTCAACGGGAAGTGCTCGGCGACGCCTGGCCTTTCACTTGAGGGTGGGGTGGAACGTCGGCTGCTGACCCCAGATTTTGCGCTGTGCCCGTTGTATTACCCCACGCCTTGCCCCGCCGCTGTGGCTGAACTAGTCTGAGCGACAGCTATTTCTTCGGAATCCGGCCAATCTGAAATGAATCTTGCCCACGTTTGAGTCCATGCAGAAACTACCCGCGACACAAACTCGCCGTGGCTTCTTGGCCACTTCCGCCGCCGTGGCCGCATTGCCGCTGGCCGGCAACTCGTCTTCCGTATCCGCTCAGGAGTCGTCATCAATGGTGCGCGCAATCGCCTCCGGCAATGGCCGGCCTGCTACCCAGCGGGCCTACGAACAAATCACCTCCGGCCAAGACACGTTGGAAAGCGTGGTGGCCGGCGTGAATCTCGTCGAGGACGACCCCAACGACATGACCGTGGGCTACGGCGGACTTCCCAACGAGCTGGGAATCGTGGAACTCGATGCCGCCGTGATGCATGGTCCCTCCTCCGGCGCGGGGTCGGTGGCGTCGCTGCGGGGCATTCGCCATCCCTCGTCCGTGGCCCGGCTGGTGATGCTGCACACCGACCACATCATGCTCGTGGGAAAGGGGGCTTTGAAATTCGCCTTGGCTCACGGCTTCAAAAAGGAAAACCTGCTCACCGACAAGGCGCGGGAACGCTGGCTTGAATGGAAACGCAATCTTTCGGATCGGGATGATTGGCTGCCTACGCCGACTAAAGGGGATCAAGCGGGCCGCCGCTACTACGGCGACGAGCAGCGCCCCACCGGGACGATCCATTGCGCCGGCATCAACGCGGCGGGAGACATCTCCTGCGTGACGACGACGAGCGGCCTCGCCTACAAGATCCCTGGCCGCGTGGGGGATTCCCCCATCATCGGTGCGGGATTGTATCTGGACAATGAAGTCGGCTCCTGCGGAGCGACGGGCCGCGGCGAGGAAGCGATCCGCAATGTTTGCAGCTTCGCCGCCGTGGAACTGATGCGGTCGGGCAGGTCTCCCGAAGAAGCCGGGCTGGAAGTCATGCGGCGCGTGGTCCGCCACGCCCCCCGCCGGCTATTGGACGAGTCGGGCGGTCCAAAATTCGGTCTGAATCTCTACTTGCTCCGCAAGGACGGGGCGTATGCTGGCGTCCACCTGAGGGGAGAAAGCCGCTTCGCCGTGACAGACGAGCAGGGGACGCGGTTGGAAGACAGCGTGCCGTTAATTCCCTGACGAGAGATTTGGTTTTCTCCCTCAAGGCCGCCATGTCGCTGGAACTCACGGAGCAACTGTTTGAATCCGGACTGCACCGGGACCACGCCGGACGCGAGTATCCCTATCGCTTACTGCGGCCCCAGGATCCTCCCGCCCAAGCGGCTCCGCTGGTCGTTTATCTCCATGGGGCCGGTCAGCGTGGGAATGACAATCGGCAACATCTCTGCTACTTGCCGGAGTTGTTGGCCACGCCGCACTGGCGGGACGCGTACCCCTGCTTCGCGCTGGCTGTGCAATGCCCGCTGGAGGAGCAGTGGGTTGACGCCCCCTGGGAAGAACTCCAATCCCGTCCCATGGCGGATGAACCTACCCCCGCACTACAAGCGGTGGCCGATCTGGTCGATCACTGGCGCAAAACTCCGGAGGTCGATGAAAAGCGGGTCTACCTGACCGGCCTTTCCATGGGCGGATACGGAACCTGGGAATTGGCTTGCCGCCATCCGGACTGGTTCGCGGCGATGGCTCCCATCTGCGGCGGCGGGGACGAAACCCAAGCCGCCCGTTTGGCTAGTCTGCCGCTGTGGGCCTTTCACGGCAGCGACGATGACGTCGTGCCGGTGGAGCGTTCCCGCTCGATGATCGCCGCCGTGCATGCCGCGGGAGGCGATCCCCGCTATACGGAGTTTGCCGGCGAGGGACACCACAGTTGGATTCCCGCCTACGAAAACGACGCGGAGCTATTCACCTGGATGTTCGCGCAAAGACGGGACCACATTCGATAGAAAGCGACCAAGAGCCCGGAAAGGACGTCGCAATTTTGGGGTAAGTCACGAAGCGACTTCGGCCAGCTTGGAGAGGGCATTCTCCACGGTCGTCAATTGGCTGTTGAGCTCCGCCAGGGCGTCCCGTTCCTTCTGCACGACGTCCGCCGGGGCACGCTTCACGAAGTTTTCGTTTTGCAGTTTGGCCTCCTTGCCGCGAATCAGCCCTTGCAGCCGGGCCAGTTCTTTTTCGTTCCGGCTCCGCTCACTCGCCACGTCGATGAGTCCGGTAAGGTCCACGTGGACATCCATGCCCGGCAGGGCCACGCTGGCCACGAGCCCGGCAGGTTGCAGGTTCGCGCCCCACTCGATCGGTTCCGCGGCGGCCATGGTGGCGAAGTACGGTTCCATCTCGGACAGGGCATCCGCCGTGGCGGCGTCCGTGGTGATCAGGAAACGCACCTGCGTCTTGGGGGGAATGTTCTGTCGGCTGCGGATCTCGCGGATGGCTCCCAAGGCCGCTTGGAAGTGGGCGAACCGCTGTTCAATGGCTTCATCCCGGGCGGGAAGTTCTCCAGCGGGCCAGGCGGCGATCATCACGCTTTCCGCGGCGGGGGCAGGTGCCGTCAGACCCCGCTGAGGCGCGGCTGCTCCCAACCGCTGCCAGATTTCCTCGGTGAGGAAGGGGAGCATGGGATGCAACAGCCGCAGTAACGTATCGAGCGCGGTGGCCAACACGCGCTGCGCCACCGGTCGCTGCTGCGGATCCTGCAGTCGGCTCTTCACCATCTCCAAATAAAAGCTGCAAAACTCGTCCCAGGCAAAGCCGTACAGCATTCGCGCGGCGTCCGCATACTTGTACTCTTCCCAATGCTGTGTGATCCCTTCGGCAACCGTCGATAATCGACTGAGCAACCAGCGGTCTTCCACGGCTAGCGAACTCTCCTTTACCGGAGCACTTTCGTAGCCCTCCAGGTTGAGCAGCGCGAACCGGGACGCGTTCCACAGCTTGTTACAGAAGTTGCGGGCCAGTTCAAATCGCTCGCTCACGACGGCGCCGCGTGACAGGGATCGGTCTTCCGGTTTGCTCGACCACTGCGTGCCGAAATCCTGGCCACACTTGGAACACGTGATGCGGGGCAGCACGCGGTTCTCTTTGGTTTGAGGCAGTAGGGCCTGGCAATGTGGGCACTCGAACTCCACCGGCATGCGGATGTCTTGTGTTTCGGTGGTCAGATAGGCCAACCCGAACCGCAGCGAATCGGCCCCGAACTTTTCGATCACATCCACGGGATCGACGCCGTTTCCCTTCGATTTCGACATCCCTTCTCCGTACCCGTCGAGGATCTTGGGGTGGATGTAGACTTCGTGGAAGGGAATGTCGCCGACGTTGTACAAGCCGGTCAGCACCATGCGGGCCACCCACAGCGTGATAATGTCCCGGCTCGTGATCAGCGTGGAAGTGGGATAGAAGAAGTCCAAGTCTTCGGACTTTTCGGGCCAGCCCAGCGTGGAATGCGGCCACAAGGCGGAGCTAAACCACGTATCGAGCACGTCCGGATCCTGGCGGAGTTCATAGCCGGGAATCGCATCGGCGGGCAGATCCTCCAGGGCACAAATCAGCCACTGTTGGCCCTCTTCGTCCCATTGCCAGGCCACGTCGTCGTGCTTGGCGAAAGTCTTTTCTATTTCGACTTCGCTCGCACCGGGGCAATACCACACGGGAATCTGATGTCCCCACCAGAGTTGCCGGCTGACCGGCCAGTCCCGCTTTTCGCCGAGCCAATCGAGATAGCCCTTCGCGTAGCGCGACGGGACGATGCTGACGCGGCCATCGCTGACGGCATCCATCGCGGATTGCGCCAGATCGTCCATCTTCACGAACCACTGGTCCGCCAAATAGGGTTCGATCGGCGTTTTGGACCGGTCGGAATGGGCGAGATCGATTTCCCGATCCTCGACTTGCAGCAGATAGCCTCCTTCGTCGAGCGCCTGCACGACCGCCTTGCGCGCTGCGGGAATCTCCAGCCCGGCGAATTTACCGGCGTTCTCGTTCAACGTGCCGTCCGGGCGGAGAATGTTCACCATCGGCAGGTCTTGCCGCAGCCCGACTTCATAGTCGTTGGGGTCATGGGCGGGCGTGATTTTCACGCAGCCGCTTCCCAGCTCAGGTTTGGCCCATTCGTCGGCCACCAAGGGGATGTCCCGCTCCGCGAGCGGCAATCGCACCTTCCGTCCCGCCGCGGCCATGTCCCGCAGTTGGCGCAAGACGGGCAACACTTCTTTTCGCCGGCGCTCGAGTTCTTGTTGCTGCGCTTCCAGGGCGGGGCGCTCCTTCGCGGAAGCCGAGGCCAACTTCTGCTGGAGTTCCTCGGCGACACGATCGAGCGCCGCATCGGGATCGGGATGCACCGCCACGGCGGTGTCTCCCAGCATGGTCTCGGGCCGGGTCGTGGCGATGCTCACATGATCGGGCTCGCCCGGTTGAGGATTGACGACCGGATAACGGAAATGCCAGAAGTGTCCCTGCACCGCCTCGTGAAAGACTTCATCGTCGCTCACGGCGGTTTGCAGATAGGTGTCCCAATTCACGAGCCGCTTGCCGCGATAGATCAGCCGATCCCGGAAGAAGCGAAAGAAGGTGTGCCGTACCGCCCGGGCACAGCCTTCATCGAGCGTGAAGCGGGTGCGCTGCCAATCGCAACTGCATCCCATCTGCTTCAATTGACCGAGAATCCGACGTTCGTATTCTTCCTTCCAGGCCCAGATCCGTTCGACTAACGCCTCACGGCCCAGGTCGTGTCGGGAAACGCCTTCTTCCTGCAGCAGCCGGCGTTCCACGACCGCTTGCGTGGCGATGCCAGCATGGTCCGTGCCGGGAACCCAGAGCGCGGCGTACCCCTGCATCCGTCGCCAGCGGATGAGGATGTCCTGTAGGGTATTGTTCAGCGCGTGCCCCAGGTGCAAAGCGCCGGTGACATTCGGCGGAGGAATCACGATCGTATACGGCTTCCGCGCCGCATCAGGCGGTGCATGGAAGTAACCTTGCGATTCCCAATATTGGTGCCATTTGGCCTCGGTGCCTTGGGGTGAATACTGCTTGGGCAACTCCGCGGCGGCGGAAGGTTTTTCGTCCATGGTCCGCTCAACTCCTGGCCGTCGCGGCGGGAGACAATTCGTTTGACGCCCCATTCCGCGACGATTGTTCCTTGATCAGTTTGTATTCAATGCTGTCCACCAGTGCGATCCAACTCGCCTCGATCACGTTTTCGCTCACGCCTACGGTGCCCCAGACTTCGTCCTCGTCTTGCGATTCGATCATCACGCGGACGCAGGCGGCCGTACCGGCATCGGAATTGATGACGCGTACCTTATAGTCCACGAGCTGCATGCTTTCCAAGCTGGGATAGGTGTCCAATAGCGCCTTGCGGAGGGCCGCGTCGAGAGCGTTAACGGGACCATCTCCTTCGGCCACTTCGTGCCGGATGCCGTCCCCCACTTTCAGCTTGACGGTGGCCTCGGTGACGACTTCTCCCTCATGGTCCGCCTCCACGTTGACGTGGTAGTGCAGCCGCTCGAAGTGGCTTTGAAACCGGCCATTGCATTTATGCACCAGCAGATCGAAAGAGGCTTGCGCCGCCTCGAACTGGTAGCCCTGGTTCTCCAATTCCACGACGCGAGCCAGGATTTTATCCATCAGGCCACGGTCTTCACCGAGATCATGTTTTCGCGTGAGGGCCTGAATGTTGGAGCGGCCTGAAAGCTCACTGACGAGCACACGCCGTTCGTTGCCGACCCATTCGGGCCGGATGTGTTCGTAGCTTTCCGCCGTGCGATTGACCGCATGCACGTGCATGCCTCCCTTGTGGGCAAAGGCGCTCTTCCCCACGAAGGGCTGATGGTTACGCAGCAGCATATTGGCCGATTCATAAACGAATCGCGAAAGGTCGGTGAGGTGTGGCAAGGAGTCGGGGCGGAGGACCTCATAGCCCTTCTTTTTCAGTGCCAAATTAGCGACCACGGAAACCAGGTCCGCGTTTCCGCACCGTTCCCCGAAGCCATTGACGGTGCCCTGGACTTGCACCGCGCCAGCGTCCACGGCAGCCAAGGAGTTGGCTACTCCCAGATCGCAGTCGTTGTGGCAATGGATGCCGACCGGGATCGGCAGCGCATCGACCACTTGCCGAGTGAGTTCGGCGATTTCCTCCGGCAAGCTGCCACCATTGGTATCGCAGAGTACGACGATCGAGGCGCCCGCTTCGGCGGCGGCGAGAACAGTTCGCAAGGCGTAGTCCCGGTTCAGCTTCCAACCATCGAAAAAGTGTTCGGCGTCGTAGATCACTTCGCGGCTTTCGTCGCAAAGATATTGCACGGTATCGCCGATCATGGCCAGATTTTCTTCCAGCGACACGCGGAGCACGTCCGTAACGTGCAGTTCCGAGGTTTTGCCTACGATGGTGATGGTGGGAGCCTGGGAATCCAACAGCGCTCGCATGCCCACGTCGTCTCGTGGCTCCACGCCTCGCCTCCGCGTCATGCCAAAGGCGGAGACTCGACCGTGTTCCAACGGCTCCTCGGCGATCCGCTGAAAGAACTGGGCATCCTTGTCATTGGAAAGCGGGTATCCCCCCTCGATATAGTCACAGCCGAGGGCGTCGAGCCGCTGGGCGATGAGTAGCTTGTCTTGGAGCGAAAATGAGACCCCCTCGCCCTGGCTGCCGTCCCGCAGAGTGGTGTCGTAAATCTGAATGCGCCGCATGGCGGACCTCGAATGAATTGCCTGCAAAATCGTGGACATCGGGAGGGGCATGCGCGGAGGCGGCGATCCCGATAGAAAATCTTACTCTTTCCGTGCTGCCGGTTTGCGAAATCGGTGGAATAAAAAAACCCTGGGGTTCGATGAACCACAGGGAAGAATCTTCACGGCGAACTGCCAGGCACCCCTATGGCATCCGGCAGGCGATAATGGCCAAGCATGATCCGCTAGAGAATCGCGGCATTTTTCAACCCTTATCTTCTCTTCCATTTACTCGACAAAAGGAGCGACCGCCTCGAACTGGAATAGTCACACCCCAGGCATTCGAATCAAAACTCGCAGCATGAAAAATACGCTCAGGTGGCAGTGCTGTCAAATCGGGCAAATAAGGGTATTTCGATTTTCGTTGACATCAAAGCCGTGGCCATTAGATCGGGCAAGACGCCGTCTCAAGGTTTCCGTGCCAATACAGCATGACAACTAGAACGCCAAAAAAGTTCATGAAGACCAACCTATGGGGTTCCTCTCGAAGGTGTACTTTCCGCCAATCATCACACGATCCATCTGGGAGCTCCAAGGAAAAACCCGAGAAACTTCCGAGAATCCTTTGCACGTATGTCCACTAAGATACAAAGGTGCTAGAACATCAAAATTGCCGTCCAAAAGTTCGCTCCGCGATCGATGTTTTGAAACGTCAATTCATCCCTGCAGGGTTTGAAGGCTATCACGATGAGTGACGAATGGATTAGCACGGTGATGGAGGCCGTGCCCACGGCCATGGTGATGGTCGACCGTGAAGGGCGGATCGCGCGCGTCAATTCTGAAGCCGAGCGGCTATTTGGTTACTCGCCTGGCGAATTGCGGGGACAAATTCTTGAAAAACTCATACCGTTCCGGTTTCGACGAGATCATTCCGTCCATCGAAATAGTTTTCTCGCCAAACCTGAGAAACGGCGCAAGGAAGTGGGACGAGACCTTTTCGGCTTGCACAGGGATGGCACGGAGTTTCCGGTAGAGGTCAGCCTCAACCCGATCGAGACGGAAGAAGGGATGTTCACGCTTGCGGTCGTGGTCGATATCACAGAACGGATTCGGCAGGAGCGCATGTTTCGCATGGCGGTCGAGGCCGCGCCGACTGCCCTGATGATGGTCGATGAGCGTGGCGAGATCATCTTGGCCAATTCGGAAACGGAAAGGCTGTTTGGCTATTCCCGCGAAGAGCTGGTTGGGGAACTTGTGGAGGTATTGATTCCGTTGCGATTTCGCGAGAAACATGTCGGCCATCGTGACGGCTTCTTTAAGAATTTCCAAACCCGCCTGACCGGGGAAGGCAGGGACTTGTTCGGGCTGCGGAAGGACGGGACCGAAATTCCCGTGGAAGTCGGCTTGAACTATGTCGAAACCCAGGGAGGCATGTTCGCTCTGGCGGCCGTGGTCGATATCAGCAGACGAAAACAGCTCGAGGAAAATCTGCGCCAGTCGAACAAGTTGCTCGCGGAGAGCAATGATGAATTGAGACAGTTCGCGTACGTGGCTTCGCATGATCTGCAAACTCCGCTGCGAACCGTTGCCGGATTCGCGCAGTGCCTGAAAGAAGACCACGAAGGAAAACTCGACGAAGAGACGGACGATTACATCCGCCGCATCGTCAAAGGCTGCGAACGTATGAAGACGCTGATTAACGATCTTTTGACTTATTCTCGCGTCGAATCCCGCTCGCGTCCATTCACGGAAGCCAACTTGAATGAGCTGTTCGACGAAGTGGTCGAACTGCTTGGTTCGGCCATCGAAGAAAGCCAAGGGGCCGTAACCCGTGGTGAATTGCCGACCGTCGAGGGGGACCCGACTCAACTGTTACAAGTGTTGCAAAACCTAGTTGGAAACAGTCTCAAATATCACGGCGACACGCCGCCTCGCGTACATGCCAAGGCGGTGAAAAAAGGAGCGGACTGGATCATCAGTATCAAGGACAATGGTATCGGCATCGCGCCGAGGCAGCACGAGCGGATTTTTGAAGTCTTTGGCCGATTGCACACGCAGGAAGCCTATCCCGGCACGGGCATCGGGCTGGCCGTCTGTCGGCGGATCATTCTTCGCCACGGCGGCCGCATCTGGTTCGATTCGGAAGAAGGCCATGGCTCAACGTTTCACTTCACGATCCCGGAGCATCAAATTCTCTGTCAAAATTCATAATTCGCGGTTTCCGCGATCCGAAATTCCGCCGGTTTATCTCCACACGCAAATTCAACGGAGGGAATCATGCTGACGACGGACGGAACGGGACGATTGGCCGACATTCTCCTCGTCGAGGACAACGAAGACGACGTGATGCTGACCCGGAAGGGATTCCAGCGAGCCAAGCTCAAGATCCACTTGCACCATGTCGAGAATGGCGAGGATTGCATGGCTTTTCTTCGAAAGAAGGGAAGTTTCGCCACTGCTCCGACTCCCGACCTGATACTGCTGGATTTGAACATGCCGGTCATGGACGGCCGCGAAGTGCTGGCCGAGATGGTCCAAGACGATGCCTTAAATCATATTCCAGTGGTGATCCTCACGACCTCCGAAGACGAGCGGGATGTCTTGGAGATGTATAAGCTGCGTTGCAGCGCGTACACCACGAAGCCCGTCGATTTCAATAACTTTTTGAAGGTGGTCCAAGGCATTGCCGATTTTTGGCTGACGTTGGTCGTGCTACCGCCGCAACGCTAAGATCCGGCGATGAGAGCCGGCACGAGGACCAACTCGCCCTAGCTTGATATTTGGCCGGCGATCCTTCGATGGATGCGTCTGTCCAAATGATTTCACCACCAAATCTGAACAGATCCGACATTCGATTTTATCGTTGAAATCGTTTGACTCGTCTCGGTAGTGGAATTACACTGCGTTCCAACTGCATAAAAATCATCCCACCGCACCAGAGAGTCGCACTCCACAGGATCCGACATGGACGTGAAGCACCCATCAAGGCCACGCTTTTTTCACACACTTCCCAGCGCACTAGTTTTTGCCGTATTGGCGGTTGTTTTCTTCCCGTCGTCACTGTTCGCGGTGACGCTCCCCATCGACCTCAGTGTCACCGGCTGGGCGAATGGCGAAATGGTTTCGCAAGAAATCAGCGACGTCGAAGGGGACGTGAACGCGGACGGTTTTTTCGGTGCCGATGGCCGGGTCGAAACGGCCCTGCACACCATCGATTGGACTGTCACGGGGAATCAAGATCCCGTGGTGACGGGCGCTTTCGCCGTTACCAATTTGGCCAATACCCCACAGATCTTCGAGTTGAGCATGACCGTCGCGGCCGATCCGACGATCATCGGAGGTTCTTTCACTGGCGGTTCCATGGGCGGATCGCTCATCGACATCACGGGCAATGGCGCCACTTTGAGTACGGTGCCGGGACGCCCGCTCTATACGGCACTGATCGATGGCGTCGAGTTCGCCACGATGGGTGACGCGCCTTTTTCGGTCACGATTAATGACGCTTTCGGGGCTGCGGTCGTGGATCCCCAAAGGTTCGGGCAGCCGATACCGAGCATGGCCGGACCGGATGTGTTGGATTCCATTGCCATCACGCTGGCTTTCGAACTTTCGCCGGGGGATGCCGCGTCGATCACCGGAGTGTTCGTGGCCGAGCCTGTCCCCGAACCAGGTACGTGGTTGCTGGCCGCGTTGGCCTTGCTAGGGCTGCCGTGGCTTCGCCGCATCCTCCGCTAGCATGTGCCACGCTGCCCATATGCGGCATTTGAGCTGGCCTATGCTACTGAGCTTGCGCTACAGCGCATGCCCATCGGACACCACACACACGGCGAAGCGGGTGTGCCTCAGCCGCGTTTTATTTTTCGTCGCGGCGCAGCTTGGCCAACACGTTGAAATCCTCGAGGGTCGTGGTGTCTCCGACCGTCTCACTTCCAGAAGCGACGTCCCGCAGCAGGCGGCGCATGATTTTACCGCTCCGCGTCTTCGGTAGCGTCGCGGCGAAACGGACGTCATCCGGTTGGGCGACCGCGCCGATCTGCTCCCTTACGTGCTGTTTCAGTTCGTTCCGCAGCTCCTCGCCGGGAGTCCCCGCTTTGAGCGTCACGAACACGGTCACGGCTTCCCCCTTGATGTCATCCGGCCGCCCCACCGCGGCCGCCTCGGCAACCTTCGGATGACTGACCAAAGCGCTTTCGATCTCGATCGTGCTCAGCCGGTGCCCGGCGACATTCAGCACGTCGTCGATACGGCCCATGATCCAATAGTAGCCGTCCTCGTCGCGGCGGGCATTATCGCCGGCCAAGTATTTGCCCGGCACTTTGGACCAGTATTGTTCCCGATAGCGCTGTTCATCTCCCCATATTCCCCGCAGCATCCCAGGCCAGGGGCGTTCCATGACCAGCCAGCCGCCGTTCCCCGGTTTGACCGGCTGTCCTTGTACGTCCACGATGGCCGGCTCGATACCCGGGAGGGGTTTCGTGCAGGATCCCGGTTTCGTCGGCGTGGCCCCCGGCAGGGGGCTCATCATGATCCCGCCCGTCTCCGTTTGCCACCAGGTATCGACGATCGGGCAGCGGCCTCCGCCGATCTTCTCGTGATACCACATCCAGGCTTCGGGATTGATGCCTTCACCCACGGTTCCGAGTACTCTCAAGCTCGACAAGTCGCGTGAGGTAACCCAATCGTCGCCCCATTTGATGAAGGCCCGAATCGCGGTGGGAGCCGTGTAGAAGATATTGACTCGGTAACGCTCAATTATCTCCCAAAAGCGGCCTTCATTGGGCCAGTTTGGCGCTCCCTCGTACATGAACACCGAAGCTCCCGCCGAGAGTGGTCCATAGACGACGTAGCTGTGACCCGTGATCCAGCCGATGTCGGCGGTACACCAATACAAATCCTCTTCGTGGTAATCGAAAACCCATTCGAACGTCTTCTTGGCATAGAGATTGTAACCGGCGGCGGTGTGCTTGATCCCCTTGGGCTTGCCGGTGGAACCGCTGGTGTACAAGATGAACAGTGGCGTTTCGGAGTCGAGCGGTGCTGCTTCGCATTGGGGGCTGGCCTGAGCCATCAATTCGTGCCACCAAAAATCGCGGCCTTCGCGCATGGAGACCTCAGAGCCCGTGCGACGCAGCACGACGCATTTTTGCACGCTGGGAGATTTTTCCAGAGCGGCGTCGACGGTCTCTTTAAGCGGCAACATTTTCCCGCGCCGCCAGCCGGCGTCGGCCGTGATTTGCAGCTTCGCTTGCGCGTCATGATTGCGGTCGGCGATGGCTTCGCTGGAAAAGCCGGCGAAGATCACGCTGTGCACCGCGCCGATCCTGGCACAGGCCAAGAGCGCGATGGCCAGCTCCGGCACCAAAGGCATGTAGAGCGAAACGACATCCCCTTCGCCAACTCCCAGTTCTTTCAGCACATTGGCGAACTTGCAAACCTCGGTGTGCAACATCTGGTAGGTGAGCACGCGGGTATCACCCGGTTCTCCCTCCCAAATCAGGGCCGCCTTGTTCCGCCGGGCCGAATCCAAATGCGCGTCCAGGCAGTTGTAACTGACATTCGTCTGGCCGCCGACGAACCATTTCGCGAATGGTTCCTCCCACTCCAGCACCTTGTCGAAGGGGCGAAACCAGTGCAGTTCGCCGGCCAGCTTTCCCCAAAATGCCTCCGGATCCGCATGTGCCTCGTCCCACAGGGCTTGATAAGCTTCGGGAGAATTAATGTGGGCGCGGGCGGAGACTTCCGGAGGCGGAGGAAACGACCGGGCTTCGTGCATGACCGTATCGAGCTGGCCAGCGTGCGGGTCCGTCATTCGCGAAAACCTTTCCTGATCGATGTGAGGAGGAAATCATTCGCCGGTATAAAAACCAATGGAGTGGGTCAATGGCTTTCATCCGACGTGTTCAATTCACGGAGATAAATGTTCTTGAACCAGAGCGGGTTGCCGTGATGCTGCAATTCGATTTGCCCCGTGGGATAAATCGGCTTGTCGCGTTCCCAATAGTTCTCCATCACGACATCGTCCACGACCAACTGGCCGTTGAGGCGGACCGTCACACGGTCGTCCACCATCTTGAGATGAAACGTATTCCACTCACCTACGGGCCGGTCGGCGGCGGCGGTAGGCCGTGAAGGATGCTCTTGATTGTTGTAAAGCCCGCCGGATCCGATGGGGTCGTCCCAGATTTGGACTTGTGGAGAACCACGCAGATAGATACCGCTATCCCCCTTGGGGCCGATTTTCCAGTCCACCATCAGCTCGAAGTCGTCATAGTCCCGGGCCGTGCAGAGGCTATTGCCTTGGCCGTCATAACGTAGCGCTCCATCCACCACCGACCAATGTTCCCGCATTTGCTGATCCGCTTCGGCTTGTTTTTTTGCCAGTTCCTCGGCGGACATCTTGGCCCGGGCGGGCGGGCTCGCCACCAGGCCCTTCCAGCCTTCCAGATCACGACCGTTGAATAGGGACACGAATCCCTCAGGAGGCGTATTGTCCGTCGAAGAAGTGGCGTCAGCGCAAATCACGGTGACGCTGGGAGGATCGACGAAATCGTGGCTCAGCGCGGCGGCCTGCTCGCCGGTCAATTCTCCCGGCTGGAGCCATAAGCGGTAGCGGATTCGCAGGGGCCGGTCGGGCGTCAAATCGTATTCGAAATAGGAGCCAAAGCGCCCATAGGCCCGTTCACTGAAGCGGGCTTCCTTGGGATTTTGCGGATGGTCGAGATACACCGCAGTAAAGCGGTCGTCGCCCAACACGAAGCTCATGGCGTTCCACGGCAGATTTACATGCGATTTGAGGTCCGGCCAATTCCGTGTCTCGTTCGGCGCGCCTTTGCCATCCGGGCGGAGAAAGTACGTCTGCTCGGACGTCTCGGCGGCCACGACGTTGGCGGCTCGGAAGTGAAAGCCCGCGTGCTGCGGATCCCCATCGAGGCGGATATCGGGGCCAGTGCTGCGTAGCTCGGAAGAAAACTCGACGAATTGCCCCTCCGGCACGTGATACACGGTGAGCCGCCTCGTCTCCTCGGCGAAGACCTCCTTGTCCGGACCGTGCCAATCGATGGCCAGCGTATGACTGCCCAAGACAGGGCCTGACTCCTTCGACAAGAACTCCTCGTGCGTGAGACAGGCATCGCCCCGGCAGTGCCAGGTATCGACTCTTTCGTGGTCATCGTAACTGATGCGGTTGAAACCGAAGAACAGCCCACGATGATGCGTGTATTGCCCGCCGGGCCCTTTGGTGACGATGAATTCCCCGCTGGGATCAAACAGGTGGTGAAACACTTTGTAGGTTTGCTCGCGCCGTTCGGGAGTCGATTCATCCAGGGGATGGAACATGTACCGCAGTACCGGCCGGTCACCATGGGAGAGCGTGGCATGCGCATTGACGGCGATGTTCCAGCGATACTCCGTCGGCGCTTCTTCCAGTTCTTCTGGGAAAGTCAGCCGCAACGTGACAGATTCACCTGCCGCCAGCTTGGGAAGAATAAAGTGTAGTTGCCGGGCGACTTCGATCTCCTCGTCCGCTGCATCGGCCGCGCTCTCGGGAGCCACCAATTGAGCGGGCCAGCGGGCGCCGTCCGCAGTGACCAATGTGGGATGTGCGTGTCGCGCCAATTCGAACGGGAGGCTCAACCCGACGGAAACGGGCGTTTGCTCGCGGTCGTATGGCCCTGCATCCAACTTGAGAGTGTATTCGGTGCCGGTGGCCGGAAGTACGAGCAGCCATGTGCTGCAGATCGTAAGCGTAAGACGCGCGTAGGCGCCGTGGAATGCGTGCATGATTCTTGTCAATTCCTGGTGAGATTTGTACGAGAGCGCGGTGGGCAATGTCTGCGGCGCGAGTTCGCGCCGCTCAAGTGTTCCGCGTAACAGCATAGTGTTTTCGCGGTTGCGGCTCAAACAAATTGGCTACGCAGCCGTTCTGATACGCCGCCATTTTCTTTTGGACGAAGAGACAAGGAGTTTGTCCCCGCCGCGTGGGAAGATTATCATCCGGGCGTCATCGAAATTCCGCATTCTGTTCGCTGACAAGTTCCCGCCGAGGCAAGACTTATGCACTTTAACGCACCGCCTTCTCTCCCCCGCTCAATTGCTGTCTTGCTGCTTTTCGCATACCAGGTCAGCGCTTTTAGCTGGGCGCACCAAACGGCACATGGCGACGAACCGCGTTGGTTCAAGGGGAACCTGCACACGCACTCCCTGTGGAGCGATGGCAACAATTATCCTGAGATGATCGTCGATTGGTACCGCGAGAACGGCTACCATTTCCTGGCCCTCTCCGACCACAACGTGCTCAGCGAGGGCATCCGCTGGATCGATGCGCGGGAAGCCGGCAAGCGGGGTGCGGTAGATGCCCTGGAACGTTATCAGGAACGGTTTGGCGAGGACTGGGTGGAGACTCGTGAAGAGAATGGGAACCTACTGGTGCGGCTCAAGCCGCTCAACGAATTCCGTTCGCTATTCGAAAAAAGTGGCGAGTTCATTCTTCTGCAGGGAGAAGAAATCACCGACGGCTTTCAAAACAAACCGATCCACATCAACGCCAGCAACCTGAGAGACCTGATTCGCCCGCAAGGCGGCGAGAGTGTCCGGGACACCATTGCCCGCAATCTGGATGCAGTCACTCGGCAGCGGCAACGCATTGGGCGGCCTATCTTGGCCCACCTCAATCACCCGAACTTCGGCTATGGCGTGTCGGCGGAAGACCTGGCAGCGGTGGTCCAAGAGCGTTTCTTCGAGGTTTACAATGGCCATCCCGGTGTGGCCCATTTGGGGGATGACGACCATCCGAGCATTGAGCGGCTCTGGGATATTGCCAACACGTTGCGGTTGCAACTGCTGCAAGCCCCTCCACTATACGGCTTGGGCACCGATGATTCACACAATTACTTTGGTCGCCACGGCTCGTCTCCCGGACGAGGCTGGGTGATGGTCCGGGCCAAATGGCTTACACCGGAAGCATTGATCCATGCCATCGAAGCGGGCGATTTTTACGCCTCCTCCGGAGTCACACTGGCGGACGTGCGTTTTGACGCGGAATCGCGGACGCTCTCCGTGGAGGTTGAGCCTGAAAAGGGCGCGGTGTACTCCATCGCCTTTATCGGTACCCGTCGCCAACTCGCACTTCCCGAAGACGTGTTGCAGACCACGGCGGAAGGAGAATCCTCGCCCAGCTACCGAGATGGCATTGGCGAAACATTCCATACGACGACGGGCACGCGAGCGGAGTACGCGTTGACGGGTGATGAGTTGTACGTCCGGGCAGTGGTGACTTCCGACCAGCCGCACCCGAATCCCTCCTTTGATGGCCAAACCGAGCAGGCGTGGACACAGCCTCAAGGTTGGCGTGAGTATCTCGCAAGCGACTCGCCGCGTGACGAATAAATGGCCGCCGCGCGTAATGGCACCCCCTGATTGTCTGTGTTAGCATGCGAAGAGGTTTGCAGAGCGAAGATCGGCCTCTTTCCTCCGAAAATTCGTTTGTATGGAATCCTTTCGGACTGGGCACTCGAACATGGTTCGGCACGGCGCGTACAAAGAACAAATAACGCCTGCTCGCCGTGGCGCGGCGAACCCGCTCTTCGTGTTGGCGGGAGTTTCCTTGCTGTTGGTCTTGCTCCTGATTCTCGCCTTGCCTCGTGACGCCCGAAGATCTTCCGAAACGGAGCAAGATCGAGAACAAGAATTGGTCGTGTTTTGCGCGGCGGGAGTCCGTCCCGTCGTGGAAAAGATTGCCGAGCAATTCACCGCCGAATTCGGCACGCCCGTGCAACTGCAATATGGTGGATCGAACACGCTGCTGAATCAAATCGAAGTGGGCAAGACTGGCGACCTGTTTCTTGCCGCGGACGAAATCTATATCGACCTGGCTCAGGAGCGCGGCATGGTCCAGGAAGCCCTCCCTCTGGCCGTGATGCGGCCCGTGATTGTCGTTCCGCCGGGGAATCCCAAAGAGATTGAAGGTGTAGCGGATTTGGCCCGTTCCGAATTTCGCGTCTCCATGGGCAATCCCGATCAGGCCGCCATCGGTCGCAGCACGAAAGCGGCGCTCACGGAATCAGGACATTGGGAAGCCGTGGCGGCTAACGTGCAGGAAAACGGCGTTTACAAACCGACCGTGCCCGATGTGGCGAACGACGTGAAAATCGGCAGCGCGGACGCCGCCGTGATTTGGGACGCGGTCGCCCGCAACATGGGCGGCTTGGAGGTGATCGAGGCACCCGAATTGGAGTCGGGTGCCGCGCATATCTCGATCGGTGTCTTGGCCACGGCCCGGCAACCGACGGCGGCCTTGCGGTTCTCCCGCTATTTGTCCGCTCCCGAGCACGGCGGGCAGGTTTTCAACGAATTGGGTTACGAAGCCGCGGACGGCGACCAGTGGGCCGAAACGCCGGAACTCACCTTCTTCGCCGGCAGCGTGAACCGCCAGGCTCTGGAGCCCGTCATTCAGGCCTTCGAAAAGCGCGAAGGTGCCCGCATCAACACCGTTTACAACGGCTGCGGCATCCTCACGGCGCAAATGCGTTCCATGCTGGGCGACCAGCAATCGCAAGGCTTCCCGGACATGTATATGGCCTGCGATGTGTACTATTTGGAGACCGTCGCCGACTTGTTCCAGGACGCCGTGAACGTCTCGCACACGGACATCGTGATCGTGGTGGCCAAAGACAATCCCAAGCAGATTGAGTCCCTGCAAGACCTGACCATACCCGGGGTCCGCGTGGTGCTGGGCCAACCGCAACAGTGCACGATCGGCGTGCTCAGCAAGCGGTTGCTTGTGGCAGAAGGCATCTACGATGACATGGAATTGAACGAGAACATCGTCACCGAAACCGCGACGTCGGCCTTGTTGATTCCCAATGTGTTAACCGGGACTGCCGATGCCGTGCTCGCCTATCGCACGGATACATTGGCCGAACGAAACCAACTGCACGTCATTCCCATCGACTCCCCGCTGGCCCGCGCCGTCCAGCCTTACAGCATCGCCCGTTCCAGTAAGTACAAACGATTAGGAAAGCGGCTGTTCGCGGCGATCTCCCAGGCACGTGATACGTTCGAGGAAGCTGGTTTCGCCTGGGACTTACCATCCGACCCTCCAGCTTTCTCGGAAAACAAATTGGCCCCTGCTGAAATTCCTTGAGGGTCTTCCCGCCCCGCGTCCGCCCAATTCACGTATGAGCACGTCGTCCCCTACTCATCCTCTGTTCGAACCCTCGGCGGAATCTCACCGCGCCCGTTCGGACGTCCCCTTTTTCTTGATCATGGGGGGGATCGGGATCGTGTACGTGGCGCTGCTGATCGCGATTTTGGCGGCGGACGGTTTCTATCTAGTCCGAGAGGGCGGGGAAGGACACGAGATCGTCGATTCGGCGGCGTGGTACGCCCCGCTGTGCAATAACGCCTTGGGCGCGGCCCTGGCCGATCCGCATATCCGATATTCAATCCGCCTCACGTTGGTTTCTTGCACCCTCACGGCGATTTTGTCGTTGTGGGTCGCGGTGCCGGTGGGCTATTTGCTCTCCCGGCACGAATTCTTCGGCAAGAATTTGCTCGATGCGATTTTGGATATTCCCATCGTCCTGCCGCCTTTGGTGGTGGGCTTGAGCCTGTTGATTCTGTTTCAATACGTGCCTGCCTGGCTCCGTGAGGCCGTGGTGTATCAAGTGCCGGCCGTCATCTTGGCACAATGGATGGTCTCTTGCGCCTTCGCCGTGCGGACCATGCGGGCAACCTTCGACCAGATCGACAAGCGCCGCGAACAGGTGGCGCTGACGCTGGGTTGCAGCCGCGCCCAAGCATTTGGACGTGTCGTACTGCCGGAAACGAAACGCGGCATGCTCACCGCCGGAACGTTGGCCTGGGCCCGCGCGCTCGGGGAGTTCGGCCCGCTCCTAGTGTTCGCGGGCGCGACGCGGGGCAAAACGGAAGTACTTTCCACCACCGTGTTTTTGGAACTCAGCATTGGCGATTTGGAGGCGGCCGTGACGGTCTCGTTGATCATGGTCGCCGCCGCCGTGGCCGTACTCGTCGTGGCCCGCCTGTGGGGATCGCGAAATTTCACTTTGTAGGCGTTGTCCGTGATTGCCGTCGAAAACCTCAGCATTGAACTTGGTTCTTTCCGCCTGCGGGAGATTTCTTTCTCCATCGAGCCGGGCCAATATGGACTGCTCATGGGGAAGACCGGCAGCGGCAAGACCACCTTGCTGGAAGCCGTCGCGGGCCTCAAACCGGTTCGCCAAGGGCGGATCTTGCTGCACGGGCAGGATGTCACGCATTGGAAACCGGCTGATCGCAACATTGGCTACGTTCCCCAGGACGGCGCGCTGTTCACCACGATGCAGGTGCGCGACCAACTTGGCTTCGCCCTTACCATCCGCCACGTGCCGCGTCCGAAAATCGACCGTCGTGTCGATTACCTGGCCCGCATGCTTGATATCGGGCACCTGTTGGACCGCACTCCTCACGGGCTCAGCGGCGGGGAGAAGCAGCGGGTCGCCTTGGGCCGCGCGCTCGCTTTCGGTCCTCAAGTCCTCTGTCTGGATGAACCCCTGAGCGCTTTGGACGATCAGACGCGCGATCAAATCATCGACTTGCTCCGCCGCATCTCGCGGGAAACGGGTGTCACCTGCCTGCATGTCACGCACAATTTGGAAGAGGCCCGCGCCCTGGCGGACGTGCAGCTTCTCTTGCAAGACGGGCAAGTCACCGTAAGCTCATGTTTGGAAAGCAACCATGCTCCGGCGAAGGGCGCGAATTCCGTTCCCTCTTCCCCTCAGCCGCGTGGACCATCGGGCGCGGTAGTTCGTCAATCCTAGGAGGTCTTCGCATGGCACGCCTAACCCGCCTGGCCCTTGGCATCGCGATGCTCGGGTGCGGGATTTCCACTTCTCCCGCCCACGCCTGTTCCGTGCCGGTCTTTCGCTACGCTCTGGAACGTTGGACGGCGGATCCCTACGAAGCGGAAGTTCACTACAGAGACCAGCTTTCCGAGGCGGACCAGCGCCTGATAAAAATGCTGGAACAGGGTGGCGATGAGCCGGGCACGCCGAATCTTGTGGTCCGATCACGGGAGATCACCCAAGACGACGAACAGGAATCAGACACTGATTTTCCCCGTTTGATCTTGCGGTATCCCCGCAAAACTGGCCTGCCGGGCGAAGTTATTCGCGGTGCGTTGACCGAGGAGAATGTCCGGCGGATTGTCTCCTCGCCAGTCCGCCGAGAATTGGTGGAGCGGCTGCGCGAAGGAGCCACGGCGGTCTGGGTGCTGCTCGAATCGGGAGATGCCGAACGGGATAACCAGGCGTACGACGTATTGCGTTCCTCGCTCACCGAGTTGGAAACCCTGCTCAAGCTTCCCGACATCGATCAAGCGGACGTGGAGCAGGGGCTGATCTCCATCGCCCCCGATCAGTTGGAGTTGTCCTTTGACCTGCTGCGACTCAAGCGGGATGATCCTCGCGAGCACGTGTTGCGGGAAATGCTCCTAGGCACGGAGAGCGATCTGCGGGAATTCGATGGGCCGCTGGCGTTTCCCGTCTTTGGCCGTGGCCGCGTGTTGTATGCCCTGGTGGACATAGGCATTCAGCGGGAAACCATCGAGGAAGCCTGCCGCACGTTGATTGGCCCCTGCACCTGCCAGGTCAAGGATGAAAACCCGGGGACCGACTTGCTAATTACCGCCGCCTGGGACGTGCTTTCCTTGCCTGACCTCTATCAAGAGATTGAATTGCCCGCGCTCCCCGGATTGGGTGGCTTGGCGGAAGATGAGCCCCACATTTCCACGTCGTCGCATGTGGAAACACCCGACGTGAGCGAAACGCTCGTCGAAACGAACGCAAGTGTATCCACTCTCGCCGACAATTCAGCTTCGGAAGCAACCACGGAGGAAGAAACTGCTTTGCAACCAGGCCAAGGTTTCGCCAGCCCCGTGGTGGTCAACACCTTGATCGTGGGCGTCTTGCTGGGGCTGGGAGTCGTGGTGGCGGCGCGGTGGTTGCCCCAATAGTTCTATAGTTCGATTTCTCGACGGAAATTAACTACAAGTCAGGAGCAATTTCCATGAGCTTGTGGCAGTTGGTGCTGCGGGAGATTTGGCATCGCCGTTTGAATTTCGTGGCCGCGTTTCTTTCGGTGGCCCTGGCCGTCGGCTGTCTGGTGGCGGCCATGACGCGTCTGCGTGCGTCCGAACGGGAAACCGCTAGCATTTTGGCGAAAAGGCAGAGGGAAGTTGAATCGGCGGGCGCGGAACTCAAGGACGCCATGCGGAAGATTACCAAAGGACTGGGTTTCAATATCCTGATCCTCCCCGAGGACCAGGATTTGGATCAGTTGTACTTGGAGAACTCGCTCAGCAAGACCATGCCCGAACCCTTCGTGCAGCGGTTGGCCGAATCCGATATCGTGACCGTGAACCATCTGCTGCCCGTCGTGTTGCAGCGAGTCCGCTGGACGGAGCATGATCTTCCCGTGGTCGTGATGGGCACCCGGGGCGAGGTACCGATCATGCATCGAGATCCGAAAAAACCATTGTTGGACCTGGTGCCGCCCGAAGAGATCATCCTCGGCTTTGAAGTGCACCAACGGCTGGGCTTGAAGCCCGGCGACAAAGCAACCTTCCAGGGGCGCGAATTCACCGTCGGCAAATGTTACCCCCAGCGAGGGAGCATCGATGACAGTACGGTCTGGCTGAACCTTGGCGTCGCGCAGGAAATGTTCGGCCTGCAAAACCTGCTGCACGGGATTTGGGCTTTGGAATGCCACTGCGCCGGCGACCGCATCACCCAGATTCGTCAGGAAATCGAAGGCATCCTGCCGGGCACGCAGGTCGTGGAGCGTTTCGATCGTGCCCTGGCACGTGCCGAAGCCCGGTCCCGAGCAGAAGTAACCGCCAAGGAGTCATTGGAGCAAGAAACCGCCAGCCGCGCTCAACTCCACGCACAACAAGAGCGGTTCGCCGCCATGCTAGTTCCCGTCACCACCGTCCTCAGCGGGGCGTGGGTCGCCTTGCTGTCCATGGCGAACGTGCGGCGACGGAGGACGGAAATTGGGCTTTTGCGGGCCTTGGGACTGCGGACTGGCCAGGTATTCCGCGTGTTTTGGACCAAATCGCTCCTGGTAGGTCTGGCGGGCGCCTTGGTCGGCGTGATCGCGGGCCAAGCGATTGCCCAGGGA
This sequence comes from Pirellulales bacterium, assembly GCA_028289405.1. GTDB lineage: Bacteria > Planctomycetota > Planctomycetia > Pirellulales > JANQPP01 > JANQPP01. The sequence goes on from JANQPP010000144.1 coordinate 22,258, forward strand.
ACCGCGGGCGCTACCGCGCAGCTTGAATGGGATATCGTGTTGTTGTCCGTCTGTTTCGCGCCGCTGCTGGCGGTCGCCGCCGGTTGGATTCCCGCCACGCTCGCTGCTCGGCAAGATCCGGCCTTGATCCTGCACGAAGAGTAAATTCCCCCTGCCTCGTGGGCTTGCCATGCTGCTCCGCGTCGATTCAGTTTCCAAGACATATCACGAGAAGGGCGCTGCCGTGCCGGCCCTGCGGGACGCTTCGCTGGAGATCGAGGCGGGCCAGTTCGTGGCCATCCAAGGCCCCAGCGGCAGCGGCAAGTCGACGTTGCTGCTTGTCGCCAGCGGCTTGTTGGCTCCTGACGCCGGCAGCGTGCTGCTCGCGGACAAGGACCTCTACCGCCTCTCTCCCAACGAGCGGGCACGGCTGCGGGCCGAACAGGTCGGTTTCGTTTTTCAGCAGTTCCACCTCATTCCCTATCTTTCAGTGTTGGAGAACGTGCTGGCCGCCTCGCTCGCGGTTTCGGTCGAAGATGCGGGAAATCGCGCTAGAGAATTGCTGGAGAAGCTGGGCTTACAAGACCGGCTCTCGCATGTGCCCGCCAAGCTCAGCGCTGGGGAGCGGCAGCGCGTGGCCTTGGCCCGCGCCATGCTGCACAACCCGCGTGTGATCTTCGCCGATGAACCCACGGGAAACCTGGACGCGGAAAACGCTGGCCAAGTCATCGGATATTTGCGAGACTTCGCGCTAAAAGGCGGTGCCGTGCTGCTCGTCACGCACGACAAAAGCGCTGCCAGTCAGGCCGATTCCATTCGGCACATGGATCAGGGACAGCTTCAACCGACCAATCCTGAAGAAGTCCCGGTGAATACCGTGGCGAATGGCTGACCGGTCAGGGCTACGAAAAAAGTTGAGCCGGCGCGGTATTTGAGATCTACTTTGGGGAATGCCGTCAGCGTCAACTTGCCAGGCACGATCCATCCATGCACTGGCAGTGAATCTAGGCGGACTCATTTGCCCTTCTCCCACGCCTCAAGTTGAAGGAAAACGAGATGCTCGCGCTTGCCATCGTCGCGAAATGTGGAAAAAAGCCATTGGCCGCCTGTTTGGCCATGGTCTGCATGGCGGGATCGATTTTCGGCGCCGAACTGGACCACCCCTTGTTTCGCGCCATTCGGGAACGCGACGAGGGGCGCGTCGCACGATTGCTTCGGCAAGGAACACCGGCCAATCTTCGCGCGGCCGATGGAACGACCCCTTTGATGGCCGCCGCCTTGCATGGCAGTGCGGAGAGCGTGCGAAAGTTACTCGAGCGCGGAGCGGATCCCAACGCGGCCAATAATCGCGGAGTCACCGCGCTCTTATGGTCGGTGACTGACCAGGAAAAAACGCGGCTCCTCGTCGAACATGGCGCGAATGTGGATGCTCGCTCCGCCTTGGGCAACACGCCGCTGTTGGTGGCGGCGTCCGTATCGGGTGGAGTCTCCGTCGTGGACCACCTGCTGGCCCATGGCGCGGAACTGACCGCCCGCAACGGGCAGGATGAGTCCGCGCTCTTGAATGCGGTGGAAGCGGCTGATTTGGAAACCATCGATTTGTTGCTGGCCCATGCGGAACGAACGGAACAACTCGAAAAACTCATCGGCAACGACAGTACGTTACTCCTGGAAACCGCAGCCGCGCGGGGAACCTTGGAGATTGTGACGCTCTTCTGCGACCGCCTCACCGCCGCCAATGATGGAGAGTTTCCCGATACCGGCCTTGCGGTAAATCAGGCTTTTTTGGCCCAAAAGCCGGATATCGCTCGAGAGTTAATCGAACGGGGCGGAAGTGTGGCGCAGCGCACGCCGCCCGGAAACGAACCGGCGATCTTGCTGGCCGCTTACACGGAGACGGGAGATACGTCGGCACTTAAAGCACTCCTCCAGCGGGATGTGGAGACGGGTGCCCGGAACAAGTACGAAGAAACCGCGCTGACTTGGGCGCGTCGGCGGGGGCATCCCGAATTGATTGAAACGCTCGTCGCAGCCGGAATTCCCGAGCACCCTGACGAGACTCCGGAGATACCCCGGCGGAGCGTCAATTTGCACGCGGGCAACCAGCAGCGGCTGCTGGTCGAAAGCGTGGGCAAAGGCATCGCGCTGTTGCAAGATAGCTCGGACGTTTTTCTGGAGGAGCGAAAAACATGCGTCTCCTGCCACCACCAGAACTTGCCTGCCGTCGCCATCGGTTGGGCTCGCGATCGCGGACTTCCCATCGACGAGGCATCGCTGGGCCGCTTGATTCGCCGGCAGACGGGGCAGCGTGGCGGGACGACATTTCTCAATCGCTGCTACCAGCTTGACGAGCCTGCTCCAGTTCCGCCCCGGTTTTTCGGCTACGCCCTGTGGGGCCTCTCCGCGCTGGGGCATGCCGCCACGGAAACGATCCAGGCGACAGTCTGGTATTTGGCTGCCACGCAAAAGCCGAATGGCAGTTGGACCTCGGGTGTCCTGCGCCCGCCGATGGGGGACGGTGACTTTACGGCTACGGTCCTCGCCATGCAAGCATTGCAGCTTTATCCCATCGCGGGCCGCACCGGCGAATTCCGCCAGCGGATCGAGCGTGCGGCGCGATGGCTGGACGAAACGCCGGCCCGCTACCATCAGGAGCGGGTGTATCAATTGCTGGGCCTCGGTTGGGCGGGTCGTTCCGAAGCCGAACTCACAGAACTCGTGGATCGGTTATTGGAGGATCAACGTGGCGACGGCGGTTGGTCCCAATTGCCGCATCTGGAAAGCGATGCCTGGGCCACTGGGCAAACTCTAGTTGCGCTGCATGTTGCCGGCGGGATGCCCACCAGCGCCCCAGCTTACCAGCGTGGCCTGAAATTTTTGTTGAACACGCAGTTCGATGACGGGTCCTGGTTCGTCAAGAGCCGGAGCTGGCCCTTCCAGCCGCCATTTGAAAGTGGTTTTCCCCATGGCCGGGACCAATGGGTTTCGGCTCCCGCCACCGCTTGGGCGATCATCGCCATGACACTGGCGATCGAGCCCCAAGACACGATTTTGCCCAAAACAACGGGCGAGATTCCAGCGAATGAGCCGAAATCCAAAGATGCCGGCGTGGCGGAGCAAGCGGCCCCGCCACCCGTGGCCGAACCGGTCGAAGCGGGCCCGGTGGATTTCGTGCGTCACATTCAGCCGCTCTTGGAACGCTCCTGCGTCGGCTGCCATGCCGGTGATGAGCCTCAAGGGAACCTTGACATGACGACGCGCATGCCGCTGCTCCGGGGTGGCGAAACCGGTGTCCCAGCGGTTGTGCCCGGCTTGAGCGGCGAAAGCCTGATGTACATCGCTGTGTCCGGAGCAAGTGACGAATTACACATGCCGCCGCTAGACGCACGGGAAAAGTTTCCCGCCTTGACCGCAGAGGAAGTCGCCAAAATCAAGCAGTGGATCGATACGGGTGCGTCTTGGCCCAAACATTTGATCCTCAAGACCGCTGGCTACGAATAACGCATGGAGTCACTGTGACACTTCGTGTTGGACGGCAAAAAGGGGAGTGAGCCGGCGATTCCTCTCCGAGTCCGCGTTGTCTCGTTTTTCAGTGGCCAGTACAATCAAAATTCAACGATTAAAGTGGAAAGCGGCGTGCGTACGGCCTGCCGTGGGAGATTCTTACGAGTCATTGATTTAGAAGAGGGACGGAGTATGCACCGTTTGATTTGTCTGGGATTCGCGTGGGGCATGCTGGCATTGGGCATTGGCACGGCCAGCGCGGCGCCGGAACCGGCCTCGTCCGTGGGACGGCAGTTGCCGGAACTCCTGCTGTCGGATCTGGATGGCCAGCCCGCGTCTCTCTCGGACTTCAACGAATATCGCTGCCTGGTCGTGGTGATCCTGGGCACCGAATGCCCGATTGGCAACCAATACCTGCCCGTGCTCAATGAGATGCAGGAGAAGTATGCCGAGCAGAGCGTGCAGTTTGTCGGCGTGAACGTCAATCGGGGGGACACGCTGGAAGAGATGGCCCAGCACCGTGACGAATTCAAGATCGCCTTCCCGGTGTTCAAGGACCCTCAAGGCTTGCTGGCCGACTTCCTCGGTGTCCGGCGGATGTCCGAGGCGTTCGTGCTGGATGGCCAGCGGGTGGTTCGTTACCAGGGCCGGATCGATGACCGTTTTGGTTACACCTACAAGCGGGACGATGCGCGAGCTGTCGGAGTATGGCAAGCGCTGGAGCAGGTATTGGCCGGCGAAGAAGTGGCCACGCCGCGCACGAAGGTGGCGGGCTGCCTGATCACCCCGCCCAAACGCGAGCGGCCCGAAGGTGAAATCACGTACGCGGAGCACATCGCGCCGATCATGCGGCAAAAATGCGAATCGTGCCACCGTCCCGGCATGGTGGCCCCCTTCTCCCTTTTGACCTATGACGATGCCGTGAACTGGGCCGCCATGATCGAAGAGGTCGTGCAAGAGCGCCGCATGCCGCCCTGGCATGCCGATCCTCGTCACGGTGATTTTCGCAATGACCGACGGCTATCGCAGAAAGAGATTGACACGCTCACTGCCTGGATCCAGGCCGATACCCCGCTGGGCGATGAATCCAAATTGCCGCCGCCCAAGGATTGGGCCCAGGGCTGGGCCATCGGCAAGCCGGATATCGTGTTCGAAATGCCCGAAGAAGTGACGATTCCCGCCCAGGGCGTGGTCCCCTACCAGTATTTCGAAACAGAGATGGACTTCGAGGAAGACGTGTGGATTCAAGCCGCCGAAGCCCGGCCAGGCAACCGCGCCGTGGTGCATCACATCATCGGTTTCTATCGCGAACCCGAAGCGGAAGGCAAGGATCGTGGTGAACGGCTGACTGATAATTGGATCGTGGGGACGGCGCCGGGTGATATGCCCTTGATTTTGCCCGAGGGGGTCGCGCTGCGAATTCCCGCCGGTTCCAAACTGATTTGGCAGATGCACTACACGCCAACGGGTAAAGAAGAAAAGGACCGCTCCCAAATCGGCCTCGTGCTCTATAAGGGGGAGGAGCCGCCCCAGCATCTGGTGCACAAAGTGGCCATTGCCAACGGCAAATTCCGCATCCCGCCTGGTGCCCGATATCATCAGGTCACGTCCAAGCGGAAGATTCCCAAGGATGTCCAAATCTTGAGCTTGATGCCCCACATGCATCTAAGGGGCCGGGCGTTTGATTATTACGTGCGGTTCCCTGACGGCAGCCGAGAGACGCTGCTTTCCATTCCCCGTTACGACTTCAACTGGCAGAGCAGTTACTACTTCAAGGACCCGCTCACCATTCCTGCCGGTTCGACGCTGGAATGCGTGGCCCACTTCGATAACTCGGAGGATAACCCCGCCAATCCCGATCCCACTCAAGAGGTCCGCTGGGGAGATCAAACCTTCGAAGAGATGATGATCGGGTATTGCAACTACATCGTGTTGGACGAAGAAGGGCCGAAAGCTGATCAGCGGACCGCCGCCGCGGCGGGGAGCGGTCGCGCCTCACCATGATTTTTTGACGCGGCGCGTGCGGAACATCACGCGAAATGGTTATAATCGCACGTGGGCTGGGCAACCGGCCCACGCACCAGCGGGCGTAACTCAGTTGGTAGAGTGCTAGCTTCCCAAGCTGGATGTCGAGGGTTCGAGTCCCTTCGCCCGCTCTTTGCTGACCTGGTGTTGCCAGGTAGATATTCTTCGTAGCATCACCCCCTCATCGGCGCCCCTGTTCTGGAGCCTGCTTGTCGAACCGCAGGCCGTGGATCCGCCAGAAATCGATGCCCACGGCCCAGACCTTCCCCGCGTCATCGCGCATGAATTTGAAGATGCGGTTGTCATGGGGATGTTTTTCGGCGGCGATGAACTCGTCGCGGATGGTTGGCTCCAACCGTTCCCAGCGCCGGCCATGCAGCCGCACTTCGAGCCCTCCTTCCCTCGCTCGAAAACGATAGGCCGAATTGATCTCGTCGCTGAAATAGTCGCCCGCGTATTCAGCCAGTTCTTCGGAAGAAGGTTGGGCCAACTCGACGTGCTCAAACCGCAGAACTTCCCGCACTTGCCACTCAAAGGTTCGCAGCGTGAATGAGGAGGGTGTCTCCGCTGTCTCGGGCGTGAAGGCAAATTCGGCGGAATCATAGAACGGGCTCTCTCCCGCGGGCCGAAATCGGCTAGGGCTGACGGGCTCTAACGGGTACGCGTCTCGCATGCGGTCCACGACATGCAGCCGGCCATCGCGAAACACGATCCGCCAAGTTTGTGTGATCCCCTGCTCCATACGATAGTCTCCTACTTTGGAAACCAATTCGCTTTCAGGAAGGGATATGACGGGCAAATCTCGGATATCCTCCGTAGCTGGCAGTGGAGCCAGCTTCTCCGCGAGGTACAGGTCCACGATCTCGTGGCATTTACGCCAGGGTGAAATCTCATCATTGTTGGCCAGGCAAATCGCCGTGAACTTCTCGGAGGGGAAATGTGCCATCGCCACGGATGAGCCCCAAAATCCGCCCGTGAACATCAGCCGCCGGAGCCCTCGGTACATCCCGGCGGGCGCGTTGTCGGGATGTTCATGGACCTTTCGCCGGTAGGCATCCAGGTCAAGCACGAAGCGGTTTTCCAGCAGTGTTCCCTCGCTGAAGAAGGTGTCCACATACTGGCCCCGCGAAAACGCATGGCCGTTGAACTGATTCGCCCAACGCTGAAGATCCTCGACGCAGGAATACATGCCGCCTCCGCCGGAAAGGTAGCCATGGTTGTTCCACGGATGCCAGTTTCCCTGCTTGTCTTGATAGTGGCCCACGGCCAGATTCGGCACCACGAGCGAAGGGTCATCCATGTAGAAAGTGCGGGACATGCCGAGCGGGTTGAACAAGTTTTCCCGCGCGAATTCGGCGAGCGTTTGGCCGGTGACCCGTTCGACCACCATGGCCAGGAGAAAATACTCGCCGCTGCCATATTGGAATCGGCTGCCTGGCTCGAAAGGCAAACGTCGCTGCCCAGCGAGCAGGGTGAAGAGGTCCTCTTTGGAATACGGTGCATGGATAGGCACGTTCCCCCAGCCGGCCAAGGGAAGAATGTGGAACTGTGCCCAAATTCCGCTGTGGCAACGGATCATGTGCCGCAGCCGAATCGGCGTTTCGTGGGCATGAAGTTCCGGGAGATATTGGCGCACCTCATCCTCCGGGGAGATCTTGCCTTGGTCCATGAGCAAGGCCAGGCAGGCGCATGTGACTGACTTGGAAAGCGAGGCCATCGGGAACACAGTTTTCGGTGTGTTGAGAACTTCATGGTTTAGATTGGCCGAGCCGTATCCCCGGGCGTGGACCAGCTTTCCATCACGGACAATTCCCACGGAGCACCCCGGTACATCGGCTTGGTCCCACGCGGTGAACAGGCCTTCGACTTGAGATGCCAAATCGTCATTCGCCGAAGCCAATTGCGAAACAAAGAGCGCCGGCAACAAAGCCAACAATGGGATGATACTGAAAAACAGGGACTGGCAGCGCATGAGACAGACCTCCTGGAGCGGGGATGGCGGAGGATGACGTTGGGGAGCGGGCGCACGGGAATTTGGGCAGGAACTCCACGGACACCACTTGCTAACTGAAGTTCCGCGAAAAAACTTGGCGCATAACAAATTTTTTCTTTTACAACCAGATCTGCCAGGAATTACCTGCCAACGAGAAAATAACCGTGGCGACTGCCTGCCGATATGTGTCGGTCGCGACGAAGTGTGGTTGCCGAAGCGGGGAGAGCCCCATAAACTGCATTTAAGACCACGAAATATGTGAAAAAGACGCGGCACATTGGCTCACGTGAATGCCGCGACGTGGTTATGGTTGAGATTCAAGTAGTTCGCTTTTGATTATACCTTTTCCCGCGAATCGATTGCCGGCATGTCCAACGAAGAAGAAATCTACCAGGAACATATCCTGGACCATTACGAAGACCCCTTTCACAAAGGGCACTGCCCCTGCACCACGCATGCCCATGAAGCGGACAATCCCTTGTGTGGGGATGTAGTCCGGGTGGAACTGAACATTGGCGACGATGGTGTGATCCAAGATGCGTACTTCGACGGAGACGGCTGCTGCATTAGCCAAGCTTCCGCGTCCATGCTGATGGAAGAGGTTCAAGGCAAACGCCTCGACGACGTGAAATCGTTCAATGCCCAGGACATGCTCAAGCTGTTCGGCGCGCGGCTCACGCCGAATCGACAGAAATGCTGCTTGCTGTCGTGGCAAGTTTTGCAATCGGCGATCTATTCGCCGGTCAACGGCAGCTCGGAGTCACGCGAAGGCAGCCAGGAGGAATCCTCATGACCACCGTTCCTGATGTGGCCACGTTCGATCCGGAAATCTACCGGGCCGACTTTCCGATACTCTCCACCGTATTGCACGGGCGCGTCCCGCTGGCGTACCTGGACAACGCCGCGACCACGCAGCGGCCGCGGCAGGTCATCGACGCCCTAGTGAACACGTACGAAAAGCACTATGCCAACGTGCATCGGGGAATCCACTGGCTCAGCGACCAGTCCACGGACTTGTACGAGGAGGCCCGTGAAAATGTCCGGGACTTTCTCGGCGCCGAAACTCGGGAAGAAATCATCTTCACGCGGGGCACCACGGAGTCGATCAATCTGATCGCCCGCAGTTGGGGTGATTGGCAAGTCCGAGAAGGGGATGAAATCCTGCTCACGGAGATGGAGCACCACTCGAACATCGTTCCGTGGCAGCAGCTCTCCCAACGCACGGGTTGCCGGATACGTTTTCTCCCTATCACCGACGAAGGAGAGATTGAGCTAAGTGCCCTGGATACGCTGCTCACCGAGCGGACCAAGATGGTTTCACTCACGGCGGTCTCCAATGTGCTGGGCACGGTCAATCCCGTGGAGGAAATTACCCGCCGGGCCCACGCCGCCGGTGCTCTGGTCACCGTGGATGCGGCGCAGGCGGTACCCCATCAAACCGTGCCGCTGCGGGAATGGGATGCCGACTTCGTGGTCTTCAGCGGCCATAAAATGCTAGGCCCCTCGGGGATCGGTGTGTTGTATGGCCGTGCGGAACTTCTCGACGCGATGCCTCCTTTCATGGGGGGAGGGAGCATGATCCAACGTGTAACGCTGGAGGGTTACGAGCCCGCGGATCTGCCGGCGAAATTCGAAGCGGGTACTCCTTCCATCGTGCCCGCTATCGGGCTGGGCACCGCGATCAATTATCTGCGAAACATCGGCCTGGAAGCGATCCAAGCCCACGAACAGCGTCTCACGCAACGTGCCCACGAAGTGCTTGCGGAAGTTGGCGGAGTACAACTTTTGGGACCCGCGCAAGAGAAAAAAGCCGGAATCGTGAGCTTCGTGATGGATGGCATCCATGCCCACGATGTCGCGCAAATTTTGGACCGGCATGGCATCGCGGTCCGGGCGGGGCACCACTGTGCCATGCCGCTGCACAAAAGGCTACGCGTATCGGCGAGCACGCGGGCCAGCTTCTATCTCTACAACACGCTCGAGGAAGTAGAGCGAATAGGAGAGGCTCTGCACGACCTCAAACACATCTTCCGCCGCGAGTAGGCGAGACCATCGCGACAGCCTACCATGCGTCGAATTAATAAAGCGCGATCGTGGTACCATGGGGCAGCCGTCCGGCTGGTTGGGGGGTATGCCATTCGCGCCCCCAGCGTTCCTTACGTTCGGGTGAGAGCCGTTTCAGGTACCATTCACGACGCAAGGATGTCCAGAGGGGCGCCGATGTTTTTGTCGGCGGTTTCGTGCCCCCAAATATCCGCTGCCAAGCGTTGGCCATGGCTGCTCGTTTGATGTGAAGCGGATCCACGCCATACCAGCTCCTCTCAGGCTCCACAATGCGTGTCGCGTGCCGTTGAGCCACTTCGCGCAGCCTCTCTTCCAGCTCGTGTCCTAGTCTCGCCATATCGGGCAGGGTTAGCGGGCAGCGGGGAAAAAACAGACGTCGAAAGACGTAAAACCGCCAAGGGGCCAGCCCTTCGAGATTGCAGACCGGCGGGAGCGCCACGGCGAGTTGGTCCATCGAGCCGCGAAGCCGGTCCAGGCATTCGTCCACCCAACTCATCAACTCGGTGACCGTCACGCCGTAGAAAAGATCGTTTCCCACGTCGGTCACGATCGCCTGGCAGGCGGTTCGGGGCTGTGATCCGAGCGCGGACCATATCCCCGATTGCAAAATGCCGGGGAGGGAACGCCCCAGAAACGTAGTCCTCAATCCGAACGAACGGCCATGTCCCGCCGCGATGACGAGTTCCATGGGACCGCCCGCGTGGTTCTCGGCGGCTTGAACGATTGCCGGGAGGCTGCGTGAGATGTTGCTGGCCCCCAGCACCACGAAACGTGGGCGAGGAGAAATAGCGTTTGTCGGCTCTGGTTCCTCCACGTTCACCATGGACGCCGGTTGGAATAGGAATCGTAAAACCCGTCGTAACCGGAGAGGGCTTGGATCGCCTGGTAGCTCTGATAAGCCAGCAGGCCGAACATGATCGTGAGAAAGAGGTTGTTCCTTCCGCCGGTCAGGCTCAAGAGGGCCACGCCTCCGGCAGTGATCAGCGAGACCCAATAGGCGGTCCGCAGTCCGCCGGCGGGCTGTACTTGCTGTAACACGATCCGCGTGATTTGCCCGCCATCCAGTGGGAGCACGGGGAGCAAGTTCAGCAGGCCCCACATGATATTGACAAAAAACAGGGCATTCACGAGGACATTCAGACCATCCGTGGAAATTCCATTCACGAGCGGCACGATGGCTCCCGGCCCGGAACCGATCCAGATCAGCGTGTGGCCGGTTGCCAGCAACCCCACGGCGAGCAGGATGGCGAATAGGAATCCGGCCAAGGGTCCGGCGGCGGCGATGAGCACACGCTTGCGCCATTCGTCCGTTCCGGGTTCGTAGATGGCCAACCCCCCCATCATCCAAAGCACGATTTTGGCCCGATTGCCAAAAGCCATGGCGGTGAGCGCGTGCCCCAATTCATGGACCAATACGGAAACAAAAATCGCGACCACGACGATCAACACCGCTCGCGGATCACGGTCCAGGCCGGCAATGAAGATGGCCATGAGCCAAAAGAAAGGATGCACCCGGACGGGAATCCCCGCGAGCGAAAAGCGAAGATCGGCGGGGGTGGGGGAGGGTTCCAATAACATCATGGCAGCGATTTCCGTTCCAAAGCACTCGGATCATGGGCTTAGGGTAAAACATCCCCAGGCGGCCACCAAGCCCAATCGCGGGTACGGTTCCCCGCGTGCCGCCATGGTAGGCAACACGGGTTATGGAAGTTCCGCGAAGAAAAAACGTGTTACATGAAAAAAGACAGGCGCGGCAAAGCAGAGCGAATCAATACGGTCCAGAAGGCCGCCGTGTCCCTCCACCAAAATACCATAATCGGTCACGCCTCGGTCTCTTTTGATCGCGGACATGGTCATGCTGCCAGCGAACGACATGACGGTGACCACGATGGCCATCGTGGCCCCTTGCCACACACTGAAGGTGGTCACGCTGGCTAGGAGCGCTCCCAACAGCGCTGTTCCGGCCATGCCGCCCAGCAGCCCTTCCCATGTCCGGTTCTGACTGATCGATTCGGCGATCACGTTCCGCCCGATCCATTTCCCCAACAAATATTGCAATGCATCGCCGAACTGCACGATGACCACAAGAAAAATCAGCAGCCGCGTATTGGATCCCGCCTGCCGAATAAGCTGGGGGAGGGAATCGTCGTCCTCATTGGCGTCTTGGCCCGCATCCGAGAAATTCTCGGCATTGTTTCGAGGCAGGTTGTTTCCCATGTCTTCCACAATCAGGGGCTTGAGCTGCAAGCTCAGCAGCGCGGGTGCGTAGCTGAGGCAATAGACGCAAATGATCAAGCCGGACTGGATCATCGCCACGCGTTTCAGGAAACCTCGGTAATCTCCCGACATGGCCACCCGCGCCGGCACGAACAAAAACCCGTAGACGGGAATCAACACGCTGTACAGACCGTACCGTTCCATGCCGACAAGTACGTATTGTAGCGGCGTGAACAGTACGAATACCCAGAAGAGCGCGCGGTGGTCCCCCAGCCGCGTGGGCGTCAACGTGATGAATTCGCGCAACGCCTGGAAGGAGAGCAGGCCAAAGATCACCACGGTGGCAATTCGGCCCATCAACAGCGCCGTGGCGAGAATGGAAAACATGAGCCACCAGGCCCGCACGCGCAAGTTGAAGTTATGCACGACCGCAGGGTCCAGGCCGATGTCCTGACGACCATGGAGAATTTGGCCCACCATGGTCGCCAGCGTGAGGGCCGCGACCACGGCCCCGACGAAAATCGCGGTTTGCACGTCCATCATCAAAGATCCTTCAGCCGGCAAACCGCCTCGCGTGCCCGACCCAAAAACTCCGTTTTCGATTCTCCCGCTTCCAGCCAAATGGGGGGGCCAAAGGTCACGCAGGTCAATAAGGGCACGGGCAGAAATTCCCCTCGCGGCAGGACGCGATTCAAATTGTCGATGTGTACCGGGACCAATTCCAAGTCAGGTCGTTTCTTGCACAGATAATAAAGCCCACTTTTGAATTCGCCCACCGTGGGGCCCGTATTGCGTCCGCCTTCGGGAAAAACAATCAGCGAATAGCGGTCCCGAATCTCGCGGAGCATCACATCGACGGGGCTCTGATGCACTTTGATTTCCGTGCGATCGATGAGAATCGCGTTGAAGGTCCGCGCGAAAAATCTCCTCAGCCGCGACTTTTCCCAATAATCCTTGGCGGCCACCGGACGGGTCTCGCCACGCACCTCAAACGGCAGGGACGACCACAGGACAATCGCGTCCAGGTGGCTCGTGTGGTTGGCGAAATAGACCCGCTGGCACGTATCTGGCTGGCAGTCGATCCAACGCACGCTCGCGCCGCTGAGCACGCGGGCCACGGCCGAGAGAAAAATACCGGTCATGGAGGCTGTCGGCGGCAAGAAGCTCTGTGGGCCAGAAATAGTGTCCGTGGTCCACTCGTTTCGAGAAATGGGTTTTTTCAGGGGCCCATTACCTTCTGGACGAGGATGGTTCGCGGCGGCATGCGCCCAGGGATGTGATGATGGATCGTGAGACGTACTCGGAGCCGTCCCGTATCCATTATATGTCCGGACGTCGGGCTTGTCCCCGCCACGATGGCCGATCCTCTCGATCGGCCGCGTGCTCATTGTTCGTCGCCGACAGCGACAGGCTCAGCGTTCCAGGCAGGCTCCGCGGACCAGGGGGCCTCGCTGCTTTGAGGGATCACCAGGTTGGGCTGGCCCTGCTTTTGGGCATGAAGATCTTTGAACAATCGTTCGTAACCGGCGACCATCCGTTCCACATCAACATGTTTTTCTGCCCAGTGCCGAGCATTGTTCCCCAGCTTCCGGCCCAATAAAGGGTCTCTCAAGATTTGCAGTGCATACTGGCACATTTTTTCCGCCTGACCGGGAATCACGAGGAATCCCGACTCGCCATCACGGATTGTTTCCGGCAGGTAGCCGGCCCGCGTGGCCACAATCGGCTTGCCGGACGCCATGGCTTCCCACACCGAGACGGGATTGGCCTCATGGTTGGACGTGCAGAGTACGACGTCGAGTTCCGCGAGCAAATCGGGCACGTCGGGCCGATTTCCCAGGAAGTGCACCGCATCGCGAATTCCCCAGCGCGCGGCCGTGTCTTCCAGACGGGCTCTTTCCGGCCCGTCCCCCACGATGAAGAAGTGGGATCGAGGCACGTGGATCCGCACCATGGTTGCCACGCGGAGAAACATTTCATGATTCTTCTCGGGCTGGAGCGCCCCCACGATTCCCAAAAGATGGGCATCCGAGGGAATGTCATGCTCCCGATGGAGGTGTCCCTGGGCTACCGCCGGTCGGGGATAAAACTTCTTCAGATCCACTCCGCCCGGAACGTGATGCACTTTCGATGCGGGCAGTCGGTACGTTTGGACGAGGCGCTGTGCATGCGTCTCCGCCGCCGCGACGTACGCATCGGCGAGAGGCGTGAAGAGGCGAACCCAACGTTGCTTTCCCGCCGTGGTGGGCAGCACGGCCACCGTGAGCGGAACGCCCGCCGTGCGTGCCGACAGGCGCGAGAGCAGGATTTCGTCGCCACCTCCCAATGTGGCCACGATTTGCGGTTCACGCTCGCGAAACAAACGGGCCAAACGCTGCCAGCCTTGGAATTGATATTTGTGCTTGAGCAGGCCGGCGAACGTGGGGATCTCTTCCGAGATGGCGGTTCCCCAGGCACCGGGTGACCTTAAGCAGCAGAGCTCGGGTGAAAACCGTTCGCGATCGAGTCTTCGCACCAGGTGCGAAAGGAGCGACGCGGCTCCTCCCACTTCAAGGCTCGTGGTCACGAACATCACCTTGAGCACTTCCTTGGAGTGGTCGTTCCGTCCCGGAGATCTTGCGGTTCTCATGCGCGAAATGTTGTTCCCTAGGCGGTTCGAAGTGGCTCGCATTCATCGAGTTGGCTGGCACGGCCAGCGAAACGATGGGTCATCTCACATGGCCGGTCGCTCGTGGAGACGGGTGGCTTCTCACTACGCGACGTGCCTGAAAGATATAGGAGCCGGTCACAGGTCACTTCAATTGACGTATTTTTGTTTTGGTTTTTTTGCCGTAACACTTTCCGCCTTCACCAGGCGAAAATCTCAATCCAAGGCGCATGCCCTTGGGATGAATCTGAACGGAACATTTTATTCAAATGGTCAATTGCCTGTGCTGATCGATGACTGGGAATCTCCATCGACGGCTTGGCCATGTCCTGCCGAAGTTTACCTGCCGATGGCCAGTGAATCGGGATCTGTTGGCGAGGGGCCTCCTAGTGAAATTTTGGTTACATTCAGCCAAAAGCAAATTGTGTCGAATGATCACGGCCAGATCATCGCGAAACGTATTCGCGGCATTTCCGCGCGGACCACGGTCGGCTGGCCGTAACTCGTGAATCGGCCCAGGAAAACGGGTATCACCGGCGGAAAGTCCGCTCGGTGAAGCCGTCAGTTGTTGTTTCCTGGAAACTTGTGGCGAAAGCGAGTCGTCGAAGGCCAAACATCGACGAAAACCAAACGAATCATTCATTTCAATAAATGATCTGACAGTTGGGCAGAGCGGCTCGCAGCCTTTGAGCGCCTTCGATGGAAATCCTCGTCTTCGCGACATCGAGCCGATTTAGATTGGTCAATTGCGCGAGAATCTCCACGCTGGAATCCGTGATGCGTGAACCGCGCAGGCCCAATACCTTGATCTGCGACATTTCCGACAGGTACACCACGCCCGCGTCCGTAATGCGGCTCATTTGTGTTTCTAATGTGGACAGTTTGGTCAGTTGTGTCATCGCTTCCAGAACGCCGTCGCCAAACAACACTCGGCTGAAAAAAACGTGTTCCAAATCGGGCATCTGTTCCAAAACGCGGATAACCGTCTCGTCCGAAGCATCACTGTAACTAATGGTCCATACGTTGATGGGGTTGCCGCTTCGCGTTTCGTCCACGCGCACTTCGGCGCTGACGCCACCCAATTTCTTGGCATGAGCCACTAACTGCTCGCGAGTGGGAACCGTGCCAGGCGGCCAAAGTTCGATATCCCGAGCCTCTTCCCCGAAGCCGTACGACAACGCTACTCGGCACCCCGGAACTTTGTTCTTGAATTCGGCGACGCCTGCTGGCGTCACCTCCGTGCCGGTTAAGTCGAGCGATGTGAGCTTTGACATTTTCGCGAGATGCCGCAGTCCAGCATCGCCGACTGACGTGTAGGCGAGCCGCAATTCATCGAGTTGCTTCAAATCGACCAGTGCCTTCAGGCCCTCGTCCGTGATCTGCGCTCGCTCTAACGACAAATGTTTCAACCCAGAGAGTTTGCCAACCTGGCGAAGCCCCTGGTCGGTTACGGGCGAATTGCTCAACACGAGCCATTCGAATCGCGGCAGTTGCCTGAGATGTTGACACCCGGTTCCGGTGATTAACGTGCTGTTTAAGTACAGAGTTTTTAGCTTTGAGAGACCCTGCAGATGCGCGAGCCCTTTGTCAGTGAGCGGATTCCGGCCGATTTCCACGGTGTGCAGGTGTGGAAGCGATTCCAGGTGAATCAAATCCTGATCCGTGATTTTGGAGGGCCAAATTGGAAATCCTGACTTAAAGGCGAGGTCAATGATTTCCGCCCGCCGAAAATAATCCTCTCCGATCATCCGGCGAAGCCAGGCAGGTCCGGTTGGCGTGGTGGTTCTATCCAAGGTTCCCGAAGAGAGTTGGTAGTCAAAAAACAGCAAACCGTCCAACTCCTCGATGGCTTTTGCCGCGCTGGCTTGTCTCCTCGCCTGCCGTTCCAGAGTTCTAAACCACAGGCCGAAAATCATCGCGCATGCGGTCATCATCAACAGCAGCGTCGAGAGGCTATACCGCAGCCAACGACGTTTGGAATTCCCTCGCGAAGCCCGTTCTGGTCGCGTGTGATCCATGGCCATCTCCGGGGTTACCCTAGCACGCCTTCAAATAGGCCGCAGCCTGACTTGAGCATAACGTCTTTGCGAACCCTGTCACCTCCCTCGGCCTGCCAATCCATGTCCGAACCGCTTTCACGACCGTGTCTTAACTCTCTTTTTTGTGGAACCATGCCTTTCCGATGTTTACTTCCTTGGGCAGAATAGGCACTTTCTTCGACCCCGTTCATTTTTCATGCCACTGGGAGGCCGTGCATGGATTTCTTGGGCTGGATTATCTTCGGTTTGATTGCCGGTGCGTTGGCAAAGTTCATCATGCCAGGCGACGATCCCGGGGGCTGCATTGTGACGATCGTCATCGGTATCGCCGGAGCCGTGTTGGGAGGGCTAGTCGCCACACAACTCGGTTTCGGCAAGGTCGAGGGATTCGACTTTCGCAGCATGGTCATCGCCATCGGAGGATCGCTGATCCTCCTGTGGGGTTACCGCATGTTCAAAACCCCGTAGACACCCCAAGCGTCTACTTCAGCCAGCGCTGGTCGAAATACCACTGTGCCGTTTGGCGTAGCCGTGCCTGGAGCGGTTTTTGGGGCCGGAAACCGAGATGCTCCTGGGCACGTTCCGTGGAACAGGTCCATGAACCGGCGGCAGCCTCGCGGACTTTGTCCGTGCCGAAGATGTCTGGACGACCTCGCATCCGGGCCATGGCGTCGCTTGCCCAGCCCGCTCCTCGGACCATGGGCAGCGGCACTTTCACGGTCCGAATTCGAGAGCGCCCCAGCGCTTCGGCCAGCCACGCTCCGAATTCCGCGAAAGTGAGCATTTCTTCCGCTGCCAGGAAATAGCAGCCCTGGCCGGAGTGGCCGGAACTCTCGACGATCGGCGGTAGCCGCTCACCCTGTTCCGCCGCCAGGATCAGGCCGTGCGCGAGGTCGCTGGCATGCACGAACGAGTAATAAGTCGTCGCCCGCCCGGGCACCAAATGCACACCATGCCGGCGGATGGGCTGAAACAGCTTCAAACCATTCGCGTCGTACTCTCCCAGCACGATGGGCGGCCGCGCGAGCGTGATAGGAACGGAAGCGGCGAATTCACGTGCCGCCTCCTCTCCCGCCAGCTTGCTACGACCATAATGGGAGACAGGACATGGAGGGTCTTCCTCACGACGAGGGCGATCCGGTGGAGCGGGACCAGCCGCAGCCAAGGAGGAAACCAACACGAATACCGGCGGTGATGGTTCGGCCGCGCAGGCGGTCAGGACCTGCCGCACGCCATCCGCATTGACAGCCCGAAAGTCACGCTCCCCAAACGCCTGTGTGCGGCCCGCTAAATGGTACACCGCTCCCACGCCGCGAACCGCTTCCGGCCAGGCATCGCCGCGTGTCACGTCCCCGGGAACCAACTCCGCCCCCCACTCTCGCAGTAGGGCGCCACGTGCAGGATCCCGCACCGCGCATCGGACCTCATCACCACGTGCCCTCAGCGCTTGCACGAGGTGTTTCCCGATAAATCCCGTCGCCCCGGTGATAAGGACTTTGGCCATGCGAAATCGAGTTGTTGCAAATCTTTCAGTAGTGGCCTTGGTTTCGTCTGGAAGACGAATCGTCCACAAATCTTCGCGTGGGTCGAAACGCCGCGAAGAGGGAACTACAATTGAAAGATGGAATTACTTTCGTCAGGAAGCACGATGAAGCTTTCCGAATAGGATTTTAACCCTTCTGATGATAGCTGCAATTTACCGGGGGCAGGTTATGCGGATTTTGGTGCATGGTGGATTCCTGTCCACGCTGATGATCGTGGCTCTGGGAAACGGCACATGGCAGCGGGCCGAAGCCGCCGAACCGTTTTTGGAGAAACGAGATCTTTTTGAGGCGGGCACCGGCGGGTACGGCTTGTATCGTATTCCCACCATCATTAGCACGCGGCAAGGGACCGTGCTGGCGTTTTGCGAAGCTCGAAAAACGGGTGGTGGTGATTGGGGAGCCATCGACATCTTCATGCGGCGAAGCACCGATGGCGGTGAATCGTGGAGCAAGCCCGTGAAGATTGTCACTCCTCCCGACAACGCATCTCAAAACCCGGTCTCGCTGTCTCGAAATTTTGCCCAACCGGGAGACATCACGGTCAACAATCCTGTCGCCATCGCGGATCAGAGGACCGGCGTGGTGCATTTTCTGTATTGCGTGGAGTACGCCCGTTGCTTCTACATGCGCAGCGCGGACGACGGGCAGACTTGGAGTGCTCCTCGAGAAATCACTTCCACGTTCGAAAAATTTCGCAATGACATGTTTTGGAAAGTGATCGCCACGGGGCCCGGGCACGGCATCCAGCTCAAAAACGGCCGATTGATCGTCCCCGTATGGATCTCCACGGGAACCGGGGTCAACGCTCACCGACCCTCCCTGAACTCCGTGATTTACAGCGACGACAACGGCAACACTTGGAATCGTGGACATATCGTCGCTGGCCAATACAGCCCCCGAAACCCCAGCGAAACGGGCGCCGTGCAGTTGGCGGACGGACGGGTGATGCTGAACTTCCGTCACGAATCTTGGACACGCGGTCGCGCCAAGGTGTTGAGCTTCAACGGTGCCACGGAATGGACACCCGTGGAATATGAACCCGCGCTTCCCGAACCGATTTGCATGGCCAGCATTCTCAGGCTGAGTGAACGGGGCGAGTCGGGACGGAACCGATTGCTGTTCTCCAATCCGAACAATCCTATCGGCCGCCAGCGCCGCAACCTTTCGATCCGCCTCAGCTACGACGAAGGATTTAGCTGGCCGGTCTCGAAGTCCTTGGAATCTGGGACCAGTGGGTATTCCGATCTGGCGGTCACTTCGAGCGGCACGATTCTTTGCTTCTATGAACGGGGTTCGGTGAACGAACGCCATACCGCGCCGGCCTCATTGTGCGTGGCGCGATTCAATCTAGAATGGCTCACCGAAGGGATCGACTCCCTGGACGATTGAGCGCGCCCGCTTTCCGTGGATCGGCTTGCTTCAAACGCGGAATGGACATCGGTTTCCATCACGAGCCGGCAATCTCCGTCCTACTCCTCCAGATTTTTTGAGGGGGGGACGAAACGCATTTAGAAGCCTGCGGCGAGCACGAAGAGATCCTCGAAGAACAAGAGCAATTGGACCAACAGATCACGGAACCTGCCGCCGAATAAGCATCGCGCGGCCCTGGATCAATCTCCATGCGTTTCTGGAGGCGGTTGGAATCGGACCGATTTGGCGACTCGAATCGCCCAATCACGGTCGCTCGGATCATGCAGCGAAATACTACCAATGCAGCCAACTTCGGCAGCGGCGTAAGCGATCTCATAGACGTGCGGAGCGCCTCGATTCGATTCCAGCTCTCTCAGGAATACGCGGCCCACGAATCCATCTCCGGAGATTTTCAACGTTTCCGCCGCATCCGCCTGGAGGACTTCACAAATTTCTTGCAGGATTGCGTTAGGCTCTTGTCCCGAGCGAGGAAACTCACCCAGCGTGACGCTTCGATGTTCAAACGAAAACACGTGTCGTATGGGACTTTCGAGGCGTGATTCTCGGTAGTAATATCCCGGCAGAACTAGCGACCAGCCTAACGGCAAATGCCAACGGACGGGACGCCTCAGGTAACCCATCGGGTTGGAATCGGGAGCCGCGAGTTCACCCGATGGGCTCGCCAGAAGCTGCCGTAGCTCCCGAATCTCCTGATCTGGTAGCGCAATCTCGGGGTCCAATTCACGTGCCCGGGAAAAGAGATCCAGCACCAATTCATACAGGCGACGCACGTCCGGATCTTGCGGCACATGCCAAGGGACTCGGGTCCAGCAGAGTATGCGCGCGCACCGTTCCCAAAATCTCGCATCCCGCTCCCGTTGCCACCAGGGAAAGCATTCCGGTCCCCACACGTCGGCATCCTCGGCAGAGGTTTGGCTTGCCGCCTCCAGCCAGCGGCGGGGCCGAAACCCATCCACCGTGGTAACATGATCGAGTCGATACACCTCAAAATCGACCGGCATCGGCAACGACAGTGGTTGTTCCACGAGCTGTTGATAGCGGGCACTGGCGCGGACCTCCCGTAGAAATTCCCTCCACATGTGCTGTCGCAATGCGGAGAAGTCGCGGTGCTGGGCGAAACCAGTCTCGTCTCCGGAGCCACGGGTATCTCCCCAGTTCCATTGGGCGTCGCATGATTCACGGAGTGTTTCCAGCAAGTCCACTAAAAATGCGTGGTAGCCAGGGCCGGCGTGGGAAGTGGCTGCGGAACAGGTGAGGTGATCCGCTGCCTCGGCAAATTCCACAGGGAATTCAGCGGGATGAAATTGCACGGCCAGGCGCGCGTCGGCAACCTCGAACACGGCAAGACGTTGCAACAACGGGTCTGGAAGTGCTTCCCGCATTGCCGCCGTGAGCGCCGTTTGCCAATCGCCGGATGTTGCGTCCCAGGCAGGCAATCGCGCGGGCCAGGGGCAATCCGTATACAATCCAAGACTCATATTCAAATGCCGTATGGGCAGAGACAAGGCGGATTCGGTTGGAAGTTCACTATTGTGCCTAGCCAAGTTGGGCGCAGCCAGCCACTGGCGGTTGCAGACCAGAGCAACACGCGACACGATAGGCGGACCATGACCGAAGGATAACGTGTGAACAAATGTCACGAGATCACGGACAAGTACGCGAGGAGCCGAGTGATGCGAATCAAAAGTTGGTGCGGATGTGCGATTTTGCTGGCCTGTCTCGTCAGCCAGAAGGGTTTCGGCGAGGAGCCGCAGGATTCCTCATCCCCCGCCCTGGACTCGGAAGCCTTGGCCAAAATGCACGAGGAATTTGCCCGGCCCGTTGCGGAACACGAGATATTGGAAAAATTCGTGGGCCAGTGGAACACGGAAACCCGTATGATCGGCGCGGGCGACGAGGATCCGACGGTGAGCAAAGGGAGCGCGATGTTCCGCATGCTCATGGGGGGCCGCTATCTCCAGCAATATTTTCGCGGCGATTTCAATGGCCAGCCCTATGAAGGCATGGGGCTCATGGCATACGACAAGGTAAAGCAAAAGTATATCGGGACGTGGATCGACAGCATGAACACCGGCGTCATGCTGGACGAGGCCACATACGATCCCCAGGCCAAGATGTTCACGCACCTGGGCTCCGCCGACACGCCCACGGGACCGATCGAAGCCAAGACAACCACGCGCTTCGTGGACAAGAATCGAATTGAAATGATCATGTACACGCTGAAAGAGGATGGCCAAGCAGTCAAAGTCATGGAAGTCACCTACAAACGGAAATAAGAACCTGGGGACAAAACATTTCAGCATCTGCGAATTTGGGCGTCCGCCGGCCGTGAAACGCGGACGAACGAAACAAACGGAAGGTTTTGTCCGTTGGCTTTAAGTTGGCAGTGGCGTTCCTCGTGCCATGCCGCCCCACCTCCCACCGAGACGCTCCATGAGTCACTGCAATGTGCGAAACTCCTTCCTTGCATTTCTGGCCATCGCATTTTCATTTTCAGTTAGTCTTCAAATCCATGCTGGAGAGACTGAACGGCTACTGCTGGTCACCATCGACGGCCTGCGGTGGCAAGAGGTATTCGGCGGCGCGGATCTGCGGCTGATCGACAAGGAAGCGGGAGGTGTGGAGCGGCCCGAAGAGGTCCGCGCGAAATATGGAAGTGGCGACGCCGCCGCGCGGCGGGAAACGCTGCTCCCCTTTTTCTGGGACGTGATCGTCCAGCAAGGGCAAGTGTTCGGCGATCCCGCCCGAAACTGCCATGCGATGGTGACCAACGGCCTCTTTTTTTCTTATCCGGGCTATCACGAGATCTTGTGCGGCTTCCCGGAACCGGAGATCACCTCCAACGACAAGGTTCCCAATCCCAACGTGAATGTGCTGGAATGGCTGAACTCCAAGCCGAAGTATCAAGGCCAAGTCGCGGCATTTGGCTCCTGGGACGTGTTCCCCTTCATTCTCAATCAACAGCGAAGCGGCCTGTGTGTGAATGCCGGCTGGCAAGCGCTAGAGATCGCTGAATCCCCGGAGAGACTTGAGCAAGTCAACGCCTTGGCGGAAGAGCTACCGCGTTATTGGCAATCAGTGCGGTACGACGTGTTCACGATGCGCGGTGCGATGGCCTATCTCCACCAGCGGCGGCCCAAGCTGTTGTACGTCGCCCTGGGAGAAACGGACGACTGGGCGCACGCGGGGCGCTATGACCTGTACCTCGATGCCGCGCGGCGCAGCGACCGATACCTGCAAACGCTGTGGGAAACCATGCAATCACTGCCGGAATACGCGGGCAAGACTTCGCTGGTGGTGACGACCGATCATGGTCGGGGGGACGGTCGCGAGGGCTGGAAGAGCCACGGCGTGGACTATCCCGGCTCGGATCGGATTTGGATCGCCGTGTTGGGTCCGGACACGCCCGCCGCCGGTTCGATCCGCAATTATTCCGTCACGCAGGGCCAAGTTGCCGCGACCGTCTCCGCGCTGCTCGGCGAGGATTACGCCCTTTCTAACCGGCGCGTCACCCCAGCACTTCCCGGCGCCGTGACACGGGAATTCCGGCCAGCCCCCGATGCCCGCTGAACATACCAGAAATCGATTATCTAAGAATTACCATTGCTGGCGGGCCGCAAGGGACTACTAGCGAGAATGAACTTCTTCTCGCCAGCGGCGGAGGCGAAGGCGACCGTGGCCCGGCGGCGCTCTCCATTGCCACTGAGCGCGACAATTTTTCCCAGCCCGTATTCTGGGTGCCGAACCAGCATGCCCTGATGAAACTGATCCGCCGCGTAGCTGGCTTGTGGCGGGGCATCCGTTTGCACGCCCCCGAGTTCCGCAGCGGTCGTCAGTGAAACGTTCACGTCACGTGGACGAAGTGCTGGCTTGGGGGCTGGCGGTGGCGGCGGGAAAAAGTCGAGTTCATCTTCTTCCTCGTGTGTTTCCACCCGCATCTGTTCACGAGGTAGCTCCATCAGAAATTCGCTGGCGATCGTCATTCGCCGCTGTCCGCGAAATTCCCGCCGCAGCGCCCAACTAAGCTGCAATTCCTCACGCGCGCGGGTAATACCCACGAACAACAGGCGGCGTTCCTCTTCCAGTTGGTCGAGCGATTCCCGGCTTCTTTCATGCGGCAAGAGCCCCTGTTCGAGTGCCGTGATGAACACCACGGGGAATTCCAAACCCTTGGAGGCGTGCAGTGTCATCAGCGTCACGCGGTCGGTCTCTTCTTCCCAATCGTCGGTGTCGTTGACCAGGCTCGTCTCCTCCAAAAACGCTTCCAGCCCGCCGGGACCCGCGTGCCGCTCGTCGAATTCCCGGGCCACGGTGAGCAGTTCCTCGATATTCGCTAATCGTTCGACGTCCTCCTCGCTTTCCGATTCGGCCAGCGCGGCTTGATAGCCGGACGTGCTCAACACTTGTCCCACCACCTCTTCCAGTGGGCTCTCCGAGAGAGGAAACAGGTGTTCCCAAAACCGAGCGAACTTCTGGATCGCCTTGCGGGACCGCGCGTTCAACGACTCGGCAAAAGCGGGATCCCGTAGCGCCGCCAAGAGTGGCATGCCGTGCAACAGCGCGAAATCTTGCAACTTTTGGATCGTCTGCTTGCCGATGCCGCGCGGTGGGACATTGATGATCCGCAACAGGGCCAAGTCGTCGCGCGGATTGTTCAACAAATGCAAGTAAGCCAGCACATCCTTGATCTCTTTGCGCTGAAAGAATTCGACACCACGCACGATTTGGTACGGTACGCCTTGTTCGTGCAGCGCGAATTCCAGTGACCGTGAAAGCGCATTCACGCGATAGAAGACGGCAAAATCCCGCGCCCGGCGATGGCCGTCTTGCAAGTCCTGGGCGATGCGCGCGGCGATCGCCTCCGCTTCGCGTTTATGGGAACCGTGAGCCACGAGGTTTACAGGCAGCCCTTCCGACAGATCGGTCCTCAGGACTTTCGCTTTCCGCTTCACGTTGTGCGCGATCAGCGCGTCCGCCACGCGGAGAATGTTGGGCGTGCTGCGGTAGTTCTGTTCCAGGCGGATGACTTTCACTTGGGGGTAATCCCGCTCGAATTCCAGGATGTTTTTCAGGTTGGCTCCACGCCAGCCGTAGATCGATTGGTCCGGATCGCCAGTCACCGCCAAATGCGGATAGTCGATGGAGAGCGCCCGCACGATGGCGTACTGCACGAGGTTCGTGTCTTGGTACTCATCCACGAGAATAAAACGGTAATGTGCATCGAGTGCGGTGCGCAACTCCGGCTGGTCCCGCAACATCGTGGCTACGTGGAGTAGCAGGTCATCGAAATCGACGGCGTTGGAAGCCAGCAGCAAGGCTTGATAGGCGGGAAAGACGCGGGCCACCATGCTGTCTAGCGGGCGGCCCGAGCGAGGCTCGAAGCTCTCGGCGGTGGCCAAGTTGTTTTTGGCCCAACTGATGGCCGAGGCGATGCGTTCCGGCGTGAAATGCGACGCATCGATGTCCAACGATTCCATCACCCGCTTAATAGCCTTGCGGCTGTCCGACGTATCGTAGATGGAGTAATTCTCTTCCAGCCCGGCATATGACGCGTGCCGCCGCAAGAGCTGCGCGCAAAAACGGTGGAAAGTTCCCAGCCAAACACGGTTTCCTGGCACGAGTGCCTGCACCCGTGCCCGCATTTCATTGGCCGCCTTGTTGGTGAAGGTGAGCGCCAAGATTTGCTCGCCCGGCACGCCTCGCTCCAGCAGACGGGCGATGCGATGCGTGATCACGCGGGTCTTGCCGCTGCCAGGTCCGGCGACGGTGAGCAAAGGCCCCTCGAAATGTTCGACCGCCGCGCGCTGCGCCGGGTTCAACTCGTCATCGCTGGCCGCCAGCGAATTCAATATCGGGGGATTTTCGGATCGATGGTTTGAGCCCACGCGTCGATTCCTCCTGCCATGCTCCAAACGTGGGGAAATCCTTGTTGCCGCAGCCATGCGGCGACCTGCAAACTTCGCATGCCGTGATGGCAATGCACCACGATCTGGCGATCGCGAAACGGTTCCAATTCTTGAACGCTACCGGGGAATGTGCTCATGGGGAGCAGCCGGGCCGTATCGAGGCGGGAAATTTCGTATTCCTCTTGCTCGCGGCAATCCAGCAACAAGAAATCGTCGCCCGCGTCGAGTTTCGCTTTGACTTTCCCGCAGCCGATTTCCAGCGAGGAAAGGGAAGGGTCATTCATGTCTGTCTTTCCGCATCAAGTTTCGTGGTCACTCGCCATTCTATCCAGCGGAGGCGGGAGGGAATACCGCATGCCTCCGTATGGCAGCTTGCATAATCACCATTGATGATGACACTGCATGTTTGAGACACGGTTCTTACCGTGCTACGATATCGCCGCTTGCAGTGAATTCTCAACAGTTATCCGCCGCCCCGATTCGCTTACCAAAGACTCAAGTATTGTATCGACGCCAAAAGAGAGGTTTCCGTGAACCGCGTATTGTCCGTCGCCTGTTTGGGCCTGAATTTTCTCGTAGTTTTTTGTTTCACCGCTCAAGCCGCCGAGTTCACGCCACTCTTCAACGGCCAGGATCTTTCCGGTTGGGTGCGGGAAGGGGAGGCGGGCTTTTCCTGGCAAGACGGCATGCTCTTCTGCAATGGCTCGGGTAACGAGCCGACGTGGCTCCGTTCGGAAAAACAATACGAGAACTTCATCCTTCGGCTGGAGTACAAGCTGGGGGTCTACGGTGAAGGAGGCGTCTTCTTGCACGCGCCTCTACATGGCAGAAACTCCGAGGTCGGCTTCGAGATTCAAGTCTCCGACGATACGCGGAACATCCGGCCCGTGGAGCTTTCCTCCGGCGCGGTCTTCGGCGTGCTGCCTCCCCGCGTGCAAAGCAGCCGGCCTTTCGACTCGTGGAATTCAATGGAGATCTACTTCAATTGGCCTCGCTTGCGCGTGACGCTCAATGATGTAATCGTGCAGGATCTGCACGTAACGGACCATCCCGAACTGCGGGAACGCTTGCGCTCCGGGTACCTGGGGTTTCAAGATCGCGGGAAGCCGACGGCGTATCGCAACATCGAGATCAGGGAACTTCCCTCCACGATGCCCCCTTGGCAGTCTCTGTTCAACGGGCACGATTTCACGGGCTGGTTCAAGCTTCAGGAGGACGACGCCTCCTGGACGATCGATGACGGGGACATCCTGGCCGCCGACGGCAATGGTTATTTGGTGACCGAGGAGCAGTATCGCGATTTCGAATTCGAGACGTATCTCCGCTCTAGCCACCTGGCCAATGGCGGCATCTTCTTTCGCTGGAAGTCCCTCGTCCCCAAGGATCGCGGATTCGAGATCCAGATCGAGGACATTCGCGACAGCAACAATCCCACCGGCAGCATCTACGACGTCCGCCGTTCACGGGAGATGCCGATCGAACCCGGCCAGTGGTATCTGATGCAGGTGCGGGTTGTGGGGAATTATGGCCAAGTACGGGTCAACGGGCGGACCGTGGCGGAAACCTACGAGCTCCCGGTGAACCGTGCCGGCCATGTCGCGTTGCAGATGCACCGGCACGGTTCTTGGATTCGTTTTCGGGAGCCGCGTATTCGCCGCATCGAAACGCTGAATGCGGCGGATTAGCGCTTAGGGTTTAGAGGCCTAGCGGAACCTGGCGAAGATCCCCGTCGCGTACCAGATGCCGTTGCGTCCGCGCTTCATGTCGTAGCCGAAAAGGCGGTGCCGGCCACGGACGGCGCTCCAATGTCCCGAGGATTGCCGCCAGCTATGCACGCACTCCTCGGCAGCTTCGACGAGGTTTTCGCCAGGCCAACTTTCCGCGACGACTTCCTGGGCAATCAGGCCGCCGGGGAGCCGGCCATTGATGCTATGGAAGCGGTTCTCCCAATTGTGATGCCCCTGAAGCTGGATACTCGCCTGGTGGACGGAATGGCTCTGGGCTTCTTCCGCCAGAACTGAGGAGACATCCCCTTCCGTGCTAGCGGGCCGTTCGGGATGGACTCGCACGGCGAAAATCAGCGTGCGCTGCGTGAGCGTTCCCTTGGGCAGATTCAAGACCACCCGCATGCGGTCCCGGCCATAGTAGCGTCCGTGGCTGAAGGGGAACGTGCTCACCACCTGCCCATGCAGCCGCGAATCGGTGTGTTTCAAATCCACGACCGCAATGCCCGGCTGTCCCAACATTTCACGAAACGAGGAATGCCTCAGCAGGACGACTTCGTCCCCCTCTACCTTAGCGGACGCCGAAAGAGGTAGCTTCGCCAACACGTAATCCTTCAGGTCCTGCTGAATCTCACGGTCCTTCAGCACATCTCGTTCAAAACGTTGTTGGGCGTCGTGAGATTCCTCGTGGTGAAAATAGATCAACAGCATCCTGTTGTCTCGTTCAGCCTCGCGATAAGCCTCGGCGTAGTCGTCATGCCAACGGATGGCAGGGACCTGGTCGCGGGGAGCCATTGGCAAATCGCCGGCTTCCGGAACGAATGGAACCAAACCCAACAGACACGTGGACATCAAAGACCAAACCATCCCTCTCTCCTTCGTACTGACAAGATGAGGTGCTCCACCGGGGCTTTCCCAAACCGGAACGAAGCGCGCGCATCCACGGAAAACGGCGCGACCGCCTAGGAATGGGAGTGGCTCACGATGGAAGTCAAGAAAACAACGCGTGCCCTGAACGGGCTATTTCTGGAGATGAACATCTCCGTCGCGAAGTACCGCCCGGCGTCCATACTGTTCCGGTAGGACGCGGCCCAGAATTGTCCTCTCTGGCCTGAAAACGGGCGATTGCCCCTTCGCCACTTTGATCCATGTGACGAGTGGCCTCAAGGTATGCGCCTTTCGAAAGCTTTTTTCAAGGGGCTGGGGCTGTCGATTTTGGTTTTTTTGCCGATTAGATGATTTCTCGGCAGAAATGGGAAATGCGGACTACTTGAGGAAAAATAACCAAAACGAACAGCATGCGCATTCCACGCGCTGTCTGGGCGATCTGGGAGAACCTTGCCAACGGGGGAGTAGTTTCCGAGGGCCTTTCTTGGTATCTAAGAAGAATATCGATCACCTTGCAGGACGCATGGGTGGCGGTTCCGCCGCGTCGGCACGACATCGCGGCGGCGTTTCTTCCTAGGGCAATTCCCCCCTTTCCCGGGCTCATCATGAAAAACTTTGGTTGTTCTTTTTCGAGACCAGCACCGTCTTCGAGCATCGTGTGGGTGGCTGTCTTGTTTTGCGGCTTCGCCGGCTTATCGTTCACACAGCAAGCCACAGCCGAAACGCCTTCGATTCCCAGGTTGCGGCTCGCGCTTGCCGTGGAGCAATGTACCCAAGCCATGGGGCGTACTGACGAAGGCCAAGCATGGTGCGAGGAATTGCACTTGCCGGCGTTGAGCCAAGCCTTTCGTGCCGGGAAAATGCTGGATCGCGAATCGATCGTATGGATTATGCGGCGCGTGGAGGAGTCTTCCACTCCAGATTCACCTCGGGAGGTCGTGGCTTTGCGGCGCGCCTTGCGGAGTTGGCTGCAAAGTACAGGAGAGGATCTCGAGGACGTTGAGGAAGCCCGCCAAGAGGAGCAATTGCCAGAAGCGGAATCGACCTCCTCCGGGGAACAGCCGGACAACGACGTGCCGGATCCCCCCTCGCCACCCGAATCCGAATCGAATGATTCCACCAATGTTGAAGTGACCGACGAGCTAGCGCGACGGGCCCTGGCGGCACGCGACCAGATCAAGCCGGTCTCCCCGGAAGAACTACGCCGTGCCCGGAGCTTGTTGGGGCAATCCACTCGCCGCCTCGGTTCGTATCTCGACCGTCAGGGCCAGAACGGGCAGGCTTGGAAAGACTATTTCCTCTGGTCCGATTTGCAGGCCCAACTGGGTGAGAATCAGCCCGACCTGCGGACACTGTTTCGGGTCTGGCAGCGGTTCGTCGGTAGAGAAGCTGGTTTGGAAAATCCCAAGGTTTTTGAAACGGCCAAACGGCTGCGGCAATTCATCAACCTGGCCGACGCATCCGCGATTAGCGACTACCAAAGCCAGGTATCTCGCGAATTGGAAAACTTGGCCCAAGGACTGCAACGTTTGGCGGAACAGCCTTCCGCTGCCGCCAGCGAAATGGTCGGCGAACGGCTCGGTTGGTTGAGTGGAACGGGGAGTTTTGATCAGCTTGTTCGCGCGGTTCGCAAGCGCTACGCGCGCCCCAATTTCTTCGCGCAAATCTCCGAAGATCTACTGAAAGCCGGTGTCCAAGAAGACGTGCAGCGCCGCGAACCGGTTCATGACGTCATCCTGGGTACGCGGATCAGCGGTACCGGCACGACGCGAGGCGATCTTTCCCTCGACCTTGTCCCGCATGACGCGGCCGCGCATGTCGATCTGGTATTGAAGGGGAGCACGCGAACCTCCACTGTTGGGCGGAATGGTCCGGCCGTGATTTACAGTTCCGGAACGACCAACTTTGATGCCCGTAAGCGGCTGGTGGTGGACGACGAGGGTGTTTCCTCGCGACCCGCCAGAACGGCCGCGACCACGCGGAGCCACACCCAAGGCGTGGGCTCGACGCGACGGGGGGTGATCGGCAGAATCGTCGAGCGCCAAGCGAGCAAGCGGGTGGCTCAAAATCGTGGGCGAGCGGACCGCATCGCGGCCGACCATGCGGAAACACGCATTAGCCGCCGCATGGACCGGGAATCCCAGGATCGCCTACAGGACGCCAATGAATCGTTTCATGAAAGGTTCCGTGACCCGCTGGTACGTCGGCACGAATTTCCGGAATTCCTGCGGTTCCGCACGACCGACCGGCACGTCCACATTCAGTCCACTCAGGCGAATAGCCGCCAATTGGGCGCCTGGAGCCCGCCGCCGCGAATGTCGGGGAATCCGAGCGCCGCGGTTCGCATCCATCAATCCTGGGCCAACAATCTGGCGAACGCCCTGCTCGCCGGCGAAACTCTGACCGAGGAAGAAGTCCGCGAGGAGGTACGCGAGATGAAGGGCGAATTTCCGGATGTTCTGCAAAGCGATCCGGATGAGGTGCCGTGGCAGATTCTGTTTGCCAGCGACGACCCGTTGCATTTCACTTTCGCGGACGATCAAGTCAAGGTCACGCTGCGGGGCCGGGAATTCGGTACCGGTGAAAACGTCGTGCGATCCATGGATATTTCCGCCAGCTACCGCCTGGAGATTTCCGACGGCAAGCTGACGGCCACGCGCATCGGCGATCTGGAAGTCGTGCCCGCACGATTTGCCCGAGGAGGCAGCCAGCGGATTCGCACGGCTGAACTTGCCCAAATCACGAAACTTCAAAATCGCTTTCAAAAGGTGTTCAAGCCGGAATTCGTGGTCGATACGATGACGTTACCGGGGCGATGGGAAGCGGCCGGCCCGCTCCGATTCTCTCAAACACTCGTAGAGGATGGCTGGCTGCTGATGGCATGGCAGCGATAGCGACACGTCCCCTTCATTTCCCTTCCGACTTCGATCCAGGAGTACATGATGTCCTCATCGGTCGATATTTCATTTGATTGCCTGCCATTACGTACCGTCGGACGGTTGGACGTGCCGCTCGATGCTTCTCCCAAGTTTCGGGAAAAGTGCGAGCGGATCAAACTCGCCATCGAACGCCACGGTTCCCACAACACCTACTATCTCCACCAGGCGGCCTGCGTGTTTCGTCTCACCAACCGCGATGAGGTCGGCATGTTGGAGTTCCGCTTTGAAGGGACAGTCTTCACCGACGCCTCCGACCAGCGGACCGAACGGGCCACGCTCGACGTCGAATTAGTTCGCGAAACCTGCGATTGGCTGACGGAACCGGTCGTGGAGTGGTTTCATGAAGCCGTGTCCCGTGCGGCCATCGTGGAATTCGACCGCTACATCGCGGCGGGGGACTTATCCCGAGCGGAAGAACGCTTGCGGCAACTGCAAACGCAAGCGGATGAGCAGGGGGGGTATTTGGGCATGTATCTGTGAGCCCGACGCCGCAGGCCCATCAACTTCTTCTGAAACATTCGAAGTCCAGTCCGGTCATCTTTTACGATGCCGGACCGAGCGCTCCGTGGCATTTCCCTGGTCTCCTTGCTGGGCCATGAATCGCCGCAGTTCCGCCGCCAATTTGGCTTTCACTTCCGCGCGCGCTGGATC
This sequence comes from Pirellulales bacterium, assembly GCA_028289405.1. Classification (GTDB taxonomy): domain Bacteria; phylum Planctomycetota; class Planctomycetia; order Pirellulales; family JANQPP01; genus JANQPP01. Next base: position 53,809 of record JANQPP010000144.1, read on the forward strand.
GTCGGCCAGGTTTTGCAATTCCCAGGGGTCCCGCTGCAAGTCGTAAAGCTCTTCCGCCGGCCTGTGTTGGTATGCTCGCACGCGCGCGGCTACGAGCGGGTCCCCGGCGGCCTCTTCTCGCCAAGCGTCGAAGATGTGCGAGCCCCGGCCTGTGACAACGTTTTCGAATGGCTGTTCATGGTTGAGATTGCGGATGTACTTCCACCGCCGCGAGCGCACGGAGCGGATCGGATAACATTCCGAGCCGTCGATGATGCCCCGCGTGGTGTGAATCCCGTAGACGAATTCGCGATGGGTGTCGGTTTGACCAAGAAGGACGGACAGCAGGCTGCGGCCATCGAAGCCCGACTGGCCTTGCACGTCCGGACGGCCAGGATCGAATTTCGCCGGATCGCCGCCTGCCGCTTCGATCAAGGTAGGCACCACATCCACGTATTGCGCCATCGCATTGGTCCGCGAGCCAGGCTGAATCTTGCCCGGCCAACGCGCGATGAAGGCGGTCTTGAGTCCCGTATCGTAACAGGTCCATTTACCACCAAAGGGGAATTGTGACCCCTGCTCGCTGGTGAAGATCGTGAGCGTGCTGTCCGTGCGCGAAGTACGGCCCAAAACTTCCAGCACGGCTCCCAACTGCCCGTCGAGATACGTGATTTCCGCGTAGTATTTGGCCAAATTTTCCCTTGTCGCCGGGCAATCCACCAAATAGGGCGGGACCACGAGCGTGTCCGGGAAATACGCATCCGCGTCTCCCCGGTTCCAAGGCACATGGGGCTCTTGGGAACAGATCACCAAGCAAAACGGCTGTTCAGTGTCCCATAGGACGAATCTCTCAATGGCATCGGGGTCGAATTCCGTGCGTCCAGAATTTCCGCGCGGAGGTCCGACTGGTTCGAAGGGAAATGCTTCCCGAGGACCGAAGTGCGTTTTCCCCATGAGCCCCACTCGATAACCCAAGCGCTGCAGGTGATGAGGTAGGCTGCGCACCCCAGCATGCACGCGGCTATGGTTGGGGAATGCCCCATTCCTTACCGGAAATAGTCCAGTGTAAAGCTGCTGACGGGAGGGGGAGCACATCGCTGTCCCGGTGAACATCGCGTCAAAACACACGCCCTCCCGCGCGAGCCGTGCTAAATTCGGCGTGGAGACTTGGGGGTTCCCGTATGGCTCACAATCCCGCCAGACCATGTCGTCCGCCAGCACGAGGACGATATTCGGCGGCGCGGCGATGCCAACAGGTGCGTTTAGCGTCCACAATATCCCGATGGCCAACATCCATGGCCAACCAGGGCGAGAAACAAGTCGTCTCATGAGCAGCATCTCCAGCGACTTTTCGAAATCTCCCGACGCATACCGTCACGTAGGGCATTTTGCAAAGCCGTGAAGAGAATTTCAAATCGTCATCTGGCAGGTCAGAGACATCCATGTCGAAGCATGCCCGGCATGGGTTGCATGGCCTCATTGAAGGCACACATCTTTCCACCGAATCGGGATTATCGCAGGTCGGCCACCACGGCGGTGCCGTAGGCCAACAGCTCGGCGGCACCGGGAGTCACGCTGCTGGTGGTGAATCGGACATTCACCACGGCGTTGGCGCCCATTTGTTCCGCTTGGTCGAGCATACGGGAAAGTGCCTCCCGCCGGGCGTCGATCAACAGCTCCGTGTACCCGCGGACTTCTCCACCGACCAAGGTCTTCAGTCCTGCCGCGATATCTCGACCGAAATTCTTCGTGCGGACGGTGTTTCCTTGCACGAGCCCCTTCACTTCCCGGACCACGTAGCCTGGCAAGTTTTCCGTACTGACCACAATCACCGCAGACTCCCGTGGCATAGCTGCAAGCATGGAATCGTAAAAAGCTTCTCCGGCGGACCAACGCCGGATCGCCTAAAGAGATTGCCAGCTATTCGCCGTACGGCGGGGAAAATTGGAGGGATCTGAAAAAACTGGCAAGACAATCTCGCCGTCGTTTCCAGTCACTTGTCCGATTTCTTCTCATATTCGTCAAAGTCGACGCAGGCAGCAGCCGATACCACCACTGCCGATGACTCCTCGCCAACGGCAGCGCTTCGTGCGCGGCGGCGAACGGGGAGGGCAGAGGCCAGGGGGGGGACCTGGAGAAGTTGTCTGGCAAGCGCTCGTTTCCGCGCGCTGTCAGACGGTCGCATCCTGGATTGATCGCACCTTTGGCCGCGTCCTTCGCGAGGAGTCCGTATTGATGAGCCGGCAAGCCCGCTCTGTTTGGGTCGGTATTCTCTGCTTGGCGCTGCTCGCGCCCGGCTGCCATCCGGCCCAACCTTTCTATCTCCACAACGACCACGACCTGTCGCACTACGTGGGCGTGGCCACGGACATCGAATACCCGGACGTGGACGCGGACACCCTCGTGGAGGTGGATGCCGCATTGCCGCCGCTAACCGTGGAAAACACCGATTGGGAAAACACGTGGGACCTTCCGCTTGAGGAGGCCATCCGCACGGCACTCGCCAACAGTAAAGTCATCCGCAGCCTGGGAGGCCGGATCGGCAACGTGGACGGTGCGCCCGAGCAACTGCTCAGCGCCCCCACGCAGACGCCCTCCGTCTATGATCCCGCGCTCGAAGAGACAAATCCGGGCTTTTCTTCGTTCGCCCGGGCCGCTGGCGGGACGGGACGTGGTGCCGAAGCGGCGCTAGCCGAATTCGATGCCCAATTCGCCGCAAGCATGGTATGGAACCGCAACGACCGGCAAGTCAATACTCAGACCACGTTTGCCAACCTGTTCCAGCAAGTGCTTGAACAGGACCAAGGCACGTTCCAGGCCCAACTCAGCAAGACCAACGCCACCGGCGGCACGACCTTGCTACGGCATAATGTGCTTTACGATTTGAACAACAACCCCACTCGCGTGGAACCGAGCGACTACGACGTGAACTTCGAACTGGAAGTACGCCAGCCGTTCCTGCAAGGGGCGGGCACGGAGTTCAACCGTATCGCTGGTCCGAGCGCCATCGTGGGCAACAGCCGGGGCGTGGTCCTCTCCCGCATAAATACCGATATCACGCTGGCCGGCTTCGAGGCCAACGTGCGGGACTTCTTGGCGGAGGTGGAAGACGCTTACTGGGAACTGTACTTCGCCTACCACAACCTGGATGCCGTGAAGGCGGGGCAGGAAAGTGCGATGGCCACCTGGTCCAACGTGCAAGCCAAGAAAGTCCAAGGCATCGTCGGTGGTGATGCCGCCCAGGAAGCCCAAGCCCGTGAGCAGGTCTATCTGTTCCGCGCGCAGGTCGTGGAGGCGTTCAACTCCCTGTTGCGGTCGGAGTCCCGTCTGCGATACCTGATGGGCATCGCCTCCACGGATGGACGGCTGATCCGTCCCGCCGACACACCTACTGACGCCAAGGTCTATTTCGACTGGCACGAGATCAAGAATGAAGCTCTGATCCGTTCGCCGGAACTGCGGCAACAGAAGTGGCGGATCAAACAGCAGGAGCTAGAGTTAGTCGCGGCCAAGAACTTCCTCCTGCCCCGTTTGGACGGCTTGGCCTTGTGGCGAGTGCGAGGTTTGGGGGACCAACTGCTCAGCTCCAACCGCAGCGGCAATGCGGGGCTGACAAATAGCAGCGCTTACGAAACGCTTACCGAAGGGGAATTCACGGAATGGCAATTGGGCCTCACGATGTCCATGCCGCTCGGCTTCCGGCAGGAGCTGTCCAATATGCGGCATCAGCAGTTGGGGCTTGCCCGGCAGCGGAGCGTGCTGCAAGACATGGAATTGGAGATGATCTCCGCGCTGAGCGACAACATTCGTGACATTGACAGACACTATGAAGGCATGCAGGCCAACCTGAACCGCCGCAAGGCCGCACGAGAACAAGTCGATGCGGTGCAAGCCTTGTACGACGTGGGGACCGCCACGATCGATCTGCTGCTCGATGCCCAGCGGCGTCTCGCCGACGCGGAAGCCGCCTATTTCCGTTCGTTGGTCTCGTACAACCGCGCGATCACGACAGTTCACCGCACGAAGGGTTCGCTGTTGGAATACAACTCCGTGTACCTGTCCGAGGGGCCTTGGCCGGGCAAAGCCTATTTCGATGCACGACGTGAAGCAAGCAAGACAGATTCTAGTTACTATATGGATTATGGAGTCACACGGCCTGGCGTGATCAGCCGAGGGCCGGTGCAACAGGGAGCCCCGGTCGAAGGAGACGGCGAGGTCCTGTACGAGACGTACGATTCGGGCCAGCCGCTGCCGGAAGAAGTGCCGACTCCCACTCCTGCTCCCACGTCCGCGCTGCGCAACCAACCGTCGCGGTCCCAAATGGCTTCCCGCCACTTGGGTGAAGGAAAATTCCCTTGGGGGAATCTGGGCATGGAGGCACAAGCCGATACCGGCGCCATCAAAGGGCGCCAAGTGAGCCATCACCGCCCGCTGTCGAATCGCCATGCAACCAGCCCGCCTGCAACGCCTCGTTAAGCTGATCGGGCTGCTGCAATCCAGCCGGGGGCACGACTCGCTGGATCTGGCCCGGGCGACGGGCGTTTCACGACGGACCATCTTCCGTGACCTGGATGTGCTTAAACAGGCCGGAGTTCCCCTTGTCTATAATGAGACGTTGCTGCGTTACCACATCCCCAACACGTATTATTTGCCTCCCACGAATTTCACCTACGAGGAGGCACTCTCGGTCGCGGTGCTGTGTCATGAACTCGGCGATAAGGAACAACTCCCTTTCTTTCAGCACGCGCGCACCGCCGTGCTCAAACTGGAGGGAGCGCTGACGGAAGAACTCCGTGAACAGTTGCAGCGGACGATTCCCGCCATCAGTATCCGCCTGCCTCCTTCCAATCAGCTCGATGGGCAGCAGCGGCATTACGAGCAAATCCTGGATTCCATCGTGCAGCGGCAGGCCGTGCGTGTGGTGTACGGCTCGCTTACCGAATGGGAGGACATTCGCACCAAACTCAGCCCTTACTGCCTATGGCACAGCCGCCGGAGTTGGTATGTCATCGGGCGTTCCTCCTGGCACCGCGCCGTGAGGACCTTCAACTTGGGACGGATCAAATCACTGGAATCCACCAAGGACACGTTCCCCGTTCCCAAAGGCTTTTCGGTCGAGCGTTACCATCGCAACGCCTGGCACATGATGCCGGGCAAGGAGTATCAAGTCTGGATCCGTTTTCAGAAAATGATGGCGCAAAACGTAGCCGAAGTGCGCTGGCATCCCACGCAAGAAACCCGGCACAATCCCGATGGGACACTCGATTTCTTCGCCAAGGTTTCGGGGCTGCACGAGATCTGCTGGTGGATTCTCGGCTACGGCGACCGGGCCGAAGTGATTGAACCGCCCGAACTCCGGGCGCTCATCGCCCAACACGCGAAGAATCTCTACCAAATGTATCAACGCCGGGCTTCCAAAAAGGGCGGGCCACCGGCCCCACATTTTCCGGTGAAGAAAAAATCTCCCTCCAGGAAATCATCGCGGAACAGCAATGTCCGTCGTAAACGCAAGCCGTGAGGGGTTGGTTCTGCGCCGAGCCGTACCGACGAAATACTCCCCTCTCTATTACTCTTTTGTGCCTCGCAGGTGCCGATCGGCGAAGTCGAGATATCGCTTCCAGTCGTAACTTGTCACGTCGTGCTCGCCCGTGCGGATATGGTAGCCTATCTTCCGGCCCACCGGCTGATTGACCTTCGGCATCTCCTCCACGCCCAGGCCATCGGTCCCCAACAATAAGTAAACCGGCTCGGCATGTTTCACGGAGAGGAACTCTCCACGCGGATCGGCCCACAAATCTTTCGCCGCGCTGGCCACGTACACGGGCCGAGGGGCGATGAGAGCGATCAATTCGTGCTGGTCCACGGGGAGCGCGTCTTCGTTATCGTTATATTGATTGAAGTTGTCGCAAAACCAGTGGGGAAAGGAGTCATTGATCCGGCCCACCGTCTCGCCGAAACGCCGTCGACTGAGAGCCGCTCCGCCGCAGCCGGAGTTGTTGGAAATCACCAGGGCAAAACGCGGGTCACTGGCTCCCGCCCAGAGTGCCGTTTTCCCCAGACGGGAATGCCCGATCACGGCTACCCGCTGTTGGTCGATGCTTTCATCCGTTTCGAAATAGTCCAGGGCTCGGCTCAGCCCCCAGGCCCAAGCCCCGATCGAACCCCATTCGTCTGGCGCGGGATGCGTTTCGCCTTGCTGGTAGAACAAGGGATGCACGCCATTTTGAAAGCCATCGTCGAAATCGGGGTCGATATCGCCGTAGTAAATCGTCGCCAGTCCGTAGCCCCGCTGCAGAATCATCTCCACCTGCCACCGGCTGGCGGCATTTCCTCGTGATTCCTCGGAGGCCTGCTCCGGCTGGCTGCCGCGTGCGGTCCGGCCCCGCCCCCATACCTGAGCCAGCGAGATTCCTGGGTCGGCATGAACCGTGTGATTCCCGCGAAAATTGAGGCCCAAAAACATCGGCACGGATTTGTCGGCATCACGGGGCAAGTAGATGAGCATCTTCATTTGCGGAGCGTCTTCCTCCGGGCCGAAGCGGACGATGACTTCCTTTCGCACCGCCAGTCCGCCCAACGCCTCCGTGTCCCGAGATTGTTCCTCGAAGTTGAGATGCTCGGGCGGGGAGGGCATCTTGCCATACACGTGTTTCTCAAACAGCCGCACCAATTCGGGGCGACGCTGTGTCTTCCAAGTCTCCGCGTCCTCCACCGCTTCGCCACTCTCCATCACCAGCGGATCGGGCAGTTCATAGTCGGGGACATTTTCTTCATCGTAATTGGGCTGAAAGGATTGCGACGAAGCGCTTTCGGATAGGCACATCAGCAGCATTCCTCCCCACACGAAAACCGATAAACGCAAGCGAAGCATCATGGGCGTGATCCCTGTTGTTGGTTGGACAGGCGGCGTGATTGGTGGTTCAAGCTGCCATCTTCTGGATTCCGTGTGTAATTTGCAAACGAAAACCGACATGCTGGTTCCCGCACGCCGCGGCGGCTACGCTGGGGATTCACGACATTCCCCCATCGATACCGAGCAAGTAAGGATTCAGAACGTGGGAGAACTATCGGGCCGGTCGGCCATCGTCACCGGCGGCGGATCGGGGATTGGCCGCGCCACGGCGTTGCTGCTAGCGCGGCTCGGTGCCTCGGTGTACGTGGGCGATCTGCGAATTCCCGACGAAACGCGGGAACTGTTTTCCGAGCAGGATATCAGCTTTCGAAAAATCGACGTGCGGCGTGAATCCGAGGTGGCCGTGCTGGTGGAAGTGGCCACGGAAACGACAGGCCGCATCGACATCCTGGTGAACAACGCTGGCGTCGGCCTGGTACGGCCTATCACCGAGGTCAGTGAGGAGGAATGGGACCGCTGCCTGGACACGAACCTAAAATCCGCGTTTCTCTGCTGTAAACACGCGATTCCCCGCATGCGGCCCGAGGGCGGGGCCATCGTGAATGTCTCCAGCAACGCCGGACTCTTGCCCCGCGCCCATGATCCCGTTTACTCCATCAGCAAGGGAGCCCTCGTCGCGCTGACCAAGAGCCTGGCCCTCTGTCACTCGGTGGACCGCATCCGCGTCAACGCTGTCTGCCCGGGCCCCGTGCAAGACACCGGCATGATGAACGCGGACCTGGACGCGGCGGACGATCGTGAGGCGACCCGGCGGCAATTCATCTCGGCCAGCCCGTTGGCCCAGGCTTGCGGACGGATGATCACGCCCGAGGAGGTAGCCCAATCCATTGCCTATCTGGTCAGCGACGCGGCGCAACTGGTCACTGGCACCTGCGTGGCCATCGACGGTGGCAAATCCCTGGGCGTCCCGCCCAAGTTGGAGTGAGGGAAGAATTCCCGTGTCCGAGGACGTCCCATTTCCCACGGTGACTGTCACCGATTCCGGTTTCACACTCTCGGGCGGCTATCGAGAAGCGACTGCCGTGCGGTGGAGCGATGTCGTGGAGATCGTGGCCTACAAGTTCGATGCGTGGACGTATGATGTCATCTGCCTCGGTTTTCGATTGGATGGCAGCGATTCATACATCGAAGTCGCAAAGCACTGCCTCGGCTACAAGAGTTTTCTCAAAGCCGTGGAAACAAAGTTCCCGCTCAAGAAAGGCTGGTGGAGCCAAGTGGTGTCACCTCCGTTCGCGACGAACTGGATGACCATTTGGGGTTCCTCCCCTCCAACGCAAGACGATGAGCACACCACTTCCCGTGGCTGAATCAAATGGCTTATCGGCTCCGGTTTTCACTGGGTGAGGCTTGCAACGCCTGGGCAGGCATAGGAAGATACAGGAGACAATGGGGTTACGTAGCCAGTGTGAGTCAAAACAGCGCAAGTTTGGCTGCGCCCCACCTCAATGCACTTGAGTTCCTCCCGCCTTGGGTGCCTGCCCGGGCCGAATCCATACCGTGAACAAATGTAGGAGTACGATCCCGTGACCGAACGACCCTCCACCACCCGCCGACAATTCCTCAAGACCTCGGCGGCAGCCGCCGCGGCACCCACGATTGTCCCGGCCACCGCCTTCGGCAAACGCAACCATCCCGCGCCAAGTGACCGTGTCGTGGTCGGCTCCATCGGCGTGGGAGACTTGGGGCGAAGGCACCATCTTCGAAACCGGCTACTGCCGAACAAGCGGATCGAAGTCGCTGCCGTGTGTGATGTGGACCGTAACCACCGCAACATGGCCGCCCAAATCGCTTACGAACGGACAGGCCGGCAGGTCGGCATTTATCGGGACTTTCGGGATCTCTGCGATCGCAAGGATATTGACGCCGTGCTGATCGCCACGCCCGACCACTGGCACGCCCTCACCGCTATCTGCGCCATGGAAGCGGGCAAGGATGTGTACTGCGAGAAGCCGCTGACGCTGACTATCGACGAAGGCAAAAAGATGGTCGAGACCGCGCGGCGCTACGGAACGGTGTTCCAGACGGGTAGCCAGCAGCGGTCGAACCGCCGCTTCCGCCATGCCTGCGAATTGGTGCGAAACAAGATGATCGGCGATCTAGTCCGCGTCGATACGCACATCGGCACCATCGGATCGGGTGATTGGCAGCCGGTCACCACGCCTCCGCCGGAACTGGACTGGAACTTCTGGCTCGGCCCAGCACCTTACGCCGACTACGCACCAAACCGGGTGCACTATCAATTCCGCTGGTTCAGCGATTACTCTGGTGGCAAGATGACCGACTGGGGCGCCCACCACAACGATATCGCCCAATGGGGCATCGGCGCCGACGGTTCCGGTCCCGTGAAAGTCGAAGGAACCGGAACGTTCCACGAAAACGGCCCGCATGACGTGCCGGGCGATTTCGACGTCAAGTACACCTACGCCAACGGCGTGGAACTGCACTGCCACGGGGCAGGCGAGAATGGCGCCAAGTTCACCGGCACCGATGGCTGGGTGTTCGTGAATCGCGGCAAGATCGAGTGCTCCAATCCAGAACTCATCTCGGACGAGTTCGAATTTGCCTCGGATGCCGTGCGACTGTACGAAAGCCATGACCATCATGAAAACTGGCTCGACTGCATCGCCAGCCGCGAACGCTGCATCTGCGATGTGGAAATCGGACATCGCTCATGCACGATCTGCCACCTGGGCAATATCGCCATCAAGCTGGGCCGCGAATTGCACTGGGACCCGAAGGCCGAAATGTTCGAGGGAGACGAACAGGCCAACGGCATGGTCCGCAAGCCGATGCGGGCACCATGGCACGTTTAGGAAATATTCATTATTCACGGCCAGCATTCCGGCCTTGAGCTTTCATACAAATCAAACAAAGATTGGTGAACCATGCCAGATATTAAAGCAATCCTCGAAAAACTCGATTCGGGCGACCAAACCGAAGTCTATAAGGCGAACTTGGCTCTCTTTCAGTATGTCCATGAATTAGGCGGCAGCGGCAAGGAGGAGGCCCGTGCCGAGCTGGCTGAAAAGCTCGCCACGGCGCTCACCGCGACGAAAGAGCAGGATGAAAATCAACGCCGCAGGAACGCGCCGCCCAGCCACGTACATACGGTGGATACCCGCAACCGCCTGTGCCGGGCGCTCAGCCTGCTCGGCGGCGAGGCGGCCACGGATGCCTTGGCACACTGCCTGAAACACTTCGATTGCCGTGAAATGGCTCGCTGGGCGCTCGACCGTCTCTCTGGCAGTGCATCCACCGAATTGCTGATCAAAGCGGCCACGGAAGGGATTGGCGAGGAGTTTCGGGTCGGTGCCATCAACGCGCTCGCCCATCGACGTGGCGGAGATGTCGTGACGGCGCTGCGGGAGTGCAGCTCCGACCAGCATTTGGAAGTGCGGCTCGCGGCAGCGGAAGCACTCGCCAACCAGCCTGATGCCTCGCTGGATGTGGTGATCCTTTCCGCCTGGGGGAATGGGGACACGCGGGCTCAAAAGCGGATTGCCAAAGCTCGCATTCGACTAGCCTCCACCCTCGCGGATGCCGGCGATACCCGCGCCGCGCGGAAGATTTATACCTCCGTGCTCAATGGAGAGACTGATCTGGCGCAGAAGCATGCCGCCGAGCTGGCATTGGCGGAACTGGCGTAGATTTCGCAACTTCACGTGAGAACAACATGAAGCCTCTGGGTGAGTTCCAGGGGCTTTTTTATTGGCTTTGGCGTGCTGGCTCTAACCGCCTCTCTGCCAAATGCGGGGGTTTTTCGCGCGTTTCCTGAAAGGCTTTGTCACGTGTAAACCAAGGATTGGTGTTGGGAATCTCGGCCTTCATTTCGTTGAGCCACGCCGTGAGGCGTTCTTGCAATTCCGCTGTCCGCTCGGGCATCGCCTCCGCGAGGTTGTTTCGCTCTCCAAGATCGGTCCGCAGATTGTATAGTTCCGCGTGCGAGCCGAGGTGGTATTGTCCCTCGGTGTCGAAATAGTCGCCGAAATATTCAATCAGTTTGAAATCTCCCTGCCGCACGACGGCACAGGGCGTCGCTCCCCAGCGCAAATCATACAGCGGCATGTACCAAAAAAGGGGCCGCTCCAGGGGAAATGAGGCTTCCTCGCTCCACAGGGGCAACCAGCTTTCGCCGTCCAAGTGGTGCTCTGAGTTGATCTCGTGCCCGGCGATATCGAGCAGCGTGGGCATCACGTCCACGATATGCACGGGCACATCACGGACTTGCCCGGGAGATATTCTTCCGGGCCAGCGCACAATCAAGGGAACACGCAGCCCGCCTTCATACGGAGATCCCTTTCCAGCCCGCAAAGGTGCGTTGTCGAATTGCCTTTGGTCAATCGACAAGCGCGGAGGATGGTCTTCATCGAGCCTCGGCGGCGGCAGGGCGTAACGTGTATGCACTCCGCCGTTATCGGATAGAAAAATGACCACGGTCTCTTCACGAATTCCCAGCTCATCCACGCTGGCCAGAAGCCGCCCCATGGCACGGTCCAGATGCTCGATGGCTGCCAAGTACGTAGCGTTAAACACGCCCTGCTCTGGATAACCTCGGGCAAGATATTTCTCGACTAGTTTCTCCGGTGCAACGACCGGGCCGTGCAACGTGTGATGGGCCAGATAACAAAAGAAGGGCCGGTCGCGGTTGCGGCGCATGAAGGCGATGGCGTCGTCCGTGAGCCGGTCCACGGCCTTGTCGCCACTGCGAATCTCCTTGGATTCCAACGGCGGCGTGCTCACCTCATCGAAGCCGTAGTAATGAGCGGCTTTGGCGCGAAGGCCCACATAGCTGCCATCCTCGCCGGTGGTCAAATGCCACTTCCCGAAACAGGCCGTGCGATATCCAGCCTCGCGCAATCCTTGGGCAAGCGTGAATTTTCCGCGCGGAAGTTGCTCTCGAAACAATGGCTCCCGTACCGGTGCCCAAGGCAGCCCATACCAGGGGATGACATGCCACATGCGGTTTCGGGCGGTGTGTTGGCCGGTCAACAGGGAAGCCCGAGTAGGCGTGCATTGCGGTGTGGCATAGGCCTCGGTGAATCGGATGCCTTCGGCCGCCAAGCGGTCCAGATTTGGCGTGCTTACATGCCGGTTGCCGTAGCAACTCAGGGTGGACCAGCCTTGGTCATCGGTCAGCACCAAGACAATGTTCGGTTTCGCGGCCAGTCGCGGCGCACCCACGAAGGCAACGATCAAAAAGCAGGCGAAAGTCACTATCATGTCCCGCCGACTGGTCATGGCAATCACTCCGCATTGTCTCCCCGTTCCGTCAACCGATGAGGCGATTGTAGATTTGCCCGATGTCCCGCGAAAGGAAGAAAAGCAGAAACTTGCTGCTCAGGCGAGCGGGGACCGAATTCCAGAAACATATCGCCTGATAGGCGATACTCACGACGATCAGTAGTCGTTGGCTTCCTGAATGGCGTGGCGAATCAACAGCAGCAGGGCGTTGGGATCGTACGGCTTGTGCATGTAGAAACAACAGCCGGCGGCGCGGCTGGCCCGTACTACCCCAGGTTTTTGCAGTTCACTGAGCGCGATGACCGGGACGTTGCCCGTGTCGGGTGAATCGGCGAATTGTTGGCACAGTTCGAATCCGTCCATGTCCGGTAAGCAGAGGTTCAGTAAGATCGCGTCGGGCCGTTTCTCACTAGCCCGATGCATCGCCTGTTGAGCCGAATGTGCCGCATGCACTTCAAACCCCTGCCGGGCCAAACCTTGCTGCAAAAATTCCACGTTCGGGACGTCGTCATCGACCACTAAAATCGTCTGAGGCGGGATGTCCGAATCGCGCCGCTGCGGCAATTCCAAGGCCTGGTTGTTCATGGGGTTTCATGAAGACTGGAGGTGGGATCGCGCCGAGCGCGCATGGACAGTCCGGCAGAATGCTATGCAAGCAAGAAACCCTAGGTTGCGGTTTCGGGCTTGTCAAAGAATTCTGCCATCTCACAAACGCGGTTGCCCAACCTGCCTCTCGACCGCCGGACTACGAGCGGTTCTTCCAATCCTTCCCGGACAGGGATGCCAAGGCCAATTGCAAGGCATGCGTGCCATCGCGGCCATGTCCTTGGGCCTGCACCGCCAGGTAGAGCTGATGACCGAGCGCCAAACCCGGCATGGACAGCCCCATTCGCTTGGATTCGGCCAGGGCGATGCCCATGTCCTTGATGAAGTGCTCCACGAAGAAGCCGGGATCGAAGTTGTTGTCGATGATCCGCGGCCCCAGGTTGGAGAGCGACCAACTTCCGGCGGCACCAGAAGCCACGGACTCCATCATCGTGGGCAGGTCCAGGCCGGCCTCGTAGCCGTACAGCAGCGCTTCGCAAACGCCGATCATGTTGGTGGCGATGAGGATTTGATTCGCCATCTTGGTGTGTTGGCCGGAACCAGCCGGGCCTTGATGCACGATTTTCTTGCCCATGGTCTCCCAGCAGACCGACAAGGCATCCACGACTTCCGACTCGCCGCCGATCATGATGGAAAGCCGTGCTTCCTTCGCCCCAACGTCCCCGCCGGAGACGGGGGCATCCACGCTGTGCACGCCTTTTTCCTTCGCGCGATCAAAGACCACGCGTGCCAGCGAGGGCTCGCTGGTCGTCATATCCACCAGGATGTTACCTGCTTGGCAGCCAGCCAATGCGCCGTCTTCGCCCAGAATCACGCTCCGCACATCTTGGGGATAACCGACAATCGTAAAGATCACGTCGGACGCTTCCGCCACGGCGCGGGGCGAATCGGCCCATTGGGCGCCTTTGGCGAGCAGCGGTTCCGCCTTCGACTTTGAGCGGTTGTACACCGTGCCGGCAAAACCACGGTCGAGCAAGTGGCCGCACATGCTCACTCCCATGACTCCGGTTCCGATCCAGCCGATCTTCGTCTCGCCAGGCACCGCTTTCTTGATCGCCATGATGCTTTCACTCTCCCTCGTTATTCAGTCCAAGCTTGCAAAAAACGGTTTCGCGTGCTCTCCATCGTGAACAGCGCGACGTGCCAGGACGAGGCGGCCCGCCTCACACGGTGCCCGAGTATAGCTTGATTCTCCGTGACGGCGAAGCGGGCCGAATGGGGATGTCCGTCGTGCATGCGCTTCGGGGTGTCAAGTGATTTTTGTCAAATTGCTTGACTTTTTTTTTGAACCCACCCAGAATAAGGTACCCAAGAGGCCATGGGGTTTGCCTGCAAAGGTGGCAAGTATGTCAGCGCCGAGTCGCGCATCCGATTCTCGCGCGAGATCTGCGTGTAAAGCGATATGTATGTCTCTTTGGCCTTTTACCTTTTTGGAGTGACTCTTCCCATGCGACGGATTTTTGAAGTTCTGGCGGTCGCTTGCGTTGTTTTCTCGGGCGGACTCCGAGCACAAGAGTTTGACCGTTCCATCATTCCCGCGTATTTCACGGACGCACCGCCCACGCTCGACGGCGTGATCAGTCCCGGAGAATGGGACGCGGCGGGAACTCCCATCACGGTCCTGCCCGATTCCCCCAATGCCCAATTGGCCAACGATATCGGCGAGGATGTCTACGGGGGTCCAGATGATCTCAGTTTTCAATTCCGGGCCATGTGGTCCGGTCCCGATACGGTGTACTTCCTGTACCAAGTGACGGATGACATCGCGATGTCCGAGGATCCGACCAATCTTTGGGAGCGGGATCAGGTGGAAACGTTCTTGGACGGGAACGACCTCGATGGAAACGATGATTCCGAATCCTTTCATTGGTGGGCCAGCGATGAACCATTCGGCAAGTTTGGCGTGAGCCGGAATGGAACTTTCGAAGGCAATGGTGGAAACATGTCCACCGAGCCGATGGATTTGGGAGAATCCGCCCGAGCAGTCGGCGCCGCCACCGAAACGGGCAACAACGCCGATTATGTCGTGGAATTGGCGGTATCGCTCGAAACCATGTTCGAGCTGGGCATCTTCGACGGGACGGAAACGGGTGACGCGGGCGCCATCGTCCCAAATTCGACCTCCGTAAAAATGACCGTGGCGGTTTCCGATGATGACAATTTCGACACGGGAAGTACCGAACGGTCGCATACTTTGACCTACTTTCGTGAACAAGACGGCGTGGCCGGGAATTGGGATCAAAGCTCTTTTTTCGCGGATTTGTTTTTCCTGAGCGAGTTTTCCGGCGGAGACATCATCAAGGGCGACCTCAACGCGGACGGAGCCGTGGATCAGGCCGACTATGAAATCCTGCTCGCGAACTTTCGTCGGAAAGGAGCTTCCTTCACGGATGGAGACCTTGATTTCGACCGCGAAGTTAATCTGCGAGATTTTATTGAGTTCGCCGGCATCTTCGCGGCCCAAGACCAAGCCGCCGTCCCGGAACCGGAGGCATGGCTGTTGAGCTGCCTCGGTTTTGTCGCTTTTGCGAGCATCGCGACGCGGCATCGATCGAAATCGAAACACTCAAAGAATTAAAGGAGGGTCCGTAAGGACCCAGCCCCTGTTGCTGAACCCCTCGTGGTATGCTGGCATTGCCACGAGGGGTTCTTTTTTTGAGTTTCAAGTTGAATCCTCTCTCCGCCAATTCGATCAACAAAACCTTCCGAAAGGCTCGAAAATTCATCACCGGGCGCTCGAGAAGTCCCGAACGGCTCTTTACACCGGCAGCACTTGAGAGTAGTAGAGTGTCTGACACGGAATGTCCACGTGATGGGGGGCGGGAACAGTCCGGGCGGAGCCGTTCTCCGAGGCGGATTTCCAAGCCTCTCATCAAAAAATCAAGGCTCGCCCCATGCGATCGGTTCCGTCCTTTCAGCCTCATCCATTTTTTCGCGGCGGGCACGCCCAGACGCTTGCCGGATGGTGGCACGGACGACGACGGCATGCCGTCGGCCATGCACACAGCCACTTGATCGCGTTGCCCGATGGCGACCGTTTGGCGCTACACGAGAACGCACCTGCTGGGCCGGAAGTTGGCCGCATGGCACTCTTGGTGCATGGCCTAGGAGGATGCCATCAAAGCGCTTACATGCAACGCATCGCGGCGCGGCTTACCGCGCGCGGGGTGCGGACCTTTCGGCTCGACTTGCGGGGCTGTGGTGCGGGCTTTTCCCTGGCACGGTGGCCCTACCACGCGGGCCGCTCCGAAGATTTGGCCGCCGCAGTCAGGCATATCGCTGATTTATATCCTGAAGCGCCCTTGTCCGTGGTCGGTTTTTCCTTGGGGGGCGGCATGGTCTTGAAGATGGCGGGAGAATTTGGCCCTCGAGTCCCCTCCAATTTGGCGTCGGTCATGGCGGTGAATCCACCGGTGAGTCTGGCCGCTTCCTCTGAACACATTGCCCGCCCGGCCGCGCGGTATTATGACCGGTACTTTGCCCGGCTTTTGTGGCGGCAGGTACAACAGCGCCGGCATGTGGTGGACCGGCAGGACGTGGCACTGCCCCAACCGCCGAGAACATTGCGAGAATTCGACGATCTCTTCACGGCGCCCCTGGGGGGATTTGGATCCGCTTCGGAATACTATCAGGCGGCAAGTGCCGATGCCCTGTTGCCGGAGATTCGCGTTCCGACGTGTATCCTCTCCTCGCGGGATGATCCGCTCATCCCCATCGAGCCGCTCGTCTCGCTTCCCAGAAACCCTCATGTGAACTTAATGCTCACCGAACGGGGCGGCCATTTAGGGTTCATTGCTGGTAAGACCACGGATCCCGACCGCTGCTGGATGGACTGGCGCGTGGTCGATTGGATCGCGCAGGAGCGTTAAACGGCTGGCCCGATTCGTGCCCTACATGATCAGCGTTCGCCCGGATGATACGATTCGCGGGCACCGGCCAGCACATCCTGCCAATAAAAAAGCTCGGGCTTGAGGCGGCGTTCGGAGAGCAATTTAGCCTGATCGAAAAAGTGCGGGCTGGCGGGATCACCGCTTTCGCCGTAGTTCATGAGCGTGGCTCCCCGAATGCGCGGACCGAACTCGAACACACCGACGTACGTGGTTCCCACCACGCCGTAGCGGCGCACCATGTTCCGCAGAAAAGGCACCTTCACGCTCGGGGTGTAATATTGGGTGAACACCGTTCCCATCGGCCCATGCCCGCCCAGACAGGGCAGACTCGGCAAATTGTCGTTGAAGGGAATCGCGCTGAATTCGGCCACATCCGCATGGCGTTGGATGCGATGAATCTCCCCCCAGGGAACCTTCCAATCGCCGTGCATCAGTTTCAGCCATTCCGCCGCCTCGACCAGCGCCTCGAATTGTGCCCGCGTGTTCGATTCGAACCGAGCCAATAGTACTTCGCCGGGATAATCCGAGCCATAAAGCCGTTCATACCAAGTTGTGCAGAGCGTGGCGGCCGTGGAATCGGCTTCGCAGCGGCCGTCCCAATCGAGCAGGTGCCGCAAATAGGGTCCCACCTGGTTTGCCAATTCGGGATCGGTCTGTTCCAGTTCCTTCAAGGCTTCCGCGTAGCGGGGCAATTCATGCCGGGCCCAATACAGCGTGTTGTCGAATGCGAGTTTTTGCAATTCTTCCCAAGTCACGCTTTCGACGGCTTGCAGGATCTCCCGGGAACGCTTCGCACGGCGTTTGTCATCGTGCTTATCCTCGGCCATGTAGGACGGGAAATCTTCTTCCCTGGGGTTATCGAGATGCGTGGTCGTGAACGGCGAAGAGTTGCAATTTTGCAGATAGCCGGCTTCCGGGTTTAGCAATTGCGGCAACTCGTGAAATTCGTGAATCCCCTCCCATTCCGTGCGAGGATCGCTGCCGTCGACCGGCCGGCTCCAATCGAAACTGGGATCACGGCGGGGAATGAGGCCGTTGTAGACGAAGTAGGCGTTTCCCTCTTGATCGGCGTAGAGCGCGTTCATGATGGTGAATTGTTGCATGGACAGGGCATCGCGAAAGTCCTCCAGATTCTTCGCGCGCATCAGGCGAATGTTCTGCCGCAATACAAACGCTTCGTACAATTTGGCGATGCGGATGGCCAGGAAATGTTGCTCGTCCTCTTGGGCCACGATGGGGCCATAGTGCGTCTTGCGGAAAGTGAACTCCCGGTTCTTCATCCCCAGCAGCGTCTTCACGCGGATCTGGGTCCGCCACTCGCTGGCCCTGCGGTAGCCGTCGCCGTAACGGTAATTCAACGGCTGAGCAGGATCATCGAAGGTGACCCGCCAAACGTCCGCGACGTCCGGTTCGTTGGTGGTGTAGGTCCAGCCGACGAACTCGTTGTGCCCCAAGGATGGCAGGGCGGCACCGAAGACCGTGGCGCCGGAAAAGTTCCAACCCTCGCCGCTCCGCAGGTGCGCCTCATAGAGCTGCCCGTATCCGTACCAAGGCTGATGCGGATTGGCGAAGAGCATGGCGTGGCCGGAAGCCGATTTCCCTGGGCCGATCACCCAGCCATTGGAACCCGTGGCGGCCCAGATGCGGGGATTCGACCGAGGCAAATAGCTCTTGGAGAGGCGGGTATAGCGGAAGCAGGTCTCCACGGTCAATTGCCGGGCATAGGCCAGCACATGCCACGGTTCGAAACGGTCAATCAGTCGCGGAGCTGCTTCTGGATGCGTGTCCAGGTAATAATTGATGCCCGCCACGAACGCTTCACAGAGAGACCGGAGCTCCGGCTCCAGCCGGGCGTAGTCCGCCTGCGAGCGGGGCACAATCTCGAACGCGCGGTTCAGTAGATCGGAATTGAGGCCCGCCGGCCCATGCACTTCGGCATAGCGGCCCAGCGCTAGAATGTAGGAGTCTTCCAACTGCCAAAAGTAGTCTTCACATTGGGCATAAGCGAAGGCGAAGACGACGCTCTCATCCGTGGAGCCCTCGATATGCGGCGTGCCGTAAGCATCGCGATGAATCGTGGAATTTTGGGCTAATTCCTCGGGACTCTCGGTGAGCACCGGCTCGCTGCCAATGGCGGTGGAGGGTAAGACGCTTTCCCCCAGAACCGTGCTGGCCAACACGCAGGGCAGCCAGAGTGCCAGCCAGGCCACGCGAGGGAAGCCGAGCCGCGATTGAGATCGGGATGAGCGGTATGAATGACCGTCATACCCACGATGAGAAAGGGTAGGTAACCAAAGAGCATTCCATCGTGGGCCGTCAGTCTTCATCATCCGCCTTTACTTCGTAACGCGGCTTCCAGCCGAGATCCCAAATTCGTATGCCATCATGCGTGCCGACCGCGAGCGAATGTCCATCAGGCGAAAAGGCAAGGCACCATAACGAGCTTTTGCCACCTTCGAGCGCATGAGCCGTTTCACCGTCGCTGATCCGCCAGAGCCGCACACTTTGGTCGTGGCTACCGCTGGCCAAACTTTTCCCATCGGGAGAAAAAGCGAGAGCGGTCACCCAATCCCGGTGTCCGGAAAGCGTTTGTTGTTCTTCCCCTGTCAGGTTCCACAATTTGATCTGGTGGTCCGCTCCGCCGGTGGCGATCCATTTTCCGTTGGGAGAAATGGCGACGCACCACACCGCGTCTTCGTGTCCGCGAAACTCCGCCGACGCCTGGGCCAAGAGCTGGGCCGGTTCTTCGGCCTCCTCTTTTTCCTTGGAAGGATCTTTTTCGCCCTCTTCCTCGTCCGAGTCGGCATCTTGCTTCGGTTCAGCTTCTTCCTTCTCTTCGGTCTCGGTTTCCTCTTCGGACGATTCTGTTTCCGGTTTTTCCGGAAGGGCTTCGACCATGGTGGGGGAGATTAACTGTAATGGGCGCCAAACTTTCGCTGTTTTATCGGTGCTACATGAGACGATCCAAGCACCGCTGCCCGAGACAGCCAATCCATACACGGCGGCCTCATGGGCTTGGGCACTTCCCAGATGCCCGCCGGTCAGCACGTCGTAGACATGGATCTGTCCATCTTCCGCGCCAGCATATACCCGGGTTCCATCGGGCGAGAAACGCACACACCGCACCCAATGCCCGGCTGCTGGCTCCAAGTCTTGCGTTTCTCCTGTCTCGACAGTCCACAATTTGACGACACCCTTGTAGTCACTTGTAACCAGTTTGGCCCCGTCGTACGAAACGTCGACCGACCACACGGACGCTTCGTGGCCCGTGAACACTTTCTTTTGGGATCCGGTTTTCGTGTCCCAGAGGATGACGTCGCCAGGCCGATACAGCAGGCTCTCCCCGCCCACGCTGGCAAGTGTTTGGCCATCTTGGGCAAAGGCGGCCCCGATTACCCATCGGTCATGGTTTTCCAGGGTTGCCTTCTCTTCTTCGTCGGCCAAGGCTAGGCCGACATTTGCCAATAGAAGTAACAGGCCAGCGCCGAAGCCAGTAAGGGCTTTCGTGGAAACGAGTCGTTGTCTCGGAGGAAGGGCAAAGTGTTGTGGTGGGATCATGGATTTTACCTCGGGTCGCTAGTGCATGTCGCACGGTTGTGTAACGTGCTCGGCGCTGTAAATCACGAGTCTAAACGGCGAAAAAGCCGCCAGGATTAACCGAAACGCGCTATAAACACAGCCAGTCTTCTTGCATGCTGTGTATTTGTGATAATCAGACAAGTCGATCACGTCCGCCAAAATTGCCTGAACTTTTCTAGCGGCAACATAGACTACTCCAGGTAGGTCCGCAAATCTCCGGCGTGATTTCCTCAATGACTTTCATGGTCCGCGAATGGCGGTGGCATCATAATTGCTCCAAACTGCATTCGCGAAACCTTCCACGATCAAAAGCAGGCGAAAGACCACGAGTCCCGTTGAATCAAGTTTTCAAGTAACTTGATCATGGCCAGGTTCCAAGCGGCGGGCGCACGAAGAGAATCATCCGCCACAAGCGGCGGGCTGAACCTTGCTTGACCGAGGGGAATCACATCCCGAAGAATGGCACGGGGCTCTAACGTGATGGAAAAGGAGGGCGACGATGCGTACTTGGCTTGCGGGAGCGTGCATGGCTTTGGCGGCGTTCAGCGGACCTTTAGGCGCCGAGGAGCCAGAGCCTGAACAGGATGCGGAGTCCAAGGCAATTTCCGCGTATCAGGAAGGGCTGACTGAATTCCGCGAGAAACTAAAGCAATCCGTGGAGGAGGATCCGCAGCGTGTCAAGGATGCTGTTGCCCTGTTCGCGGAGCTGCTCCCCATGGAGGGTTGGTGGACCGCGCGGCGGATGGCCGTGCGCAGGGTCCGGCATGACATCGACACCCGCCGAAGAGTTCAGGAAGTGATCAGCGAGATTCAGCCCGAGGCCGAAAAAGTCATGGCATTACGGCAACGCGTGGTAGGGTTCGAGCAATCCCGGCAACGCCGTGCCGCGGGTGGCTCGGGTCCCTGGGGGTTCACGCGGAATTGGCCGCAAGGTTCCTCGGGAGGCTTGTATATGGGCATCAACGCCTCGCCAGCATACGTCGGCCCCGCCTATGCCTCTCCTCACGTTATTTGGCCGAATGGCCCTCCGCATTTTTACGGCGGAAGACCGTACTACTTCCACGATAATTTCTATTACCATTCGCATTACTACGCCTATCCCCGTGCACGGGCGACCGTCATCAATCGGCAGCGTTTCGGCAACCCGCCCTTTGGCACGTACAATCCCTGGCTGCAACGGCAGTTGTTCCAGTCAAAAATGCGGCACGGCTGGTAATGCCGTCCGCTCAAATAGGCGATACGCCGGTACAACCAAGCACGAGATGGTCCGATGCATCCGCGAATCCGTCCACTTACTCGCGATGAAGTTCGGAGCGTGGACCGCTTTGCCATCGAAACGTTGGGCATCCCTGGTGTGGTGTTGATGGAAAACGCGGGCCGAGGGTTGGCGGATGTCCTGGAAAAGCAGGGCATTCTTGGCCCAGTGGCCATCCTCGCCGGCAAGGGGAATAACGGTGGAGACGGATTCGTCCTCGCAAGGCACCTCGATTATCGGGGCTATCCCGTGCGAGTTTTTCACCTGGGCACGTTAAATGGCCTCCCACTGGATGCCGCCACGAATGCCGACATCACACGCCGCAGCGGAATCTTTCTTCAAGCATGGAATAGTGACGGTGAAGCGGAGACGTTCGCCGCGCAACTCCGCGGTTTTTCGTGGATCGTAGATGCCCTACTGGGCACCGGCACACGCGGCGAGTTGCGAGACCCTTTTCCCGCTCTAATCCGCGCGGTGAACATGGCCGAAGCCCGGGTCCTGGCCGTCGATATCCCCTCCGGTTTGGATTGCGATACTGGTCAACCGCTAGGCGCTTGCGTCCGCGCCGATTGCACGGCGACCTTCGTAAACGTGAAGCAAGGATTCCTGCGTCCCGAAGCCAAGCCGTACTTGGGCGAGGTCCATGTGGTCGATATTGGCGTGCCACGCATCGCTCTGCGGGACTACCTGGAAACGAGCGAAAGCCAGGAAGCTTGAGTTTCTCTGTCGGTTCTCATCGCCCAGACACCATGCGCTGGATCCGTTTCAGTTCGCGGCGATCCGGCGTTAAGATTTGGTTTCGCGCGAGAAAACGAAGAAATTCCAGGGCATCCAGCGGATGGCGGCGATGTCCTTCGGGCCAATGATGACCAGCGTAGAAGCGGAACAGTTCTCGGCCCTCATCTCCCAATGCGTTTATAGTGGCGGGAATCAGCTTACACACCTCATGCCACCGCTTAAGCAAAAGCATCTCCGCCTGGCGATGAATTTCCGCGACGTCGAGCCGAATAAATGCTTCGATGTCTTTCGATGCCAGGCCGATTTTTCGGGCAAATTTTTCGGGTGACTTCCCATACTCTTCGCGAAGTTCTTGGCTACTGAGCAGGCGTCCCAGCGCTGTCATGAAATCGATGGTTTTCAAGGGCTTTGGCGAGTCGCCGGAGTTCGCTGGCAATTTCATCGACTTCCTCCAGCCGTTCGTCACGCTCAAGGATGATGCCCTTCACGGGCGCGTATTCGACGGCGGCTTGCACCAGTTCCATGATCTCGGGCTGAATGGGTGCCGAATGATGGTCGTGATATTCGTCGCCCCGTTTGGAGTACCCCACCACATGCAGTTGGACGATGTGCCGGGGATCGAGTTCGTGGAGCCAAGCCGCCGGATCGTAGCCATGATTCTTGCCGTTGATGAACAGGTTGGTCACGTCGAGCAGCAAACCACACTGGGCGTCCTCGCACAGCCGATTCAGAAATTCGGTTTCCGAAAAGCAGCCACCTACTTGCAAGCCGGCGGTGATGTTCTCCAGGATCAGCGGCTTCCCGCAGCTTTCGGCGACCTCAAGGGCATGCTCCGTGATCACGCGCAGCGACTCGCGGGTTCTGGGTACCGGATTGAGATGCCCCAGATCGACCTCGCCCGTGCGGGTAAACGCGACATGTTCACTCACCCATTCGGCATTGGCCGCTTGGGCCACGCGGACGAATTGCTTCAACGTGGGCTGATGGAGCCGTCCCGGCGTGCCCAGGGAAAGTCCCAAACCATGCA
>JANQPP010000152.1 GCA_028289405.1 Pirellulales bacterium
TGGTTCTCTTTCGCATGCTGCTGGACGATGGCTTGCCGCACGGATTTCCTGGCACGGAACAAGGTGACTTTCACCGTGCCGGGATTTATATCCAATACCGAGGCGATTTCCGCCTGTTGCAGTCCTTCAAACGCGCTCAAGTACAGCACCGTTCTTTCGCGATCTGAAAGAGATTGGATCACCTCGTCCAGTTCCCGGCATCGTTCATCCTGCAATATGCCAAACCACGGTTCGGGGCAATTGCCAGGCGGATCGGCCGTTAAAGGGGCGGGCCGGCGGACCGCGCTTTTCAGCGACCGCACATGGTCTCGGCAAAGGTTCGCCGCGATCCGCAGGAGCCACGCCCTGGGGTCCCGAATCTCTCGAAATTGACGCCGCTGTTTCCACGCGCGCAACATGGTTTCTTGGGCAATGTCCAGTGCCGTGTGATGGTCACGCAAACAGTAAACGGCAAACCGGTAGACATGCGTGGCGTATTGGTCGATCTGCTCGCCGCCCACCAGTCGCTCTCTCCGCTTGGGGTGCCGGGCATGCCTCCCATGCCCTGGGGCGGGAGTTTGCCGCCGCCTTTCAAGACGAAGCTAGCGTCCGAAGGTTACAAAGAAAAGCGAATTCCCTCGGATCACGAACCCGCTGCCATAGCGTCATGCATTGGCACATTAGGCGGGGGATGTTCCCAGGGCGTGCTGAACGCCCCGCAGGCCATGCACGAAATGTAGTTTTTCAATCACCGGAGGAACGAAGATCTTCGGCACCAAATCGACCAACCCCATGTCGCGAGACCGGCAGCGGGAGACCGCGTTAATGACCCGGCGCGGAATCGCCGCCTGGCTCCAACTGCACATAGGCGAATTTGCTGTTCGCTCCGTGGCCGCCGAGCCGCGCCTTGTAAGCCTGGCTTTCGGGCTCGACAGTGGGGAAGTTCTGCCATTTGGCGATGAGTCCCCGGGCTTCCAGGCATGACGTTTCATCAATGGTGCAGGACTGGTCTCCCTGGTTGAACCAATCGAGCCTCACGCCGGTTTTGATTCGAGGATCGAATAACATGTCGATCGTGGGCACGATCAGCTTCGTATCCTTATGAATTTGATAGGCTGGAAAATTGTCGTCGAATAACAGATGCATGAAGCCACGGCGGTGCGCCTCTTCGACCCGCCGGGCTTGATTCACATGGTCATCGAAGTGGATGAGGCTCCTTTGGGGATCGACGTTCCCGACGCCAAATTCGCTCCAATCATGTTCGTGATAGCCGATCGCCTCATCACGAAAGGCGAGTTGCGAAGGAAATTTGATCTCGAAGCAGTGAAGCTTGGCGTCGGGCGCCGCTTGCCGGATCACCCAACTCGTCTGGCCTTTCCAGACGCCGCTTTCAATCACCAGCGTCGGCTGGATGCAGCGGCACATCAGGTAGAGCCAGAAACAATTGTGAAAGGTAGCGCCGCCCACGTTATGCGCGATGGGCCGCCGAGGATAGAGATCGATGAATTCGAGGACGTATTCACGAATCGTCTCCGGTGGCATTTGTAAGTAGGGGGAAAGACAGGCGTTGACCGACTCCAGCGCCAACCGCGACATCTCTTCGACGACCTCTTCGACGAGAAAAGGGGTCTTCAGGTAGGAGATGTTCCCCGTTCTCGGGTCCGTGCAAATCACGGTTCCCGAAAGAAGATCGTGAGCTCGGTAGATTTCTCGCAGCTTGGCATCCAGACTGGATGACACCTGCTTGCTATCGGGTTCGAACCAAATGAGATCGTAGCCCAGCCTTCGCAGCAATTTTCGAATGAGGTGTTTCATGGGCAGCCAATCCGTCGTTCCCCGTGTTCCCTGCTGTCGGTGACGACGAGGTGCGTACTTGGCAGGCGCTCCACGGTACTCGACATGGGCCTCTCGAACTTTTTTGGCGCCACTGATCAACTATTTCGCGTTCGCTTCGGCCACGCGCTGCGACCAGAACGCCTCGGCTTCGTCGAACATG
Organism: Pirellulales bacterium; assembly: GCA_028289405.1. Taxonomy (GTDB): domain Bacteria; phylum Planctomycetota; class Planctomycetia; order Pirellulales; family JANQPP01; genus JANQPP01. The sequence goes on from JANQPP010000152.1 coordinate 1,976, forward strand.
GCCTGGGCTTCACGCTGCTGCTCGGGATCTTCCAGTTCCACGCGGCCGCGCCTTTCACGCACCCAGTCGAGAAAGAACTGGGCCGAAGCCCGGGACACCTGGCGGGACTGCCCCTCGACATCGACGTAAAACGGGCCGGTGGAGGCGAAGCGAAAGGTGTCCGCCACGTCGGCGATGATCCGCGCCAGGAACCAGCCGCCTTCTTCCAGTTTTAGCGTGCCCAGCGATCCATGCGTATCGCTCGTTTCCCAGGGTACGCGGCGGACGACTTGGCCATTTTGCACCAATTCAATGGCCGAGACGGGATCTTCGGTGGTGAGGTCCGCCACCAGTTCCACTTCCTGGGATTCTCCGGGCTTGAGCGTGAAAACGTTTCCCGGTAGCGCGCCGCTGGCGGTGACGCGAAGCAGGGGGCCGTTGGTCACGAAGACCCGCCCTTGACGAAGCCCTTCCCACCAGGCGTCGTACTCTAAGTTTTCTCCCACATGGACATAGACACGGTTGTAACCGACCGGATTGGGGAGCACTCCAGAGGCACTCCCCGCCGAAGGCGGAATCCGCAAGCCCGCGTTGAGAATGTGGTAATAGATTTCCTGCGTCCAAAACCCGTTGCCACGTGGCGGAGGGAGAGCGTCGGTGTCGCGCGGTTTGCCCCAGGCTTCCGACTCATACATGCTGGCACGGCACATATGGTTGTTGGCCAAGCCGATGGAATCGACTTGCCCAGTGGCCAGCCAGACCGGCACGTCCCACCAGAAGGGCTTTTCGATATCGATCCAGGCGCCTGGCGTTTGCCGTGCCATTCGCAGAAAATGGACAGAGGTCGGATATTCCCTGGAAGAGCCCCGCAGCGGCAGCGGCTTTGGCAATCCGAAGAAGAGGAGCGCGCCTCCTTCGCGTTCATCCTCGCCCCCAAGACGGTCATAAAATCGCCGGCCGTCGAATTGTACCACGGGTTGCTCGGGCGGCGCATAGCCCGCCCAATGGTTTTGATTGTTCCACCAGGTAATCACGGGCGCCACGTGCAGGTTTTCGGCCCGCATCAAAACCTCGATCTCGCTAAGCGACCGATGCACGTGCAGATCGCCGGACCACCAGCCCTCGGCGGAAAGGTCGACGAGCCGATTAAGTTCCACATCGACGGTGGTGGTCTCGCCTTCCTGGACCTCGAAACTGCCCTTCCAGCGGCTGTACTCGGGGCCGCGTTCCACTTCCAAGACATATTTGTCCGGCGGCATTTCGATCCTCACGCGGCCCTGAGTCACGAAATGGTCCCGAAAAAAGACCAACGGGTCGGGTCGAAATGCCTTCTGATGCTCATCCGCCAAATGCCAACGGCAAGGAAGGATCGCTCCCGTATCGGCGTCTCGCGCGGAAAAGACAACCGGCTCCGCCGACAGGTGTCCAGCAAGGCTGGCAATCCACGCGGCACAGAACACCAGGACGAATCGTGACACGCGGATCATGGCGGCACCTAGCGAATGAATGGATAGGGGTGTTGCAGCGTATGTTATAGCGCGTACTGGATGGGTGTGGCGGCATTTTCGCTGTTGGGACTCGTGATTTCCAGCGTCGTGGACGCCATATGTCCGTGCGACATGCACTAACAGCCTGCTAGCTGGCTCGATTCCCCGCGCCAGTTTTGGCATTCATCTCAAATTGAATCATGAATCCAGCGTGAGAAAAAACCGCATTGACCCGGCGATGGGGGTTTTCTAATCTCTTGCCGCGTTTCTCCGTGATGGAGACAAATTGCGCTGAATATCCTAACCGCACCCTCCGAAATCGAATGGCCGTGACAACGTTGACGGAACGATTCACCACCGATTCCTGGCGGGGACCTTCCGCTGAACGTGTCGCCGTATGTGAATTGTGCGGTGGCGACAGGTTCCGCCTGATCAGCCGCCATGACCGCAAAGGGCAGCCGCTGGACACCAAGGCTTGTTTGGATTGCGGGCTGGTTTCTCACCGGCAAATTCCATCGGAAGCGGAAATGGCCTTTTTTTATGCCCGGCTGTACCGCCGCGCGTATCATGGCGAGATTCTTCCCTCGAACCGCCGCGTGATGCGGGCCTGGCGCGGCGGCCGTCGCATCTTGTCTCGGGTGGGGGAGTTCGCCCGCACCTCGGACCGCATCTTGGAAGTCGGCTCGGGTATCGGCTGCTCCGTGAAACAACTGCAATTGGCCGGCTACCCTGCCGAGGGAATCGAGCCTGACCAGGGATTTCAACGTTATTCCCGCGCTTTTCTGCATGCCCCGGTGAAGCGGGCATCGCTGTACGACCTGCCGCCCCTGCCGCGCTATGACTTAGTACTGCTGGTGCATGTGATTGAACATTTTTGTTCGCCACGGCGGGCACTCGAAACCATCGCTCGACTGCTACGTCCCGGAGGACGCGTCTATGTTGAGTGCCCCAACTTGGCGGCGCCATTCGCCCGGCCCGACCGGCTGTTCCACAAAGCGCATATTTTCAATTTCAATCCGGCCACATTAACGGGCCTCGCGGCGCGAGCCGGCTTCGAGTTGGAGCGAACTTTTAGCGACGTGGACACGCCCAACTTGCAAATGCTGTTTCGCCATACAGGAAAGATCTCCGAAGAGATTGATCCGCAAGGTTATTCCATGACCCTGCGGGGACTGCAGCGCTACAACAAGTGGACCTACCATTTGCGTTCCAGCTATCTCTCGGAACGTCTCTTCAAAATTGGGCGGTATGCCCACGAGTCCCTATTCGCGGCGCGGAGCGTGCGGGAAATCATCGCCCGCTGCCAAACCCACACCCCGGACACGAGCTTACCCTCCCCAGGAAATCAAGCCGTGGCTTGAGGGTATCTCCCTCCGGTGTTGCGTCTCGCGTCTCCTGCTCGCACCATCGTGATGTACTTGCCGTTCGAGGTTCCAGCATTGGGAACCCCGGTTGCGAATGTGGCCATCCGTTCGGCGTGAGGCTGTCTCCCGTGCTCACGGATTTTGCAAATGTTACAAGGCTCCGCGTCCCGTTATCCGCTGAGCGTAGAAAAAATGTCCTTCTTCCTCGCCGTGCAATCCGTTGAATCACAACGTCTTACTAAGCGGTAGCGATTTTTTTTCCGAAATGCCCGGCTGCGGCACATAAATCGCTAAAGTTTCCACAAGCCAAGCCAAGACGGCTGGGCACCTTCCCGCAAGACGCGCTCGAAGAAGGAACCCACATGTCCGATTTGCCTCGTGTGGCGGTCGATTCGCCTCTCCTCTCACTTGTGATTGGCGTGCAATTTTTGGGCATCCTCAGCGCTTGCGTGACGCGCATGCGCCCCGAGGGCTCCGGCTGCCGCTGCTGCCGGATCGTTTTCATGGCCTGCCTGCTGATGGTGGGGGCGTCGATCATCGGTTCGTTCGCCTTGGGACCAGGCTATTGGGTCTTTTCCAGCGGCACGTTTTGTGCGATGGTGTTGGCCGCGACTTGGGATCTGCGATGTGTTCCCGCAGCGTGACACGGCTAGCGCACGCTCTTTTGTCGAGAGGCGACTGGCACGGCAGCCCTCCGTGGTGGACGCGTCGAATTCTCCGCCGCTGAGGAACGAGATTCCCTCCAACAGCCGTAAAAGGCGGGCTCGTTCACCCGCATTTAGCAGGCTGGTGATTTATTCAACAGGCTGCGGTATCACAGGAAGTGATACTCAAAATGGTGACGTAAGTCGCTATTTTGCGAGCCAGGAGCAGCTTTGCTGTGACCCTGGCGAGGTTGAAAAACGTCACGAGGGCGTTTTTCAACAGACAGTTGGAACCGCGAGGAACGTCGGATGACCGGCGATGAGCAGCGAAAGACGGCCTTGATTACCGGTGCCTCCTCCGGCATCGGCGCTGAGCTGGCGCGGCAATTCGCTGGCGATCAATGGGATGTGATCCTCGTGGCGCGGCGGGAAGAAAAGCTGCGGGAATTGGGGAGTGAACTGGAGGGTAAGCACGCCATCAAATCGCACGTGATCACGTGCGATCTCTCGAAAACTGACGCACCCACCGAGCTCCATGCGCGAGTTCAAGAGTTGGGTGTGACGGTGGACGCGCTAGTCAACAACGCGGGATTCGGCCTGTTGGGACGCTTCGCGAAGTTGGACCTGCAACGGCAGCTCGACATGGTGCAGGTAAACGTGATGGCGCTCACACACCTCACGGCTCTGTTCCTGCCGGAGATGATCTCGCGGAAGCGTGGCGGCGTGCTGAATGTGGGCTCCACCGCCGGTTTCCAGCCCGGCCCCTTCATGGCGGTCTATTTCGCCTCGAAAGCCTATGTGCTTTCCTTCAGCGAAGCGATTGCCGAGGAATTGATAGGCACAGGCGTCACGGTCACCTGTTTGGCTCCGGGCCCGACCGAATCCGAGTTTGGGAGCAAGTCAGGGATGTCTTCGTCCCCTCTGTTCCGCTTCGGGGGGACAATGCCCACGGAAAGTGTGGCGCGGGCTGGCTATCGGGCGTTCCGGCGGGGAAAGATCTTGGTCGTCCCCGGAATTCCCAACAAGTTCGGCACCTTCATGGTCCGTCTGGTGCCGCGCATCGTCGCCAGGAAATTCGTGAAGATCGTGCAGTGGCCGGCTTGAAGGTTAGCCCTACCACGGATTACTAGGGCGCGTCTCACCATCGCCGAATCGAACCACGCAGTGAACCCACGAATAGTCCCGAGCATCACCGAAGCCCCCCCTTACCCCTGGCTGCCGCTGGCTTGCAGCAATTCCGCGTGCTCGGAGGAGGTTTCCTCCGCGATCTCGTCGCAGAGCTGACGAAAATCATCCAGGTCCCGCTTGATCGTCTCCGCCAAAAACTGGTCGGTGCTGGGGTCCGCTTCTTGCCAATGGTCGTAGCAGGTGGTGATATGGGCCAGCAGGTCACGCATCCACAGAAAGCGAGTTTGTCGGTCCATCCGTGCATCTCCTTACTTAAGAGCCTTTGATTCCTGTTCCGACAGCCTAGGAGCACTTCTGATGCCAAACACCATTCACGAGATATGTTCTATTCATAAGCAGTTTCAAAAAAGCACCTTATGCCAAGAACACAAGAGTCCTTGGTGCTCTGGAATTGGCTCAGGACAGGCCAAATCTTTGTAGAAATTACCTATCCTCAAGACCCATGAACGTGGAACGCTGACCGATCATGAACCATTCGGAGTGCCAGGCACTCCTATTTTTCACCGGCCCACAACCCTCCTTTCGGATATATTCGGTTCGAAGGGTGGGCGCAATTGCGTTGAGTTTGACTTTTAATATCAGAGTGTGAATCGATTTCTTTCCACGGGTAGCCCATGAAACGCATTGGAATCCTCGGAGCCACCGGTTACACCGCGCGGGAAGTACTGTATATCCTGCTGCGGCATCCCGAGGTGGAGGTCTCCTTGCTTACGTCGCGGCGGGACGATTCTCCGCATGTCGCTAGTGTCCATCCCACGTTGCGGGGACGTTTGGATCTCAAGCTGGAGCCGCTGGACGTGCCGGGCCTGAAAGGCCGCGTGGATGCCGTGTTCTGCTGTCTGCCGCACGGGGTTTCGCCCGAGTGGATACCGCAACTGCTGGAGGACGGGATTCAAGTCGTCGATTTGAGCGCGGACTATCGCCTCCGCGATCCGGCGGTCTATGCCGAGTGGTACGGCGGTCCGCACGTGGACCAGGACCGCTTGACTGACGTTCCCTATGGTTTGCCGGAGCTGTTTCGGGAGCAAATTTGCGGCGCGCGGCTAGTTGCCAACCCCGGCTGTTACCCCACGGCGGCCACGTTGGCACTCGCTCCGCTGTTGCGGGAAGGTTTGATCGACCCGGAAGATATTGTGGTGGATGCAAAAAGCGGCGTCTCCGGCGCGGGCCGCACACCCTCCTTGCCGTTGCACTTCGCCGAATGCAACGAGAGCGTGGCGGCCTACAAAGTCGGCCAGCACCGCCACACGCCGGAGATCGAACAGAACCTGCGGCAAACCACCGGCAAAGACGTGCAAGTCATCTTCACGCCACATTTGATGCCGATGGAACGGGGGATTTTGGCAACCTGCTATGGGCGGGCCACCACCGATGCCACGCAGAAAGAAATCCTGGCCATGCTGCGGAATTTCTACGAAGGGGAACCCTTCATCCACGTCACGGACGAGCTTCCCGCCACCAAGGACACCGCCTACACGAATTTCTGCCATCTCACGGTCCGCCGTGTGAAGGGCCGGATCCTGGCCATCAGCAGCATTGACAATCTCATCAAGGGGGCCTCCGGCGCCGCCGTGCAAAACTTCAACCTAATGTGCGGCTTCCCCGAAATCACGGCTTTGCTGTAATCGATGGTGGTGTGACCACCTTTCATTGACGTTTCTTCTTTGCGATCAAAACTCCATTTCCTGTGGTTCGGTCCGCAGGATTTCCCGTTTCCAATCCAGCTCATGCACCGGCCAGCAGGTGATCGAGAGCTGTCCCGCTAGTTCATGGCTTGGCCGTCCCGAGTCATGCGCCGCTTGCCAACAGGCAGTCTCCTCCGCGTAGGGCCGTGGCGGGCGCGTCGCGCCGTTGGCTAGCCGCCACGTGATTTGCCCCAGGTCAAACAGGGTGACGATCACCGGCTCTTCCGCCTCCAACATTCTTCGCGCGATCAATTCATGGCTGGCTGTGCGAAAGGTCTCTTTCAAGGCGAACAGATCCCAACCAGTGGACCGCGCTCGGGGAAAATACCAGCCCGTGGGAAGCAGCAGCCGGCTGGCGAAACGGTTGGCCAGCCGTTCCCGCCAGGGCGCGGTGACCTCGCGGAGATCCATCCCCAATATTTCCAATAGCTCGCCCACCAGCGATTCGCCAATTTCGTGGGCCACGGCGAACTGCCGCCGTTCATCCCGTTCCTCGGGCCGCAGCAGGATCGAACCCTGCGGAAACACCCCCTTCTCAGAGGCGAGCCGCACGAATCGGCCCCGCCCTGCTTGGGAGGCATCCTCCGCCACGAGTAGTCCAAGTTGCTGGGCCACGCGGAACGCATCGACCGGTGGTCCGCTAATCTCCGCCTGATCCAAAAGCTGGCGGACCTGTGCGTCGAGCGTCGTGGAGAATTGTTCGAGAGGAATTTCGTACGACATGAGCCACCTGAAATAAAGTGTTCATGCGTACACTATATCGCGTCTTGGCTGCTTGCAACCCATTGAAGGAAATTTTTTGTCTTGAACTGGCTGCGCGTGTCCCTTCTCCCTTCGGTAGCCGGTATCCTGGGGCAGTGACGACGATCCACTCATCCGCAGCCTGAGGAGAAGACCATGAACTTCGCCCCGTTTCATCCCGCCCTCCGCATCTCGGTCCTGTCAGCACTGGCCCTGTTCACGTGGAACCAGGTTCATCAGCGGTCCCTCGCCAAGGCCGCCGACGAAGCTTCCAGCGGAGATGAGTTGCGGATCATCTGCTTCGGCGCGCATCCGGACGACTGCGAACTCCGCGCCGCCGGCGTGGCGGCCAAATGGACGGAGCAGGGACACCACGTCAAATTCGTTTCCGTCACCAATGGCGACATCGGGCACTGGCGGATGGCGGGCGGAGCACTGGCCCAACGGCGGACCGCCGAGGTCGAACGCTGCGCCCAAATCCTGGGCATCGAGACGCAAGTGCTC
>JANQPP010000165.1 GCA_028289405.1 Pirellulales bacterium
CTTCGTGGGGCAGATTGCCGATGTCCGTATCTTTGACGAGGGGTTGAGCCAGGAAGAAATCATCGCCATCGGAGGAGGCCCCAGCCCGGGGATTACGCAGGGGGATTTCAACGAGGACGGCACGATCGACTTGGCCGACTATGAAATCATCCGCGACAATTTTCGCTCCCCTTCGAGGCGGCACGCGGATGGCAATTTCGACTTCAGCGGACCGATCGATCTGCAGGATTTCCAGAACTTCGTGGCGACATTCAATTCCAATGCGGCCGCGGTTCCGGAGCCAAGTGCCATGGCATTAGCGTTCTTGGCGGGACTCGGGTTGTTTGGGCTCGGCGTGCGCGTCAGGCGTACCTCGCGTTAACTCGTTAAACGGGTGCGATGGCGCCATCTGCCAAGCTGCCAGGCAATTCCCGACGCGACCAAGGCGATCACGCCTAGCGTGGTGTAATTCGCCCAGTCACTGTCGGTGTAGCCGGCGAAGGTCGGTCCGAACGCGCCCAGCCCGAAGCACATCATGTTGCTGAACCCGTAGCCCGTGCTGCGGTGGCGGGCCGGCACCAGTTGTGCAATCAGGCTGTTGTACACCGGCTGGTTCATGAAATGCACGAAGGCCAGCAGGCAGGTGGCAACCAATCGTGCTTGGCCCTCGGCGACCGCCATCCACAGCAGGCAGGGCGCGTTACAAAACAGCACCAGCGTCAATAGCCCGTATAGCCGATGCGGACGTGCCAGCCGTCCGCCAACATATTGTCCCACAGCTCCGCACACGAGGACCATCGCGCTCAAGGAAGTGCGAAAACTTTCCTGCGTCATCCAAGTGGGCCGCACTCCCGCCGTATCTAGGTAACGTGGCAGGAAATGCGTAAAGGCCGCGTAGATGAAACCGAACATGGTTCCCACGGCGACCAGCACGAAAAAAGCTCCCCAGTGCTCTTCGTTCGGCGAGGGGACTGCGTTGGGTGACAGCTCTGACTCTTCCTGAACCGGCCCGCGCAAGCCCTTCCATAGCGCCACCGCGCAGAGCACGCCCGGTATCGCCAGCAGAGCGTAGTAATCCCGCCACGAAAAGGAGCTGTTGAGAAAAAACAAGCTCGCCAAAAATGGCGCCGCGGCGATGCCCAGTGAGCCGAAAACTCCGTGCATGCCCAGCGCGCGTCCCCGGTTGCTGGGATCCGTCGCGTGGGAGATGAGTGCCAGTCCCGCCGGGTGATAAATACTGGCGAAGGAGCCCATCAAGAACATCGTGGCGAACACGAAGGGCAGGCTGGTTGCATTCCATGCCAAGACGCACATCGCCGAGCAGCCGAGCAGATAGACCAGCAGCAACCGCCGTGAGCCGAATTGGTCGGCCAGCCAGCCGGCGACCAGCGCGGCGGCGCCGAACGGAATTCGCCACGCCGTGCCCAAGGGCCCCGTCACTTCCGGGCCGACACTGAATTCTTCGCCAATGAGCTTTTCCACGCTGGGGAGCGACTGCTCGTAGACATGCACCAACGCGTGCGCGCAAGAGACGATGAGGACCAGCCGCAGGGTTGCCGCGCTCATGAATGCGATTCCACTGCCCAAGCCTCGAGCAGCCGCGACGCTTTTTGGCTGTCAATGGCTTGCTGGGCTTGGTCCGCCGCCGCGCGTGGATCGTCGGGATAAGCGTTGAGCGTCAACGCCGCTGCCGCGTTGAGCACCACGATGTCCCGCGCGGGACCTTTTTCACCCGCCAGCACGCGGCGAATGATCGCGGCGCTCTCCTCCGGCCCTTCCACACTCAAATCCTCCAAGGAAGGGCACGACGCAATCCCGAAGTCCTCGGGGGCCCAATCCCATTCGCGAAGGCCGCTTGGACCGGCCTCCCAAACATGCGTGGTTCCTGTCAGCGTCATTTCCCCCATGCCATCGCTTCCACGGACCACCAAGCTGCAGGACGTGCCAAGTTGGCTCAAGGCTTGGGCAAGTTTTTGGGCGACTTCCGCGCGTCCACATCCCACGATTTGAAAGGCAGCCCGAGCCGGATTGGCCAGCGGGCCCAAGATGTTGAAAATCGTGGGAAAACTCAGCCGGCGCCGCGCCGCGCCAACCTGTTTCATCGCCGGATGCATCACGGGCGCGAAACAGAAGCCGATGCCCAATTTGTCTAAACATTGGGAAATCGTCTCCGGCGGGGCATCCACCTTCACCCCCAAGGCGGCGAGCACGTCAGCGGAGCCGGTCTTGCTGGTAATACTGCGGTTGCCGTGCTTGGAAACGGGAACTCCCGCGGCGGCTGCCACCAGCGCCGCGGCCGTGCTGACGTTGAAGGTTTTGGTGGCATCCCCCCCCGTACCGCAGGTGTCGACGTGGGTCGAATGCTTCGTGGAAACCGTCCGCATGTGTCCGCGCAGCGTCTCGGCGGCGCCGACGATCTCATCCACCGCCTCTCCCTTTTCGTGCAGAGCGGTAAGGAAGCCGGCCATCTCGTCTTCTGGGCACTCTCCGCGCATCATCGTCTCGGTTGCCCGTGCCATCTCCTGACGTGTCAAGTCCTGTCGGGAGTTCAGCTTTTGCAGAGCATTTTCGAGCATTAGCGGAATAGCCAAGTCGGAGTAACCGCGGCGAGCGAAATCGAATGGTTCGCCTGATGAGACAGGTGCCAGCGATGCGTGGTTCACTCAAATGGCGCGGCACGCAAGGCAGGGCCGCACGACGTCACCGAGCGTATCTTGTGGCCCGCTGCGTGACAAGCGACGAAAAAGCGGGGGGATCTATTTCACTTTCCCGGCGGCGGATAAGCCACGCAAAATGCAGTCGCGGGCAGCCACCGCGTCAATACTCGTGGCCACGTGGATGTTCGTCCGGCCCCGGGCCGAGGATCGCCGGTCCACCACGCAGGCTCCGGTCGTGATTTCGCCGCTGACCTCAATGTCACAACGGGCGGATTCCCATTCCATCAATTCGGGATTGGTCACCGCAGTCAGCGCCACGGCGTCATGCATATGAATTCCTTCCACTCCCAATTCCTGACGATGCGCGCGGAACGTGTAGGGAAGGATCTTTCTGAGAAAGCGTCCCGCGCGGCTTTCCTCGGAGGGAAGTTCATCAAGCAGGTCGAAACGCAACTCGACTTGATTGGTGATATCCAAGGGGATCAACGACGTGGTCATGCTCTGTTGGAGCACGAAGCGGGCCGACGCCGGGTCGGAATAAAAATTGAATTCCGCCGCCGGAGTGACGTTTCCCGGTCCGCTGTAGGTCCCGCCCATCACGAAGATTTGGTCCACCAACTGCGGGAATTCCCGGTCGCGGTGGATGGCCCGGGCGATATTCGTCAATGGTCCCAACGCCACGACGGAGATCGCTTCCGGAGACGTGCGTACTTCGTCGCAGAGCACTTTATCGGAGGCGTGACGATTGTGCAGTTCCGCCACGGAAAATCCTGCCTCGCCGAGGCCATCGCTTCCGAAGATGCGGTAGCTATTCGCGGGGAGCGGCTTGTCCGGCTCCGAGGCGGCGCCGACCCGAGGCCAACGCGGCGGATCCAATTGCTCCACGATGGCTTGGACGTTGCGCGTGGCCTGCTCCGGCGAGACGTTGCCGCCAGTTGCCGTGATCGCCAGCACCTCCAGCCGAGGATCAAACAGGGCCATGCAAATGGCAACCGCGTCGTCGATGCCCGGATCGACATCGAGAATGACCTTCCTCGGCTTCATGCGTGGGAATTCTTAATTCAGGTGGCCAATTCGGCAAAAAATGGAACAACGCCCGTGATTCTAGGCTCCGTCAGGAGTTACGCCAAGTGGAAGACCAGGCGTCGTGGACCGAATGTCTCCATTCAAGGAAGACTTGACGCGAGCTGCCCCAAGCCGAATTTCTTACTCGACTTGTTTGCCGAAGATCCGCAATAGCATGGCCAGGGCGACAAGCCCCAGCGGCAGCACTGCCCAAACCGGCGCGCCATACGCCACCGGCAGAGTGCCTATGAAAATGGAGACCGTGGCGACGCTGAGCGCGTAGGGGAATTGCGTGGTCACATGCGCGATGTGGTCGCAGCCGCAGGCCTGCGAAGAGAGCACGGTCGTGTCGGAAAGAGGTGAGCAGTGGTCGCCAAAAATGGCGCCCGCCAGGACGCTCCCCACCGCCGCGAGAAACAAGGGGTGTTCCCAAGCGGCTTCCATCCCCGCGGAGTCCGGCAGCATCGCCAGCGTGATCTTGATCGTCAGCGGGGTCAGGATGCCCATAGTCCCCCAACTGGTGCCCGTGCAAAACGCCACCAGCGAAGCCAGCACGAAAACCAGCGTGGGCATCAGGGCCAAGGAGACATTTCCCTGCAAGATCTGCGCCAGGTACTGCGCCGTTCCCAGATGCAGCGGCGATGTTTCTTCGGGAGAAATGTCCCCCGTCAGATCGGTCAGCCCCCGCGCGGCCCACAGAATCGCCAGCGCGGGCGCCATGGTGGCGGCGCCTTGCGCGGCCGCACGGCGGATTTCCTGCCAAGAGAGCAGCCTGGCCATGCCGATCCACAGTGCCGCCGCAAAGAATCCCGCCAAGGAGCCATACACAAGCGCGATGTAGGAATCGCCATTTCCAATGATGGTCCACCAAGCGGCGTCCCAGGTGCCGACTGCCCGCTGCCCGGTAAGTACCAAGAGCCACATCGTCACCGCGACCAATACGCTGATCGGGCCGGCGGCATGGTACCACGCTCCATGCGGCTGGTAGGGTTCATCCGAGGATTCCTCGGCGATGGAAGGAGAGTGGATTCCCGTGGGCTCTCCAGCCATGGCCCGCTGTTCGGCGCGTAGCATGGGACCGAAATCCCTCCGCATCCAGCCCACAAGGAAGACAAACGCCAGGGCGTACAGCACGTAAAAACGGTACGGGATGCTCTGTACGAAGATTTGGAAACCGGGCCGAGCGGCTTCGTCCGGGAAGAGATCGATCAATCCAGCATTGATATAGCCGATTTCCCCGGCGATCCAGGTGGAGATGAGCGCCAACCCGGCCACGGGAGCGGCGGTGGAGTCCACCAAGTACGCCAGTTTTTCACGGGAAATCCGCAGACGGTCCGCCAGGGGCGCCATTGTCTTTCCCAGCAACAACGTGTTTGCGTAGTCGTCGAAAAAGATGGCCAGCCCCAATGCCCACGTCGTGAGTTGCCCCCTTCTGCGGTTGTGTGCCGACCTGGCAAACAAGTCCACCACGGCCCGCATGGCGCCACTTTGTTGAATCACGCCCACCATGGCCCCCATGAGGCAGGTGAACACGAACACCCGCAACAGGTCTTCTTGGACGAGACTGTTCCACAACCGGGCTTCACACGTATCGACCAGGGCGGTGACGGGATTGCCACCCGTGATGATCAGCGAACCGACAAACACACCGGCAACGAGAGAAGCCACAACGCGTCGGGTCGCCACGGCGCAGGCGATCGCCACCAGCGGGGGCAGTAGGCTCCAGAAACCGAAGGGATGGGGCGGCATCGCAAAGGACGGGGACGGTTCTAGTGGCCTGGTGCGTTCACTTGGCTGGGATTTCAAATGGACCGGGAAGTCGCTCAGGGATTCGCCGCGGCCACCGAAGGGACTTCTTCCGTCTGGGAAATCGGCTGTCTTGGACTTCCGGCGAAGGGCTTTTCCAAGACCCCTTTTGCCTTGGGCCAGGCCGAAAAACCTTCCCACATCATCCACAATTGCAGAGCCAGGATGCCCAGTCCGAATCCGGTTAGCAGGTAATTCCCCTGGGAAATCCAGCCGCGCTCCGGCGCGAAAAGGTTCCAGAGCATGGCCCAGGCCGGCATCAGCAGCATGACGAGCATCGGCAACAAGGCGAAGAGCACGGGTTTGCTCCGCCGCCAGAGATAGAACACGGTGACCATGAAGGCCAGACCGGCCAGCAGTTGGTTCGTCGCCCCGAACAGTGGCCAGAGGATCATGCCCCCTGTTCCCGGTTGTTGGCCCACGAAGAGCGCGAGGCTCCCGCCCGCACCGACCGCGAGCGCGGTGGCGGCGTACTTGTTTGTGAGGGGTTCCAGCTTCATGCTTCGGGCGAACTCTTGCAGTACATACCGCTGTAAGCGCGTGGCGGTGTCCATGGTCGTGGAGGCGAAGCTGGCCACCAGCACGGCAATAATGCCCACCGCGAATTCAAAGGGGATGCCGAGCGCTGCCAGGAAGTTCGCGCCCCCCTCCACGAAAGCACCGACCATCGGTTTCAGTTTGTTGGACGCCGCCCAGCCTTTTTGCGTGTCGTAATTGGTCTGCCAGGCCATTCTGCCCACGAGCGGTTCGCCCACCGCGTTCTTCATGGCGACATAGGTCTGGCCACCTTCGGGCGTCGCCACGCGTTCGAATTTTCCCATGCCCACGCCGGCGCAGCAGGCCAAAATCACCACCGTGGCTAGCGCCCCTTCCAACAGCATGGCACCGTAGCCGACATACTGTGCATCGGTCTCCGAAGCCACTTGCTTGCTAGACGTGCCGGAACTTACCAGGCAATGAAATCCGCTCACGGCACCGCAGGAGATCGTGATAAACAGGAAGGGCCAAATTGGCGGGGCGTCCACAGGAATGTCCCGGGCGATCGCCGGCGCGCTGGAAAAGAGATCGGCTTGGCCCGATAAACTGGCCACGAACAAACCGGCGACTAGCAACAAGAGGGCGGCGACCAATTTGTGGCTATTGGTGAAGTCGCGCGGCTGGAGCAACAGCCAGACCGGCAGCACGGAAGCGAAAAAGCTATAGGCCAACAAGATCAAGGTCCACACCACGACGGCGTTCCAAAACTGTTCGCCGACCAGGGGGATTCCCAAGATGGCCGACAAATCGATCGGCAAATAGTAGACGCCGACCCAGATCGTGCCGTACATCAAGGCCAAGATCATCAGTGAGGGGATCAGCAAGTTGCCGCCCCGGCGATAGACCCACCAACCGACGAGAATGGCCACGGGAAGTTCGATCCAAATCGACAGCACCGATTCGGGATACGTGGCCATGATGATCGCGATCACCAGCCCAAATACGGCCAACACCACGGTCAGGGCCAAAGCGAGAATGCCCAAGAACAGAAACCGCGTACGCGGGGTGATCAGCCGACCTGCCACGTCCCCGACGGTGCGTCCCTGGTTTCTCATGGAGATGATCAGCGCCCCGAAGTCATGCACGGCGCCGATGAAGATGGAGCCGAAGACGACCCACAGCAAAGCGGGGAGCCACCCCCAAAACACGGCGATGGCCGGCCCCACGATCGGCCCGGTGCCGGCAATGCTCGTGAAGTGATGGCCAAAAATCACCGCTTTTTTCGTGGGCACGTAGTCCACGTCGTCCCGAAAGGTTTTGCTGGGAACGTCCGCCTCGCCGTGCAGCCCGAAGATCTTTCTCGCCAGCCAGCGGCCGTAGGTGTGATACGCCACGAGATAAGCCACGAAGACTCCCGCGGCCAACAGAGCGGTAGACATGAGCCAATTTCCCAAGGGACAAACGTGGAAGCGGGAACGCCACATGGGTGAGTCGGACGGGCGCGCCTTCACTTTTGTGCGCCATTGTAGAAGAGCCGCAACACCGGCGAAACAGTGTTGTGCTGCTTCGGTGAAAATCCGCCACGGCGTCGCGTGGGAGAAGGGATATCCCGAGTGCTTACGCGATTTGTTATGATGTTTGGCTCGCCCGATCCCGGCCGTGCGGTTTCATTCGCCCTCGCCCCGACCATTGACGGTAGGGAGTCTCCCCATCATGTCGCAGCAGCCCACCACATCTTCGCTAAGCAAGCCACTGCCGCCTCGGTTGGCATCTCTGGACGCCTTTCGTGGCTTCGTAATGATCGCCATGGCCTCCTCGGGGTTTGGGCTCGCGCGGGTCGCCCGGAAGTTTCCAGACAACGATTGGTGGCAGACGATCGGATTTCAATTCGAGCACGTGGAATGGCGGGGCTGGTCTTTCTGGGATCTAATTCAGCCCTCGTTCATGTTCATGGTCGGCGTCTCCATGGCCTTTTCTTACGCGGCCCGGGCGAGCAAGGGTCAGTCCTATGGCCGGATGCTGTTGCATGCGGCGATTCGCGCGCTCGTGCTCATCTTGTTGGGCATCTTTCTCCGCTCCAATGGGCGCGTGCAGACCTACTTCACTTTTGAAGATGTCCTCACGCAGATCGGGCTAGGCTACGTGTTCTTGTTTCTACTGTGGGGCAGGCCGCTCTGGGTGCAGGGATTGGCTACCATCGCGATTTTGGCCGGCTATTGGGCACTCTTTTGGCAGTACCCGGTCCCGCCGGAGGGTTTCGATTATACGCAAGTCGGTGTGTCCCAGGACTGGGAACACTTCGAGGGTCTGGAACAGCACTGGGACAAGAACACCAATCCGGCGGCGGACTTTGACGTTTGGTTTCTGAATCTGTTTCCTCGCGAAGAGCCGTTCCGTTTCAATGGCGGGGGATATCAAACGCTAAATTTCATTCCCTCGCTGGCCACGATGATCATTGGACTCATGGTGGGGGGGCAACTCCGCAGCCGCGACGGCAACATCCCCAAGCTGATCGGGATCGTGGTGGCGGGACTGATCCTCGGAGCGGGCGGGCTCCTGCTCGATCAATACGGCTACTGCCCGCTCGTCAAACGAATTTGGACGCCGAGTTGGGCGATCTTCAGCGCGGGCGCGGCCTGCTTGCTCTTGGCCGCGTTCTATTTATTGGTCGATATCTTACGGCTGAAGCCGCTGGCCTGGCCCCTGATCGTCGTGGGGATGAATTCCATCGTGATGTATGTCCTGGCTGGATTGTCCGCCGGCTGGGCCTTGCAGATGCTGAAGACCCATCTGGGGGCGTCGTTTTTTGAACAATTTGGCGTCTATGCTCCCATCGCCGAGCGTGTTTCCGTGGTACTGGTGTTCTGGCTGTTCTGTGCCTGGCTCTACCGGCAGCGGATCTTCGTGCGAATCTGAGGCCGGCGGGAACGCTTGCCGGACCCGCCTTTCCCGTCCAGTTGCGGCGCATACAATGGTGCTTTCCACGCATCAGTCCTCAAGCCCCTTGGGCGAACATTTTCGGGCTTGGGTTGATTCGTAATTGTTCAAGAATCATCTCGGTTTCAAGGAATGCCCATGGTCACCGCTGGGGAGGCCGTCACCGCCGAAAAAATTCTGATCCTCGATTTTGGGGCGCAATACGCCCAGCTCATCGCGCGGCGGGTCCGAGAACAGAACGTCTATTGCGAGATCGTCAGGCACGACATCTCCGCCGAGCGCCTGCGGGAACTCGCGCCCCACGGGCTGATTCTTTCGGGCGGCCCGGCCAGCGCCTATGCCGAAGGTGCTCCGCGCTGCGATCCGGAGGTGTTCCGCTTGGGAATCCCTATTTTGGGAATCTGCTATGGGATGCATTTGGCTTGCTTGGCGCTCGGGGAAACCGTGCAGCCGGTACCAGCACGCGAATTCGGCCATGCGAGCTGCCGCGTTACCCGAGAGGACCCTTTGCTGGCGGGTGTGCCCATGGAGTTCGACGTGTGGATGAGCCATGGCGATCAGGTGGTGGCATCCAACGGCACGTTCACTTCGCTGGCGGAAACCAAAACTTGTCCCCTGGCCGCCGCGCGGCATTCGCGACTGCCCATTTATGGCTTGCAGTTTCATCCAGAAGTCACGCATACGGCCCATGGCCGGGAGATGTTGTCGAACTTCCTCCACAACGTCTGTGGCTGCACGGGACAGTGGCGGCTGGATGATTTCGCGGAATCCACGGTCCAATCGCTCCGTAAACGTATAGGCACGGGCCGGGTAATTTGCGGCCTATCGGGAGGCGTCGATTCGGCGGTCGCCGCCGCGCTGCTGCATCGTGCGATCGGCCCGCAACTCTCTTGCATCCTGGTCGACAACGGCCTGTTGCGGCATAACGAAGCATCGACGGTCGTGGAGGAGTTCACGAACCATTTCCGCACGGACCTGCACGTCGTGCAGGCACAGGAAAAGTTTCTGGAAGCACTGCGGGGCGTCACGCAGCCGGAGGAAAAACGCCGCCGCATCGGGCATGCCTTCATCGAGTGCTTCACCGAAGAGGCCCAGAAAATCGAAGATGCCCGGTTTTTGGCGCAGGGCACGCTCTATCCCGATGTGATTGAAAGCGGAGCCGCCCCGGATGGCCCCGCCGCCACGATCAAATTGCACCACAATGTGGGCGGGCTACCGGAGGAATTGGGATTTGAACTGGTTGAACCCCTTCGCGATTTGTTCAAGGATGAAGTACGGAATCTGGGCTCGCAATTGGGGCTGCCGGATGAGATTGTCTGGCGGCATCCGTTTCCCGGGCCGGGGCTCGCCGTCCGCTGTTTAGGCGAGGTCACGGCGGAACGCCTCGACACACTCCGCCAAGCGGACGAGATCGTGGTCAGCGAGATCAATGAGGCGGGGCTGTACCGTTCCATCGCCCAAGCCTTCGCCGTGCTCTTGCCGGTGGAGAGCGTGGGCGTGATGGGGGACGCGCGGACCTATGAAAACGTGCTCGCCGTGCGGGCGGTCAGTTCGGAAGACTTCATGACCGCCGATTGGAGCCGGCTTCCGGACAAACTGCTAGCTCGGATTTCGACTCGTGTGATCAACGAGGTGAAACGGATCAACCGTGTCGTGTATGACATCAGCTCCAAGCCGCCGGCCACGATCGAGTGGGAATGATCCTCGGCGACCAATGTCCGTGGTGTCCCGCGTTCTACAAATTCAAGAGGAACTTTGACGGTGTCGGATCGAAAATACATCTACCAGATTCAAGACCTGACCAAAAAGCATGGCCAGCGCGAGGTGCTCAAGGATATTTGGCTGGCCTTTTACCCTGGGGCCAAGATCGGCGTGTTGGGCCGCAATGGCGCCGGCAAGAGCACGCTGCTGAGAATCATGGCCGGCCTGGACAAGGATTTTGACGGCGAAGCCCGGCTCACCGATGGCTTCACCGCCGCTTATCTGCCGCAAGAGCCGCAGCTCGATCCCGACTTGACCGTGATGGGAAACGTCGAGCAAGCCGTGGCCCCTACCCGCGATCTGCTGAAGCAATTCGAGGAGATCTCCTCAAAGTTGGGCGAGGTCACTGATCCCGATGAGATGGAAAAACTCATCGACCAGCAGGCGAAAATCCAAGATCGCATCGAGGCGGCGGATGCCTGGGATCTGGATCGCCGCATCGAAGTCGCCATGACGGTGATGAACCTGCCCGAAGGCGATGCCTCCGTGGACAACCTTTCCGGCGGGGAACGTCGGCGCGTGGCCCTGTGTCAAATCCTCCTCCGTCGGCCCGATCTGTTGCTGCTCGATGAGCCAACCAACCATCTCGACGCGGAGAGCGTGCTCTGGCTCGAACATCATTTGGCCGAATACCCCGGCACGGTCGTCGCGGTGACACACGACCGCTACTTCCTGGACAACGTAGCCGGCTGGATTCTGGAACTGGATCGCGGGCGAGGCATCCCCTGGGAAGGCAATTACACCTCTTGGCTGGAGCAAAAAGAGGAACGTCTGCGGCGGGAAGAAAAAGCCGCATCGGCCCGGCGAAAAGCGCTCGAACGGGAACTCGAATGGGTCCGCATGGCGCCGCGTGCCCGGCAGGCGAAAAACAAGGCCCGCATCAAGGCGTACGAGCAGATGTCCTCGGAGCGGTTCGAGGACCGCCAGGACGAATTGGAAATCCAAATCCCGCCCGGCAAACATTTGGGTGACCTGGTGATCGAAGCCAAGAACCTGGTGAAGGGTTTTGGGGACCACGTGTTGATCGATGGGCTCAGCTTCCACCTGCCAGCGGGGGGGATCGTGGGCGTGATCGGTCCCAATGGCGCGGGCAAGACCACGCTGTTCAACATGCTGGTGGGAGACGAAGAACCGGATGCCGGCGAAATCCGCGTGGGATCCACCGTGGAAATCGGCTACGTGGACCAGAACCGCGACGAGTTGGACCCTGAAAAAACCGTGTACGAAGAGATCTCTGGCGGACACGACACCCTGGAGATGGGGGGCCGAAAGTTCAATGCCCGGGCTTACGTGGCCCGCTTCAACTTCCTAGGGACGGACCAGCAAAAGAAGGTCGGCACGCTTTCAGGCGGCGAGCGGAATCGAGTCCATCTGGCGAAGCTGCTGCGACGGGGTTCGAACGTGTTATTGCTCGATGAACCGACTAACGATCTGGATGTCGATACGCTGCGTGCCTTGGAAGAGGCCATCGTGAACTTCGCCGGCTGCGCGGTGGTCGTGAGCCACGACCGCTGGTTCCTGGACCGCTTGGCCACGCATATCCTCGCCTTCGAGGGAGATGGCTACGTGCATTGGTCCGAAGGAAACTTCGAGACCTATGAAGAACAACGGCGGCAAAGGCTGGGGATTGGACCAGACGAGACGCCACGATTTCGCTACAAAAAACTCCAGCATTGAGCGTCACTCTGCCGAAATTGCTTCGAGAGATTTCGCGGCAAGGCATGCTTTGCAATCAACCGCTTGACGCGGGACTGTTTAGATCACAATTTTTGAATTTTGAATTGGAGGAATGTTTGCCGTGACGATTGTTCGCGTAGGTACCACACAGAAGTATTCCGATGGTTGGGAAAAAGCGTTTTCCTCGAAAAAGAAGCGCTCAGGAGGAAAGGCCACGGCGACGAAATCCGCTGCCGCCCGATCCACGAAGAAGGCCGTGAAGAAAAAGCCGACAGCCGCCAAGGCATCTCCCAAGAAAAAGGCCAAAGCGGCTCCCAAGAAGCGCGGCAAGAAATGACATGCCTTCGCGCGGGGTGACGATACTCGCGCGGAGATTTGACAGCCTGTTGAATTACTCAACTGGCTGTCGCGTCACCGGAAGTGACGCTCAAACTGGCGACGTAAGTCGTTATTTTGCGAGCCGCGAGCAGCTTTGCTGCGCCAATCCTGGCTAACACGGCGGCGAGGGTTGAAAAACGCCACGAAGGCGATTTTCAACGGACTGTTCAGCGAAAAGGCCGGAGCGGATCAAAATGACCCGCCTCCGGCCTACGTGACTACCATCCAGTCCGTGAGTGTCAGCACGGACGAATGCCGGTCAGACGTACGTGTTGATGATGTTCTCGATCAACTCCTGACGGCCGCTCGTATTGGGAGTGATGTCTCCCTTCTCGAGCATGTATTTCTCTAGAGAAGCGAAACCATGTTGGCCCGCTTCGATTTCCGCGCCGATGCCGGAATCCCAGGAGCCGTAGCGCTCCTTGAGCATCTTATCCAGCACACCGTCGGCGCGGATCGCGGCCGCGATCTTGAGCCCCCGGGCAAAAGCATCCATGCCGCCGATGTGGGCATAGAACAGGTCCAGCGGTTCGAAGCTTTCCCGGCGAACCTTGGCATCGAAGTTGACACCCCCGGGCGCTAAGCCACCGTACTTCATGAGCGCCAACATGCACTGCGTGGTGAGGTAAATATCCGTGGGGAATTGATCCGTGTCCCAGCCCAGCAGCAGGTCACCCGTGTTGGCGTCGATCGACCCCAAAAAGCCCTGGCTCGCGGCGTATTCCAGTTCGTGCTGCATCGTGTGCCCGGCCAGCGTGGCGTGGTTGGTTTCGATGTTCAGCTTGATGTGATCGGTGAGACCGTAGGACCGCAAGAAGTTGATGCAGTTGGCGGCGTCGTAGTCGTACTGATGCTTGGTCGGCTCCTTCGGTTTGGGCTCGAAGTAAAACTGCCCCGTGAAGCCGATCTCCTTGGCGTAATCGACCGCCATGTGCATGAACCGGGCCAGGTGATCCAGCTCCCGTTTCAAGTCGGTGTTCCACAGGTTTTGATAGCCTTCACGTCCGCCCCAGAAGGTGTAGCCGGAACCGCCCAACTCCTTGGTGACCTCCAGGGCCTTTTTGACCTGGGCCGCGGCGAAAGCGAATGCATCCGCGTTACAGCTCGTCGCCGCACCATGCACGTAACGGGGATTGCTGAAGAGATTGGCGGTCCCCCACAGAAGTTGAATTCCGGTCCGCTGTTGTTCTCCCTTCAGCGCGGCGACAACCGTGTCCAGATTGCGGTTAGTCTCCGCCAGCGAACTCCCTTCTGGCGCGACGTCCCGGTCATGGAAGCAGTAGAAGCCGACCCCCAGCTTTTCCATGAACTCGAACGCGACAGACACGCGATTGACCGCGTTCTCCACGTTGTCTTCCGGTCCTTCCCAGGGTCGTTGTGCGGTGGGAGGACCGAAAGGATCCGCCCCGCCACCCCGAAAGGTATGCCAGTACGCTACGCTGAAGCGGAAGTGGTCCCTCATGGAGAGACCTTCCACGATTTCCTCCGGGTTATAGTGCCGGAACGCCAAAGGATTTCGCGATTCCGGACCTTCGTAAACGATTTTTTCGACTTCGGGAAAGGCAGGCATGGTGAGTGAACTCCGTGCGGGGTGAAAGTTGCCATACCGAGCAGCAGCGCGAAGCCTACCTGCCCGGGAAGATTGTGGGCGTGCGTTGTTTCACCGAGATGGGAAACAAGCCGAAGTGGCCTCAATTCTCTTCATCCGCCGCCGGATTCGCAACCTCTCGGCTCGGATCCAAGTCCTAAATGCGGTGGCTCCTTCAGCTTCGCTGCCCCGTTTCCACGTCGATGCCCATTTCCTGCATCAGCATCTTCATGTCTTCCCAAACGTCCCGTTTGGCGGACGGATTCCGCAGCAAGTAGGCGGGGTGGTAGGTGCAGATCACCGCGGCGCCTCGATAGCGGAAGAAGCGGCCCCGCATTTTTCCCAGTGCCCCGTCGATCTGCAGCAGGGCTTTGGCGGCGACGGCTCCCAGGCAGCAGATGTACTCCGGCTGGATGATGGCAAGTTGCCGGTCGAGGAATTCGCGACAGTTTTCCGATTCCAAGGGTGCCGGATTGCGGTTGCCCGGGGGGCGGCACTTGAGCGTATTGAGGATATACACCTCTTCCCGGCGGAGCGTGCAGGCTTCGATGATCTTGGTCAAGAGTTGGCCGGCACGTCCCACGAAGGGCTCGCCCTGCCGGTCTTCATCGGCGCCGGGTGCTTCACCCAAAAAGCAGAGCCGGGCCTGCGGGGAGCCGACGCCGAACACAGTTTGTGTCCGGGTGCGGGCCAATTCAGAGCAGCGGACACACTCCGAAACTTCCTCCTGAACGACGGCCAATGCCGCCGCTGGATTCTGGGGGACTGCGGCGCCCCAACCATCTTCCGCGGTTGGCTCCGTTTCAGGTTCCTGGTCTTCAAACAGCGGCCGCTGCGGGGTGGGTGGCATGTCTTCTCCACGATCTTCCGTTCGCGCTGGCACCGGATGGGGACGCGGCAAATCAGTGACGCCAGCGCGAAGCAGATCTTCCAAATGCTGAATGGCTGCCCGTCGCGGATTGCCGTCTGCCATGTTTGTCTCTTTGTTCATTGCGGCCTTCGCCCGGGACCTACCCGCGGATGATCCCTGGCAGGCTGTAGGAAACCCAACCGCCTGCCGCATCACAGGAAGTGATGCACAAAATGGCGACGAAAGTCGTCATTTTGCGAGCCGGGAGCAGCTTCGCTGCGCCCCTGGCGAGGTTGAAAAACGTCACGAAGGCGTTTTTCAACGGACTGCTGGACCCGGCCCGTTTCGTTACAATACTCGCTGTCCTAGTGATTGCCGAGAGGCGGTCCCGCGTGAACTCCATCCGCCCGGTATGCCGAGGTCCTGTTCCATGTCTCTGGCCCAAATCGTGATCAGCGACTCCCCCACCGAAATCTTGGTGGTGGCGAGCGAGGGCCGCGCGCGGCTGGAAAAAATCATCTTCTGCAACACGACGTCCGTGGAAGAAACGGTCACCCTCTTCGCCGTGCCGCGAGGGCAAGATGCCCAGGATGCTAGCGCCATTCTGCACGACCAAATTCTGCGGGCGCACGAATCGAAGATGTGGCAAATCACGCTGCTCTTGGAAGAAGGGGACCGCATTGTCGGCTTGGCCTCCTTCGGTGGCCGCGTGACCGCCACGCTCTCGTATGAATGGCAGGCACGGGACGGCAGCGCACCCTTGGTTTCCAACCGTGCGCCGCCGGATGGTTGATTGAAATCCAACGGCCATGACGATTTTTCACCGGCATACGGCCTGAGTGGGTAATCGGCTCGCAAACGGATTCCTCTCATCTTCCCTATGACTGGCGAGTCAGGAAATCCCGCTTTATTTGCTACCCTCCATCACGCAATGAAGTCCGTCCTCCGGGCATTCGATGAAGAAGAGGGAGAGGCGGAATCTTGTTCCGTTCTTCCCTTGTACATGCGCATACCCAGACCAAGACATTCAATTGATGGACGAGTTTGCGATGGAGTTCAACCGCAATTACGTGTTCATGGTGGGAATCGTCTTGCTGTTTTTGGGCTTCCAGTTGCGCCGCGTGGAATCGGTCGTGCTGAACGACCGCTGTAGCAAGCTCCTGGGGAGTGCCGCACAAGCCTCACAGGCGGAATCTTCTGGATTCGCTCGCGTGTTCAAGGCCGCCGGCGGTCCCGCGCCGAAGAAGGTCGTCCGTCCGCCCAACTGGATCGGCTATTGCTTCATGTCCGTCGGAGCGGTCTTGGTGCTGCAGAGCTTGGTGATGAAAAAACCGGGCGGTTAGCTCCAAAGCTGGCTCACAGTTTGCGGACATCTCCTTTTGGCGACCTGCTGTCGCGATTCACGGCGATGGTACGGCGCCTCTCGCCAGTTCCCGACACGGACCAGATCGGGCAATCGTTGCAATCAGCCCCGCCGTGGCTTACAAAAATGGGCGCCGTGGTAAGGTCAATTCGCGTGGCCGGCAGCCGCCGGCGGGCCGCATCCGGACGGATTACTCGGTGCTCGCCTCGCGCCGAAATGTCCTTTTGCCACGATTGCGTTGAACCTACCTGTCTTGCCTCAAGGAGAACTCGCCGTGGAGACCATCCCCTCCCGCTTCATCCGTGTACCGGCCGCGTCCGGTGCTTTGCTCGTTTTCACCTTATTCGCGGTCGGAACGTCGCGGTCAGCGGAACACGAGAAATTCGTTCCACTCTTCGACGGCAAGTCATGGGAAGGCTGGGTCGGCGACACGCAAGGCTACGAAGTCACCGATGAAGGCACGATTCGTTCCAAGCCGGAGAGCGGCGGCAACATCTTCACGAAGAAGGAATTCGCCGACTTCGTGTTTCGCTTCGAATTCAAGCTGACTCCTGGTGCGAACAATGGCGTCGGGCTACGGGCTCCCTTGGAAGGGGACGCGGCCTACGGCGGCATGGAATCCCAGATCCTGGATAACGACGCCGAACGCTACGCCAACCTTCAGCCGTATCAATATCACGGCTCCATTTACGGCGTTTTGCCTGCCAAGCGAGGGCACTTGCGGCCCACAGGCGAGTGGAACGAGGAAGAGATCATCTGCCTGGGGCGGCATGTCCGTGTGAAGCTAAACGGAGTCGTGATCGTTGACGGAAATCTCGATCAGGCCAGCACTCCGGAAACGATCGACCATCGGCCTCACCCTGGATTGAAACGGGAATCCGGCCACCTGGGCTTTCTAGGGCATGGCGCCGAAGTCGAGTTTCGGAATTTGAGGATTCTGGAACTCTAAAATGCGTGGCCGGACCGCGCGATGGCACGCTCTAACTTTGTTTGCCGTCGCGGCAGGCCAGCAATCTTGGTCGCACCGGCAGGTGGGTTGTACGCCACGGTTCAAGGAATTCCGTATGAGTATCGTGCGGGCTGGGGCGGTCCAGTTTCAACATCGTCCCGGCGATAAGGGCTACAACCGGTCTCGCGTGGAGTTTTTCACCCGCCAAGCGCGCGAGCAGGGGATTCAGATCCTCGTTTTTCCGGAGTGCTGCCTGAGTGGCTATTGGCATCTCCGGAAGCTGTCGGACGCGGAATTGGAAGCTTTAGCGGAACCCATTCCCGAGGGGGAATGCACCCAGTTCCTGATCCGGCTTGCCCAGGAAAACCAACTCACCTTGGGAGCCGGACTCGTCGAGCAAGGGAGCGACGGCCGCTTGTACAACTCTTACGTCGTCGCGTTGCCGGATGGCCAAATCCACGTGCACCGGAAACTGCACGCCTTCATCCATCCGCATATCGCCTCGGGCGACCGGTATACCGTATTCGACACGCCGCATGGCTGCCGCGTGGGGATCTTGATCTGCTACGACAACAACCTCGTCGAGAATGCCCGGTCCACGGCCTTGCTGGGGGCAGATGTTTTATTGGCCCCTCACCAAACCGGCGGCTGCGATTCAGGTAGCCCGTTCGCCATGGGACGTATCGATCCGCAACTCTGGCAGCGGCGAGAGGAGGATCCCCATGCCATCGAGGCGGAGTTTCGCGGTCCCAAAGGCCGGGAATGGCTGCTGCGATGGTTGCCGAGCCGAGCCCACGACAATGGCATCTTTTTGGTGTTCAGTAACGGTGTGGGCCAGGACGATGATGAAGTTCGCACGGGAAACTCGATGATCTTGGATCCTTACGGCCGTATTTTGTCGGAAACGTGCGAGGCGGCGGATGCTCTGGTCACCGCCGATCTGGATTTGACGCTGCGAGCCCGTTCCACCGGGGCGCGTTGGGTGCGGGCGCGGCGGCCGGAATTGTACGGCATGCTCACGGAGCGGCGGGGAGACGAGGAAAACACACGAAAAATCCGCTTCGAACATCTGGAAAAATCCGCCGAGGATGCCTGAATCGCCTGCAACCCATTCCGCAAGCTCTTATGTTCAAGCCACTTACAGAAAATCGAATGGCTTCGGAGATTTCCGGCGAAGGGTGTTGACGTTCTTCTGCTTTCCGGTAGAATGACTCGTCTCGACTGAACGCACGCGGCAACGCAAGCGTTCGGAAATTGATCTTTGACAATTTGGTGATGACCTCCTTGTTTAGATCCTTGGCGCCTCATTTGGGGCGTCTTGAATCAGCCAAGATCGTGTTCAATAGTGGTGTTCATTATTCCGTGGACGCCACACAGTATCAGGCCACTTCGTTTGCTCGATATCGGCGGAAGCCCCGCTTCGCGGGAGTGGAAGCCGGTGAAGCATACACAATTGAAGGGTTTGATCCTGGCTCAGAATGAACGTTGGCGGCGTGGATTAGGCATGCAAGTCGAGCGGGAAGCCTCCTTCGGGAGGTGGAGAGCGGCGAAAGGGAGAGTAACGAGTGGATTATCTGCCCCTAGGACCGGGATAGCCACGGGAAACTGTGGGTAATACCGGATGTTGTCTTCGGATGAAAGGTGTGATTCCGCCTAGGGATGAGTCCGCTTCCTATTAGCTTGTTGGTGGGGTAATAGCCTACCAAGGCAATGATGGGTACCGGGTGTGAGAGCATGGCCCGGCTCACTGGGACTGAGACACTGCCCAGACACCTACGGGTGGCTGCAGTCGAGAATCTTCGGCAATGGGCGCAAGCCTGACCGAGCGACGCCGCGTGCGGGAT
>JANQPP010000166.1 GCA_028289405.1 Pirellulales bacterium
GTCCCGCCGAGGCAACAGGACTCCATGCAGGCGACGTACTGACACATCTTGAGGGCCATCTGTTGCGAGGCACCGAGGATCTGCTCCTTGGCTTGGGGCGTTTGTCGCCAGGCACGAAAGCCAGCTTGCGCGTGCGGCCTTCCAAGGATGTTCCCGCGCGAACCGTCGAGGCCGTGCTTACCAAGTACCCTTTGGGGAACCGCCAAATCTCTACCGCTGCGAAGGAAACATGGCAGGGAATCCAAGTGGATTATGCCTCGGCGGTGTGGGATCCGAGCCGGGATGCTGCCCTTCCGCATCCTGGCGTGGCCGTAACCTTCGTACAATCGGCTAGCGCCGCCAAAGACGCCGCCCTCCGCGTGGGCTCAATTATCGAACGGGTCGAAGGCCAAATCGTGGATACTCCAGATGCTTTTTTTGAATTGGCTCGGCGGGCTGGTAACGAAAGTGTTTCGCTGACCTTAAAGAGTGGCGGAACGGTCGTGGTATCCTCCCAAAGAAAAGAGTAATTGCACATTTCTCGCAGGCAGATCCCATGACCACGGTCCTCGTCATCGCCACGATGGATACCAAAGGGGAGGAAATCGCCTTCGTGGCCCAGTGTTTGCGGGATGCCGGCGTGGAAGCCGTGACCGTGGATGTGAGTTGCCAGGGGCCGCCGCAATCCAAGCCGGACGTATCACGGGAACAAATCGCGGCCTGCCATCCCCGGGGTGCGGATGACGTTCTTGCCCTCACCGACCGGGGCGCCTCGATCTCCGCCATGAGTGAGGCCTTGGAGATATTTTGCCTGCGGGAACATGCAGAGAGCCGTCTGCAAGGTGTGCTCGGCATCGGCGGTAGCGGTGGCACGTCCCTCATTGCCCGCGCCATGCGGGCGCTGCCCATTGGGTTGCCCAAGGTGCTAGTCTCCACGGTCGCCAGCGGAAACACGGAACCGTATGTGGGCTGCTCGGATATCTTGTTGATGCCTTCGGTCGTCGATATCGCCGGGCTGAACCGTGTCTCCCGCCCGCTGCTGGCGAACGCGGCCCACGCTCTGGCCGGCATGGTCCGTCAAAAAGCGGACTTTGCCACCGAGACACGTACCACACTCGGGATGACCATGTTCGGCGTTACGACACCCTGCGTCACGCAAGCACGGCAATCGCTGGAGCGGTCGGGGAACGAATGCCTGGTCTTTCACGCCACCGGGACGGGAGGCCGGGCCATGGAAAAATTGGCCGGAGATGGTTTCCTGCAAGGCATGCTCGACATCACCACCACGGAGGTAGCGGACGAGATCGTGGGGGGAATTTTTCCCGCCGGCCCGCATCGCTTCGATGTGCTCGCCGAACGGAGCTTGCCCTGCGTGCTTAGCGTGGGTGCGCTGGACATGGTAAATTTCGGCGCGCGAGAAACGGTTCCCGAGCAATTTCGCGACCGCTTGCTGCACGTCCATAATCCGCAAGTCACGCTGATGCGCACCTCGCCGGAGGAAAACCGCGCCTGCGGGCGATGGATGGCCGAGAAACTGCGGCGAGCGCGGACGCCACTGTCCGTGGTACTTCCGGAGGGAGGAGTGTCCGCTATCGACGCTCCGGGACAACCATTTCACGATCCGGCCGCCAACCAAGTTCTGTTCGATACTCTGGAAACGGAACTCGCCGGAGCCGGGCATTGCCGCGTGACCCGCCATCCCGCCCACATCAATGCCCCGGCCTTCGCCGAAACCTTAGTGAATGAATTTCAACGGATGATGACCGCGTAATCTGCCACCAGTTCCGGGCGATTCCATGAAGAAAGAGCAGAGTTTGGCCAGCCTGGGAACCGTTACTCACGATCGGGCTGGGCGGCTTCTTGGCGACGAAATTCCAGCTTGGAGAATTCCGGCAACGGTGCGGACCCATTGTGAATGGAAAGCACATTGCCACGCACGGCCATGTCCTTGCTTTCGCGTTTCTCCGCGCCATCCTTCCGTGTAAACACGACCGCAATTTTCCACGCGTTACCGTCTTTGGTGTAGCTGTTCGTCGCGATCCAATCTTTGGAAAATACCCAGCCCTTGATGGATTGGGACTTCGCATCCCAGCCGATCAGCTCCTTCACGCGATGTTCCATTCCCAGCATGCGCACGGTTTGGTCATGTTCGATGAAAGACCGGTCGAGGATCCAGCGAAAAGAGCTTTCGACTTCGGCAATGGCCGTCTTGCATTTCCAAGTTCCGATAAGTGGTTCCAGCTCCGTGTCGATCTCCTTCGCGAATAAACTGGCCGAAATGCAGAGTGGAAGCATCGCAAAAACTAAATATGACATTCGATGTATGGGCATGGCTATCTCCGTGCATAGGAAACACGTCGGGATACATGGAAAATTGTCTAAAACCACTGGCGATGAAAGGAATCGAGACTTTGCCCACCTCCCATCAGTCTGGAAGTTTCACCAGTCTCTAGGAGAATGTGCTACTCGGGCAAGCGGCCTTGCTCCACAGGCGGCAGGGGGCTGGTGAGCGCGTTGAGGAACGCGAGCAGGTCGAGCTTTTCTTGCTCGCTAAGACCTAGCGGCTGGATGAGGCTGCTCAGGTGTGAATTGGGATTGCCGCCCTGGTCGAAGAAATCGATCACTTGCTCAAGATTCGGGAATTCGCCGTTGTGCATGTACGGCGGTGTGAGGGCCACGTTTCGCAAGGTGGGCGTCTTGAATGCCCCCCAATCCTCTTCCCGTCCCGTCACTTCTTGCCGGCCGTCCCGATGCAAATCCTCGGGACCGAGGCCTATACCCAAGTTGTGATAATCTTCATCCGTAAAATTCGGGCCGAGGTGGCACTCCCCACAGGCCAGGCGGTCGCTAAAAAAAAGTTCCTGGCCCCGTTCGGCTTGCTCCGAAAAGGGATGTTGGCTCGACTGTGCGGAGAGCCAAGCATGCTGTTCCCGCTCGGCCTCGCTCCAATCTTCCGGATTGCGGCTGGAAAGTTCCTGAAGTGCCGCATGAAAGTCGTAAGGGGACGGCCCGCTCACTAAGCTCCGCTGGAAGCAGGCCAGAGCCCGGCAATAATCCTCGAACGTGGCCTGGCCGAAAGCCGCTTCGAATTGCAGGCGATAGCCTTCGATATCTTGGAGCTTTTGCTCGATCTCCTCCGGCGAGGTGGCCATCTCGTAGATATTCTCGACCGGAACAATGGGCTGCTCCTCCAAGGATGGCACCCTTCCGACCCAGAATTGCTCACGGCCAAACAAGCGGTTGAAAGCCGACATGGAGTTCATGCCGGTCTCGGGAAACACTTGGTATGCGGAGAAGGCGTAGCGCGGCTGATGGCAGTCGCCACAGACGATCTCGCCTATCCGTCCGTCGAAGAAAAGCTGCCGGCCCAATTCAATCTTGGCCCGGGTCAAAGGATTATCTTCGGGGATTTGGGCCTCGTCTGACAATTCTTCCAGGCCGAAGGGGAGCGCCACCTCCAAGGGATCATGCACTCCGGGAGCGGCCAGCCACGCGCGGATTTCTCCCGACCTCAAGGGGCCCTCGCCCGGGATGCCGGAGGTCAGGCCGGCAGAACCCAACACGATCTTGCCGTTGCGGGTCTCAAGTTCGGGAAGGGTGCCAGCCACATTCTCTAATTCGGCTTGGCGTGAATTTCCACAGCCAGCGATGGCCAGCCAAGCGGCCAAGACCAGCGGAATCGCATGCCAATTACACGCCAGGTTTGTCATTCGTCTGAACGGATCGTCAAGGGGTAGCCGCAAATCCCAGAGAGTCCTTTTGAGAACTTCAAGCGTGGAAATATACTTCCATTATGTTGACTCGTTAGCGCGACAATTGTCAACGAATCGTAACAACACTGTTGTGTGATCGCATCCATTTCGCGCTAAAAAGTGCTGCAAATGCTGGATCACAGTAGCCACAGGGGATCCCGTTCCTCGCGGCTGGCCCAGACGTCGAGACCAGGGAAGGCGGACTGCAATTCCTCTGCGAGTTGTTCCACCGCGAATCGTTCGCTGGCGTAATGGCCAGGCAGAATGAGGGCCACGCCTTCCGCTTCCGCTTCCAGGCACGTGTGAAAGCTGGCTTCTCCCGTGACCAGGCATTGGCAGCCGTGTTCTCGCGCCGCGGCAAGAAAGTCGCCACCGCTGCCGCAAGCCACGGCGACGTGGGATATGAGGCGGTCGGATTCACCCACGACTTGCACGCAAGCCGCGTGGAGCAACCTGCGCGCGATGCCCGCCAGCTCTTCCAACAGCGTGTGCTCCGGCAAACTTCCCCAGCGGCCAGATCCTCCCTCGCTCTGTTCCTGGGGGACCAAGGGGCATGGGGTTTGCAAACCCAATCCTTCGGCGAGGCGTTGATTGATGCCCCGCTCAGCGGAGTCAAAGCTAGTGTGAGGGCTGTAGATGGCGATTCCGTGGCGTGCCAACTCCCACAGCAGACGGCCCGGCAGGCTATCGCCGGTCAATCTTAAGAGGGGGCGGAACGGAAGCGGGTGATGGGCCACCACGAACTCGGCCCGACCTTCGACCGCTTCGCGCACGCTGGCGGGCGTGAGCGTGAGACAGGCCATCAGCCGTGAAACGGGCTGGCTAGCGTCTCCAGCCAACAGGCCCACATTGTCCCACGATTCCGCCAGGTCAGGTGGAAAAAGGCTATCCAGGTATTGGCTCAGCTCGCCGACGGTGACCATGTTGAAAAATCTCAAGTCTTTGGAACGAAAAGAGCCCAGCAACCAGAATCAAATCAGAGCCTGAGGGCAAAAAAATCTCGGCATCCGCGAAATTCGTTTTCCATTGGACGTGAAACGCCGATGTACGAACGAAACGAAAGATGTTCTCCATTGACTTCATGAATGTACGCCAAGTACGACGTGCTTTGCCACTCCCCCGAACCTTTTGCCATTTGCAGGTGTCACCCGATCGCCGAAGCTTAAAGCCAACGGACAAAGCCTAACGGTTGTTCCGTCCGTCGGCGTTTCACGCCCAACGGACTCTCAATTTCGCGGATGCTGCGATGTTTTGTCCCCAGGCTCTTAAGTTTACAAAACAATTCAGGGAGACCCGAGGAGAATTCAGCAATGAACGACATCGACCCGAGGTTGCTTGAAGTGTTTTTCGATGTGCAACGCGGTCTCCCGCGACAGGGACCTGGAGATTTCGACAGCACGAGCCAGGCCTTTGCACTTTGCTCGGGACTACCGGAAAAGCCCTCCGTGCTTGACATCGGTTGCGGTCCCGGCATGCAGACCATGGCTCTGGCAAAAAGTTGTTCCGGCAGCATTCTCGCCGTGGACAACTATGATGAATATCTCGATGAACTACGCGAAAGAGTGGTCAAAGCGTGTTTGTCTGATCGCATCGAAGTCAAGCACGCCGACATGAAGGCTCTGGGTTTTTCCGAAAACGCGTTCGACCTCATTTGGTGCGAAGGGGCCATCTACAACATGGGCGTGCCGGAGGCCCTGAAGAGTTGGCGGCCTTTGCTGCGTGACCAGAGTTACCTCGCCTTCAGCGACCTTGTCTGGCTTGACGAAAATCCTCCGGCTGAAGCTGTGGAGTTCTTTAAGAACGAATATCCAGCCATGACGAGCAGCGAAGCGATCATCAAAACCATTCGCGAGAATGGCTTTGATCCGGTTGGTGATTTCACGCTGCCGGAGTCCGCTTGGTGGGACGACTACTATGGTCCTTTGGAAGCGAAGCTGCCAGCTCTAAAACGGAAGTACGAGGGAGACGCAGAGGCCCTCGGCGTCGTGGCCATGAGTGAAACGGAAATCGACATTCGTCGCCGGTTTAGCCATACCTACGGCTATCACTTCTTCGTGGCGAGGAAGGTCGATGAAGAGCGTTGAGGAAAGTGAAAGAACCGTCTCGTACTCGCGGCGGGTGGCGTAATCCAAGGTTCAGGATTTGATTTCGGCAGCGAAACGCGCACGACGACACGAATTGAGCCATTGCCCTCAATCAAATTCGGGCACTTGGAAGCGGTGATTGAATACCCGCGAGCCATTTTGTTCCTCGATCCGCAGCCAAAGGGTTTCTCCCGCCAGTTCGCGCCCGTTTTCGACGAAGTAAGTGCGGGTGTCCACGCCCTGGCCATGTCCGCGCACGAAGACCATTAGCCTGCGGCGCCCTGGCGCGTACAGTTCGCCATTGAAATCGACGAATTCATCCGTGTGATTGATCAACCGCTGCTCGACTTCCAATTCTCCCCGCTCATTCAGGTCAGCCTCCACCTCCACGACCAAGTCTTGGGAACCGACCGAGATGTCGCGAAAGGCTTGAAAATGATAGGGAGCGCCGGCGTGCAGCGTCACATCCACTCGGACCCGCTGGCGTCCGACCTGCGCGTCCCGGGGCAAACGGATGGAGAACGGTTGCCGGTGGCTTCCTCTCGGCGGAAGTTGGAGTTGAAAGATTGTCTGGTTCACATCCCAGGAGTCGGGCAGGCTCAGTTTCAGCGTGGCCTGGGCGGGGACTGGGAACGGATTTTCCACGAGCAAGGCATTCTCGTGCGGCGTGCCCAACACGCTGGGAAGATGGCTCTTTTCGAATTGCAGGGCCCGTTGCCACTGGAGTAACGGCAGGTTCTTGCCGTTGATCAGCCACGGCCATTTATGAGGAGGAAGGCGCAGTGACTGCTCTTCGGAGCCTCCGGGAAGGGATCGTCCCCACACGTCGCGGACTTCGAGATCCTCGCCCAGAAAGAGCGTTTCTTCCTCGGAACCTTCATTCCACACGACCATGCAGAACCCCTCGTTTTGGCGAAATGCCTCGTTGCGGCTGTGGCTGGCCAATTCAAGCGGTCCCAGATGTTCGGCTCCCGCCAGCGCCAAGGCCAACGTCCGCCAAACCGGCAGCAATTCCGTGGGGGTGCCACTGGAATGGAACAGTCCAATCCTATCATCGAAAGGCTGGGGAATGACGATGTGCCCCACGTTCCGCCGCTTGCATACGACAATCCGCTCGATGAAGTCGCGCACTCGACTTTCCGCGGAATGTTCGTCGCTTGCCAGGGGCGTGATCATGACCCATTTTTCCGGCGCGGATTCGACGGCGCGATGGAGATGGCTGTCCAGTTCCTCCACGGTCAGCGGCGGCTGCGCGTTCCAGATGTTGAAACTCCAGGAAGTGTTCTCCGAGAGGGCATCTTGTTGCGGCCAGGTCCAA
Organism: Pirellulales bacterium; assembly: GCA_028289405.1. Classification (GTDB taxonomy): domain Bacteria; phylum Planctomycetota; class Planctomycetia; order Pirellulales; family JANQPP01; genus JANQPP01. The sequence goes on from JANQPP010000166.1 coordinate 7,134, forward strand.
GCGAAACCGAGATGGATCTGTTGTCCGAATTGGGTCATACTCCGCGCCACCCGGCCGATCACCGCATCCAGCCCCGGCAGGCGCACAAAGCTGAAATCCTCGTCACCTCCCAACTGCCACCAGCGGATGCGGAGTCCGAAGCGGGTCATCAGCGGTTCCACGTGAGGGAACCAGACCGAGACCGGGCCGGCGAAGAGGTCCGCCATGTGCGGTGATTCCGGCACGGGGAGCAGCGCCTTCACTTCGTCCGGCGGCTGGTCCAGAACACCTATCACGTTGATCTGCTGATCCAACAAGCGATCCACGAGCCAGGCGAGTTCGTCTTCGCTCTCCGCTTCCCGCCGAGCCCGCCACATGGGCAGCTTGACCGCGTTGATTCCCATCCGGGAAAGAAAAGAGGGCAGTTCGCGGAGCGGCACGGGATCCGTCCCCTGGGGCAATGACCAGGTAAACCCACCTCTCGGGCTCGCCTTGGCATTCTGCAGCACGGTCAGTCCTGTTTCGCGGCGCAAGGAGTAATCCGAGTCAGGAAGTTCGATTTCCGCCACGACGCGATAAAATCCGGGTGGCAGCCTTCCCACATTCCAACTCCCGCTACCTTGAAAGACTTTTTTGGTGTTTAGCGCGGGTTCCACCGCACGGACAGCCGTCTCCGTGGCTAAAGAAGCTGGAACGAGTTGCTGCAAGACTTCCGGAGCGACTCCCACGGTCCGAGTTATCAAAGGCGTTTCGTGTGCTTGGGCAGTATCTCGTGAAAAGTCCACAATTTTGAACTTGAGTGGCAGATCCTCTTGCATCAGGCCAAATGCCTGGCAGTGAATCGAGATCTCGTCGGATTCCTCATAGATGCCCCACGGCGCGGAGACCGCGAGCTCGATCCTCGGGCGCAGGTCGACCCGCACGTTATCGAACGAAGCGACCCCTTCGAGATCCGATCGTCCTTCTGGCTCCAGGTGGAGGCCGACCACGGCAAACCGCATCTCTTCCCGAGGACTCGTCGGTGTGACAGTCACCTCGATCCAATCCACTTCTCCGTTGAGTCTCCTGGATTCGGTGACGTCCTCCGGCGGTATCTCGCCAGGATTCTGCCCCGCAGCCTTTAAGAAACGCAGGGATAGAAAGGCACGATTACGGCTCAGCCCCGTGGTGCTGACGTCGGCCCGCACTTCATACTCAAATTGGTGGTGGACCGGAAAAGGGGGGCTGTAGAAGATGGCCCCGCCGCCGTTCAGCCGAATGGCCAGCGCCTCGCCCGAGACTTCCGTCGGTTCCGTGTAAGCCGGGACATAGCGGGGATAGCGGTGATCCCGTGTCCAATGATCGGGAAGTCGGTCGTAATTGACGTCCCATTCCTGTTCGAAATCACAGAACAGGACCGTGTGCTCAAGGGCCAAAGTGTCGTTGGCGACCCCAAGTAGGACCACTACAATCAGTAGTTTCGGCAAAAACCAAAATTCTCGCGTGCCCATGGATAAAGGCTCTCCTACTGTCGCCAGCATGATGCTACTCGAGGGAAGAGGCAGGCCAGCGATTGTTGCACTCGTGGTCGCCAAACACGGCTTCTGTAAAGGAAAAACGGAATGATCCAGCGACGCATCGGAGTCCATTTGGCGAGTTTCCGCGTGCCGCTCAAAAAAGCCTTGCATATGGCGGCGCGTTTGGGAGCCGACGCCGTGGAATTCGAGGCACAAGGCGTACTCAGTCCCCGCGAATTCACGCAGACCGGCCTGCGGGAATTTCGCAAGCTGTTGGCGGACCTGCGCTTGGGAGTCTCTTGCGTGGGATTCCACACTCGCCGGGGATACCACGTCGCGGACCAATTGGATGCCCGCGTGGCCGCTACCAAGGAGGCGTTGCAATTCGCCTATCAGCTTGGCGGAGCGTATGTAGTCAATCGTATCGGTCATGCGTCTCCGGAAGAGGATGCCGCCGGTTGGCAGCGCCAGCAGGAGGCATTGCTCGATCTGGGACGGCATGGGCAGCATGTCGGTGCCACGCTCCTGGCGGAAACGGGAAATGATGCTCCTGAAGAATTGGCCCAAGTGTTACAATCGATACCCGAAGGCATGCTGGGAATTGATCTCAATCCCGGTTTGCTCGTCATGAACGGTTTGTCCCCCTCCGACGCGGTCCGCGTGCTGGGCAGCTCCATACGCCACGTGCATGCCAACGATGCGGTCCGGGACTTGTCGCGTGGGCGAGGGGTTGAGGTGCGGCTCGGACGCGGCTCCGTCGACTTTCCCGAGTTGTGGGCCGCGCTCGTGGAGAGAGATTACCAGGGAGACGTGACCATCGTGCGGGACTACCCGGAAAACCCGGAGCAGGAAATTGCCGACGCCGTGCAGTATCTGCGAAGTTTGGGCTCATAAGCCGTGTGCGGTGCAAACATCGACTCGGTGCATACCAACGAAATTCAAAAGGAGGGACGGAGCATGTCGCGCGGGAAATCATTGGCAATGTTGGCAGTCTTTGGCTTGGTGATTCCGATGTCCGCTGTACTCGGAGCCGCGGAGGAACCAGATCGCCAGGCGCTAGAAAAGAAGTTCGAGGAGCAGCTTTCCGGCGCGGTCCTGGTGGGGAACTTCACGATCGTGGGGCAGGAAGTGGGAAACGGTTCCCGCGAAGAGCGGTACCACATCAAAAAGGTGAGCAAGCTGCCCAACGGCTTCTGGCTGTTTCAGGCGGGAGTGCAGTACGGCGGCAAGAAAGAGGTAACCGTTCCCATCCCTCTGGCAGTGAAATGGGCCGGGGACACGCCGGTGATTACACTCACCAAGCTCAACATCCCTTTGCTGGGAACGTACACTGCCAGGGTGCTCATCTATGACGGTCAGTACGTAGGCGTGTGGAGCGGCGGGGATCACGGTGGGCAGATGTATGGCCGCATCGAACGCGCGGACGCCGATTCCAAGGAAGGGGCCTCGAACGAGAAGGAAGAGTAGCCGCCCGGCGCCCCGGATGTGAAAGTCGGGAATTGGTCTCGCCCCACGGTCCGAACTGGGGGTATCATGTCATCCGGCAAAGGGGCATTGAGAGAGGATGTTACATGTTATCCCAACGAATGACGCGTTTCGTGGTCGCCTTGCTGCTTTTCGTGGGCTGCGTGGGCTGTGACCAGGCAACGAAGCATTTGGCCACGCGCAACCTGCGGGGTGGGCCGCCCAAATCCTATTTGGGGAACACCGTCCGCTTGGAATATGCGCTCAACCCTGGCGGCTTTCTGAGCCTCGGTAGCCGGCTGTCGCCGGCTGTGCGTTATTGGTTCTTCGTCTTGCTGAATGTGGCCTTTCTCGTGGCCATCCCCTTCGTCCTGTTCGGGGGGGCCAAGCTCTCTCTGTTGGCGTTCGTCGCCGTGGTGCTGCTCGCCGCCGGCGCAGCGGGAAATCTGGTGGACCGTGTCTCGCAGGACGGTTTCGTAACCGACTTCTTGAACCTGGGTATCGGCCCGATTCGCACGGGAATTTTCAATGTGGCCGACATGGCGATCACTTTGGGCGCCGTGATGCTCTTGCTCCCCCGCCGCGCGGATCCCGAAGATGCCGAACCGGAAGACAATTCTTCCAAGTGAACGGCAACTGCGCTGTATAATAGGTCCATCGCAGCGTTTGCTTGCGATGAAGCACCATGTCTTTAGCGCCAGATTGCGTTGACAGCTCGAGCATTTTCAGGCCGAGTCTTTCGCTCTAATGCGTCAAAATTTGGCGATATTCACACCAGGAGTCCTTGGATGGCCCACGCACTGGCTATTCGTTCCTTGGTTATTTTGGTTGCATTTTACTTCGCTACGGTGTCGCAGTTGGTCGCGGAAGAAACCAACCCCGTAAGCCGCAAGGAGGCAAAGGCATTTCAAACCTCTGCCAAATTCCTCGAACTGCTTGTTTCAGGCAGGCATGGAGATGTGAAGCAGCTTTTGTATTTGTATGTCGAACGTGGCATCTTTCGCCAGTTGGCACGCGCCAGGCAGATCGTGGCTCGCAAGCGGCCGAAGATCGCGAGGCTGCACATCGACGGGGATGAAGCTTTGGCGATCACTTCACCGTGCGTTGATACCGACAACAACAATAACCAAGGCGCGCTGGCGATAAAGGTAGTTTTCCTGGATGGAACATGGGAAATTTTAGAGGTCACCTTTTTGTCCAGAGATGATTTGGTCGAACAGGAATTCGAGTTTCATCGGGGCGCGCCAGAAACCAAAGTGATTCCGCATACTTCGTTCGAGCCAGAAAAACAACAGCCTGCCAAAGATGACCGCTTGGAAAAAGCCCGAAAGGTCATCAATGAGATCACCGAGTGGGAAGCGGCACCGCGATTTAGCGGCCCGGATGTCTACGACGATGAAGCTCGATTGAAGACTTTCAGGATTTATCCAAATGGTGCCGTGAGACAACTCGATATCGGCGTTGCTCAACTAAAGAAGCTTTCTTTTATCGTTAACCCTCTTGCCATCGCGCGAGGGGATCGGAACCGCTATTCGCAAGTCGGATTCTACAATGAAGCCGATCGCATACGGGTCGTTGCCAAAAGATACTCCTTTCTAAAACGCTACGAAGGTTTGCACATGTGGGTACTGGCCAAGAACGAGCAGGGCGAATGGCGAATCGTGGAAGAGATTTTGGAATCGCTGGCCATTCCAGGGACCGGCGGATAACCATAGGGTATCGATTTCTCGAAAAACTAGGCACATACTTAACTTGATCCTGATTTGGCCTGAATTCCGCACAATTCCATCCGGTTGGCAAATCTTGGCCGTGGTATTCGTGGCGCGGTGCAAATCTTCACCATGAGCAGTCTCCCCGCATTGCCATGGAACAAATCACGCGGGGGCTGTTAGAATACCCGCCGGCGTTTCCAGGCCGATTCTCGGCCCAGGCGGTGCCGATTGATTTCCCAACTTCCCGTTGGCTACCCGCCGGATTGGATTCCCGCGCGGCGAGCCGGCGTTCCTCCGCTTTGACAGACAGCTTGAGGGGCATTCATGGCATTCGGTTTCGGAATCATTGGCTGCGGGATGATCTCCAACTTCCACGCGCGGGCCATCGAGGAGATTTCCCAGGCGCGGGTCGCGGCCTGTTTTGACGCAGTTCCCGCCGCCGCCGACCGGCTGGCGGCCCAGTATGAATGCCGCCCTTATCACCGACTAGAAGAGATGCTGGCCGATCCGGACGTCGATGTGGTCACAATCTGCACGCCTAGTGGGACACACATGGATCCCGCCGTGGCGGCAGCGCGGGCGGGGAAACATGTCATCGTGGAGAAGCCGCTGGAAATCACCCTCCGCCGCTGCGATCGCATCATCGAAGCCTGCGAAAGCCATGGCGTGACGCTCTCCACGATCTTTCCTTCCCGCTTCCACTACGCCTGCCAAGAAATCAAGAAAGCGATCGATACCGATCGCTTCGGTGCATTGTGCCTGGGCGATGCCTATGTGAAGTGGTTCCGCCCGCAGGAATACTACGACCGCGGCGCCTGGCGGGGGACCTGGGAACTCGACGGGGGCGGAGCCCTCATGAACCAGGCGGTGCATAGCGTCGATTTGCTGGCCTGGTTCATGGGACCGGTGGCGGAGGTGCGTTCGGTTTCCGCCACGCTAGCGCATGAGCGAATCGCGGTGGAGGATACCGTGGTGGCGTCCCTCCGTTTTGAAAACGGCGCGCTAGGCGTGATCGAGGCGACAACCGCTGCCTATCCCGGATATCTCAAGAAAATCGAGATCCATGGCGACGCCGGTTCCGCCACGATGGAGGAAGAGGACATCGTGCGCTGGGATTTCAAAAAACGGGGACGCCGGGATACCGAAATAGAACGACGCATGTCCGAACGCAAGAGCACCGGCGGGGGAGCCAGTGATCCCGCCGCGATTGGCCATCAAGGGCACGCGATGCAATTCAAGGATGTGCTCAAGGCGATCAAGCAAGGGACTTCGCCCGCCGTCGATGGTCCGGAGGGCCGCCGGTCGGTAGAGATCGTATTGGCTATCTACAAGGCGGCGGAGACGGGCAAGGCGGTACAACTGCCGCTGAAATCGGACCCCGTGCTGGCGGCGCGAAAGAAGGATCGGTAGCCCGCGCCGGCTCATCGAGCCGGATAGAAAAAGCCTGCAAGGAGGCAGGGCATGAAACGCAATCGGGTCTTGGATTACGCTGCCTACTTGGTCGTGCGGACCGTGATCTGCTGTATTCAGGCCGTGCCCCTGGAGATTTGCGCCGGTTGCTGCCAAGGATTGGCCCTATTGATGACGGACGTGGTTCCGATGCGGCGAAAAGTCATCGAGGAAAACCTGCGCAACGCCTTTCCGGACTGGACTCCCCGCCAGCGCAGGCGGCTCACGCGGGACATGTGGCGGCACCTGCTGCTCTTGGTAGTGGAAGCGGCCCAGGCTCCAAGGCGGATCGACGTGACCAATTGGACGCGATTCGCGCGAATTCGTCACGATCGCGTGATCCTGAAGGCGCTGTACGACAAACGACCATTGATCCTGGTCACCGGACACTACGGCAATTTTGAAATCTCGAGCTACCTGCTCGGCCTATGGGGATTCCCGACGATTTCCATCGCCCGGCCGCTCGATAATCCCTATTTGCATGAGTACGTCACGAAGTTTCGCCGCCTGCGGGGACATCGGCTGCTCCCCAAACAGGGCTGTGCTCCGGAGGTGGCGGCGGTTCTGGACAGCGGAGGCACGTTGGGCATCCTGGCCGACCAAAGTGCTGGGCCAAAGGGCTGTTGGGTCGAGTTCTTTGGCCGGCCCGCCTCCACGCACAAAGCGATTGCCCTCTTCGCTCTCCAGCATGACGCACTGTTGATTTTGACCTATGCCAGGCGCGGGCACCGTCCCCTGCAATACGAAGTCGGCGCGGAGTCCATCCTCGATCCCCGCGAATTGCGGGACGATCCCCGGGCCGTGGTGACGATCACGCAATGGTATACTCAGGGGCTGGAGCGTATCATCCGAAAAGCGCCGGAACAGTATTGGTGGATTCATCGCCGCTGGAAAGATAACCGCCCGGAACGGCATCGTGGCAAGCTGGCCGCGTAAGCGGGCAGGCGAGTGTGGCCGCGCTGGCGATTGCCCGATCCGTCATTCCTTTTTAGCATGAGTCCTGGAAGAACGGAGGCAGGCAACGCATGTACCAGTGGATCCCCGTGGCGAAGCCGGAAGATATTCCCCCGGGACAGTGCGGGGAGTTCATGGCCGGGGACCGCATGGTGGCCGTATTTCACGTGGACGGAAGGTTCCATGCCCTGGATGGGGTTTGCCCGCACCAGGGAGGACCGCTGGGAAAGGGGGCACTCGAAGGACACGTCGTGACTTGCCCCTGGCATGGCTGGCAATTCGACGTCCGGGATGGGCAGCACCAATTTGCCCCCTCGGTTCGGCAGCCGACACTTCCCACGCGCGTGGAAAATGGCCAGATTCTGGTGCAACTCGAGTCGGACGAATCCCATGATTCCGCCGGGCCGTCACCTTAGCCGTGGTTGAGGAAATTTTTTGATATCGACAGACAGGACTCACTCTGAAACGAAAAGGCTTTTTGCGCAACATCGTCGTCTCTTCCCATGATTGCATCCTGAATTCCCCACGAGGTGGCGGTTGTTGCAGTACCGTGCCTTTCGAAATACCGATCCTCCCCGCCTGGTGGAGTTGTGGAAACTCCATGGCCAGCAACGGGGTGTGGTCCAACCTTTGACCCACGCGCTTTTGGAGCGGCTGATCTTCGCCAAGCCGTACTTCGAACGCGAAGGGCTGATTCTGGCGCTCGACGACGGGCATCCCGTCGGGTTTGTCCATGCCGGCTTCGGAGCCACGCGGGACGGATCCTCGCTGGAACGTGAGTGGGGGGTGACTTGCATGCTGATCGCCCGGCAAGAACCCCAATATGCGGCGCTTCCTGGCGAACTGTTAAAACGGGCCGAGGAATACCTTCGCCAGCACGGGGCCCTCGTCCTGTACGGCGGCGGCATCCATCCGCTGAATCCTTTTTACGTGGGGCTGTATGGCGGGAGCGAAGCGCCCGGCGTGCTC
>JANQPP010000169.1 GCA_028289405.1 Pirellulales bacterium
AGCAGGCGTGATGAAACGCCGCTTCGTCGATCGACGTCCCCGTCATTTCCACGAAGCGGGCATGAAACTGTTGCGGATTCAGCTCGCCCGCTTCGTAGCTCCACTGCAATCCCTCGCCGGTCAGAATCTCTTCCACTCTTTCCGGCGTGATCTTCCCCAACTCCGCCACGGCGCGAAAAGCGATATGCCGGTCGAAGTGCAGCAGCACATTGCCCAGATCGAAGTATAGAAAACTCGGTGGCTGGCGTTTGCTGTGCATGCGGTGCCCAGTCAAAAGAAAAGAAAAAATCCCAAGAGGAAACCATTCGTTTCCACGCGGCATCGGCGTCTCACGGCCAGTGGAGGAGCCGGGAGAATTTGCTTCAAGCTCTACAGTTCGCGGATTTCGATGTCCTTGTACCACGCTTCGCCGGGAGGGCCGCCGTGGATTTGCAGGCCGATCACACCACGCGTCTTCGCGATTTCCGGATCTTTCTCCGTGTAATCGACCGTTTGCCAATCGTTGATCCAAAGCTGAATTCGCGGACCTTCGCAGCGGATGCGGTAGTCGTTCCACTCCCCTTTTTTGAGGACTTTGGCCAGCTTCTTGGCATCCGGCGCGGCCAAAATGCGGTTGCGGCGGGACTCGTCGTACAGGCAGCCCCAAAAGTTCTGCCCCAGGTCGGCCTGATAGCCGGAGACTTCGTGGTGATCGGGGATGCGTTTGCTCCGCAGTTGCACTCCGGCGTTCGTCTGGTCGCCCACGAGTTTGAACCGCAACTTCAGTTCGAAGTCCCGAGATTCCCCTTTCGTGCAGAGAAATTCGTTGTGATCAAGCGGCTTCTCCCGGCTGCCACCGACGATGGCCCCGTCTTCCACGCGGAACACGTCGAGGTTTCCTTCCCAGCCTTTCAACGTTTTTCCGTCGAACAAAGATTGGAATTCGGCTTTGTCATCCGCCAGGCACAACGTTCCGGCGGTGAACAGCATGCAAAAGATGGCTCTGGAGAAGTTCATGTCGCACCTGCTTGTCGCGTGAAGGGTGGAGGATCAAGGAGGGAAATCGGTAGCGGACCTGCCATACGGAGCACTGTTGTACCGTAATGACTCGCAAAACACGATGCCCGGTGATTTTCGGGCAAGCGGTGACGCCGGAAAGGAGGGGACTCAAGGAGCCGTTGGCGACTCCGGTAGTGGTTAGGGCGCGGAAGCTCGGGCCAGAAAAGGCTCGGCCTTCGTGAATTGGCTGCCGGCGATCGGCAGATGGCATTGCCGGCAGTTTTCCCGCTCCGGATGCGAGCAGACGATCTCTGGGCGCGCGGCCGGCCCCGCGTGGCAGGCCTGGCAATTTTCCCGCAAGAGTAGCGTGTGTGGAACGCCGGGAGGACCGCCGGGAAAAGCGCTCGAGCTTTGATGCACCGTCTGCGGCAGGCCGGCAAAATTGCTCGCCTTAAAGACACTGTCCGCGCGGGAAAACACGTGGCATTGCCGACAATTCGACACGGCGCCAACGTAATCCGTCCCGGCATGCGGGTTGGCGGGAGCCCAACCGAGCGTGGGGACTTCCCGGCCCGAATTGGTGTGGCAGATCGTGCAGTCCGCTCCCAGCGCTTCATGCGGAATGACTGGCGGCGCGCCGTCAAACGCCCGGCGACTGGCCCGCACGCCGGCGGACGTGGGAGGTTTCGTGGCCACCGTGGAACTGCGATCGACCGGCGCGTCCGATAGCCAATCACACCCGGAGATCAGCAGACCACACGCCATGCAGAACACGCCTGCGGACCGCCGTGAAAACCACGTTGCCGAAGACTTGGCGGGATGCATTAGACCTTCTCCAGCCGCACGGCACATTTCTTGTAGTCCGGTTCCTTGCTGATATTGTCCATCGCGTCCAGCGTGAGCAGGTTGGCCAGTCGGGCTTCGTCGTAGAAGGGCACGAAGACCAAACCTCGCGGCGGCTGACCTCGGCCTTGGTGGACCTTGGCCGGTAACACCACTTCCCCGCGTCGGCTGACGACTCGAGTCTTATCGCCATCGGCGATTTGCAATTCCTGGGCATCCGCGCTATTCAGTTCGACATAGCCCACGGGGACCGCCTGATGCAGTTCCCGCACGCGGCGGGTCATCGAACCGGTGTGCCAATGCTCCAGCACGCGCCCTGTCGTCAACCACAGGGGATACTCTTCGTCCGGGCTCTCGGCAGCCGGATGATAGGGCCGCAACCAGATGGCGGCCTTTTCCCCGAAACCCTTGGCTTTGTAGAAGTGGACACCTTCCTTTTTTTCCACGAAAGGATCGTGTCCAGCGGCATAACGGTAACGTGTCTCTTTGCCGTCCACGACCGGCCAGCGAAGTCCCCGTGTTTCCTGAAGCTGTTCGTACGACGCAACATCTTTTCCCGTCCCCAGCGTGAATTGCCGGTATTCCTCGTACATCGGCTTGTGCCAGTCGTCGTCCGGCCAAGGGAACAGGTTCTCGTATCCCATGCGTTTGGCGACCTGAATGATCTGCCAGGCGTCTTCCTTGGCTTCGCCGGGAGGCTCGATCATCTTTTCCCAATGCTGTGTCCGCCGCTCCGTGTTGCCGAAGATGCCTTCCCGTTCGACCCAGGCCGCCGACGGCAGAATCAAATCCGCCTGTGCGGTGGAAGGGGTAGGATAAATCTCGCTGACCACAACGAATCGCCCGTCGTCCGGCGTACGTTCCCAGCGGGTCAAATTGGGAAGTGAAACCCAAGGATTGGTGGTTTGAACCCACATGGCCCGGATATCGCCTCGGGCTAGCGCGCGGAACATATCGACCGTGTGGTAACCCGGCTTGGGATTGATGGTTCCCGGTTCGAGGCCCCAGAGTTTTTCGGTCTTCTCGCGATGCTCCGGCTTATTGACCACCATGTCGGCCGGCAGACGATTGGAAAGCGTGCCGACCTCTCGCACGGTGCCGCAAGCCGAGGGCTGGCCCGTGAGGCTAAACGGGTTGTTGCCTGGGCGGCTGATCTTGCCGGTGAGCAAGTGCAGATTGTTAATGAGATTGTTCATCCATGTGCCGCGAACGTGCTGGTTCACGCCCATGCACCACAGGCTGACCGTGCCCCGTTGTTTGTCGCCGTACAGTTCCGCGAGCGTTTTCACTTGCGCGGAGGGAATGTTGCAGATGTCCGCCACCTTCTCTGGCGTGTAAAGAGCGAGGAAATCCACGAACTCATCGTAAGAACTGTCTTGAGCGGAGTCGGAGAACGTGTAACGGTCCGCCTGGTCGCCGTAGCAGCCATAGCCGATGGTATCAAGGTCTTCGATGCCCCGTTTGAAGACGACATTCTCCTCGACAAAGGCGCGGTTGACGGCCCCCTGTTCCACCAGCAGATGTAGAATGCCGTTGGCTAGGGCCAGGTCGGTACTCGGTCGGATTTGCACGTACATATCCGCGAAGTCGGTGGTCGGCGTGCGCCGCGTGGCGATATCCACGATGTGGACATGTGGATTCTTGCGCTTGTGCTCCAGGATCCGGCTGTAGAGGACCGGGTGGGCCTCGGCCATGTTATTGCCCCAGAGCACGAAATCGTCCCCGACCTCGAAATCGTCGTAGCAGCCCATGGGCTCATCGCTTTGAAACTGCGTGACGAATCCCATCACGGCGCTAGCCATGCAGAGCCGGGCATTGGGATCGAGATTGTTGCTCCGCATGCCCGCCTTGACCCATTTCAGCGCGGCGTAGCCATCGAACACGGTCCACTGTCCGGAGCCGTACATGGCTACCGCTTCCGGCCCATGTTCCTGGAGCGTCTCCGAGAACTTGGTGGCGATCAGGTCGAGTGCCTCGTCCCAAGAAATGGGCTCGAAGCCCTCGCCACTCGATTTTCGTTTCAGTGGCTGCGTGAGGCGGTCCTTGCCGTAGAGCATCCCCGGCAAGTGGTAGCCCTTGGTGCAAAGCAAGCCTCGATTGACAGGGGATAACTCGTCCCCACGCACGGCAACCACTTTCCCCTCGGAGAGGCCGACTTCCACGCCGCAGCCCGTGCCACAGTAGCGGCAGGGCGCCTTTTTCCAGGCGACGTCCAGATCGCCGAGCACAGGCAGGTCGGGCGCGGTGGCGGTTTCCCGTGAACAGCCAAGGGCTGCCGCCGTGGCGACGGCGCTGCTGGCCATGAATTTACGCCGGTCCATGTGATTGCCTTTCAAATGTAAAAATGCGCCGCGTGACTAGCTGTTTCACGGCGAATCCTGCTCCGTCGCCGCGACAGTGTCCGGGGAAGCATCAACAGCGGAGGCGGCACTTTCGGCTTCGGCTGGTTCACCCTCGAACCACTCATGTTCAGGTCGGGCGAGAATTTCATCGATGAGGGTGCGGACCGCTTCCGCGGCTTCGGTGTTCCCTTCTTCTTCCGCATGGTCGGCCATTTCACGCGCCTGCGGAATCAATTCCTGGTAAAACCGCTCGGCGACTTCATACATCCCGTGCCAATGGGCGTAATCGGGGGCCATCATGGAAGCACCGTGCCGTGCCCGCCGGCCCTCGTGATGCCACAAGTAGAACCAGGTCCACTCGATTTCCTCGTCGAAACTCTTCGCGGTCCGGAGTCCCTGCTCCAGCAGCGCGGCCATGATTTTTTGGCCGGGCTTGGCGAACTTTTCGTTGTAGTTGATTACGAAGTCGTCGTACTGCTGGTAAAAATTGTTGACGTAGTTGCTGGTGTGGCAATGCAAACAGACATTTTTCATACGGTCCCGTTTGTTCTGCCAACTGTCGTCGATCAGCTCTTGCCGTTCCTCGGGGTCGGTTGTCTTGACGATGGAATGATGAATGTCCGTGTCCATCAGCAGGCTCACCGGAGGACGGTTGGACCAGGAAATCCGTTCGCCTGGATCGTGGGTCACCTTGCCGCCCCGGCTGTGCGCGGACATGTGGCAGGTAGCACAGGTGGGAGCCTGCGTGTAATCTTCGCCGAGTACCCAGGATTCGCCGTCCAGATTCATGTGCTCCTTGAGATCGCGGTAGGCGACGCCATGCTTGGATTCCTCGAAGATCTCTTTTTGCGGATGGTCGGGACCCAGGTGGCATTTGCCGCAATTTTCGGGCTGCCGCGCGCGGCGGGGTGAGAAATCGTGCCGGGAATGGCAGGCCGAGCAGGAACCCAATGAACCGTCGAGGTTGATCCGGCCAATCCCCGTATTGGGCCAGCTTGCATCGTCGAAGACGGGCTGATTATTGGCATCGCGGACAATGCGGGCGACCGCATCCAGGTTCGTGGGACGGCCGTTTTCATCCGGCTGCAAATCGTCCACGGTGATCGATTCTCCCTCCGTGGCTTTCAGCGCGATCTTGCTGCCGTGGCACTGCTTGCAACCCACGTTCGCGCTAGCCAAGCCGTTGACCTGTTGCACGTCCATGCCGGGCGTGGGGGAATGCGGATTGAAGGGGGTTCGGGAACCCTCCACCGTTTCAGCCAAAAAGTTATCGAGCGAGGCGAGGATGTTGCCCCCCTTGGCGTGGTGGCTCTGGGTAAATTCCTGAAATACCTGTTCGTGGCAGCGGGCGCAATCCTTGGGCGTCACGATCGTGGCGACGGTCACGCCGTAGTGCTGGAAGGCATCCGCGTCCTGCTCATGAGCTTGATGGCATTCCACACAGCCGACGCCCTTCAAGGCGTGCGTGCTTCCCATCCAGTGGTCGATAATGCCCGGTGAACTGGCGCGGTGGCAGGTCACGCAGCTTTGGGAATTGGCGGGCACGGTCACATGCCGCTGGGCCAGGCCCGCCTCTTCACGTCGGCGGGTGACTTCGAGCGCCTGCACGAACAGCAACGAGCCAAGAAAAACAAAGCCCAGCAGGGCAATCAAGAATTGCTTCACGCGTAGTGACATGATGAATGCTCGATAAGTCCGGTAGTCAGATAATGGAGGAAGAAGGCCATCGGCGTTTATCTACAAATGCTGAATTCAGCAGGAAATCCTTTCCGTTTGGCCCGGTCAGTGCGGGGCGACCGCCTCGAACACGGTGAGGCCCGTGATCAAGAACACGGCCACGATGCCGATATACACGCTAATCTCTTCCCAGCCCGTGACGCGGGTCAAGAAACGGTCGATCCAAGGCCAAAGAAACATCACGAACACGATCAAACCCATGCTCAACACGGCAAAGGTTTGGCCAAAAATCTTCAGCCAGCGAAAGGTGGCATAGAAAAACCACTCGGGTTTGATCTCATCGGGGGTGATGAGCGGATTCGCTTTCGGGCCCAGCGTGGCCGGGAAAATCGTGGCCAACGCGCTGAGCAGCACCATGAGCACGAGCCCCAAACCCAGCTCCGTGAGCATATGGTCGGGAAAAAAGTTGAAGTGCCCTTCCGTTTGCGGTTCGTTGGGAAATTTCAGCTCCGTCACGCCGTGCAGGCGAATGAACACGATATGGATCACGATCAGCAGGATCAGCGTTACCGGCAGAATGGCCGCATGGAGAATGTAAAACCGGGGTAACGTTTGGGCATTGTAGGTCTCCCCGGCCAATAGCAGTTGTTTTCCCAGACTGCCCAATACAGGCACGGTGTCCAGAATGTTGCCGCCAACCGTGGCTCCCCAGTAGCTTAACTGCTCGAAGACCAGGCTGTAGCCGGTGAAGCCCAAACCGAGCGTGACCATCAGCAGGCACATGCCGATGACCCAATTCAATTCTCGCGGTCGGCGATACGCACCGGTGAAATAGACCCGCATTTGGTGCAACACGACCGCCGCGATCATCAGCGTGGCGGCCCACTTGTGAAGTCCACGAAAATACCAGCCGTAAGCCACATCCTCGCTGATGTGCCGTACCGATTCGTAGGCGGTTGTCGGCGATGGCTGATAATAGATGGCCAGCAATATGCCCGTGAAGATCTGCACAACAAAGAGGTAAGCCGGCGTCCCTCCCAGGCAGAACCACCACTTCTTCATGTGATTGGGGACCGGCTCGTTCGTCACCTCCCGCAACTGATGTCCCGAAACCGGGATCCGTTCCTTCCACCAGGCCGTCAGTTGGGACACGCGATGTTTCTCCAGGTGGCGGTGTCAGATGTTTGTTTCGTCGTTTAATTTGGAACGCGGCTTTACACCGAGGTCGTGGGCATTTCAATGAACAACGCCTCTCCCACGATGCGCAAGGGATACTTCGGAAGCGCTTGATTCGCCGTGGCGGGCGGTCCGCTCACCGGTTCGCCCTGCGGGTCGAAAACTCCATTATGGCAAGGGCAGAAGAACCGCGTGTTATGCGGTTCCCAATGGACACGGCAACCCAAATGCGGACAAACGCTCGAAAGAGCGAGAAAATCTTCGGTCGCGGGGGGTAAGTCAGGAGGACTCTCCGCGCGACGCGTGATCATGACTTGCACACCGGTCGGTGATTCAAATGGGATCGAACCACCCGGTTCAAGCCCTTCCAGGTCCGTGACGAATAGCCAAGCTCTTCCCGCCTCCGACGGATACAGGTACCGTCCCGCCATGGCGAAAAACGTTCCGTATCCCGCCGCCAAGCCGCCCGTCATCAACAGAGCGGAGCTTCGCCCGATAAATCCCCGGCGATGCGTGGGAGCTCCATGCGCACGGAGTTGGCCGGTTTCCCGATCCGTGGGGCAGGCGGAGCCGTGAGGTCGCGACGAATCCACTATCCTATTTCCTCAAGAGGCTACTCGACCATATGACTCGCCGCCTCCGTGTTTGGCGGCCATCCGGTTCATTTCAACTTTTTTGCGTGCGTTTTCAGCGTGCCTCTGCAACCGCTTCTCCAGCCGTGGCTACCGTGGCGTAATGGCGGTTGATCAAGTCATTTTGCAGCCACAACAAGCGGTTGAAGGCCCTCAATGTTTTCGTTTCTTGCTCACGCGGAAGCCCCAAGCCCAAAATGGTTTGCTGTAACGCATCGGCGACGAATCCCATCAACGCGTTCATCTGCACCAGCGGAACATCCAATTCAGCGCTCCCCGCCGAGGGTGTGTGAATCTCGCCCACGCGGTCCAGATAGGTCACCAGCTTGGCATCATACGGCTTCGTGACAAGGGCTTCCAAGTACCGCGCGAGATGGCCTTTTCGGAATTGGATCATCTCGTGATCCTGAGTCAAGCCCTTGATGCCTTCGGGGATCGGGCCATCGTAACCGGACTGCCGGGGGACAAAATGCCGCTTCGTCGCGTCGTAGGAAAACAGCTTCTCGTATACCGCGTCCACCAGCGTCGGCACCAAGGGGGCGAGCAGTGGAGCGGAGGCATGGATCGCGTCGATATCTTCCGAGCCAAATCCCATGAAGTCGGTCAGGTAACCAAACCGATAGGCGAGGTCATTTTCCAGACGCGTTTCGTCGATATTTTGCATTTTTATCTCCCGGGCCTTGCGCCTCACATCTCCGCCGATGTGCGGCTTATTACTGCACAGTACAATGGAACGATCGGGCCCAGTCGGTCTCCCTTTCGTGCTGGGTATAGAAATATAAGCCACGATAATTGGATGTCAATATCCGATTAAACGATTCTGCCGAATGTCTGCTCCGATGGAAAGGGTCGTACCAGTTTTGACCATCACAAGCTTTCTTGACGATCAAGCGGCGCGGATGAGGAGACGGTTTTGTTTTCCTTGACGGTGGACTACGCCCTGCGGGCTGTCGTGCAGTTGGCCTACTACCTGCCCGAAGCCCTCACGACCGAGCAGATCGCCCAAGCCACGGGCGTGCCCGTGCATTATCTTGCGAAGGTCCTGCAAAAACTCCGCGACGCGGGAATTGTCCGTTCTCGCCGAGGCAGCGGCGGTGGGGTGATGCTGGCCCATGATCCGGCAAGGCTCACGGTTTTGGAGGTGGTCAACGCCGTGGAACCTATCCGCCGGATTCACACGTGCCCCCTGGATTTGGAGGGCCACCAAACTCGTTTGTGTCCGCTGCATAGCCGGCTGGACAGCGCACTCGCCACCATGGAAGAAGCGTTTCGCCGGACGACCGTGGCGGAAATGCTCGAAGATCCGGGAGACCAAACTCCGCTATGTGAGATCGATGAGCCAAACGCGAACGGATAACTCGCCCCCCCGGCGTGTGATCACAAGTTAGCGATTCTTCAAGGGAAGTGTCACGCGAAAAACGGCTCCCGCACCAGGAAGGCTCTCGACCTCGATCGTTCCGGAATGCATGCGGACGATTTGAGCCGCCTTGGGCAGGCCGAAACCGAGGCCCCGCCCTGCCTCTCTTCCGGAATAGAAGGGATCGAAGATTCTCAGCCGCTCTTCTGCGGATATTCCCGGCCCCGTGTCGGAAATCGTCCAATATAGTGCTCGTGAAAGCGAGTCATTCGATGGCTCCCTTACCTGCGGAGCCTCCGGCACCAGGCCCACCTCCCAACGGACATGCCCCGCATTCCCTAACGCTTCGAGAGCATTTTTTAACAGGGCCCGCATGGCGACTTTCCATTGCGTGGAATCTAGTTGGACGTTGGGCAGGCTCAGTTCGGCGGTCCAAGTAAACTCCGTTCCCTGCGCTTCCGCCAGGGGAAGGATCTCCGCTGCCAGCCCCTCCATCAATTGCGAGGGATTCACGTCTTCCCACTGCGGAACGGGCGGCTCCGCGAAGAGCATCATGTCGGCAATCATTTCATATGCCCGATGAGCCTGCTGCTGGATCACCGCGAGGGACCGCCGTCTTTCCGGATCCTCCTCGTCGGCCAATAGTAATTGGGACCGCGCGGAAATGTTGGCCAGCGGATTGTTTAGTTCATGGCCGGCGCCATAGGCGAAGGCTTTCATGGCCAGCCGCTTCTGCTGTTCGATATCCTTTTCAGGCGGAACGTCCCTAGGCGTCCGAGCAGCCAGGAATCGACGGAACAAATCCCACCTGGCGTAGGCTTGCTCGTCTTTTGTAGTCAGCCTGGACGGCCAACGTCTCAAAAAACGCCGCTGCGCTGCCCCCCTCGCCCGCGCATCGAATCCCAAGGAAGCCGGCACCGTCTTTTCACCGTCGAGCATCTCCTCGGCTTCGACCGCTGCTTGCGTTGCCGGGCCATCCTGAACCTGCAAGAGCCGATTCCAGGAGCATGTTGTGTCCGAGCCTGCCGGATTGTTGAGATCCGCCGTGGGTTCCCGCAAGATTTCCCGGCTCCAGGACGGATGATCGAATAGCAAAGCGGCTAGAAAAGCATCGGATGTCGCAGCCTGAGGGCTGGGTGC
This sequence comes from Pirellulales bacterium, assembly GCA_028289405.1. Classification (GTDB taxonomy): domain Bacteria; phylum Planctomycetota; class Planctomycetia; order Pirellulales; family JANQPP01; genus JANQPP01. The sequence goes on from JANQPP010000169.1 coordinate 10,146, forward strand.
GTGCAAACGTGCGGCGAGCTGCCCACGTACGCCGGCTCTGGCCAATGCCTCGCCGGCCTTCGGCGAAAGGATGAATTCCGCGAGCGGCTCGGGCGTTTCGGGCCACCAGCAAGGCCCGGATTCGTATAAGTCTTCCGCAAGTTCGTCTAGATACGACGGCCCCGTGGATACTTCGCGGCCCCGACATAGCCAGGCCCAAATGGCGAAGGCGGGGTCTGCTAGCAGCAACTCCTGGAGACGCTCCACGCCTTCCGAGGGGTGCGGCTGCATGAATGCGAGAAGCAGGTCCTCCGCCGTGGAAGGCGAGAAGGGGAACCAGGCTACCCCCTCCTCGAAGCGTAGAGGAGGCAGCGACCGCATGGCAAACGCCTCCCGTGTTGGATGCTAGCCTGCGTCTGCTGACCGCGACCAGCCTGGCTTATCTATTCTCGCGGAAACCGAATCGCGCGGGAGCACGAAATGGCTATCCTCTCGTTGGCACATCGTGAGGGCCGACGCTCATCGCCCCATGGTGACCGCTTCAAAGCGGATCCGCTTATCGGGCAGTGGCGGATTCCATGTCGAGCAATTGGCAGACGCGATCCACCAATGTTTCGACCTCGAACGGCTTCTGGAGGAAATCGTTCGCGCCGGAGGCCCGCAAGTCGTCAATTTTTTCGCGTTCGACCATGCCGGAAATGCAGATGATCCGCACGTCGTCCATGGATTGGTCGCTGCGCACGCGCTGGCAGACTTCCTTGCCATTAATATCAGGGAGCATGACGTCCAGCACGATGAGGTCGGGCCGATACTCCTTGACCATCATGCCCGCGTCGAATCCGTTGTTTACCGAGCGGACCTCGAAACGCCCGTCCCGTTCCAGCACATCGACAATCAAGTCGACCAGATCCTGGTCATCGTCCACAATCAGCAATTTGCGTTTGCCGCTTTCCAGTGCGTCGGTGGGAATGCCGTTGTCGCGCATGAAGGAATAGAGCTCATTCCGGGGGATCCGGCGAAATCGGCTCCCAGGCACGCGAAATCCTTTGAGCTGGCCCGAATCAAAACACCGAATAATGGTTTGCTGGCTGACCTTGCAGATCTTCGCCGCTTCCCCAGTTGTGAATACCGTCTTCATGCTTCTCAACCACCCCTCTCCCTAGCCGATGGTCAGGCTAGACTACGCGGACCAAGAAACGCTTGCCCACAAGACAAGCCGCACCCTAGCCCTGGGACTCCATGTCACACGATTTGCCTTCAGCCTCTCACCACAAGATGGGCAAAGACCGCCGTTCCATTTCTTAGGAAATTCCTTGCGAAACACACAAGGTTTCCGATTTTACCAAAATTACCATCTGGGGCATATTATAGCCAGTTTGCGGCACCAGTCAATACAGATCTCTCTTTCATAAACCGTTGTGAATTAAACCTTTGGAAGAATCGCCGGATTTAAGCTGTTCCGCCCGCCCGACTTCATGCCTTCAGCTCCCCAAAGCCGTGATGATTCCGTTTTCCACCCGATCGTTCACTTCTTCCCGGTCGCCTTGGTTCCCCTATGCGTCAACCGACTCGCGCTGAACATCATTTACAGCTCGCCCCTTACCCTCCAAATGAATCATCAGCAAGGCCACATCCGCTGGGGTAATTCCACTGATCCTGCCTGCTTGGTCCAAGTTACGGGGCTGGATTCTTTGCAGTTTTTCCCGCGCCTCCGCGCGTAGATGTTGCACGGTAGCGAAGTCGAAACGCTCGGGAATCCGCTTGTGAGCCAATCTCTGCTGTTTCGCGATTTCTTGCGCTTGGCGGGCGACATAGCCCGAATACTTGGCGTCGTGGGTAAGCTGCGTCGCTACTTCCGACGGGACCCGCGCCAAATCAGGATGCAAGGCCACCACATCTTCCCAGGTGGACTCTGGCCTTCGCAGGATCTTGATCAGGGGAATTTGTTCATACCGCGTCCGTTCCAAAATCTCCAATGTTGACGCGATCGCCTCTTCTTTGCGCGACAACGCATCTAGCCTCTGCGGATCCACTAAACCGATTTTGTACCCCAATCGCGTGAGCCGCCGGTCCGCGTTGTCGTGCCGCAGTGAAAGACGGTACTCCGCGCGACTAGTAAACATGCGATAGGGTTCATCCACCCCCCGCGTTACCAAATCGTCGATCAATACGCCGATGTAAGCCTGATCCCGCCGCAAAACCAACGGCTCGTTGCCGCGAAGGAGCAACACGGCGTTGGCTCCCGCCATCAGCCCTTGCGCTGCCGCTTCTTCATAGCCCGTGGTGCCGTTGATTTGCCCGGCCAGAAAAAGCCCCGCAATCCGCTTGGTTTCCAAGCTGGGCCAAAGCTGTTCGGGCGGAGCGTAGTCGTACTCCACGGCATAGCCATAGCGCATGATCTCCGCTTTCTCCAAGCCGGGAATCTCGCAGAACATGGCATCTTGCACGTCCCGGGGCAGGCTCGTGGACACCCCATTGACGTAGACTTCATGCGTCCGGCGGCCTTCCGGTTCCAAGTAGATTTGGTGGTGCTCCCGTTCGGCAAACCGCACCACCTTATCCTCGATCGAGGGACAATAGCGCGGCCCGCGCGAATCGATCTGGCCGGAATACATCGGCGCGCGGTGCAAGTTTTCCCTGATCAACGCATGCACGGCAGAGTTGGTATGCGTCATCCAACAAGGCAGTTGGCGCTGGGCAATCTCCTGCGTAAGGAAGGAAAACGGCTGTGGGCAATCGTCTCCTGGTTGGATCTCTGTGCGGTCGAAGTCGATCGTGCGGCCATTGAGCCGAGGGGGCGTCCCCGTTTTGAACCTCGCCAGAGTGAACCCCAACTTTCGCAAGGCTTGGCTGATGCCGCCGCTGGTCCCCTCGCCGGCGCGTCCTCCTTTGGCCTGGGCTTCGCCGGTATGCATCACCGCTTGCAAAAAGGTCCCGGTGGTGAGGATCACCGCCCGGGCACGGTACTCGGCATCTCCCCGCACGCGGACACCGATCATCCGTGAACCCTCGCCAGATTCCTCGACCAAGAGATCTTCCACCGTCTCTTGCCGAAGTGAGAGGCCCCGTTGTGTTTCGACGACGTGCTTGATCTCTTGCTGGTACGCCTTTTTGTCCGCTTGAGCCCGAGGGCTGTGCATGGCGGGACCTTTGGAGGAGTTGAGCAGGCGGAACTGAATGCCGGTGGCGTCGATGGCCTGTCCCATGGCCCCGCCCAAGGCGTCGATCTCCCGCACGATCTGCCCCTTGGCAACGCCACCGATGGCCGGATTGCAGCTCATCTGCCCCACGGTATCGCAATTCGTGGTGAGCAGGGCGACGCGGGCTCCCATGCGTGCCGCCGCGAGCACCGCCTCCGTCCCGGCATGCCCAGCGCCGACCACCACCACGTCATATTCGTAGAGAATTCCTGAAGTGCCCATGCCGCATATTTTACGCGGCAGACCAGCCCGGGCGAAAGACGAGAGCCCGAAAAGCAGCGAAGATCGGCCCCCAATCCCAACCCGCAGCGTGAGCAAGGCAACACACATGACAGGCCCGCACACCGCGTCTAGCGGGAAGTTGCACGCCGCTCCACCACTTGGCGGCGTGTGAGATGCCATACAGCCGCACGCCGTGGCGCCCCTCACTGATGTATCGGGCTGAGATGGATCAAAACCCGCAGCGTAAGCAAGGGAAGATGCGCGCTGAACGCCGTGGGCTATTCCAAGTCGGCGTGCGGAGGCGGGGGCGGTGGTGGCGGAGGGGGCCTTTCCCGTTCGTCCCGCGATAGCCTATCCACGGCGAGCCAGACGACCGCAGCCACCACCGTCGTGAACCAGAGCATGCCCGTCGCTAGCGCCACGTACCGGATGGCGCGGGCGCCGGCGGTATCTTGCAGCGCATCGAGCAGCGTGGCCATGCCGAGCATCAGGCAGATCAGCACCGGCAGCACCAGCACCAAGGTCACGAGCCACATCAACACACGACGGGACATCACGGCAAGCATCTCTGCGGAGGAAGAATTGAGTGCCTGCCGTTATGCGGCCCGCCTCCACCGCTTGTCAAGCGCGGGGAAATGTTCGGGAACGTCTGCATGGGAAACAAACTAGAAAAAATGGGGGCAGCATGCCGTTGAGACGGCGTTCGCTTTTGGGATGCCGCCACGAAAACCTGTTCAACACCGCAGTCCCGTCCGATCCCTCGACCATCATCCGATCTCGGTTTTGCCCAGTTTCGCACTCTGCTGCGACCGAAGAGGCTTCCGCATGTCGTTTCGGCACGTCGCAATAGCTTGCAATTAAGATCGTTTTTGTTCTGTCGAATCAGCAGCTATACAATCAAAGAGATTACGGTGGTTGGCAAGTCCATCGCTTCGTTACTTGAATGTCGAATGCCCAATCAACAAGTATATACAAGCCCCGACCGTGCTCTTACGTTCGTGGTTGAAGACCTGGGGGACGATGATTTCGCGATCGGCTTTCGCGGTTACAAATGGCACACGCATGCAGATATTCTCTCATGCGTATTGGGGCTTCCAGAAGATGAGGCAGTTCGAGCATACGTTGACTTGCTTTTGGCCGACAAATCAATCATAGCGATTCATTATGTTGATGATGTCATTTCCGATGTGTGGATAACAGAGGATCCTGCCTCGGAATTTGAATGCCAACAAGCAAACGAGTCTTTGCAATTTCGCTATTGGTCGGGCCGCAAGTACGAATTTTAGAGACAGTGGCCAAAACCCCGCGTGCCGGATGGCGGGAGGTCGGCGCGCTGATCGGCCAAAGGAATACCGTCGAATATGTGCGGTATTCGCCCAATGGGCGGCAAATCGTCACCGCCGGACGCGACGGCGTTCACACCCAGCGCTCCGCTCATCCCAACCCGCAGCTTGAGCAAGGGGGAACACGCCGCGATTCCCAACCGGAAGTGTCCGCGAAGGAAGACATTCGGGCCGTGCCGGTCGGGAAATTTCCACTCAAAACGGCGTGTCGAACTTGCCCCACGCCACGGAACAAGATAGATTTCCCACCAGAGCTTGAAGACCATGCGTCACGGGGTTCCGCGATATTGCGCTTCGATCGGGCGCATGTCGTTGTCCGTTGTGTTTAGATTCCTCGAATGGCGTTTTCGCCACGCAGCGTCGCACCGCCGGCGTTTCTTTCATGCAGGAATTCTCCGCTCCTCGCGGGCCGAACGCTTCGGCCTCGCCGACCGGGCACACGAACTCGGTCACCGCCCTCGCTTTTACTCCCGATTCCCGTCTTCTCGTCAGCGGCAGTTTTGACGGCACTGTCAAGATTTGGGATGTCGCATCGCTGGAACTGGTCCGCACCATTCCGATCGTTCCCTGTGGCAAGGATCCCGGTGCCAGTCCCATAAAAGCCGGCCCGATTGCGGTCACTCCGCAAAATCAGATCGTGATCGACACATTCGGTATCCAAGTGATGGATTTGGATGGCCGAATCGCGGAACATCCCTTCCGCACTCGCGGCGAGCGCTTTCGCTTATCGCCCAGTGGATACATGCTCACCAAAAGCTCGCGCGAGAACGGGGCAGTCCATGCATGGGATTCGGAAACCTGGCGAAGGGTATTCGATCTGCCCGTGCACGTAGAAACGCTGGATCAGGCGGCGCTTTCCGATGACGGACGATTAGCGGCGGTTTGGGCGGAAGGTCGGCTGCACTGCTTTGATTTTCCGAGCCTGCGACCAATTTGGCAGCGGAAAGTCGCCGGAAGGCAGTGTGGCACGAACGTAGGTTTTTTCCGGGATGGCCAGTGGCTCTATTGCTCGAACAAGCGGGACGAGCCGGAAGTCTTTCATGCCGCTTCGGGTGAACCGGTGCAAGCTTGGTTTCACACGGATGACGAGTTCGTCCTGCGGCGAAGAATGTTTTTCCGTGAGTTGGCGTTTTGTCGTGAGCAGGGTTATTTCGCCACTTTGAGCACTTGTCCTCTCACTTTCGGCGATCAAGCCATCTGTGTGTGGAAGATCGATGACGGAAAGCTCATCGGGCTCATTCATGAACCTGGGTTGACGTTGCAACCGAGGATGCAAGTCTTCGACGAACACTCACATTTGCCTGCCGCACATCAGGACTGCATCCGTCATCTGGCCGCTTCGCTGGATGGAAAGTTCCTAGCCAGTGGTGATAAAAGAAGCCTAATTAAACTGTGGGACTTCAGGTCCGGCGAATTGCTCGGGAAATTGAGCAAGCGACGAATCAGTGCCACCAGCGTAGATTTCATTCGGTCCGGGCAAGTTCTCGTCGGGTGTGAGGACGGTTCGCTCCACGTTTGGGAGCCAAATGTACCGGAGCCGACGGTTTCCGAGCGAACCGACTTGGGGGAGATCTCGTCCGTGGCGGTTACCGCTCGTGGCGATATGGCCGTGACGGCCAGTGGCGGGCAGGCTACGCTCTGGGACATGCCTGATCTTTCGCAGAGTCGCGTACTCACCGGCACCGATGCCCACATTGACCACGTCGCAATTTCCGCGGACGACCGCTGGCTCGCCTGCGGTGGCTGGAAAATGGAAGGCCACACCCGCATGGGCCACGTCTCGCTGTGGGAATTGCCCAGTGGGAAATTGGATTGCATCCTCGACGGGTGGGGCGAGGTCTTGTCGGGAATGTGCTGCGGTTCGTGGAAAGTCCAGGATTTGGCGTTCTCCGTTGATCATCATTGGCTCGCCGTCGCGCTTCCCAAGGAAATCCGCGTTTGGGATCTTGCCTCGCGATGTCTTCGTCACCGTTTGCTGGCCTCATCGCGGATCAATCGGCGCACCGGCCGGAGGGTTTATGATGATGTGACCTCGCTGGCAATCTCACCCAATAGCCGGATACTCGCCATGGGATTGTGGAATTTCAACATCTTGTTGTGGGACATCGTGAAGGGATGCCGGGTTGGAGGATTTCGCGTACCCGGAGACTCGCATCGCAGCTTGTACTTTTCGCCGGATGGAGACACGCTGGCCGTGGCGACCAGTTACGATGACCGCGTTTTTCTGCACCGTGTGCCGGATGGCAAACAGGTCGGCGCACTGATCGTTCAAACGAATACCGTCGAGCACGTGCGGTACTCGCCGAATGGGCGGCAGATCGTCACCGCCGGGCGCGACGGCAGCGTTCGCTTTTGGGACGCGGCCACGTGCAAGCTGCTGAGCACGGCTTTTCCGCCCGCAACAGAACCGATCGTCTGACCTGGGTGCTGCCCACACATGTGCCTTGTTACATCCCCAACCGCTTCGGCGATTAACCTGGATGTACAGGTGACCTTCTCTTGTGTTGGCTGGACAGCGATCGCAGTCCCTCGCCCGCACTCCGATTCAATCCAAACCCGAAGCGTGAGCGAGGGACAACTCGCAAGCGAGGGAACATTCACCTGACAGACTCTCACTCAACATCCGGTAGAAACCGCCGCCCATCCTGTCCTTCCGCCACATACTGGATCGCTGCGACGAGGTCATCTTCATGGAAACCACCCCGGTCGTGGAGTGCTCAGTCGGCGTGCCGTCCCTCGCTCACGCTTCGGGTTGTGATTTTCATGACGCCTGGCCCATCATGCTAATGCCGGCGGGCGAAGCCAGCTACTCGATTGGCTGGGTCTCCTGCTGATCGGAAACGGTGGTATCTTGCACATTACTTGACCTCCAGCCGGATCTCCATGATCTGCTTGGTAGCCTGTAGATCGGCCAGTTTACGCACATCAACCGTGATGGCTCGGGTCTTTCCATAGCGACGGCCGTGCAGATACTGATCGATGTAGCTCTGGGACAGCTTGCTACCGACAATCGCCGGCTCCGCCCGGTCGGGAAAGTAGCAGGTGGTTCTGAATTTGCCTGGGAACACGGTGGCCCAGCAGAGGGTAAGCTTTTTGTAGTTGGCCTTGAACAACCAGCTCTTGCCATCCTTGTAGTAGCGCCACTCGTGGGACAAGGCGGGTTCGTGTTCCTCGATATGTGCCGTCAAAGCCTGCCAGGAGGCCATGGCTCTGCCCAAGTGCCGACGCAGAACGTCGTCGCTCGGAAACTCCTCGGGATCGCGTAAGACAGTCTCTTCCATCGGTGTCTCCCGTGTCGGCTATGGGGATTTCGTGATCGTTCGCATGGTCATCTCATTTTCTTGCAGCGGGCTGCCCCCACGTTCAATGAGGTGTGCGAAAATGAGACACCCCAAGGCGTTACGGCATTTCACGCTCGCGGAATGTCGCGCATCGCTTCTTCGAGAATCAGGACGAAGTAACCGATGGGCGAATCATCTCGCACCGTATCGGTGCCAGCTGCTCAGGACCATGGTTATTTGTATAATTTGGGTCAGACACTTTGGTAAATCCGAACTTATACGAAACGCATACTCGCAGCTATCCAAAATGAAAAAAGCGCTGTCGCTCGATGAGCTTCCAATCCGAGACCGCAACAGTGAACTTCAGGCATTGGCCGAAACTGCGTTCGAAGCTGCAATTGCTAACGAACGTCATTTTGTCGTTCAAAGCCGTGATCGAAGGGACTATGGGACAGACTTTCAGGTCGAAGCTACACATTCCGGTGGCATGACCAACTTTCGAGTGCATACACAGCTGAAGGCGACCAACAAAGCAGCAAACAAAGATGGCTCCATCAGCATTTCCGTTGCCAGAACAAACCTGAACTACATGCTGTCGCAGCCGAACTCGATCTATGTGTGCTACCACAGTCCAACCCAAGCATTATTCGTTCGTTCTGCGGAGAATGTTTTTCGTGACGCGGACCACGAAGGCGAGGAATGGCGTAGCCAGAAAAACTTGACAATCCGCTTCCATGTTCCGTTCGACGCAGATTTTCAATCGACGCTTTGTCGTAGAACGATCGCAAATTCTACTGTACATCGAGATGATCGGCTGCATTGGGTGGCTACACCTCCCGCTGATTATTCGCAAGAAGTTGCGACGAACATTCCCACAATTACCGTTCCGGAATCACCAAATGAAGCCTTTGATGTGCTGAAATCGCTATATGAACGCGGACAGGACGAGGTTATTTCGAAGGCATACGAGCAGTTTTGCGCATGCTTCCCCTCAGGCAATCTTAGGTTGCGTTACGTATTTTTCTCCGAAATCAACTTGGCGATGGATCGCAAACGTTTCAATCGTGAGCGAGTCACTGCGGCAATTGAATTCATCGAGTTATCGCGACCGGACAACGGTCCGGACGCGCTGTACTGCCGCGCAAACGGTCACGCCGCACTTGGACTGGCAGATGAGGCGACGCGGCTTTACCGTGAGGCGATTCAAAAAGCGGGCGGCGAGACCCCTAAATTGACGGCACAATGCTGGAAAAATCTAGGTACTGTACTTGAAAAAGCGGGCGATCACGCAGAGGCTCGCAGTTGCTTCGAGAAGGCCATTTCGCTTTCCCCGGATTTAATGGAAGCCCAAATGGCGCTTGCGATCCATCATCGGAACGCGGGTAATTCAGAAGAGGCATTGCATTATTTTGATCTTGCCCTCGAGGCGATGAATGACGTCGCTCCTGCGCTTGCAGCGCGAGGTCATCGATTAGAGATTTATTTTCGCCTTGGTATGACAGACAAGGCGTTTGATGATACTACTGTGCTCCTGCCAAACGGCAATCAACATCCCTGGATATTCGATTGGTGTGCTCTCTTGGTCTTTAACTATGCGCGAACCAATGAATCGTCGATATCTCGCTCGATTCGTTTCTGGGACGCGTATCTCAAAATGCGGCCGTTGGATCGACGAGCTCAACGAGAGCGTTTACTCTGCTTGGCGTATGCAAAAATGCATGGACAGGCCGTGGCGCTCGACTTAGAGACGTATGTTGCCGATGTTTCGGACTATCTTTCGATGGATTCAAGAGACGCTGCTTACCTTTGGGATCGTGTTGGTCATTGGGCTCAGGTAGAGGAAAATTGGGAACAGGCCGAACAACATTATCGCAAAGCATATTCCCTGGAGCCTGATCGCTATGGATATTGCTTGGGCACTGCCCTCAATTTTCTCAAGCGTTTCGACGAGGCGTTGCCCATCCTTTTGGATCAGGCAACAACGCATCAGCCGGATGCCCAGAGCTGGTTCCAGGTCGCCATTTCCCAGGAGGGCACCGGAGACGTTGCGTCCTGCCAACGTTCATACAAGCGGGCGCTCAGCCTGGACCCCGAGTACGACATCGCGATGTTCAACCTTGCTGGCACCTATTGGAACCATGGTCCGCGGTCCGAAGCGATTCGACTTTGGAGCGATGCACTTAAGCGATTTCCGTCACATTCGTCAAGTAGCCAAATTCGCCGGGAGTTTCCAGGACTCTTTGGCGATAGTGGAGTCAAATAACAAGATATCCAGGTGGTCGATATGCAACGGTCGCGCGGAAGGCACGCATGTCAGAGATCGTCTGAAAACGTTTCCGCTTAAGAGTGACCGACATTGAGTCCACGTGTACGTTGAACTGACGCTCCCCCCATCGACAGAATACGTAAAATCGTGCGGCGGGACGCAACAGCCTGTTAAATGACGGCGAATCAGGCGTGATCCCTAAAGCCAAACAGGCGCGCCGCGTTGCCGCCGAGGACCAGCGCTTGTTCGGCCTCGCCGAGATGGCCGATGTAGGAGGTAGCCCGCTGGCGATAGGCGCGGTAGCTCCCCGGCGTGGCTTGGGCGTTATACCCCCCGCCGTAGATCATTCGCCGTGGGCCGAAATCGTCGATGAGCTGCCTCACGATCGGCCCGATGTCCCGATGGGGATATTGTTCCCTCGGCTGCAGGGAGGAGAGCTTGATGACGGTGTGGGGAAACCGCGACCAGCGGCGGACGACCGCGTGTTCCTCTGGTGTCCCTTGAAAGGGTCGGCCCAAGTGGTCAATGATCACCGTGGTGTCGCGGAATTCTTTGAGCAGCGGTTCGAAGCCGGGCGCGTAGCGGGGCTCAAAATGCAACTGAACCGCCAGGCCCGATTCGCTGGCCGCCCGCCAGTATTCACGCAATTCGGGCTTGCCGAAGGGGGGAAGCCGGTCTGGAGCGTAGGCGTGAATCCGGGCCGTCACCAAGGGAATCCGCCGGGATAGCTCCGGTAGCCGCTCCCTCCACCCAGGCTGGTCGGCGAAGAACAGGCAGGTCCCCTTGAGCCGCCCCTGACCGACTTCCAGACAATGCTCCAGATAACGATGGTCGTCCTGGTACGGCTCTGGATGGACGATCACCGCGTAATCGACGCCGGCCCCATCCATGGTGGCTAGCAAGTGCTCCGGCGTGGCCGAAGGCTCCGGGCGATAAGGCGCGCGAGCATGGTAGGGAAACCGCGTATCCTCCGCGCCAGCGAAGCAATGCACATGCGTATCGACGACGACGTTTTTCGCTCTTGGCTGTTCGCCGCGAAGTATCCGCGGCGCGCCGGCCAGTGCGATCGCGGCTCCAGCGGTTTGCAGGAACCGTCGGCGGGGCAGGAGACCAGAAGCGCGGGTCATGGCGGCGGCTTTCATTCGCGGATGCAGTACAAGTGCTCCATGGTGCGGACGAAGATCTCCTTTCCCACGATGGCCGGCGTGGAATTGCTCGGTTCTTCCAGCGGGTTCGTACTCAGCACTTGCAGCTCTTCATCGTTGGGCGCGATGACGTGCGTCGTGCCCTTTTGATCGGTGACGTAGAGCCGGCCACCGGCGAGCACCAAAGAACCCCACACGCGACTGCCGGTGAGCCGGGCTTTCCAAAGGTCCTGGCCCGTGGTTACATCGATACATTGAAACGTGCCATCTTCGTTGGCCATGTAGAGCGCGTCCTCCAGCAGCACGCCGGAACCGATCCGCTGCGGCTGCCGGTCACCCAACCGCCAAACCGGTTCATGTGTTTCCCCGCTGGCCGCGCCGTTGATATTTACTGCCAGAGCCGGCCCGTGATAGCCGGACATACAGACGATGACACTTCCCTGCACCACCGGCGACGTGTAGACCAAATCGCTCAAGCCGGGGCAACTCCACAGCACGGCACCGTCACGAGGATCATACGCTCGCACGTGATCCGGCTGGCTCAAGATCAACTCGTCCCTGCCGGCGTGCTGACGGAGCACGGGCGTACTCCAGGAACCGCGCCAGACCGGCTTTTCCCCATCGGGCCGATCCTCGCCGCTGTCGCTGCCCGGTTCGTCGATCCGCCACAATGTCTCTCCGGTATCACGGTCGAAGGCAGCGAGGAACGTTTGCGATCCAGGCCCACCATACAGGATCACCGATTGCTGGTACCAAATGGGAGAGGAACCGTAGCCCCAGATGTGGCGGAATTCGCCGAGGTCCCTGGACCATTGCAACTCTCCCGCGTGATCGTAGCAGTGCAAGCCTGCCGAGCCGTGCCAGACGACGACTCGCTCCGCGTCGGCGGCCGGCGTGGAACCGCATTGGGGATTTGTATCGTGCGTCAACTCCTCGCCGGCGTACTGGACATCCCGCTGCCACAGCAGGTCTCCGCTATCGCGGTCGAAACAGAGCAAGCTTCGCGTGTGCCCTTCGTGGTGAGAACTGGTCACGTAGACTCTGTTTGCTTGCACGATGGGGCTGCTATTTCCGGGACCGGGGAGTTCGGCCTTCCACGCAACATTTTTTTCCGTGTCCCAAGTGACCGGCGGATTCGCATCAAGTGCCTTGCCGTCACCTTGCGGACCACGGAAGCGGGGCCAGTCCGCGGCGACCGCGCAGGCTGCCGCGAGGAGCCACACACCGACCGTTTGAAGCGGATGGGGTGATTTCTTGCGCATGGTTTGACTCCGCTGTGGATTTGCATATTCCAAGACGATTTACGCGAGGCTCCATGGCCCGCGGCGCTGCACGTCCAGCCATTGGTTCGCTTCGGGGTCATCGACAAACGTCCATTTCCGGGGATCCCAGCGCAGCCGCCGACCATGCCAATACGCTAGGTTCCCCAAGTGGCAAACCGTGACCGAGCGGGCCCCGACTTCCGCATGGCAAACCGGCTGTTCTCGGCTCTTGATACAGTCGAGCCAATTCCGCTTGTGGCCTGGCGATCGGAAGAGATGCACTTCGTTTTCCGCGAGCGGTTCCTCCAAGATCCCTTTAGGATCGCTGTAGATCTCGCCCCGGTCCACGCGGAGCATGCCGCCGTCTCCCAAGAAGGTGACGCCGCTGGGGCCGCCGTGGTACATCTCCACGCCGTTGGCATAGAGATACTTCACGCCCCGGCCGCGCTCGGGATGCTCCGGCGGGATCATCTCGACCGGCCCCGACCGGTCCATGTCCAGGGCCCATTGGGCGATGTCGAAATGATGGGCACCGATGTCGGTCATGGCGCCACCTGAGTATTCCCGGTAGTGCCGCCAGGCGGGGAAATGATCATGCATGCCCCGGGGGCTGAGCACGGAGTTGTATGCCCGCTCTGGCGCGGGGCCGAGCCACAGATCCCAATCGAGCCCCGGTTCCAGGTCCTCCGCTGGCAGATCGCACCATTTGCTCGGTCCGCCCACGCCAACATAGACCGTGCGGACCTTCCCGATCCGTCCGCTGCGGATCAATTCGCAGGCCTGGCGGAAGCGGCCTCCAAATTCCGACCGCTGCTGGCTGCCCGTTTGAAACACGCGGTTTTGTTCGCGGACCACGTCGATCACGCGGGGAGCTTCGGCGATGGTGAGCGTCAGCGGTTTTTCACAGTAAATGTCCTTCCCTGCCCGCGCGGCGGCAATAATCTGCACGGCATGCCAATGGTCGGGCGTGGCGATCACGACGCCATCAATATCGGAACGGGCCAGCAGTTCGCGAAAATCGTTGTAGGCAGTGCAAACCGTGGGAGCCGAGGTGTTTTTTTGCTCGTCGTAATATTTTTCAACCAGTTTGCGGGCATGTTCCCGACGGGTGGTGTCCACCTCGCACACGGCCAACACCTGCGTGTCTTCCTGGCGGAGAAAATATCGCAGATGGCCGAGGTTCATTTTCCCCAAACCAATGAAACCGAGCGTAATGCGGTTGCTGGGCGCGCGGGCGCCCCGCGCGACGGCGGATGAAGCCACGACCGCGGGGGCCAAAGCGACCGCCGTGGACGTCGAGAGAAATTGGCGACGGCTGACCGGCAAGTGGTCGGAGGCGCGAGAGGGCATGGTGTTGGATCTCCGGTTGGGAAACAGGCAGGAAAACGGCGGGCGAGCCGCATTATAGGCGACACAGCCGGCAAACCAAGCTTTCCCGCCAGGAACGGCCTTTTCTTGATCCCGCCATCGAGGAGTGCGTCACAAGCAACGTCTTAAATCCAGTATGAAACTCCGGCGAGACCTTCGCCATGGCCTATGTTTGAAGGAGCCCCTGGCACGCTCGCTTGTGGAAACAAGAATTGCTTGTCAATACGGAGTGAAAAAACCATGCCCTCGGTCGACAACTACATCCAGCGAATCGAACAACTCCACACACCACCCCAAGTTGCCACGCAACTTTTGCAACTCACGAAGGATGTGGATTTCGACATCGAGGACGTGACGAAGTGCCTAGAGAGCGACCCTGCCTTGACCGTGAAGCTGCTCAAGCTTGTGAATTCGTCGCAATTCGGTCTAGTGCGCCAGGTGGCCAGCGTGCGGCAAGCGGTGACATTGGTGGGCCAAAGGTCGCTGCGGTTTCTGGCCATGAGCTTTTGCGTCACGGAGAGTTTGGCCAAGGGCTTAGGGGGCCGCATGTATCAAGAATTCTGGCAACGGGCCTTGACCATGGCCGCCGGCGCGTCCCGGCTCGCTCGGGTGAAAAGAGCCGCCGATCCCAATGAAGCCTTCATCGCGGGCCTGTTGGCGGATGCGGGCGTGCTGGTTTTCGCGCAAGTGGAAAAAGAGAAATACGCCAAGCTGTACCACGAAAAAGGGCAAGGACTTCCGCTGCTATTGCGGGAAGAAGAAGAATTCGGCTGCCAGCATACCGAATTGGGAGCGGCCCTGTTGCAGCAGTCGGCATTTCCCGATCCACTGATCGAAGCGGCGCGGCGGCATCACGACCTGCCCATCGAAGCTAGCCGACTCGTGACTTGCGTGATCGGCGCCAATCTCCTCGCCGATGCCCTGTGGAACCCCGAACTCTATGGCGTGCATCACGCGCGGGGCTTTTTGGAGATGCACTTCGATATCGACATCGACGGCTTCATCGACCTGGCCGTGGAATGCAAGGAAGATGTCGCCCAAGGAGCGGAGGTTTTTCAGATCCGCATGCAAGAAGAGATGGACTGCGACGCCATCATGGAACAGGCCCGGGAGCTGCAAACGACGGCGGCGCTCGAATCGGCCTTGGAATTGGACAGCTTGGAGTCCGTGCTCAAAGCTCCCGTGCTGAGTTGAACGTCCGTCAATTCGGCGTTGGGCCTCAGTTCGGTCGCGCAGGCACGATTTCGTGTTCGTGCAGGCGACTCTCGTCGACCGGATAATTGCGGAAACGGATCGAGTAATATGCCTCGAACCAGTCGCGAATATCCGCCAGCAGCCCGTCGTCGAACGACGGCTCCACGTGGAGCACTTTTCCGTCGAGCGGTTCGCGGATCTCCCCCTGCTCCACGATGATTTGGCCCGCTTTGATTACGAAACGCGGCAAGGAGAACATCGTCTCCTTGTTTTCGTCTGGCGTGTAGATCGTGATATCCGCGTCCGCGCCGGGGCCCAGATGCCCTTTGTTGGTCAGCCCCAAAATGCGGGCCGGACCAGCGCGGGTAATGATGCAGATCTCTTGCAGCGTGTATTCCCGCTCCAAATCGGGGAGGGCACACCGCTGCCGCACTTCCGGATGCACGGTCTTTAGCACGTCTTGGCGATAAGTGCGGTCCATCAATAGCCGCACGATTTGCGGGTAGGCCAAGAAGGAACCGCCGTTGGGGTGGTCGGTGCTCATGACCACTCGCCAAGGATCTTCCACGAGCAAGTACCACTCCAAGCCGATGGCCCACTGCAGGGCATGCACCAGGCTGGTGTTTTTGTACTTGATGGGGGCGATGCCGCAGCCAGATTCCAGTTCCGTGTCGCCGCTGAACCATTTGCCGCCGTAGACATTGTGCAGAAAATACCCGAGCGGCCCGTCACCGGTCATGCTCGTGGTTTCGCCGAACATGACCTGGCCCACGTCGACCGTGAGGCTGGGGTGCGAATTCACGTAGTCGGCCAGTTCGGCCACCTTGGAGTTGAAGGTATTTTCATCCCCTTCGCCTCCGCCGTAGCTGTGGAACTGGATATGCGTGAGGTGTCCGTGATGCCCTTCCAGTGCCTGCATGGTTTGCAGGGTCGTTTCCCAGTTGCCCGGCAGGCCCAAGTTGTTGCAGTGGATATGCACCGGATGCGGCAGCCGCAAGTCGTTCGCCGCATGAGCGACTTCACGGATGATCTGCCGGGGCGTGATGTCAAAGAAGCCGACCTCATCGTCGATGGTGTGAACGTTGCCCGCTTGCTTCTGTTTCCAGACCTCGACGCCGCCAGGATTCACCAGCTTCGGCGCGAACCCCTTGGCGGCTCCCAGCAGCCACGCCATGAAACCTCGCACATGTTCGGGCTTGCCTTCCTGAATCGCTCGCATCAGGTAGTGATTGTTGCCCATGAGGACGTAAAATCCCTTGTCGATGCAGGGAGTGTCCTCGAACTCCTCCAAGACGTGGCGGGCGGCAAGCGGCGGCACGGCGGCATCAAAGGCCGTGGTGTAACCTAAACCCGCGTATTTGTAGCCCGTCGCGAATGTGCTGGGCACGCTCCCCATCGTTCCGCTGTGGGTGCGAGGTCCGCGGCGGACCGGCTCGGCCTTTCGTTTTTCTTCCGGGCGCATTTTGCGGGCCGTGTTCACCTTGGGGCCCGCGATGTGGCAATGCATGTCGATCCCGCCCGGCATGACCACCAACCCGGCGGCGTCGAGCGTGCGGCTGGGGCGGATGTCGTCTCCCGAGGGAGGGGCCACGATCTTTCCTCCCTGGACCCACAGATCGCGCACTTCCCCGTCAATGCCGTGCTGGGGATCGTAAACCTGTCCGCCGCGAATCAAAAGATAATCGTCTGCCATGAACTTGCCGCAAGAAATCTGTGTCCGAGACGTGGAGCGCGAGCATGTCCCGCGTGAAAGTCTTCCCAGCGTATTCCGCCCTGGACGATTTCACCAGGGGCGGCGGAGTCGGAAAAGCGAGGACCGATCAGTTGGCTGCGAACGACGACGAAGCTGGGACTCTGCCAGCCTGCCTGGTTCGTGAAAGATCCTATCCAGTTTGATCGACTTATTTGTGCTTAAATCGCACGATGCGAACTTCGCCGTCGAAGTCACAGCAGGTGAGCTCATCCAAGATGAAGGAGAGGACTTGATCCGCTTTTTTTCCGCCGGTGCCGGCGCCAATCAGCGGAAACGCCACCGAATGAAAAGCTCGCTGCTGGGCCACGGCCAGCGCGTTGCGGACAGAGTCACGAATGGAACGTTCGGAAGACCTCCAGAGGAGACCAATGCCGGCCACGTGGATGATGGCCTTGAAGGGCAACTCGCCCGCCCCAGTCACCACCGCGCCGCCGAGCGGAATCGGGCCATGCTTTGATAGTTCACAAAAAGGTGCGTAGCCGCCACGCCGCTTGATCGCGCCGGAAACCCCTTGAGGCCACAGCAACCACCAGGGAATGACGTTGCGGTTCCAGGCGTTGACAATCACCTCGACGTCTTGATCCAACAGATCGCCTTCAACAACGTGGAGTTCCATATGATGTTTTCCGACCGAATTCCGGCGATAGGTTGTGCGGCATTTCGCAGGCTCCGACTTGACGGCGCGATGAATCTCCCAAGCACCTTGACCTGTTCAACCAAACGACCGACTTTCTAGCATTCTATGAGGTCACACGCGCTGGCAAGCGGAGAATGACTCAGCGCATCGGCAAAACACGTTTGCCTACAGCCGTTGATACACCACAAAACTCGCTCGAAAGAAAGGGCATAATGACACTCCATCCCAACACGCATGGCCCGCGCATCGCATTGGCACTGGAACAGATCGAAGAGGCTCGGGCGTACACGCTGGGCCTGCTCCAGGAAATTCCGGAACAGGAATGGTTTCGCCAACCCCCCGGAGGTGTGACGCACGTGGGCTGGCAAGTGGGACACCTGGCCATGGCCGAGTATCGCCTCTGCCTGGAACGGATTCGCGGCAATCGCCCGGAGGATGACGCACTCATCTCCCCGGGCTTCTTGGCCCAATTCGGTAAAGGTTCCACTCCCGATCCAAATCCAGCCAATAACCCGGCTCCGCGCGAATTGCTGGATGTTTTGGCCCAGGTGCATGGGCAAGTGCAGGCTGAATCAGCGGACTGGACCGACGAAATCTGGGAAGAAACCGTCATCAAACCGCACAAACTATTCACGCATAAAGGGGGCTCGCTCCTCTGGTGCTCCCGCCATGAGATGAACCACAACGGACAGATCTGCCTGCTCCGACGCTTATTGGGGCATGAGCCAGTTTGGTAGCGGTGAACGATGCATGGGTGTCTTGGAGACACCCTATGTCGCCGCGGGGGCGGGCTGGCTTTCGCAGAACGCTTTCAGGCCCCGCAGTTCCTTGTCGAGCGCGTCGCAGCTCGATTTCCTCATCATCCAGCCACAGAGGGAGAGCATGAGCTTGAACCAGCCTTTGCCCGTGACCTGCGAGCGCTGCGTGACTCGTGTTCCGCCGGCAAGGTCCTCGAACTCGTATTCGACGTCGAGGTCGAACATGTCGCCAGTCATGTAAACGGCCTGCACGTAGGGCGGTTCGTGCCGCGTAACAACGCCTTGAAACTCCATCCGCCGGCCATGCTCTTCGGTAACGGTGCGGAAGGTCGTGCCTACCCCTTCGGGCTTTTCTTCCAGGATTTTGTCCTCCACGACGATGCTGCTCCATTCGGCCACGTGCTCGTTCGTGAGGCGGAAAACCTCTTCGATGGGCCGCTCAATCTCGACGCTGCCTTCGGTGCGCATGGCTGCTACCCTGTTTCATTTCAACCATCGTAGGTGATACACCGTACCGGCAAAGGTTTCATGCCGCCTAAGTTTTTCCGAACGGAAACGCAATAGAGCACGAGGAATCCAAGGCACCGCGAGCTTTGATCCTAAGTCTCGCGGAGTCACGTTGCAAGCATCAAGTGCTGCTCACGAACTAGCGTTCAAGGCGGTGCCTGTAGCCCCCTTGGAAGAGCGTTACCTTATGCGTCTTCCGGTTCGCCGACATCGACTTGGGACCAGTCGATTTCGGTCTGATCTTGTTCGATCTCGGCCAAGGTTTGCTGGGCACGGGCCAGGTCTTCCCGCCGCACGAGGACCTGCACTTCTCCCGGAGCCTCGGCGCGAAAACCAGCCGTGTAGCTGCCAGTGGTGAACGCCTCGATGCCCCGCGCGGCAAGCGCCGTGACCAGCGCGGCCGCTTCCACTTCGGTGCGCACGCGCGTAAGGACTTCTGGATTGTGGGGATCGGTGGTCATATCCGTTGTGCTTTCCAGGAAAATACGGGCGGTACGGAAAACGGTACCAAAGTCGAACTCATCAACAGCACTAGATCGCGTAGTCGAAGCTGTCGGCGGCCGTCTGTTCCGCGCGCATCCGCAATTTCGGCTTCTCCAGAATCACGGTGGTATTTGGTTCGACGCTCCGAGTGATCCATACGTTCGATCCGATCACCGAATCGTGCCCGACCACGGTCTTCCCGCCAAGGACTGTCGCGTTGGCATAAAGCACGACGCGATCCTCGATCGTGGGATGGCGTTTCTCCTGACGTACCACGTGTCCATCGGAGTCAGTAGGAAAACTCAGGGCACCCAAGGTTACGCCCTGGTAAAGCTTCACATAGTTGCCGATTTCGCAGGTCTCACCGATGACCACACCAGTGCCGTGGTCGATGAAGAAGTGCCGCCCGATCCTGGCGGCGGGATGGATATCCATGCCGGTCCGAGAGTGGGCCCACTCGGTCATCATCCGGGGAACCAAGGGGACGTCGATGCCATGCAGCAAGTGGGCCAGGCGGTAAACCGTGACCGCCTCCAAACCTGGGTAGCAAAAGATGACTTCATCCAGCGAGCGGCAGGCGGGATCTCCTCGATACGCCGCTTCCACGTCCAGCGCGAGAATCTTCCGCAATTCGGGCAGTTGTTCCAGGAACTGCAGCGTCTTCGCTTGGCCCAAGGCTTCATAATCCTGCGCCGACTCGCAGTCGGATGGCACGCCCGCCTCATGCCGCAGTGCCCGGGCAATCTGCACGGAGAGATTGTCGTGGAGGCGTTCGATCAGGTCTCCCACGTAATATTCGACGTTCCCCAGATGTAATCCTTCCCGTTTACGGTAGCCGGGATAGAGGATCTCCTTGAGGTCATCGATGGCGGCAGTAATGGCGGCATACTGAGGCAAGGGGCAATGCCCCAAGTGGTTGATGGTGCAGCCCTGCCGGTACGAATCGACGATTTGATCAACCAGCGCCGGGAGGCGTTGGTCCTTAAGGCGTAAATCCGTCGCCATTTCTCACCGTCCCACGGAGTACGCGCGACTTAAAACACGAAACACGTTCGTGTCTATCCCGCGCTAGGAACAAGGGGCCGGAAGTAATCGGCCAGTTGAATTTACTCAGCACCGCAACATGCGAATCGGCTCATTTATCCTAGGATTCCAGACCCGCAAAATCAAATTCGCGGCGGCAATCGGAACTCCTGGGCGGGGCCGAAGACGTTAAGCCTCGGTGAAGCTCGCACAAGTTTTCGATCGACCGGCAGCGCGCGTGAAGTTTAGCAATCCGCGCGATCCCGCCGATTCGCTCAAAGCGTAAAATCAACAAACACCCCCTAAAGCAAGCTTCTGGAGCGACCGATACCAAGAGAACGCACAGCAACATAACGGATGCCAGGGCCTGACAACCGCTGGCCAAGCAAAGTTCGCGAGGAGAGTGAAATTGGATGCACCATCGGTCGACCTCACCATGGGATCTCTCCATCATTGGGCGGATCTGCTGTTGAACTGGGTAGGTTTCGGGACCCTGGTGGGCCTCTTCGCGAAGGCGATCATGCCGGGCAGGGATCCAGGCGGGGCCGTCGTGACGGTCGCCATGGGCATCGGCGGCAGCGTGATCGGCTGCGGTATCCTGATGTACTTCAGCGGCGGCCAACAAGTCACGCCCATCAGCACGATGGGTTTCTTCGTGGCGACCGGCGGCGCGGTCGTGCTGCTGCTGTTCTATCGCCTGTTGGGTGGGCATTGGTTCGTGGAAGGGGAAGTTCCACATCCCAAATATCACCGACGACGGCGCCGCCGCATGCCGCAGCCAGTCTACTACGAGGAGTAGCTGGTCCCGCGAGGTTGTCTCGCGATCAACGCCCTGCGTCATTCCGGACGCATGCGGAATCTGGCAGGGAATTTTTCTAGAAAATTCCTTGCCATACGCCCCCGCGAGTTGTGGGGCACTGCTATAATCACGGTCGCGCGCCACATACGACCGTGACCATGGGCATTTTGGAAAGTGCTTCGCGCTTTCCGGAAGCTCTCGCAGGTCGAGCCTGGTTTCGCGAATCAACGTTCTCGTCGTGGTTCGCTATAGACAGGCGTCGACAGGGGGAATGTGTGATGCCTCGTACTCGCCCCGCGATGACTCTCGTGGAAATGCTGGTGGTCGTGGCGATTATCGGCGTGTTGATCGCGCTGTTGTTGCCGGCGGTCCAGGCGGTCCGGGAATCAGCCCGACAGGTGCAGTGTCGAAACCACCTGCATCAACTCGCCTTGGCGGGCCTGCAATATCACGAAATCCACGACGTGTTCCCCACCAGCGTTTCGCAGTTCAGCTTTCGTGAACGCTTCGAAGACGTGGACACTTGGCTGGTCAAGCTGTTGCCCTTCCTGGAGCAGACGGCGCTGCACTCGAGGTGGAAGGATGCCAATCTGCGGCGGGATCGTCGAGAAATTTTGAACGTCACCGAAACCGCCATTGCCACGACGTATTGCCCCTCCCGTCGCGCGGCAATTGCTTACCCGCTCCCCAACGCGATGGTATTCCGGGCCGGTTCTGGCCGCGTGACCAAAGGTGAGGGAGCCCGGACTGATTATGCCATCAATGGCGGCGCGGCCCGCCACGAAGGAGGATTCGGCCTCGACATCAAGGGCGTGTGGAGCCCGGATGAAAGCATCGGGGCCGCGGACATCTACGACGGCTTGAGCAACACGTACTACGTCGGTGAAAAAGCCATGGACGGCGAGCACTATACCACCGGCTTCGATTTGGGGGACCAATCGTCGATTTATCATTGCCGTACCGGATCATGTATTCGCTTCGCCAAGAACCGGCCCGTCCGCGATCCGATGGGAAAAAATACATGCGTCAATTGCCACGACTTCGGCAGCGCGCATCCCTCTAGTTGGAATGTGGCCCTCTGCGACGGCAGCGTGCAGGCCATCAGCTACGATATTTCCTTCGACGTCCACCGCAACTTCGCTACGCGGGACAATCTCGACGACCGCTGATCCCGGTAAGCGGTCGGACTTCCTCTCTGCCTCTTGATACAACCGGGACGACCGTTCTTTCCGCGCTCTCGACAAGGCCCTCCGTATATCCGTGGGCTATGAATTGGATAGGAAAGTTGGTTTCTTCGTCCCGCGACCGGTCCGGTTAACGGACGTCGTGTTCCCACGCGGAAAGGACGATTCAGATGTCGATGCTAGCCACGAGTTCGGAAATGGATACATCCACCAGCGGCCTGTTGGCCAGCATTCTCTCCGAGGAGAATTTTCGCCCCGCCGAGCCCCGCAGCCTGGAGGAAACCGGCCTCAGCGGGACGTTGATCGAAGGTCTGATCTGCAAGTACCTGCTGGCTCACGGCTCCGACTCGGGACGCGAAATCGCCAAAAGCATCTGCCTCCCCTATCGTATCCTGGAAGAACTGCTCACCGGCATGCGGACGCGGCAACTGCTGGTGCATGTCGGCTCGGCCGCGCTGGGGGATTACGTTTACAGCCTCACCGACCAGGGACGGGCCCGGGCCCGCAGTGAAGCCGATGCCTGCGCCTACGTGGGACCGGCTCCCGTGCCCGTGAGCGAATACGTGCTCTCCGTCGAGGCCCAGACGGTCCGTGCCGAAGCACCGCGCCAAGAACATTTGGCCAAGGCTTTCTCGGATATCCACGTCGAATCCGACATGTTCGACCTGCTGGGGCCTGCCGTGAATTCCGGTGCCGGCCTGTTTCTCTATGGTTATCCGGGCAACGGCAAGACGACGCTCGCCAAGCGGATCACGGCCTGCTTCGGCCAAGAGATCTGGATTCCCAACGTGATCATCGAAGACGGGCAAATCATCAAGCTGTTTGACGCCGCTTTCCACGAGGCGATCGAACAAGAGGAGCAAGCCCTGCTCAAGACCGCCGAAACGGATGCCCGCTGGATCAAGATTCGCCGGCCCACCGTCGTGGTCGGCGGTGAATTGACAATGGACACGCTGGAAGTCCGCTACGACCCGATCAGTAAGGTCAGCGAAGCGGCCCTGCAAATGAAGAGCAATTGCGGCTGCCTGCTAATCGACGACTTCGGGCGGCAGCGCGTGGAACCGGTGGAACTGCTCAACCGCTGGATCGTGCCGCTGGAAAACCGCATCGACTACCTCACCCTCTCCACGGGAAAGAAGATTCAGATCCCCTTCGAACAACTCATCATTTTCTCCACGAACCTGGAGCCGAAAGACCTGGTGGACGAAGCGTTTTTGCGTCGCATTCCCTATAAGATCGAGGTCAAGGACGCCAGCGAGCCGGAATTCTTGAAGCTATTCGAGATGTCCGCCAAATCGTTTGGCTTCGAATTCCGTAAAGACGCGGTGGACCACCTGCTGGAACACCATTACCGGCCCAAGCGGATTCCGTTCCGCCGCTGCCACCCCCGGGACCTGGTGAAACAGGTCCGCAACTTCTGCGTCTACCACGACTATCCGCTGGAGATGAAACCGGAATATTTCGACCGCGTGGTGGACAGCTACTTCACCGTGGTGGGCACCGGCGCGGACGAGTAAATCGAGAAACAGTCATCTTCACGGCAGTTCGTTCATGCCGAGCTGCCGCATCTTGCGATAAAGATTCGAGCGGTGCAGCCCCAATCGCCGAGCTACTTCGGTCATGTTGCCCCCGGACTCGGTGACGGTCCGCTCGATGTATTCCGTTTGAAACCGCAGCGTCGCGTCGGTGAGCGGCAATCCCAACTCCACGCCCGGCGTATCTTCTTGGGATCGTGAGAGCGTGGCAATAAAATTGAGATCCTCGGCCTTAATCGGACCCTGCGGCAAGAGAAACGCGAGTTGCTCCATCAGGTTACGTAGCTCACGAACATTTCCCGGCCAACGGTGATCCCTTAACCGCTGCTGGGCGGCGGTGGAAATCTCCAACGTTTCCCGCCGCGCTTTGCGGCAGAAGTCATTCAGGAAATACTCCGCTAACACTAGCACGTCATCCCCCCGTTCCCGCAGTGGGGGCAATTGCAGCGTGACCACGTTCAGGCGGAAGAACAGGTCTTCGCGAAATTTCTTTTCCCGCACCAGTTCGGCCAGGTTTTGATTCGTGGCGGCGATCACGCGGGTATCGGTGTGGATCGGATTGGACCCGCCCACGCGGACCACGACCTTCTCCTCCAGCACGCGAAGCAGCTTGGCTTGTCCGCCAGGGCTCATGTCCCCGATTTCGTCCAGAAAGAGCGTTCCGTCCGCGGCCAGTTCGAATTTGCCGGCCCGGGCCTGATGGGCATCAGTGAAGGCCCCTTTTTCGTGACCGAACAGTTCGCTTTCCAACAGCGTGTCGGCGATGGCCGCGCAGTTCACGGCCACGAACGGCGCGTCACGCCGAGGACTTTGCAAATGAATCGCCCGGCTGACCACTTCCTTGCCGGTCCCATTTTCCCCCAGCACGAGCACGGCGAGATCGGTTTGCGCGACCCGCTCCAGTGTGCTTTGCAGCGAGCGGATGGCCGGGCTATCTCCGATCAGCCGCACGCCGGAAGCAGAGGCTTCGCTCCATTGCTGGTTGGCCCGCGCGAGGCGTTCCCGCTGTTCCGTGTTTTGCAGAACGACGGCGGCCTGCTGGGCGATCTCCGCCAGGGCGACTTCATCCTCGTCGTCGAACCGCCCGGAACGCTGGTTGAGCACTTGGAAGGCGCCATACAACTCGCCATCGGCGGCGAACATGGGCACGCAAAGCACGGATTGGGTTTCGTAGCCGACCGCTTCGTCGACACTGCGGTCGATCTCTTGGCTGGCCTCTTCCCTGTCGGCCCGGCGAGGCTCCCGGGTATGGATCACCTGGCCCACGATGCCTGTTTCGTCTGGAATTCGTAGTTCGTTGCCGGTGACCCCCAATGCGGGCCGTCCCACCAATGTGTGGGATTCGCGGTCCCAGAGAAAAATCGTGGCGCGATCGGCATCGAGGAGTTTGGTGGCAGCCTCCGCCACGGCGACTAACAGCGGCTCCATTTCCGACGTTTGATTCCATTTGCGCGAAAGCTCCAGCAACGTGGCGAGCCGCGTAATCCGCTCCGTGCGACGCAGCGCCGTCTCCGCGAACCCCGCCACGCATTGCAGGCCGGCGCCCAATTCGAGCAAGAATTCCCGCACACCCTTTCCGGACGGAGGCCGGGGGGTTCCTCGCAAGGCCAGCACGCGATTCTCGCCGCCGGGAGGCAGCAGCGGCACGGCCCACCACGCTCCACGCTGCTGGGGGCGTTCCTCATCCAGGACTTCGGCCAGCAAGTCACTCTCCGGCTGTCCGCCGGCACCGTCCGGGAACGCCTGCCAAGCACCATGCTGCCAGACCATCAGGCGAGACTGCTCCACTTGCAGTTCCCGCTCGAGTATCCACAGTGCCTTGGTCCAAAAATCTTCTGGCCGCGAGCCGGTGGCCGCCAGCGCGGTGAGCCGAAGCGACAAAAGCAACAACGTACCTCCCTCGACCCAGCGTTCGATTTCCTCCGGCAGTCCGGCCTCCGGTTTCGTGGGGAAAGGGCTCACAAGAATCTCAATTTCCACTGGGCGACAAACTGTCGCGGGTTGCTTCGCGCCAGGCTACACCGACCCAGCGCGTCACTAGCAGTTTACTGAAAAACGCCTTCGTGGCGTTTTTCAGCCTCGCCGCCGTGCTAGCCAAGATTGGCGCAGCCAAGCTGCTCCCGGCTCGCAAAATAACGACTTACGTCGCCATTTTGAGCATCACCTCCATTTGATGCCGCAGGCTGCTGAGTATTTCAGCAGCCTACTAAATGGCCTCCATCGTAGCAGCCGGGACAGGCTTGTCACGCATGCCGCGAACGGGAGAAACATCCCACGACAGGCGGCAAACTCGTGAAAAGACTTCGGTCATGATCTTCGATGTCACGACAGGTTTAATGGTGCCTACCGGCACAAATGGCAGCGAGCATGAGAAATCGGTTTGACGGCGTGCTGGAGCAAGGTATGCATGAAGTGGCGGATCCATGCCGGCAGGGCCGTGGAATGGCCAGCCATCAGGAGAGTGCAATTCCGTCCGTGCAGGCATGAGGTACCCCATGACCACCGAAAACAACAACCAAAGCATCACATCCAAGCCGAGCTCAACCAATCCTAGCTTGGACTACCAGGAGGAAGACTCGAGCACTCCGGCTTTGGAACAAATTGCCCAACAGGAACGTATGTGGCAATCGCGGCTCTTGGCGACCGTGCGCAAACTGCGTAACATGTGGATCGGGAGCAGATCGCGATAGCGATCTTCTTCGCGTTGAAATCTTCCACGACCGTTGCGGGCATCAATGTAAAGCCGAAGTGGCTTTATGGTTGTTGACAAATCTTCCACCGCAGAAAATTCGCGAAACCTCAAATTGTCAACAATCTTGCAGTCCGTTCACGAAACATAAATATCCGCTGGCTAACCTTGTTGTAAACCAATGCAGCAAGAGGTTGCCACCATGCAAGAATTCGATGCGGTCGTGGTCAGCGACCTGCACCTGGGAGCAAGGAATTCTCTTGGGCGCGCTTTTCTCGATTTTCTCCAGCGAACACGATTCCAGCGGCTAGTGATCGCCGGGGATATGTTCGAGTACCCCAACCTTAAGGGTTTGCGTGACCAGGATCTGGGGGTACTGGGGGATTTGCGGCGGCTGTCCGACGAACTGCCGGTGATTTGGCTGCAAGGAAATCACGATCCGGCTCATGAGGTTTGGCAAAACCTCCTGGGAATCCAACCCCGCCAATACGTGATTCTAGGCGTCGGACATCGTTCCTACTATGTCTGCCATGGAGACCGCTGGGATATCTCCGTGAACGTGGCGTGGCCCGTCGTGGCGAGTGCCAACGCCATTTATCGCTTTAGCCAACGCATCGATTCCACGCATCGCTTGGCCCGCCGCTTGAAGCATTCTTCCAAACGGTTTTGTCGGGTCTCCCGCGCCATTCGAGAGGGAGCTTGTGAAACTGCCCGCGCGGAAAACCACGCTGGAATCATCATTGGCCATTCGCACGTGGCCGAGGAATGCGTGGTGGACGGCGTGCATTATTTGAATTCCGGATGCTGGACGGAACTTCCCTGTACTTTTGTGGGCATCCGTGAGGGAAGAGCTAGAACTTACGCGTGGCATGACGGCGATCATGTTGCCTTAAGCCCTGCCATGGAAGAGGTCGAGGTCCCTCGACAGCTTTCCGCCCGCCCCGCCCTGGTTCCCGCCCACGCCATGTAGATTTATTGGAAGGAATATCGACAGGATGAAACCTCGGGCATTACGCGCGGCGACCAGCCGTGCTTTTTTTCGTTACGTCCACGGCCATTTTCTCGTTTACAACACCTGCTGGGAGGATCCGCGCCTGGACCGGGAAGCCATGCGGCTCACACCGGAGGATACCGTGCTCACGATTTCCTCCGCTGGCTGCAACGTGCTCGATTATCTGCTCGACGGGCCTCGCAGGATCCATGCCGTGGATATGAACCCCCGGCAAAACGCGCTGCTAGAGTTGAAGGCCGCTGGAATCCGCCACCTCGATTTCGAGACCTTTTTTAGCCTATTTGGCCAAGGACACTTTCCGAAATTCCCCAAGGTTTATCGCGAGAAATTACGGCCATCGCTATCCCAGGACGCGCGTCAATTCTGGGATCCCCGGGGACACTATTTCCAGCGCAAAAAACCCCGTCGTGGCTTCTATTTTCGTGGCACGGCGGGACGTTTTGCCCGTCTGATCAACTTCTATATCGACCGCGTCGCGAAGGTCCGGCCCCAAATTCAAGCCATGCTCAATGCTCCCAGCTTGGAGGAGCAGCAGCGCATCTACCGGGAACAAGTCGGGCAAGCGTTTTGGGGACGATTCATCCGCTGGCTCATTGCCCGGGATGCCATGCTCTCCTTGGTCGGCGTGCCCCGTCCGCAACGGGAACAGGTCGATCTGTTTTACGAAGGCGGGATCGCGCAGTTCGTGCAGGACGCGGTGACCACGGTCTTCGCCGAGTTGCCTCTCGAAGACAACTACTTTTGGCGGGTCTACCTGGAAGGAGAATACACGCGGGAATGCTGCCCCGAATATCTCCGGGAAGAGAACTTTCACCGGCTGAAATCAGGACTCATTGACCGGCTCTCCATCCACACCTCGACCATCCACGATTTTCTAGAAAACCAAGACGTGAGCATTTCACGGTATGTGCTGCTGGACCACATGGACTGGCTCAGTTCCGATGCCCGGGATGTCTTACAACGCGAATGGCAAGCCATCGTGGACCGGGCCGCGCCAAACTGCCGCATCCTCTACCGTAGTGGCGGATTGAAAGTGGACTATCTGGATCCCGTGCCAGTCCGCGTGGCTGGACGCTATCACCGCTTGGGCGGACTGTTACGTCACGACCGCCCCTTGGCGGAACGGCTGCATCGGCGCGATCGCGTGCATACCTATGGAAGTTTTTATGTGGCCGATCTAAAGCGGCCCTCGGAGCCTCTTCAGGCGGAGGTAATGGCTTAACATGGCATCCACGCTGCTCCACGACGCCCGCACCCTCTACAAACTGTTGCTGAGCCCCATTCGAGGCGCCTCCCACGCGGAACGCCTGGAAAGTTTCTACCGGCAGCAAGCCGAGAGCTATGACGCTTTTCGTGACCGCATGCTGCATGGCCGGAAGGAATTATGGGACCAGCTCTCGCTGCCGAAGGACGCCGTCGTAGTGGACATGGGTTGCGGCACGGGCCGGAACTTGGAATTGGCCGGCACGCGCGTCAATGATTGGCGGCAGACTTATTTGGTGGACCTTTCGCCGTCCCTACTGAAAGTCGCCGCCGAGCGCGTGCGGCGGCACGGCTGGCCGAACGTAACCACCTTGCAAGGGGATGCCACGAGCGTGGATCTGCCGGAAGGTTCCGCCGATGCCGTGACGTTTTCCTATTCCCTGACGATGATTCCGGATTGGTTCGCCGCCGTGGATCACGCCTGTCGCTTGCTGCGTCCCGGCGGCCTGCTGGCGATCGTGGATTTCTATGTATCGCGCAAATACCCCTCCTCCGGCCAGCGGAAACATTCGGCCTTCACCCGCAATTTTTGGCCTTTCTGGTTTGGTCACGACAACGTGAATCTCAGCACGGACCATCTCCCTTATCTCCAGCGACGTCTGGAAACCGTGCAGCTCCACGAAGACAGCGGCAAGGTACCTTATCTGCCGCTGGTCCGCGTCCCGTACTACTACTTCATTGGCCGGCTCCCGGCCTAGTGCGTGGCATACCGTTTTTCGACCCGGTCTTTCGCCTTTCCCTGCGCGGGTCGTATCATGGAGGCGGGGAAAATGCATGAGTACACCACGCAATCCGACCGCCTCGGCCATCGTGCTGGGATCGATCAATATCGATCTATCAATCCGTGTCCCACATCTGCCCGCGCCGGGCGAAACGGTCCTGCAGGGTGAGTTCGCCGAAGCACTGGGCGGCAAGGGGGCCAACCAGGCCGTGGCGGTGGCACGCCTGGGCCAGTGCCACGTCCACTTCGCGGCCGCCGTGGGCGAGGATGCACCAGGCGAACGGGCCTTGCGCCAGTTGGAGAAAGACGGTTTGGACCTTTCCGCCGCAGTGCATTTGCCAGAGGCCGCCACCGGCACGGCATTGATCATGGTTGACGCACGAGGCGAAAACTTGATCGCCGTAGCTTCGGGAGCCAATGCCTTGCTCACGCCCGAGCATGTCCAAGCGCTGCCAGAAACGTGGTTCGGCGCTTCGCAAGTGTTGTTGGCCTGCCTTGAGATTCCGATGGAAACCGTGGCGGCAGGCTTGCAGCGGGCACATGAGGCGGACCTCCGCACGATTCTGAATCCCGCGCCTGCTAGGGGAGAATTGCCCCAAGCAATCTGGGACTCGACCGATATCCTGGTGCCGAACGAGACCGAAGCGAGCCAGCTCTCGGGCGTGGAAGTCCACGACGAGGCCTCCGCCGCGCTGGCCGCGAAGGAGTTGGCGAAGCGCGGCCCGGAATGGGTGGTAATTACGCGCGGCGCCGCCGGCTGTCTGCTGTGGGATGGAGAAGCCCATCACTTGCCGGCGTATACCGTGGATCCGGTGGACAGCACCGGCGCGGGGGACACTTTTTGTGGCGCGCTGGCCGCCGCGATCGCCTCGGGCCAGAATATTACCACATCGGTGGATGGGGCGCAGCGGGCCGCGGCGCTAGCCACCACACGGGCCGGGGCGATCCCCTCCATTCCGCGCCGGGAGGAGGTCGAGCGGTTCACCGCTCGTCGCGCGAACTGAATTGGGTAGGTGCCAGGCTAAACCCATGAAATTTCGCGGAAGTTTTTTCGATTTCGCCTAGGCCGCTAGCGTCAGGCAAGTAAGAATTCATAGAGGAGCGGCTTGGCGCCCGACCGATTTCTTCCTCCGCGTCTTTTCATTGCGACATGTCAGGTTTTTCATGAGCGAAGGATTGCCCGCTTCCGCCGCTTCGACTTTCACGGACAAGCCAGCCGTACTCTCCTTGCGCGGCGTCGGGAAGACCTTTCAGATGGGAGAAGTGGCTGTTGAAGTTCTGCGGGATATCACCCTCGATATTCGCGACGGTGAATTCCTCGTGATGGTGGGACCCAGCGGTTCCGGCAAGAGCACGATCCTCAACATCTTGGGCGGCATGGACCAGCCGACCGTGGGACAAGTCGCTTATCTCGATCAGGATCTGACCACCGCCAGCAACGCGGAATTGAACCAGTATCGCCGCGAGGGAGTAGGATTTGTCTTTCAGTTTTACAACCTCGTGCCCACCTTGACGGCCTTCGAAAACGTCCTTGTTTCCACCGAGATTGCCCGCGATCCGCTCGACGTGGACGACGTGCTGGGAAAGGTCGGGCTGGCGGACCGCAAGCATCACTTTCCCTCGCAGCTTTCCGGAGGCGAACAGCAGCGGGTCGCCATCGCCCGGGCCTTGGCCAAAAATCCACGCCTGCTGCTTTGCGACGAACCGACCGGTGCCCTCGACTTCGAAACCGGCAAGAAAGTACTCCGCCTGCTCGTCGACGTGAACCGTGAGATGGGGAAAACGGTCCTGGTGATCACGCACAATGTCGCCATCGCGGCCGTCGCGGACCGCGTCGTGCATTTGCGTTCGGGTGAAATCGTGCAACTGGAAGAGAACGACACTCCGGTGCCCCCCGAGGAGGTGGTGTGGTGAGCGTGCTGAATCGCAAGCTGTTGCGAGACGCGATGCACGCCTGGGGCCTGCTGGCCACCATCTCCGCCATCATGGCCCTGGGGATCATGTGTTTCATCTACATGCGGTCCTCTTATTTCAACCTCCTACTGGCGCAGAACCAATACTACGCCCAAGGCCGGATGGCTGATTTTTGGGTCGATCTGAAAAAGGCCCCGCGCGGAGAGTTTTTGGAACTGTTGGACATCCCCGGCGTGACGGAGATTCAGCCCCGCATCCAATTCGCCGCTACCGTCGATTTGGAAAACGTCCGCAAACCGCTCAACGGACTCGTGATTTCCTTGCCCGACCGCCGCCGCGAGATCATCAATGACATCGTCCTCCGCCGCGGCAGTTACTTCACCGAGGAGCGGCACAACCAGGTCGTGGTCAATGATGCCTTCGCCCGGGCGCGGGACATCCATCCAGGGGATACGGTCCACCTGCTGTTGAACAACCGCCGGCAGGAATTGGTGGTGGTGGGCACGGCGATCAGTTGCGAGTTCGTGTATCTGTTGCCGCCGGGCGGACTGGCTCCCGACCCCCAGCATTTTGGGGTCTTTTATCTCAAGGAAAGCTTCGCCGAAGAGGTGTTCGACTTCGATGGCGCCGCCAATCAGGCCGTCGGGAGGCTGGCTGTCCAGTGGCGGGACCAACCCGACGCCTTGCTGGCGGACATCGAACGAACCTTGGAGCCGCACGGCGTGACAAATGTCACGGCCCTCAAAAACCAACCCTCCAACCGCTTCATCAGCGACGAAATTCAAGGCTTGGGCACGTTCTCCACGATCATGCCCGCCATCTTTCTCACGGTGGGCGCGCTCGTGCTGAATGTGTTGATGATGCGGCTGGTGGACCAGCAGCGCGTGGTCATTGGCACGCTCAAAGCCTTAGGCTACGGCAATGTCGAGATTTTCGCGCACTTCTTGAAGTTGGGGCTCATCGTCGGCCTGATCGGTGCCGGGCTGGGCGAGGTATTGGGGTACTTCATGGCCACTTGGGTGACCGCCATCTATCGACGATTCTACGAATTTCCCGCGCTGGAAAACTACGTCTATCCTGGCGTGTATCTCACCGGCTTCGCGATCAGCTTTACCTGCGCGCTGGTGGGATGCGTGACGGGCTGCCGCCGTGCCGTGAAGCTCCGCCCCGCCGACGCGATGCGAACCGCTACCCCGGCCAAGGGGGGGGCGATTTGGTTGGAACGCATCCGCTGGCTTTGGCGTCAGCTTTCCTTCGGCTGGCGGATGGCCTTGCGCGGCCTGTTTCGTAACCGCCGCCGCACCGCCGTGGGCCTGTTTTCTTCCATGACCGGTGCCGCGTTGCTCATGAGCGGACTGATGATGATGCAGGCGGCGCGGTACCTCATCGACTTTCAGTACGATTACATTTTGCGGAGCGATATCGACCTGACCTTCAAAAACGAAGTCGGACGCGAAGCCCTGCTGGAAGCGCGGCATCTCCCAGGCGTGGACCACGCCGAACCGCTGCTGGCCGTCTCCTGCACCTTTATCCATGGCCCCTACCAGCGAAAAGGGAATGTGCTGGGATTGCAGCCCCAAGCCCGCCTCACCGTTCCCCGCGATATCGACGGCGTGGCCCTCCGCGTGCCGGAAACGGGCCTGATGATGAGCCGCAAATTGGCGGAACTGCTCCACGCGGAGCCAGGGGATCTGATCACCATGCGGCCCACTCGCGGATTGCAAAAGGCGGTGCGTGTTCCCTTGCTCAAAGTCTCCGAGGAATTTTTGGGGATGTCGGTCTACGCCGATATCACGTATTTGTCCCGACTCATCAGCGAGGAGTTCGCGGTGAGCGGCGTGCAATTGGAAGTCACTCCCGAACCGGATATTCAAACAGCGTTCTACCGGGAACTGAAACGGCTACCCGTGGTGCAGGCGGTGAATGCCCGAGAGGATGTGATTCACAATCTGGAAGAAACCGTTCTCAAGGTGCAAGACACCTTCATCGGGTTGCTGATCCTGTTCGCCGGCGTGATCTTCTTCGGCAGCGTGCTAAACGCGTCCTTGATCAATTTGGCAGAGCGGCGGCGGGAAGTTGCCACACTGCGCGTCTTGGGCTACACCGAGCGGCAAATCGGCGGGTTCTTCCTACGGGAAAGCGCCGTGGTGAACCTTTGCGGTACGCTACTGGGTCTTCCTTTGGGGTATTTTTTGGCATATCTGGTCTCGGTGAGTTACGACACGGAGATGTTCCGGTTTCCGGTGGTGTCCCCGCCGTTCGTCTGGGTGGTGACGGTGGTCACCGGCGTGGGCTTTGGCCTGCTGGCACATCTGGTGGTGGAGCGGCAGATTCGCCGCATGAATTGGCTCGAAGCGCTTCAAGTGAAAGAATAGACAATTGGAAACGGCGGGTGCCGACAAACCGGCACGTTCGCCGATAGGCGGGAGTGAGGTAACGCGATGAAATGGTGGATGTGGCTGGTGTTGACTGGCGTGGCGGTAGTGGGACTCGCGGCCTGGCAAGGGCTGTCTTTCAAGGTCCCCGTGGAGGTGGCGGCAGTCACCACGGGCGACATTCGCGAATTCGTGGAGGAACGGGGCAAGACCCGGCTCCCCAAGGAACACCTCATCACCATGCCCTTTGACGGGCGGATTGCCGCCATCGATCTCACCGAGGGCGCACCCGTCTCCCAGGGCGAAGTGGTCGCCCGCATTGTTCCCAAGGACGTGGAGCTCTCCGTGCATCGCGCGCAGGCCGCCGTGGACCGTCTCGATGCTTCCATTCGGGAAAACGACGACACCAGTGTGGAGAACACCACGCTGGAGCAGGCCGTGCAGTTCGTGGAATCGATGCTGCATACCGTGGAGGCCGCCGCCGCCCGCGTCCGTGCCGGGCAGGCCCGCATGGAGTTCGCGGAGAAGCTGTTGACCCGAGTGCGGGAACTCAGCCGGACCGGCGCCCAGACCCAGGAAGATTTGGACCGGGCCGAAGTCGAGCAGGTGGAGAGCGCGGTCGATTTCCAGCAGGACAAACTGGTGCACGCGGCCATGGAGTCCATGCACGCGGCCACCGCGCTGACCCCCACCGCCGTGCGGCAGTTTATCGCCCGCAAAACCCTCAAACGGGACGTGCTAGAAAAAGAGCGGGCCGAGGCGGAGGCCAATCTCGAGTTGCGGCTCGTGGAACAAGAACGGAGCGTGATGCACAGCCCTCTCGACGGCGTGGTGCTGGAACGCCTGCACGACAACGAGCGCCCGCTGTCCATGGGGACCGTGCTCATGCGGTTGGGGGATTTGCGGCAGCTCGAAGTGGAGGCCGAAATCCTCAGCCGGGACGTCGTGCGGATCCGGCCTGGTCAGCCCGCCGAAATCTTTGGTCCGGCCATCGGGCCGAAACCGGTCGCCGGCACGGTGCACCGCATCTACCCCGCCGGCTTCACGAAGGTCAGTTCCCTAGGCGTGGAGCAGCAGCGGGTCCTGGTGATTCTCCGCTTCGAGCCGGAAGTCTTGCAGCGGCTGCTCAAGGAGCGGGAACTGGGCGTCGATTACCGCGTCGAGGTGAAGGTTTTCACCGCCGAGAGCTCGCAAGCCCTCACGATTCCCCGCACCGCTCTCTTCCGGGGAGCGGACGCTTCGTGGCAGGTGTTCGCGGTGCAAGACGGTGCGGCCCAGCTTCGCCGCGTGCGGATCGGCCTGATGAACGACCGCGCGGCCGAGGTTTTGGAAGGTTTGCAAGCGGGAGACCGAGTCATCCTGGCTCCCGAATCCACGCTGGAAGACGGCACCCTCGTCCGCCCCGTGGCCAAGCCGACGAACAGTTAATATTGGCTTGCTGCGCGGATAAATGCCGCCGGCTTCATTCCACGTAGATCGTGGGCAACTGGCTCGGATCGTTGGGAAACCACGTTTGGATCTGCGCATTGATTTGGTCAATTTGATCCACCAAGTTGCTGAGTTGTGTCGGCGTCCAAAATGTTCCTACCAACCGCGGCTCGCCGCCCGCCATAATGAATCCCGGATGGGAAGAATCTCCTTCTGTGGCCTTTGCTTCATCATCACCCAAGCTGTCATGGGCCGCAGTAGGAGGATACCAAAACAGGATGTCGTTAGCGTCCGCTAATCCCACAACGTTTCTTCCCAACCGAAACGAATATGTCCCGCCACTCGTGGGGCAACTGCGTCCCCAGAGCCATAATATCCTACCAGCGTAACTGCCGTAGTCGATGTTGCCGCTGCCATCGGTGAGCTTCAGAATGGAATATTTTTTGATGGCGGAAGAAACGGGCTGGGTAAGTCGTACCACTGCGACTTCCCCGAGGAATGCTGCGACTTCCGCCACGGTGTAGGTGCCCGCCGAAACTCCGTCGTAGCCATCTCCACTTACGAATTCGAACTGTGCTCCCGCAACTGGTATAGCACCACGATGCGCCGAAGCAATCGCCACTTTGGGCGAGATCATGGTGATGCACTGGTTCGCGGCTTGTGGACGTTTGCCGATGCCGGACCAGTCGTAGCCATCGCCGATGAACTGGCTGTTTGGGCCGGGATATTGCGGATAGAAACGTTCGTGTTTTGCGCGATCGAAACCTAGAACCAGCAGCCCCGTGGAACAGGATTGGGCCTGCACTCGTACGCACAGCGGCAACCCCACGGACATCACGACAAACCATGTTAAGCAGATACGTTTCATGAGATTCCTTCCTTTCTTCTCTTCTCCGATAACGGAAAACTTCTTCACACATTTCACACTCAAGGGGTCAGCGAGAAGCCATGATGTGGAATCGCCTTGCGACATGTGCCGCGCTCAGACAAACCAGCGCCAAGGTGATCAATATCCAGCTTCCCAGTTCGGGAACGATGATCGTGGTGCCCACGATGATGCCGGGGCTGTCGTAGGACATCACGTTGGCCACCGTCTCCAGGCCGTCCGGCGTGTTCCGCAGATGGATCCAACCGAAGACATCCCGCTGCTCGGGCTCAAAAGCA
>JANQPP010000180.1 GCA_028289405.1 Pirellulales bacterium
GCACAACCCGCGTCGCGGCAAGGGCTTCGGCGCTCAGCGACAAGGCGGTTTCGACGAGCGCCGCGATCCACCGTTCAAACGAAGGACAGTCGCCCCGACTTTCCCTAAGCCACGCTGAAACAAGAGCTTCGGCAACTGTAGCAAAGGGTTATTTTTTGCCGAAAACGGCTCATGCAGCTTTCCCGTGCAGCTAACTTTTTTTACGTGGATGGATGACCTACCTTTTTCGGAAGGAGATCATTCACCATGCCCCGTCCCGCCAAGCCTTGGAAACGCACGCAGAACGATTCGTATTACTGCATGCTCGACGGGAGGATGGTCCGGCTTACCGAGCCGGGTGAGTCGTACAAGAAGGCTCTTGCCGAATTCCATCGGTTGAAAGCGCAGCCTGAATCGTCAACGAAGAAGCCCCAGAATGGGCCGCTGACCGTCGCGCAGATCATCCATGACTTTCTTGACGTGGTGCGAACTGAATCGCTCTGAGCGAACGTTCGAACTGCACCGCGAATTTCTAGCCCGGTTCATCAATTTCCACAGCAAGACGGCGTTGGTTTCCAACCTGAAGAAACACCACGTCAAAAGTGGATCGATAGCGAATTCGCTGGTCGCACGAACAATACTCAACGCCTTGGCATTCGCTGCGTTCAACGGGCGTTGAATTGGGCCGTCGAGCAAGAGTTTATCGAGACGAACCTAATCGCCGGGATGAAAAAGCCCTCCCAAGAGTCGCGGGAAACCTGCCTCAAAAGAAGCGAAAACGCAGACGGTTGGATAGTCGCACGAACGGTTGCCATCGTCACCGTGCTCAAGGTCGGAACTACCTTTGGTGTTGGGACTTTGCGTTTGATCACACGAGCAGCGCCAGCACTCTGAAGTGGTTTTCCGTGGATGTTATTGTTGGCTGCGAGCTGTGGATCGAGGTTTGACGGGCGGTGAAGCGGTCAAAGCCTCCGCGAAGGCTTTGCCGATTTGTGACATGATTTTCGCGGAGCCCAGATAGTGATATTCCGCGTTCGATTTGCCAGTTTCCAGCACATGCAATTCTTGCGGCGTGAACAATTCGGCGGTGAAGGCGTCTAGTGAATCTTGGCGCTCGGTGTCGCTCAAATTCGGGTCTTGCTGAAGATCCCGCCGCTTGGCTTGCACTTGATTCCACCGTGCGGACAACTCACCAAGCTGGGGATCCCAATATTTTTCCGTGAGCACGGCCGTGACATGGTTTTGAAACTCTGCCATCGCTGCTGGAGATGCCATGGCACGCCGGAATTCACGGTGAATATTCTGGTAGCGCTGTTGATCCGGGCCATACTGCTCGACCGGGCCGCCGACCCCCATCACACCGATCACGAAGGGCAGCTTGGGCGCGGAGAGCTCTTGGCGGACGTCGCGGATGAAGTGCGTTAGCAGTTCGCTGTATTGATCGTAGCCCCCCAGCTGGCCACGGTTCGGATAGGTCCCGCCATCGACCATATCATTCCATCCCTGGAACCAGACGAATCCTCCAAGGTCGTAACCGTCCTGCGGATGGTAATCTGGTACGACGCGCGGAATATCCCCGAGGACCCGCCCGATATGTTCGATCATCCGTCGATAGTAGTGCCCTGAATCGGCGGCGCGTGCCGCCTGAACGGATTCGATATCCGTGCCGCGCTTGGCGAGATTCTCTAACTGAGCCTCACTAAATTCATAGGTGCCGGCGCTGGGTGGTCGAAAATCGGTATTCAGCGATTTGCCACCCCATGCGGTTTTAATGATCAGAATCGGCTGTTTGGTAAATTTCCGCGCGTAGATACCAAAAGTGAATTCGGGGCCGATTTTTGGTTCACGCCCCGCCGCTCCGAAACCGACCGTCAGCCTTCCATGCCGCTCGTTCTCGCCGCCGTCGTGGCCGATCGAGGAGATCCAGACTTGCTCGCAAATGCGGGGCGTTCCATCTTCTTGAAGCATTTCCTTAAGCAGGGGCGCGGTCTGGGGATCCATCCCGATGTGCTCGAAGGTCCGGACTTGGGCATGCCCTTGCATATTCGACTGACCCGCCAAGATGTACACCTGAAGTCGTTTCTCCACGGCGGGCGCGGCTGTTACGGACAGCATCAAGATGGCGACACTGAACAATGGGCTCGAATAGAAAATCTTCACATTGGATCCTTGATTTGGAGGTACCGAGCACGTTACTCGTCACGATACAAAATCGTGCGGCTCTCCATCCCTGTCGTCGTACGATAGGGTTGGAAGCGTCCAAGCTGGTGGACTTGGCTGGCCAAGCATTATCGCCATCGCGCCAAGTCCGCAGATACTGGAAGATTATCATCTTATTCACACGACCAGTAGCCACCAAAACGGTCGCACCAAGCGAAACGGAGCCGTCGGTTGAATTCTCTTGTCCCGCCCCGGGCCGTGCCCTAGCGTTCGTGCTGTTGATGGCCACAATAAAGGTTAAAAGCCCGCGGACAAGACGTTCCGTTTCGACGTTGGCCGATTGGGGTTTCACCGCCGTATGAATCCAATCTTTTCGATCTCTGGCGTGTTTTGTCCGCACGTATTTCATCGCAAATTTCCGCACATGATCTACCATCGCAGGGATATGACCCATGAGCACGAAGCCAAGTTTGTTGAAAAAATCCTCGATGATCACGGTTCAACAGCACATTCTTCAGGAACAGCAACGTTGCCCGGGAGCCTCCGGCGAATTTTCCTGGCTACTTTCCGGTATCACGATGGCCACGAAGCTGATCCAAGCCAAAGTTCGTCGCGCGGGCCTGTCCGATATTCTCGGCGAAATGGGGGCCGTGAATGTCCAAGGGGAAGTGCAGCAGAAG
>JANQPP010000185.1 GCA_028289405.1 Pirellulales bacterium
CCGAGTGGCAAAGCGGTGCGCAATGGATTTCAGTCGTCCGAATCGTTGAGAGATGTATCCGTTATTGGTTTCCGGCTGGGCTTTGGGACGAATGTCCAAGGCTGCTATATCCAGTCGCTCCCGGCCCACCGCTTTGGTGAGTTCCGCCAAGCTGTCGGTGAACAGATCGACCCGTTTCTTGGCCCGGCTCGCGGAAACGTAAAGCTGCTGCGGCGAGCTGGCCGGAAAGGAGAGCGAGCTTTGGGCCACGAAGGCTCGGTTGACCGTGGTGCCTTGAGAAACGTGACTGGTCAGCGTGAGGCCGTGTTCGAAGAACGCCCATTGGGCCGGGTTGATCTTCTCGCCGTTATCGAGCGTGAGGATGTGCTGCTTGCCGCTGATCGACTTGATTTCAAACAGGCTGCCATTGTTGAGCCGCTTGCGGCCCGGCGCTTCCCGGCGTTTTCGCGTCACGCGGATCACATCCCCTTTCGCGAAACGCTCCTGCTGCGGCTGAAACACGTCGAAGGCTCCAGCCGAGTCGAGCGGCACTTCACGGCCATCCGCTGCCAAAACCTTGCCGCCGGAGATATTTGCCACCGCCACTTGATCGCCCGACTGAAAGCCTCCCTTCCCCTTGGCATGAAACACCACGCGGTCGCCGGGCTGGTATTGCAGCGGATCCCGCTTTTGCGCGGTGGAAAGCTGCTTCGAACGAAGCGTGGTCAGTTCCACGTCTTTTTCCCCGATCAGTTTCCGCGCTTTGAGTTCCGAACGGACAACCCGGGTCACCTGCCGCCGTTCGGCATGCGTGGGCGCGATAATGAGCAGTTTCTTTTTGGGCTCCCTTTCGTGCTCGATGGCATCGGCATACGCTTGGGCCAGCGATTGATCTCGCTCACCATCGGCCAGTTCATGCACGAAACCCAATTGGTCCAGGGCTTTGATACCGGCGGCCGCCTCACCACGACTCAGCTTGGCCACGGCCGCCTTGTAGTCGCCTTGCTGCCGGCGGATTTCCGTGATTTGAAAAGGCCGGATACCGGCGGACGTTTCAATCTGTTTCAGCGGCGTCCCGCGACCGACCGGCGAGTGCTGGCGCACATCGCCGACGAGCACCAGCCTGGCGTTGAGTTCATCCGCCGTTTGCATGAGGGACAGCATGGTCGGGTTGTCCACCAGCCCTGCCTCGTCCACCCATAGCACGCCGTTTTTGAATTGCTGCCGTTTGTCGGCATCCTGTAAGAACGCGGCAATCGTGGTCGCATCGAAGCCGTCCTCGCGGAGCACTTCGTAGGCTGCCTTGGTGGTGGAGGCCATGATGGCCACGGCTTTGCCGGCGGATTCCAAGGCTTCCACCGCTTCCTGCGTGGCAGTGGTCTTTCCCGTGCCTGCCGCGCCGCGAATGCTGATCACTTGATCGGTGGAGGATAGGACCCCCAACACGGCTGCTTGCTGCTCGGTGCCGAGCCATTGGCGGCGAATCACATGCTCCGGTTTCATCGGGACGAGTGTCCCCCGCGTGTTGCGGGCGAAGGCCAGGATTCGGCGTTCTTCTTCCTGCAAATCGCGCGTGGTGACCA
>JANQPP010000195.1 GCA_028289405.1 Pirellulales bacterium
CGCTTGTCGAGCGACTCGCGGAAGAACCTAAAGCGAGTTCCAGGGCCGCCTTGATCAAGGCGATTGCCGCCATCGAGTCCCGCAAGCAAAACGTGGTCCCATCGATTGTGCCGAGCTTGGCGGATGACGACTGGGATGTGCGTCGCGTTGCAGCGGAAACCTTGGGCGACTTGGAAGACGACGCCCAAGAGGCCGTGCCGGCCATGTTCGAGCGGCTGACTAACGAGGAGGACCGTCCAGCACTCGTGCGGGCCTTGCGGCGGATTGACGTAGCGCCCGTGGAGGCCGTGCCGCTGTTCATCGACGGTTTGCGGAGCGAGCACCGCTACCAAAAATATTTCGCGATCCGCTTCCTGAAGGAGATGGGAGCGGATGCCGCCCAGGCGCTCCCCGCCCTTCGAGAACAGCTTGCGCTGGTGCCCCAGCGGTATCGGGACGACGTGCAAGAAACCATTGACGCCATCGAGGCGGCGTCTTCCGAGGAAGACGCGGATTGAGCCCGCGTCCTGAATCGGTCGCGTGTTGCTTGCTCTGGCAGTCTTGAGCAGGCGCGGATGTTCATTTGCGACACACAAACTCGTCTTGTTCCCGCCGCCCTGCTCTTCTAGACTCCGTGGCCTGACACGGATATGTCCGACAATGCCGAACCGCAAGGAAGCGGAAAAGATGGGCATGGGAACGTCTTCGAAAAACTGCCGACGGGCATGCTGGACCTCGTTTCGCAGCGAACTCTTCGCTCGGCTCGGCGCGTGGTGCGTGGTGGCTTCGGTGTCGCTTGCGGGAAGCCGCGTGGCGGGACAGGAGCCGAGCTTTACGCAACGGCGGGGTACGTATGGCGAGGGACAAAGCGGGTACGCAGCCCAGCCAACGCAAGTTTCTCCCGGCGTGGAACGTCGTGAGAGCCAAGCCGCCGCGACGAGGAGTCAAGAATCTCCAGCAGTGCCGCCGCTAACTCCACCTTCGACCGAGGCGCGCGGTTCGTGGGCCCAAACTTCGGGCGCTCGCGGATCATTCACCAGCGCGATGCTGGGCCTGGCGCTGGTGGTGGGGCTGTTCGTGGCCGTGATGTGGGCCTTGCGGCGAATCCAGCCCAAAGCGGCCGCGCTGCTGCCGCCGGAAGTCGTGGAAGTGCTGGGCCGCGCGCCCTTGGCAGGAAGACAGCAGGCCCATGTGCTCCGGTTCGGCAACAAACTGCTATTGGTTTCGGTGAGCCCGGGCGGGGCCGATTTCTTGGGTGAACTGGATGACCCTCGCGAGGTGGACCGTATCAGCGGCCTCTGCCAGGAGCGAAATCCTCGCAGCGCCACTCAAGCCTTTCAAAACATGTTGCAGCATCTGTCCACTCCGCCGAAAACGATTTCGGCCCGAGTGCCCGCTTCTGGGCGAGTAGGCGGACAGGCTGCCGCACGGGGCGGAACAAGGCTTTCCAGGGAGGTCCGCCGTGCGTAAATGGGCTCAGCGATCGTGCTCCTGGCGGCTCGCCAGACGGTTACTACCGGCCTTGCTGGCGTGTGGCCTCTTCGGCGGTTTCCCTGAGTCCTTGCCGGCGCAAACGGTTCCCAATCAGCCGATCCAACTCCCCTCGGGACTGACGGCAGGTCCAGAGTATTGGACCAGCCCGCAAGGGCTCACTTCAGCGCTGCAAATCATGCTGATCCTCACCGTGATCAGCCTCGCGCCCGCCGTGCTGCTGATGACGACTTGCTTCGTGCGGATCATCGTTGTCCTGGGCATCCTGCGGCAGGCGCTGGGCACGCAGCAGCTTCCGCCCGCCCAGGTGATCACCTCCTTGGCCCTGTTCATGACGCTACTTGTCATGACGCCGGTTTGGAAAACGACATACGACGAGGCGATTGAACCGTA
This sequence comes from Pirellulales bacterium, assembly GCA_028289405.1. Classification (GTDB taxonomy): domain Bacteria; phylum Planctomycetota; class Planctomycetia; order Pirellulales; family JANQPP01; genus JANQPP01. The sequence goes on from JANQPP010000195.1 coordinate 1,864, forward strand.
CACGGCGAGGGAGATCGGGCTGGATGAAGCCTGGGATCGGGCCGTGCTGCCGATGCGGAACTTCATGAGCGCCCAAATCGAACACACGGGCAACAGCGACACCGTGTGGCTATTTTTCGATTACCTGCCGCCGGACACGCCGCGTCCGGAAGGGTACCAAGACGTCCCGCTGCAAGTGCTTTTGCCGGCCTACATGCTCAGCGAACTGAAGACCGCGTTTCTGATCGGCTTTCAGATCTATCTGCCGTTTTTGATTTTGGACATCGTGGTCTCCAGCGTGACGATCTCCATGGGCATGCTCATGCTCCCGCCCGTGTTGATTTCGCTCCCGTTTAAGTTGCTGCTGTTCGTGCTGGTGGACGGCTGGCACCTGATCGTGGAAAGCCTGCTGCGAAGCGTGCAAATCGTGTATTGACGGCCAACCCAGCGACGAGGATCTCGCTCAACATGGATGTTCCCGAGGCGATTGACCTGGGCCGCGAAGCGATGATGATCACGCTGCTGATCAGCGCGCCGGTCCTGCTTTCTGGAATGATCGTGGGCCTGGCGGTGGGGCTACTGCAAGCGCTCACGCAGATTCAGGAACAGACGGTCGCCTTCGTCCCCAAGATCGTGGCCATGGTGTTGGCCCTGAGCGTGACGCTGCCGTGGGTCGCCACGCGGATGTTGGAGTTCTCGGCGGAACTGTTCCGCCAGATTCCGGAGAATTTGTAGACGCTCTCGCGTGAGACGTACCTTCGCTCCGCGCCCGTTATTCCGGAGAAGCCGAACGCCATGCCCTGGATGAACACGGTGGTGGCGACACAGCAGTGGTGGATGCACGCGCTGCTCTTGTTCGTGCTGGTGTTGTCCCGCGTCTCCGGGCTGATGGCGCTGGCGCCCGTTTTCGGTTCCCAGGACGTGCCGCTCCGCGTACGGGGTTTCTTGGCGGTGTTCCTGGCGCTGGTCATCTCGCCCCTCAAGTGGCAGGCGACTTTCGCCGCGCCTCGTTCGCTATTGGACCTGGCGCTGCTCTTGGCCGAGGAGGCCTGCATTGGGCTCATGCTCGGCGCGGGGATTTTGATCCTGTTTGCCGGCATCCAGGTGGCGGGGCAAGTCATCGGGCAGATGAGCGGCATGGCCCTGGCCGATGTGTTCAACCCGGCTTTGGACAGCAATCTGCCCCTCTTTTCGCACTTGCTGTTTTACTTGACGCTCGCGCTATTCGTGATCACCAATGGCCACCTGCAAGTGCTGGCGGCTTTGCTCGACATGTATGAAGTTCTGCCCCTGGCGGGCGGAGTGCTGTTCGCTTCCTTCGGCCAGATCGTCTCCACGCTCACGCACGTGCTGTCGGAAAGCTTCGTGCTGGGCATCCGCGCTTCCGCTCCCGTGATGGTGGCGCTGCTGTTAGCCACGCTTGTCATGGGGCTGATTAGCCGCACGCTCCCCTCGCTGAACATCATGGCTTTTGGGTTCGGCCTGAGCACGATCGTGACCTTGGTTTCGCTCTCCCTCTCTTTGGGTGGCGTGGCATGGGTCTTTCAGGATGCCCTGCCCGAGGTGCTGAACGCGCTGAACGGCGGCGTGCGATGAATAAGACGGATCGGCGGCGGTAGGCTCCCGACGAACGAAGAAACTCCACGATGCCTGAACAAGACGGCGACAAATCGCAAGATCCGACGCCACATCGCCGGCAAGAGGCCCGCGAGAAGGGGCAGGTCGCGCAAAGCCAGGATTTGAACTCCGCGATTCTCCTAGTCGTCGCTGTCGGCTTTCTGATGATGGCTGGAAGCTACCTGGCCGATTTCATGGCCCGTTACACACGAGGACGGCTGGCCATTGAAGTTCCCGCGAATTACGGGCTCGGCAATTTTCTAGCGCAGTGGTCCGCCGATGTTTCGGGACTCGCCTGGGCCATTTTGCCGATGTTGGGAGTGATGCTGCTGGCCGCCGTGCTAGTCAATTTGGCGCAAGTCGGTTTCTTGTTCTTGCCGGACAAGCTGGCGCCCGACGTAAAACGCATCAACCCGCTCTCCGGCTTCAGCCGGATCTTCTCCTGGCAAGGAACGATGCGGCTGGTGTTCGGCATCTTCAAGGTGCTGGTCGTGGCCATGGTCGCTTTTTTGCATCTCTATCAGGAACGCCATCAACTCATGGCCTTGTTCGGGCTGGGGGCGGGGCAAATCGCGGCGTATGTCTGCCAGGTTGCCCTGTGGACCGGCCTCAAGGTGGGCATCGCACTGTTGATCCTGGCGATTCTGGACTATTGGTTCCAGTATTGGCGGCGGGAGCAGGAAATCCGCATGACGCATCAGGAGGTCAAGGAAGAAATGAAGACCATGCAGGGGGATCCCCAGGTGGCGGCCCGCCGCCGCGTGGTGCAACGGCAGTTGGCTCTGAACCGTCTTTCTTCGGCGGTTCCCAAGGCGGACGTCGTGGTGACCAATCCCACCGAATTGGCGGTGGCCCTGCAATACGACACGGCCACGATGGCGGCCCCGGTCGTGGTGGCCAAGGGGGCTGGCGTTTTGGCCCAGCGAATCCGCAAACTGGCTTTGGAAAACGGCATCCCCATCGTGGAGCGGAAGCCGCTCGCGCAAGCCCTGTACCGCGAGGTGGCGGTCAACAAGCCCATTCCCGGCCAGATGTACGCCGCCGTGGCCGAAGTGTTGGCCTACGTGTATCAGCTCAAGGGCAAATCACCGCCGGGCGGGCAAGCTGGTTAAAGCCGATTGTTTATGGCGTTTGTCCACGAATGTGGCGAAATCGATCTTGCCGTGAAGTGGCCTGGACGATCACAATTCGCCGTGAGAGACAAGGAAGTCCCGAGCAAGGCGGCCATCGCCACGTGGCCAGCCGGCTGGCGCCTATTTTCAAGGAAGAAATGCCATGGGCGGCGACAAGCAGAAAAGAGAAACGGCGGCCACCTCCTCGCCAGAAGATCAGCCACGTCCCCGGAAGCGGCTGCTTTCCAAGGGCCGTGGCGCGAAGCTGGGGTTGGCCGTGATGGGCGTGCTGCTGGCCACGTTTTCTTCCGTGATTTGGCTGGAGCTTTCCGCCGAGCCTGACCCGCCGCCTGCGGAGGAAGCCGAAACCACGGAAGTGGCCGGAGATTCCGCTGGGACGGAGGGAGAAACCGCTGTGACTTCTCCCGCTGATTCTGTTGCTCAGGAATCCGGCACCCATGCCTTTAGTACGGGATACTCGACTGGTGGCGTCCTGCCGACCGCTGGTGAGTATGCCGCCGACGATGCTAGCTCCTATCACGATGCTGCCCAGGCTTCCCCGGAGTATGCGGCGCCGCCTGCGAATTCGAGCTTCATACCGCCCGATGACACGGCCTATGTGGGGGCAAGCTCTGGTTTTGCCGCGAGCGGTTATGGCGACACACCGCCCGTCGCCGAGAATCCACCGGCGGACACCGATTTCGCGCCTCCATCGGAAGTCGCGGACGATCCACTCGCCGGCTACGGCGCGGCCGCTGACCAGCCGCCTGCCGCGGAAGACACTCATGGTGAATCAGGGGGAGCTTTCGTACCCGCCGAGACAGAAGTAGCCGAGACCGAAAACGATCCTTCATCATTTGGCGGATATGGAGCCACCACTGAAGTCGTGGAGGAAGAGCCGGTATCCCCTTCTTCCACAGTCGGATTCTCCGGCTACGGCACCGATGGCGGTGAACCCGCTGAAACAGATACTCATGAACTAGCAGCGGAGACCGAACCAGATCTGCAAGGTACCTATGCCGTTGAGGCAGATTCGACCGAGGCTTCATCGGAGTTTGCTGCTGTTGCAGAGAATGTGCCGGAAGACTCGGACTATTCCGCCGAGACAACCTATGCACCGCAGGCGGCGGTCGAGGCTTATCCGCCAGACAACAATTTAGCGGGCACCGAGACCACCGAGGAATCACCGGCGGCGCAGGGCGGCACGCCTTGGGATGACAGCCAGTACCAAGAGACGGACCAGCCCCTGGAGTCTTCGTTTTCCGAAGTGACTGCTTCACGCTGGGACGATCCTGCGCGGGAAGCAAGTCCAATGGCGAATACCGCCGAACAGGCGAAGGCATCCGCGCCCACCAAAAGATCCTCCGTGCAATGGGAGGGGAACCCGCTCAACGGCGACTCGGCCAATTCCGGCCTGGGAGACCGTATCCGGATTCCCGATGACATGCATACCGATATCGAGAATGCTACCGCGACACAGGGTTTTTCCGGCGAAGCAGAGCAAGGATTCCGCCAACCGCGAGGGCAGCCTTCGCCACGAACCGTTGCTTCCGACCCACCGTTGGCCCAGTCCTTGCGATCCACGGCACCAGGCGTGCAAGAGGAACATGTATTGGGAGTACGTGAAACGTTTCAAGATCTGTCGCGGCGTTACTATGGCTCCCCCGCCTATTACCGCGCGGTCTATGAATTTAATCGCCGGGCCAATCCCCGCGTGGACCGTTTCGTGCCCGGAGACCGCGTACAAATCCCGGAGCTGGCCACCTTGCAGCGTTACTTTCCCGACTACTGTCCCCGCGACGAAACGGGACGAGGCCCACAAGTGGCGGAAGACCGGCGACAAAATAACGACCCGCGGCGCGAGTATTACGAGGTGCGGGCCGGAGATACGATGCAGGAGATCGCGCGACGGGAATTGGGCGCCTCCTCACGCTGGCGAGATATCTACGAGCTGAACCACGCAGCCATCCACGCAGCCCAGCGGAAACTGCGGCCCGGCATGCGTCTGCGTCTTCCCGCCACGGCCCACCGCGAACGCGGCACGCTGCTGCGGTAGAGGAAAAGGCGTAGGCACGTGTCAAATAGATCACGCTTCAACTGTTAAGGTAAGTCCTGGGTGGGACTTTTCCCAATCGCTTAACAATTCGAACAATTTCGTATCTCGTAAAAACCTTGCGCCATAGGCTAGGCGAAGCGACATCGCCAATACCTCAACATTCACTGCATTTTTGTTCTTTCCACTCAATTTCTTGCGCAATACATACGCCAGGACCTCCAAAATGTCATGGCCACACGACATTTGCCAACAGTCATGGTTATTTGCAAGCTCTTCGGATAGCAATTCTTCTATCAACGATCGATCGCCATGTCGCTGGCTATGATTTACGATTTCGTTTAAAAGTTTCTGGCAGTCGACATCTACGTCGTTGGTTAAGAATCGTGTAAATCTCAATCCTTCGAATCGCAAAGCTAAATCTCTTTGAAGCGAAACAAAACGAAGGCATCCGATGGCAAATGCAACCGAGGCAAGCCTACTCGAAATTACAGGCACCTCGCGACGAAATTCTTCCACTCGGGACTCCTCCCCGAACTCCTCGATGACTCGATCCAATGCAGGTGAGGCGATCATCATGCATTCCAGGTCATGATAATCGGTAATGAAGACATTCCCTGGTACCGGCGTCTTGGCGACTCGGTCGAAATCGGCATCGACAATTGCAAGAGCACCTGTGAAGCTGTTATCGAGATTCAATATTTCCACGGCTTTACAGGCATTTTTCTTTCCGTGTGAAACGAGAAATTCCGTAGCTTCATGGTCCGTTACAAGTGAATAGATTTTCTTATCGCTAGCTCCCTCCACAAAAATGAACACGCCTGAAAACTGAGATCGATTCATTCGTGCTTCGTTAGCGAGTGAGTATCCGTCAATGTATTCCCGCATTCATTCGGGCCTTTTAGCTCTACCGTCAGATCCCATCGGTCATTGATGATTTGCGGCGAATGAGTCGCAATAAGAGCATCAAACTTGGAGATTTTTACGATTTGAGCAAGGTCTTTCAAAAATTGCTTTTGCCAAACAACGTGAAGTGAAAGTTCCGGCTCATCGATCAAGATTAACGCAGGGTTTTTCACTTTAAACAGCAACTCGAAAAGCAGAACCACTTCGTGCTGCTCCCCCGAAGAAAGCCCAGAAGGCTCAAGTCGAGCATTGTTCGCTGTCTTAAAAACGATTCCATCTCGTTTGTCAATTGAGACGCTCTTTAAGAGCAGTCGCTCATTTAATAGCGTCTTGAATAGATCGATTTTCCGATACAGTTCGTCGAAGACGCTAAGTTTGTTGCGTGCGTCTTCAACGAACACTCGCAGTACGTCCTTTTTTGAGTCCTCTATATTCCTCGAGATTTTAAAAGCCTCTTGGTCATGGTCAAGTAAACCGGCGTCTGTTAGTTTTCTTCGCCGCTCTTCTAGAATTTCCAGGCTTTCCTGAAGGTCCTCCATGGATTGATTAGATGGACGCGAAGAATTCACTAAACGGTTCGGGAAGGAGCGATCAAGTGATTGCGATGTTTCGGCATACTCAGCGAGTGTTCGCTGGATTTCGCCTGCGAGTTCAGCGGCATAAGCTTCGACTACGGGCATTAGCGACACGCCGCGGTCTACGGAGGAGTAAAAATGTTCAAAACGGCCTTCCACTCGTTCAAGGCGATTGGCTCGGATAAAATGGACCTCGATGGACTCTTGCAGTCTTTCAAACCATTTTGGGAAATCGCGAGTCTCGGATTGTGACGCAGAATGCTTCTGGATCAAGTCTCCAAATCGATCCCAAACTTCGTCTCGATTCAGAAACTCTCGCTCGGATGAAGCCCACATGTCCGGGCCAACCCGCTCAAGGCCAGGGACGATTCGTTCAATTAAGCGCCGGGACACATCCTCGGGCCATTTCACACGCGGAGGATGATACGGTTGCTCGTTGGTGAATTCGAGCATGAGCGATTCGTTGTCACCATTTGCTGTGCTATCTCCAGCACACTTCCTCGCAATGAGGATATTGCCGTCATCGAATTCCAATTCGAGGGCGTCAATGGGAAGTGTTCGGAGTAGGTGAAAACGAGCCCGCAGCACATCGGCTACTAAACGCAAGATGGTCGTTTTGCCGTAGCCGTTTGGACCATGAATGATGGTAATTTGGTGGTCCAAGTTCAACGGAATGATGTGATCGAAGAGCCCGAACAGTTTGCGAGTTCGTATTTCTTTTAGCCGCATTCCGAACAGTCTCCGATAGGGCCCGGGTTCGAAAGTTTCCGCACGAACATACGCCGGCGAAATGCGATTTGCTGCGTCAGTCGAATTTTGGACGCGAACGCATAGATCGGTACATTCGAAGCAATCAAAAACCTGTATTGCAATTCTAAATGGAAGTCGATCGCATCATCAAGGATACGGTCGCGATTGGTGCGATCGTATCGAGGAAATGAGCTGTGGCTCGCCGAATGGAATGCATAGTGATCATCAAATATGCCTGGACTTTCTGCGGATTCAGAGACTTGAACGAACGCGGCTTTGGATCGCCCCGGCATGCGTCTGCGTCTTCCCGCCACGGCCCACCGCGAACGCGGCACGACGTTGCGGTAGGCCGAATTCTTTTTCAGGCTCGCCAATTTGTCGCTCGATCTGGGCAGACAAATTTCGAGATTCGTCCGTGCCATTTCGTGGCTGGCGGCGAGGTTTGGGGTTAATTTAAATGGAAGGGGCGAACAGAGAAACACAGAGAGATTCAGTGATGAGAAAATTCTTCAGTTTTGCCGTATGTTGCGTCCTGGTTGGAATGCTTGGCGGGCAGGTCCGCGCCGAACGGATTCGCTTTCTGGTGGCCGAACTCCCAGGAGAGGTAGATCACAACGATTCGTATGTCGTCACCATCGATGAACAAGATGCGGCGGCACTGGCGCATGCCCGCGAATTGGTGGCTTGGGTCAACTCCGGCGCGAATATGGACGATGCGCCTGATGGACGCATCGTGGTCACGCAGATGACCGGCGGCGCTGATGGAATCAATCGCGATCATCGGGCCCCCGGAGCGCCCGCTTGGTCCTGGCATCCGATCGGCGAGGTGAGTTTTGCCGATACGACCATCGAAATCTTGGATGGTTGGCCCACTTTCGTGGAGTCGGACGTGGGCGGTTGGATCGCCAACACCCGAGGCGACAATCTCGCCGAGGTCGGCCAAATCGGCTTTTGGGGTTATACAATTGTCGAGGAACTTGGCCCCGTGGTCCCGGAACCGGGGACTTGGATACTACTGGCCAGTGCCGCGTTGACGGTCGGCATCGCCTTTCCCCACCGCATGCGGCGTGCTTCATGAGTTGGGAGCCTCTCGTACGCGGGTCTTTCTGAAGCGCGACTTTCCAGATTGGCTGCGGGGAGGGGCCGTCCATCCCCGCGGCGTCTCTTCTTAATCTCAGGCGGACGATACCTGGGAGTAAGGCTATCGCGAAAGCAGATGGACACGAGATTGTTTCGTCGGTGGTTTTGATTTGCCGTCGGAATAATCGTCAGGACGGTGCATCTCGGTACCGGCGTTTCCCTTTTGGCCTGGTCCAAACCCACTCTCCATTTTTACGCTCTTCTCTTGACGCCATTGCCGTGACGTTCGCCCGTGGGTGGATGCAGCTTCAATCTCTGCCGGATGGATTCCCTCCACTGGAGAGGAACCAAATGAAGCTCCGTGGGTTAAATAATGGCGAAGGGCATGCAAGTGGCTCAGAAATCCGTGCCCCGCTTGACTTAGCAACGGGATATACGGATTTCGGCAGAGTATGCCCAACATGAACAATCTTGGCGGCGTCAAGCTGGCCATTGTTTTGCCATTTGTGGAAAACTGACCGCGAATCAAAAAAACTCCGCCAGCGTGGCCACGTTAAGCTCTTGCCAAGTAAAGGTTTCTGAATCCTACTGGGCACAGTGGGAAGGTGAGTGCCGGACCTCCGTGTCCAAGGACCAGAGCATAAAATGTAGCATGGATCAGAGATTTTGGCCGTCCAGGTAAGCAAGCCGGTCGATTACGAGCAGACAGATCCCGACGTGCGGCGGATGCTGGACGTGCGGGACGGGGACGCGCATGCGTTTGAAGAGCTGGTGGCCAAGTATCAGGACAGACTTTTGAACGTGATGCGACACGTCGTGGGGAGTGCGGACATCGCGGAGGATTTAGTGCAGGACGTATTTCTGCGGGTCTATCGGGCGCGCAAGACGTATCGCCCCGGCGCGAAGTTTTCCACGTGGCTGTTCACGATCGCCAACAACGTGGCCGCCAACGCAATCCGTAGCCGCGTGCGGCGCAAAGAAATCCACCTCCAAGGGTCGCCGAGCGGATCCCAGCCGGTCGCCACGCTCGACCACCTGGCGATGGTGAAAAGCGGACTGCTTCCCGCCCGACAATTGGACAAATTGGAATTGCAACAAATCGTCGCGGAGGCATTGACCGAACTGAATGACCGGCAGCGAATGGCCGTATTGCTGAACAAATACGAGGGCATGAGCTACGCCGAGATCGCGGAAACCATGTCCCTCTCGCCGCAGGCGGTCAAATCGTTGCTCGCCAGAGCGCGGGTAGCCTTGCGGGAAATATTGGAACCTTACCTCGAAAGCGGCTCACATCCCACGGACAAGGAAACGATTGAATAACAGCGAGATCGCTAGCAGTCCGTTGAAAAACACCTTCGTGGCGTTTTTCAACCTCGCCAAGGTCACAGCCAAGCTGCTCCCGGCTCGCAAAATAACGACTTACGTCGCCATTTTGAGCATCACTTCCTGTGATGCAGCAGCCAGTTGAGTGATTCAACGGGCTGCTAGCGAAGGCGCCTCGTCGTACGTGAACCACGATGGCCGAATCCTTTAACAAAATGAGTTCGCCGGAGCCTACTTCCTCGGAGCAGCTCGTCGCGTTTCTCGACGGCGAGCTAGAGGAACAGGAGCGGCTGGCCGTGGAGGCGCGGCTGGCTGCTGATGCCGCGCTCCGCGAGGAGATTTCCCGCCTGGAACAGGCTTGGGATCTGCTCGATACGCTCCCCGAAACCGAGGCAGGCCAGAATTTCACTCAGACCACCGTCGAAATGGTCGCGGTGCGTGCCGCGGAAGAGGCTGACCCATCCTCGGCCCGGGCCATGGTTTCTCGGTGGGGAAAACGGCTGGCCCTCGCGGGGCTGTTTTTCGGCCTCACGGCGGCAGGGTACGCTCTGGTCGCGCTGCGGCCCGATCCCAATGAACTGCTGTTACGGCATTACCGAATTATCAAACATCTCGATGCCCTGGAGTCTATCCCGGACGTGGAATTCCTGCGGAAGCTGAACGATCCAGAGCTGTTTGGTGAAGAAGAATCCTTGGTTGAATTCAATGGCGACGCACAAAGTGATTAACCTCCGCTTACTGCTTCAGGCGGGCGCGGGCGGCCTGCTACTGGTGGCTCTGCTCGGCGCGGCAAATCCACCCGCGGCGCCGGACGGGGAGTCCGGAACCAGCCGGACGCGCGAAACGATTGCCAATCTTCCCTCGCAAGACCAGGACCGATTGGAAACAAAGTTGCGGCGGTTCCTAGATATGCACCAGGAGGAGCGTGAACGTCTACAACGCCTGTACGCGGCGATCGAAAAGGAACCGGACGCGGCGGCGCTCAAGGCCGCGCTCGACGGCTATAACGAATGGCTCGAATCCCTCTCCACAGTCCAACGCCTGGATCTCTTGCGCAAGCCGGCTTCGGAACGCTTAATAGAGATTAATCAGGTTCTTAAGGAACAACGCCGTGATCGAACCCGGTACCTTCCGCGCGAAGATGCCCACATTTTGAGGAAATGGGTTCAAGAGTTCTTCAAGAAACACGAAAAGGAATTCCTTCCATTGGCCCGAATAAGCCAAAGTCCGCCTCGAGATTCGAATGGAAGACGCCCACCACAATTTGTTGAGCATTTCATGCGTTCGAAGCCTTGGATGATCGCCTTTCGAGAGGATCAAGATCGCTGGCGTTTTGGAGAGAAGATTGGGGATATTTCCGTATCAGAATTTCCGTTGGTTCAACGAGAAGATTTAAGACAACTAGAGCAACGATTGAGCGAAAGCTCTCGCAAGCAACTCCAAGGAATGCCGAACGACCGGGAGAAACGAGATACGATAGTTCGCTGGCTGGTCACCATCGCCTGGGATGAAGGATCTCGGTCACGCTACCCCAACAAACGATCTCGACCTCAAATCGAAAACCAAGTTCTTGAGGAATACTTTGCCGAGGAATTACAATTGGAAGATCGCAGCCGCCTGCTGGCGCTTCCCCTCGAGGAGATGGAACGAGAACTTCGCAAACTCTACGTGCAAGACCATTTGATCTCACCTGACCCCGATTTTGAACGGAGAGGACCAGGACGCCACGGCAGACGTCGTGGTGAACCACCGTTCGGTCATCGGCACGGACCGCCCGGTGACCGGGGTAGGCGGCCTCCTTCCACCTCTCCCTAATGCATGCAGGGCTTCGCGCCTTGATGGGACAGCACGCCTTCGCTAAACCCACGCGCGGTTCAGCGGCATTGAAGCGTTGTCCGCGAGCAGTTCGACTCTTGATTTCCGCTCGCCCTCACCGCAAACTGGTGGTTGGGTCGGTTCTGACGTCTTGAATCCCGCCAGCTAAGGCGTGCGTCGTATCCGTGTGGTCCGGTGTTTGCGCTGCCATGACACATGGCCCGTGGAGGCCCGGAAACGCTCGGTCCCCATTGCAATACGGGCCAGCCAATTACTTGAAGGAGAACGGCCATGACCGACGTGGCGTCCCGCACCGCCGATCAGGTCTTGGAAGAAGAGTACTTGCTGATTCGGGCCAAGATCCTGCAGATCGCCGCGTCGCTTGACCGGATCGATCGCGCCGAAGGGAATGCAAGCGATAATTTCCGTCGTGAACAAATTGAACGCGGCATCCGCCTGCTTCTTGAGCGGGACACGGGCCGGGCGGAACAGGTGCAAATGGAGTTTTCACGCGGTTACGACGCGGATTGGAAAACGCAATTTGGCCTGGAATGACCGGCCCCGGTTGTATGCCCTAGCAATATCGACGTGGAGTAAAGTTTATCTTCCCAGAGTAGGCAAGCATGTACTACATCGATCCGCATATCCACATGGTGTCGCGCGTCACCGACGATTATGAAACGCTGGCCAAAATGGGCTGCGTGGCTTTGAGCGAACCGGCCTTCTGGGCCGGCTTCGATCGCGGCAGCGTGGATGGGTTTCGTGACTACTTTCGGCAGTTGACCGAGTTCGAGCCCAAACGGGCCGGATGGTACGGTATCCAGCATTACACTTGGCTCTGCATCAACGCTAAGGAAGCCGAAAACGTTGCGCTTTCCCGGGAAGTCATCGCCATGATCCCGGAGTATCTTGACCGGCCCGGCGTGCTGGGCATTGGCGAAATCGGCCTCAATAAGAACACGAAAAACGAGGCCACGATTTTCCTCGAGCACGTCGACCTCGCGATGCGGACCAACGAACTGATTCTGATCCACACGCCGCATCTGGAGGACAAATATCAGGGCACGCGGATGATCCTAGATATGCTTTGTGATGATGCCCGCATCGATCGGGAGCGGGTCCTGGTGGATCATGTGGAGGAGCACACGGTCCGGCACGTCTTGGATGCCGGCTTCTGGGCCGGGATGACGCTCTACCCGGTGAGCAAATGCACTCCGGAGCGGGCTGCTGACATCGTGGAGATGTACGGGCCGGAACGCCTGCTCGTCAATTCGGCGGGCGATTGGGGGCCTTCCAAGCCGACCGCCGTGCCTGACTTCATCCTCGCCATGCGGAAGCGGGGCCACCCGGAAAGCTTGATCCGCAAAGTGGTCTACGAGAACCCGCTGCAATTCTTCGGCCAAAGCCGGAACTTTACCTTCACGCCGCCGGAAATCTCCGACATGACGACGGTCTGATTTCCGTTTTTTTCAGAGCACGTCGAAAACTGGCCGGCCATACCTCCGGAGTTATCGCGACCGCCGGCGGCAAACGACAGCAAGCAAACCGCCGATGATCAACAGAAGCAGGCTTCCCGGTTCGGGGACGGCCTGGCCTGCTCCCCCTTCGCTCAAGAGCGACTTGAGCATGCCGAAGTCGTTGAGATCCACTTGTCCATCCAAGGTAAGGTCGCCTTGCGAACGCCGCGTCCCTTGTCCCAAAAACTGTTTCATCACGTCGAAATCATCGAGCGTGACGAGGCGGTCCCCGTTGACATCGCCGTCCACGCTCAGGTCCACTGCTAATCCAAATGGCAGCGTGCCACCTACCACGAATAGTGATTCGATATCGGTCCCATCACCGTCCGCCTTCCGGATCGCGCCGCCGGGAAAGGCGGACCAATAGACCTCGCCCGTGAAATCATCCACCGCGAGCCCGCCAACCAGATTTTCGGCGATGGTTTGAGGATTTTCACCCGCAAGATCGGCGCCCACGATTCGCGATACGGAACCTTGACTTCCGTCCGAAAGCACCGCCCAGTACAGACGCTCTCCAGTTTGGTCCACATCCAGTGCTGCGGGGGTGTCCAGTCCGATCATGGCCACGGACTCCCGTCCCGTTCCATCTAGGTTTGACCGTTCGATGACGCTTTCCCCATTGGGCACCCGGATCCAATAAAGCTGGTCTCGCTGCAAGTCCAAGGCAATGTCGACGACGTTGTCCAGGTCATCGATGAGGGTTTGGACATTGAATCCGTCGAGATCCGAGCTTTGAAGTTGGTTGGCCACCGTGTCGATCCAATACATCTTGCCATCAATGGGGTCGAGTGCCAGTTCGCTCGGGCGTTGCAGGCCGACGATCAAATCCTCCACGTTGGATCCATCGAGATTAGCTCGCTGAATCTTGGCTCCCTGGCTGTCGGCCCAGTAGATTTTCCCATGTTCGATGTCGATTTGCAGCGATCGGGCGGAGGAAACTCCATCCGACACCACGGTTTCCTGATCGGAACCGTCAAGGTTAGAACGCTGGATCGTGCCGGAACCTCCGACCGACCAATACACCTTGTTCGCCAAGGCTGGTGTACCGAACCAGGACGCCAGCAGAAAACAAGCCGTGAGAACCGATTTCCCAACTCGCTGAGAGCTGGCCAGTCGTAACGCCAAGGAGCGCATCATGTTGTGCCTTGTATTTGAGAGCCGGATGGTGCCACACACTGTTTTACCAGCTTAACAAGTAATATCCCTAAATTTACACTATCAAGCCAACTTTGCAGCCGCAAGCGAATCGCCAAACTTTTGACGCAATTCGCGAAATTCCCGAATCTGCTTCACACCTCGTGGAAGGAGGATCCTTCGTCATGCGGAAATACTATGCGGAAACGCTCGGCACCTTTGCCCTGGTCTTCATGGGCACGGGAGCCATTATCGTGGATAGCCTCACCGAGGGGTTAGTCACGCACCCCGGCATCGCCCTGACCTTCGGTCTGGTCGTGTTGGCGGCGGTGTATAGCCTGGGAGGTGTCTCCGGCGCGCATATCAACCCCGCCGTGACCTTGGGGTTTTGGCTCGCCCGCCGTTTTGAGGGGAAGCATGTCGTGCCGTACGTCTTGGCCCAATGCCTGGGCGCCTTGGCGGCCAGCGGCTTATTGCGGATTCTGTTTCCGGACCATGCCACTTTGGGAGGGACCCTTCCCGCTGGTTCCGCCTGGCAATCTTTTTTGCTGGAAGTGATTCTGACATGGTTTCTCATGTTCGTCGTCCTAGGCTTGTCGACGGGCGCCAAGGAAAAAGGCATGATGGCTGGCGTCGCCGTGGGAGCAGTGGTCGCCTTGGAAGCCATGTTCGCGGGACCGATCAGCGGGGCGTCCATGAACCCGGCTCGCTCCTTGGGTCCCGCGCTCGCCAGCGGTACACTGGGCAGCCTGTGGATCTATCTGGTGGCTCCTCCGCTGGGCGCCGCGCTGGCCGTGGTGTCGCACAACCTTCTCGGCGAAAACGTCATGGAACAAAATTCTTCCGCTGGCAAACGGAACGTGCTCATCCTTTGCACGGGCAACTCGTGCCGCTCGCAAATGGCGGAGGGTTTGTGGCGGCAGTTGGGAAATGGCCAGTGGCAAGTGGCTTCGGCGGGATCCCAACCGGCGGGCTACGTCCATCCCCAGGCCATTGCCGTGATGCAAGAAATCGGTGTGGACCTCCAAGCCCACCGAAGCCAGCACGTGAATGAACATGCGGGCGAAGCATTCGATCTGGTGGTCACGGTTTGCGATCAGGCACGTGAAGCCTGCCCGGTGTTTCCCGGCGCGGTGAAACTCCTGCATTGGCCCTTCGACGATCCGGCCAAATTCACCGGCTCAGATGAAGAAGTTTTGGCGGAATTTCGCCGCGTACGTGATGAAATCCGGGTCAAAATCTCGGACTTCCTCAATACATCCGGAGATTGACTCGGCCCAAGGAGCAGTTGGCCACCTGGCAGAATGCGCGATATCATCATCCGCTAAGCTGACGCCTTCTATTCCCGAGAGATTTGTCCATGGCCAAGATATTGATGCCTTTGGGGGATGCCACGGAAGTTCTTGACACGATGTACGCCTTCTTTCGGTTCCAAGAGGAGGACTGGGAAGTCGTCGTCGCTGGGCCGGAAGCACGGCTGTATCACATGGTGCTGCACGAGATCCCGCCCCGCGCGGACCCGCCCTGGGATATTACCCAAGAAAGTCCCGGTTATCACATCGAGGCGACGATTGCGTTTCGCGATGTGAAGCCTGAAGAATACGCAGCTCTCTTCGTCTCCGGTGGTCGGGCACCGGAGTATCTGAGATACGACCAGGATTTACTGGCGATTACGCGGCATTTCTTCGAAACGGGCAAACCGGTCGCGGCACTTTGCCACGGGATCGAAATTCTCACGGCTGCGGACTGTGTGCGGAACCGGCGTGTCACGACCGTTGCTAAATGCGCCGCTGACGCCTGGCAAGGAGGGGCGGAATATCTCGATCAGCCGCTGGTCGAAGATGAAAACCTGGTGACCGCCCGCACTTGGCACGACAACGCGCCGTTGCTCAAGGCGTTTGTTAAGAACATCCACGCCTGGCTAGAATCCGCGTAGCCAACGGGTGCGTTTGCGCGAGTACCTTACTGAGCGATTCAGTCTGCCCAGACGACGTACCGCAAAATGGCCCAGAAGTGCGCGGCGCTGGCACAAATCACCAGGATGTGCCACACGGAATGCAGGAAGGGGGCGCGGCGGTCACACACCAGAAAGATCGTCCCCACGGTGTACAGAATTCCGCCGGCAAGCATCCAGTGCAACCCAGCAGAATCCACGGTGTGCCTCAAATACCATGCCGAGACGACCGGCAGCCAACCCAGTAGGACATAAAGCGGCACTTCGACCCGGTTCAGGCGATGAGCGAACGTGACCTTGCCTAGAAATCCGACAATCGCGCAACCCCACATCACGGGGGTCATCCACCACCACGACGTTTGCTGCAAATAGGCGAGACCCCAAGGGGTATACGTTCCCGCGATGAGTAAATAGATCACGCCCTGGTCCCACATCCTTAGCAGGCGTTTGCAATTGGGTTCCTGCACGACGTGCGACAGCGTGGAAGCGGCATAGACGGCCACGAGCGTCGTAACATACACGCTGCAACCGATCACGATGGCCATGTCCCCGCTAGCGATCGCGACCGGCACCATGAAGCACGCCGCGGCCAGGCTCAAAAGGAATCCTGTGCCGTGGGTAATGCTGTTGGCAATTTCTTCACGGTTGGACGACAGTCCGTCAATCAGCAATAGCCAATTCGTCGCCTTCGTGGTGGACTGCGTGGTCCCCTGGGCGGTATTCATCCGGTCTTTACCTCACAAAAATCTAAGTCTTGTCCTTTGCGGAAAATTCGCGCCCTGTTCCGCGACGCGGAGGAAGGAGGCCGTGACAACTGACACGATTTGCCATGACAAATGGCACGGCCTAGTGACGAACCCTTGGACTTTGGCGAATGTCCTAAAGGGGTGTCGATGCACCGCAAATCGAAGCGTCTCGCCAGCGAAGGATTCCTATGCCGGCAACGCACGTCGGAGATGTCTCTAAGTATACGCTTGGTGGTGCCCTCCACGGAAGCGGCTAAACAACTTTTTCTCTTCGGAAAGATATTCGCCCCTGGCCATTCGCGTTAAGTTGGCTTGTCCGCGCCATATGTGTCGGCATAATACAAACCTTCTTTTCGTGCGAATTATCACGAAGTTGACGGATTTTTCAATTTTTTGTGTCTCCCGCGAGCCCGCGGCTCGATCGTTTGGCGACCGCAGGATCATTAAACAGATATGGCAAAACTCGGCGTCAACATTGACCACGTCGCCACCGTGAGGCAGGCGCGAAAAACCTACGAGCCCGATCCGGTGTGGGCTGCCAGCCTTGCCGAAATGGGAGGTGCCGACGGCATCACGATGCATCTCCGCGAGGACCGCCGGCACATTCAGGACCGCGACGTGCGGCTACTCCGCGAAACCGTGACGGTGAAACTCAACCTGGAGATGGCTTGCACGCCGGAGATGGTCGATTTTGCCCTGCAAATCAAACCGGACCAAGCCACGCTCGTTCCAGAGAAGCGGGAGGAAGTCACGACCGAAGGCGGGCTCGATATCGTGTCAAATCGTTCTACCGTGGCCACGGCGGTGCGGCGTTTGAAGGATGCCGGCGTCGAGGTCAGTCTTTTTCTCGATCCGGACGCCAGCCAAATCGAGATGGCCAAGAACGTCGGCGCCGATGCCGTGGAATTGCATACGGGACAGTATTCCCTAGCCCTTGGCACGCAATTCGACGAATCACTCGCCACGCTTCAGCAGGCCGCTAAACAAATCCGAGATCTGGAAATGACCCTACATGCCGGGCATGGCCTCAACTATCAAAATGTCCAGCCGGTGGCCCGCATTCCTGAGATGAGCGAATTGAACATAGGCCACAGCATCGTGGCCCGGTCGCTGATGGTGGGATTCGAGCGCGCCGTGCGGGATATGAAAGGATGCATCGAGCGTTAGCGGAATTGCGGCCTTCCGCTGGCGAATTGCCAGCCGCTGGCCGGTCTTTTATGATGCGAACCTCGCATGAATTGTTTCGCTTTCTGAACAGCGTTTCGTAGGACACGGCAAACAGCATGGCCAGTAAGGGTGCCGCATTCGCAGGTCTTTCGGTCGCACTCACCACCCCCTTTCGGGATGGAGAGGTCGATTACAATCGCCTGCAAGAACAGGTCGAATTCCAAATCGAGGCAGGGACGAGTTGCCTTTGCCCCGTCGGCACCACGGGGGAATCCCCGACTCTCTCCCACGACGAGCACGATAGAGTCATTGCCGCCGTGGTGGAGGTCGCCGCTGGGCGCGTCAAAGTCATGGCGGGCACGGGTTCCAATAGCACGCAGGAAGCCCTGCGGCTCACGCAGTGGGCGGAAAAAACGGGCGCGGATGCCGCCCTGGTTGTCGCGCCGTATTACAACAAACCGACCCAAGAAGGCTTTTACGAGCATTTCCGCGTGCTGGCGGAAAACGCGGGCATCCCGATCTGCGTTTACAATATCCCAGGCCGAGCGGCCAAGAATATCGAACCGGAAACCATCGCCAGGCTGGCGGAATTGCCAAATATTACCATGGTCAAGGAAGCCACTGGCTCCATGGACCAGGCATCGCAAATCCTGGCCCTAACGGATCTCACGCTGCTCAGCGGCGATGATAGCTTGACCCTGCCGCTGATGTCCCTCGGCGGGGAAGGGGTGATCTCGGTCGTGGGGAACATCCTGCCCAAGGACATGCTTGCCCTGGTCCAATCTTGCCGGGAAGGGAATTTTGCGGAAGCCCTGGAAAAGCATCGCCAACTTTTCCCGCTCTGCCGAGACATGCTCGGACTGGCCACGAATCCGATCCCCATCAAAGCCGCCATGCAACTATTGGGGCGTGATTCGGGAGAACTCCGCTTGCCGATGACGTCCCTTGAGGAGTCCCTCACGGCGCGTCTCCGGGAAGCGTTGGTCGCCTATGGTGCTCTTTGAGTCCCCTCCTCGCGTGGGCGAAGGGCTGGAAAAGCCGTGGGCGGGGGGGCGTTTCCCGCGCTTGAAATTCGTTGACAGGGGGTGTGGGGGGGAATAGGATC
>JANQPP010000199.1 GCA_028289405.1 Pirellulales bacterium
GATCCTATTCCCCCCCACACCCCCTGTCAACGAATTTCAAGCGCGGGAAACGCCCCCCCGCCCACGGCTTTTCCAGCCCTTCGCCCACGCGAGGAGGGGGGTCAAAGAGCACCGAATTCAGCGGAGGGATTCGGTCACTTCACCGCCGCTGATGGTGGATAAAGCCCGCCAAATGTCTTCGTCCACGGCGTCTTGAATGAAGCGTGCCGAACCGTCCGCCCACATCACATTGACTCCGCCCTGGTGTTTACTGCGGGCAGCCCGCCAGCCGTAGGGAGTGAACCGCACCGAAGGCGGGCCCGCCGTGATTACGCCCAGGCAGTCGGGCAGCGGAGAATTCGGCGTGTAGAAATGGTTGTAAAGGCCGCAACGGTACTCGCCGTTGACCCAGGAAAATCCGCGCGGATCGGTCACGTTCCATTGCGGCGTGGCAGCGCACAGCGCTTCCGTCAACGGCGAACCGAGCACGAATTTGTACTCGTCGCGAGGATCGTGATTGTCGGGCCGCATGGTTCCCAGCGTGCTTTCAGAAACCATGGCCGTGTTGCTGGCCCCGTCAAACACGTCCGCCAATCGGAGCGACGAGTTCACGTAAAAGAGGCCGTCCGTGTCCTGGGGAGAGCCGCCGTTGGTTCCAGTGCCGGTACACATCGCGAAGTTCGTGGGTCCAAACAGGTCGGAAACACGGCTTTGAATATCGCTGGGGCAGAGGAAAACGGGCACGACAAGTTTGACGGCCTCACGGTTTTGTGGCGTGACCGCGAAATCCGAGCCATAGAGCGGCACGTCGAGGTCGAGGGAATTGTAGGCGTTGCTCTGCTCCAAAAAGGGCGTGAGTTGGGCCAGCGCGGACCAGCGGTAAAACGTCCAGGGGGTCTGCGGCGCGTCGGCGTAAGCCTGAGCCACGGCTCCTGAAGGCAGGTGTTTTTTCGCTGCCAAATGCAAATGCGCGGCGATGCCCAATTGCCGCAGGCGGTTGATGCAGGACAGCCGTCGGGCTGATTCCCGCGCCGTCTGCACCGCCGGCAGCAACAGTGCCACTAGCACGCCGATCACCCCGATCACGACCAAAAGCTCGACCAGGGTAAAACCTGAGCGTGCCCGGGCGCGGACCGACCCGGCGGACGAAATCCTTCTCTTATCCACTTCTCTGTTCCTGAAAGGTGTGGAAGCTCTACATACGATGTACCCCGGCTCGCCGGCGGAGGACCCACAGTAAGATGCCTCCCGCCATAAGGAGCACCATCGAGGAAGGCTCCGGCACAGGCAGGGCAATCGCGCTCACGGGGGAGAGATCCGAGGCAATCGTCTCCAACAGGTTGCCATCCAGATCGTATTTCAGCAAGGCGCCACGGTTCTCCCCGCCATTGGTGGGGTTGGTCAGGCCAAGGACGCCCACCAGCAGATTGCCGTCATCGTCCAGCAGCAAGTCCGAGGGAAAGTTGCTGGGAAAGCCGGCACCGACGGGCAGCGGAAATTCGATGTCCGGCGGGATCAGGGCGAATTGCTGGGGGTTCGTGCCATTGGTGTCGTCAAAGCGGACGATCTGGTTGCCGAACAGGTCAGCCACGTAAAGTTCACCGCTCGGTCCTACCAGCATGGCATTCACGGATTGCAAACCAGCGGTGCCCGGCGCGGCGATTTCCGTCGCGTTTCCGGCACTGTCCACGCTGAAGATGCTCCCTTGGAAGATCGGATCGCTTTTGCCCACGAGCAGGCTTCCGTCCGGAGCGAAAGCCGCACCAATGGTGAACCCCGGCGAGGCGAGTTCGGTTCCGTTGAGCGCGTTCCCCAAGATTTCACCCGTGGTGCCGTCGACGATACGGATGTTTTCCTCGGTGGTATCCGCCACGTAGAGATTGCTGTCGGGACCAAACCGCAAGATGCCAGGCGTGGCCCCGACGCCGAGGCTGGCGAACAGTCCCGGTCGCCCTCCCGTTTGGGGAGAGGGGAGCGGCGCGCCGGTTTGGCCATCGTAGAACAGCACTTCGCCCGTGAATTGGCTCGTCACATAGATATTGCCCTGCGGTCCGACGGCCAATCCCGAGGGTCCCGCCAGTCCCGCGCTGCCGCTGGGGATGCTGAAGCCGGGGACGGGCGCTCCCGTCTCTTCATCCAACAGGGAAATACGGCTTTCGAAGACGTGGGCTGTCAGGATCTCGGCAAAACAGAAAGACGGAACAATTAAACACACGCCCAGGGCGATGAACCGGACAAGAGTTTGACAAACAGGCTGACTTCTCATGAGTGTTCCTTCAAGGGTGCAAAGCTTCTGCATCTTTCGAGACGTTTCGTTTCCATCTCTACACGGGTGGCAAATTATCCGACGACGTTCCGAATCGCCGCGACTATTCAGACTGGAAAAATGGGAGCCGCTGGGCAAAGTGGCGGGTCTCGTTGGATTGGGCTTATTCTAGAGGCTCCGTCTCGGCGGAGCAAATGGCCGCGAACTGATGCGGGAAAAATATTGGCGAGAACCGGTTGCCTCGGGAAAGCCAAGGGCGAAGAATTTGTCACACATGACGGCACGCAACGGATGGAACGGCTCCACCTCGGCCTGCCTATACGAGGGCGACGCGGTCATCCGGCTGCCCAAGCATGGCGTCCTGTTCACCGGTGATGCCTGCGTGAACGGCGCCTTCAACTATACGGGAGACAGATACAGCGAGTTGGATCAACGTACTCGATGCCCTCAAGGAACTGCCGGAGAACATCGCCCATGTCCACGGGGAGTTGTCGGGGAAAGATTAAGGGGCAGGGTTCAAGATCTGACCCGCGAATGTCCCAGGCTGTTTAATCTGAATAATCATTGTAGACGATACGGTCCGCCAAATTCGGGCACGCGACGTGCTATAATTTTTCTAATGGATTGCCGGAAATGATCTCCAGGATGAAAATCAGGAAAGGAAGGAACATGCGAACAAAAGCTATTTTGCTTGCGACGGGTTTCTTGGCTTGGGGCATTTCCCAAGCGGAAGCGCAAGTGGTAACGACCTATCGGCCACCGGTGACCATCCCGCCGACCGTGACTTACGCGCCGGTCATTCCTCGGACCACGTATCGACCTGCTGTTCCGGTCACCACTTACTACGCGCCGACGACAGTCTATTCCCCGCCAACGACGACGGTGGGACAAGTTCCCGCCACCGTGGCTCCGGCACCGGTAGTGACCGCCCCCGCCGTGGCGGCGCCTGCGGTTACAGTACCCTCTCCCGTAACGGTCTACCGACCAGCCTATGTGCCCGTCTACACCACGCCCGCCTACGTGGGCCGAGGCATCCTGGGGCGGCCGACGGTCTACGTGCCGGGGCAGCCAATCCGCAACACGCTGAGATTTATAAGCCCCTAGCATCCTTGGCAAGTGGGCGCGAGCCACGGACGCATTTCAACCAAGCGCCGAGGGAGCGGCGGCGCCGCTGGTTTCGTGCAACCAGTCGCGAAGCCGCTCGAACTCCTCATGATGCCGGAAGTGAATGATCAGCTTGCCCCGGCCTTGCCGCCCTTGGCGTAGTTCCGCCTTCATTCCCAGCAATTCGCGGAATTCCTGTTCCAGCGATTCGAGCTGAGGGGACTTGGCGGCGCGTCGGGAGGCGATGGGTGCCGAGGCATTCTCCGGTTCTTCCGTACCCTCCATCGGTCCGTGTAAGTATTCCTGCACGATCCGTTCGGTTTCGCGGACACTTAGCCCTTCCTCTCGGATGCGCGCGGCCAACGTGCATTGGTCATCCGCTTCGAGCGGCAAGAGCGCCCGGGCATGCCCTTGGGTCAGCGTGCCGTCGCGGAGGGTGTGTTGAACTTCCTCGGAGAGATCGAGCAGTCGGATCAGATTGGCGATCGTCGAGCGGTCGAGTTGCAGCCGCTGGGCCAGTTCTTCCTGCGTGCAGCGGTAGCGCTCCAGGTACTGCTGGAAGGAGGCCGCTTTTTCCAGCGGATTGAGGTCCTTGCGATGCAAGTTCTCGACGATGGCCCATTCGGAAAGCTGGCGGTCATCGACTTCCCGCACGTGCACGGGAATGCGAGTCCAGCCCGATTGGATGGCCGCCCGCAAGCGCCGTTCGCCGGAGATGAGCTGATACTTTCCCTCGGCGCGGCGGACCACGACGGGTTGAATCAAGCCATGTTCCCGGAGGCTGGCCGCCAGGTCGCGTAGTTCCTGTTCGTCGAAGGTTTCCCGGGGCTGGTACGGATTGTGGACAATTTCCTGGACGTCGACTTCGGTGACGGCTCCCTCGACGGTCATCTCCGGGGAGGGAAATGCCACGGTCCCCTCGCCGAACTCCCCCGCTGCCTTGCCGAGCAGCGCTTCCAATCCACGGCCTAGTCGTCGTTCCTTGGTCATGTTTCAAGTACCTCCATGCATAGTTCGGCATAAGCCAACGAGCCCCGCGAGCGCGGCTGGTAGTCGAGCACCGCCAATCCATGGCTGGGCGCTTCGGCCACGGCGACATCCCGGGGAATGGCCGTTTCGTAGACAATCTCTCCAAAAAAATCGCGGACTTCGCGATCGACTTCCGCGGTCAGTTCCAACGATGCGTCATACATCGTGAGCAGGATCCCGCCGAATTGCAGGCGGCTGTTCGGATGCTGCATGGCTTCACGGATCACGTCGATCATTTGCGTCAGCCCCTCCATGGCGAAGTATTCGCACTGGATGGGCATGAGGACTTCCGTGCAGCCGGCGAGAGCGGTCTTGGTCAGGTCGCCCAAGGAGGGGGGGCAATCGACGAAAACGAAGTCGTACCCCTGCATGCCCTCCTGGAGATGACGTTCCAGGTGCACCTTGGTTTCGTCGGACTTTCCCGCCAGGATTTCCACATCCCGAAAACTGCGGCTACCCGGAAGTAGATCCAAACCGGGGGTCGCGGTCGCCCGGATGGCTTCCCGCAGAGGGAGATTCCACACCAATGGATGCCTTGCCGTCGGCTCGCGGCCCACTCCGGAAGTCGCGTTGCATTGCGGGTCGAGATCGACCAGCAGCGTCTTCCGCCCGGATTTGGCCATCCCGACGGCCAGATTGATGGCGGTCGTGGTCTTGCCCACGCCCCCTTTCTGGTTGGCAATGCAGAGAATCCGGTTCACGCTCTCACCTCAGCAGGCCATTGGAAAACGCCTTCGTGGCGTTTTCCAACCTCGCCAGGGTTGCAGCGAAGCTACTCCCGGCTCGCAAAATCGCGACTTGAGTCACCATTTTGGGCATCACATCCTGGTGATGCATCAGCCTGATGAGTATGCCAACAGGCTGACAGTACCCTCCCTGGCGCGGTTGAGGGAGGGATTGTAGCGGCAGCATGTCGGAGGAGAGAATGCCAGTTCCCGGCTCGAAAAACGCCTTTTTGGCGCTGGGAACGATTGTTTCACGTGAAACGGCGAGTCGGATCGTGCCGTTCGTTTCACGTGAAACGCGGCCAGGAAGGCGGGAAGAAGTGCTTTTCGAGAGCGAAAATCACGCCAGCGGATTGAAAATCAGGCCGCTGGCCAGCTTGGGATAGAAGTACGTACTCTTGGCCGGCATCCGTTCCCCTTCCTCGCTGATCTGGCGAACATGCTCCAAGGTGGCGGGCATGACCAAGGCCGCTGCGGGAAATCCGCCGGAGGAGAGGCCAGCCTCGACCTCTTCCACCAGATGGACGTATTTCGGCTTGGGGACCTCTTGGCCGGCGTAGAGCTTCGGCAAGGCGAGTGAATGCAGGACCGCCACGCCCAAACCTTGCCAAGTGTCGGAATGGTCCGCCGCCACCCGTTGCATCTCCGCTTCTCCTTCGGGGCGCAAACGCGCTAATAGCCATTGCTGATCTTGGCCGGCGTAGAGGCCCATGAGCGTTTGGTGATCTTCCGTGGCGATTTCCTCCCAGACTTGCCCCGCCGATGAGACCCCCTTGCCTCGCGGCGTGAGTTCAAACCAATCGCCGAGCCGAGAAGCCATGTCCTGACTGCTCAACTCTGGCAGATTTGGCAGCAAGCGATGCGTGGGAAGCACGATCATGCCCGGGTCGCTCATGCTCGTGCACATGGCGAGCACGAAGTTGGCCGGATCCCGGGGATCGGAAGCGGCTTCAGTGCACTCTTCCCGATAAGCGAGCGCGGTCTCATAGCGATGATGCCCATCGGCGATGAACAACGGCTTATCCGCCATCTTCGTGCCTAACTCCGTGATGGTCGAAATATCCGAGACGGGCCAGATGCGGTGGATCACGCCCAAATGGTCGGTCGCTTGCACGGGCTGCTGGCCGGCGATGGATTGCTCCAGCACCGATTGGGCCGCCGAGGCATCGTCCGGGTAGATGCCGAAGATCTGGCTCAGGTTTGCTTGGCAATGCCGAGTCAGCAGCAGCCGGTCTTTTTTAGGGCCCGGCATGGTGATCTCGTGCGGGAAGATGTTCCCTTTTCCAAAAGGTTCCAACTTCAAGCGGGCCATGAACCCTTTCCGCAGGTAGGACTGCCCTGCATACGTGTACTCTTGATGGTACACGTAGACGACCGGATCGGGATCGCGGAACAGCACGCCTTCCTCTTGCCAGTTCCTGAGGAATTTGGCCGCCCGGGTGTAACGGTTGCTGGCGTCGTCGTCACCGGGTTCCTCGCGGTTGAGGATCAGCCGCACCGTGTTGGCGGGATGCTGTTTGTAAAGCTCCTCTTGCAACTCCGGGCTGATGACGTCGTAAGGGGGCGCGATCACATCGCTCAAATTTCCGACGTGTCCCAGGTCGTAGCGGAGGCCGCGAAAGGCTTCAATGACGGGCATGAGATGCTGTTCCTAGAGAGAAAAGAAAAACTCCGACATGGAATGCCGGAGATTTTCGGAGATTCGGAGCGATGTCAACCGCCGCGCGGCGGAGGATCAATAGCGGTAGTAGTCGGGCTTATACGGCCCCTCGGCCGGTACGCCGATGTATTCCGCCTGCGTGGGGGTCATTTTGGTGAGCTTCACGCCCAGCTTGTCCAAATGCAGGCGGGCTACCTCTTCATCGAGATGCTTGGGGAGCACATGCACCCCTAGCGGATATTCGTCCGCCTTGGTCCACAGCTCGATTTGGGCCAGCACTTGATTGGTGAAGGAGTTGGACATCACGAAGGAGGGGTGCCCCGTCGCGCAGCCCAAATTCACTAAGCGGCCTTCGGCCAGCACGATGATGGCATGGGCATCGCCGAAGAGATAGCGATCCACCTGCGGCTTGATATTCGTCTTTTGAACGTCTTTTTGGCTCTCCAGCCAGGCCATGTCGATCTCCAGATCGAAGTGGCCAATGTTGCAGACGATGGCGTCATTGGGCATGGCCTGCATGTGCTCGCCGGTGATCACGTCCCGGTTGCCCGTGGCCGTGACGAAGATATTGCCCTGCGAAGCCGCCTCTTCCATGGTCGTGACTTCGAAGCCTTCCATCGCCGCTTGCAGGGCATTGATGGGATCGATCTCCGTGACGATCACGCGGGCACCCAGCGTCCGCATGGCATGGGCGCATCCCTTGCCGACGTCTCCGTAGCCGGCGATGACCACGACCTTGCCAGCGACCATGACATCCGTGGCCCGCTTGATGCCGTCCGCCAGGGACTCGCGGCAACCATAAAGATTGTCAAACTTGCTCTTGGTTACCGAGTCATTGACGTTAATGGCGGGCGTCTTGAGTTCCCCTTTGGCATGCATCTGGTAGAGGCGATGCACTCCGGTGGTGGTCTCTTCCGAGAGGCCCCGGATGTCGTCAAGCAACTGGGGATATTTGTCATGGACCATGGCGGTCAAGTCGCCGCCATCGTCAAGGATCATGTTGAGCGGCTGCCCATCGGGGAAGTAGAGCGTCTGCTCGATGCACCAGTCGAACTCTTCCTCCGTTTCTCCCTTCCAGGCGTATACGGGAATACCACGCTCGGCAATCGCCGCGGCAGCGTGATCCTGAGTGGAGAAGATGTTGCAACTGCTCCAAGTGACCTCGGCGCCGAGTTCGGTCAAGGTCTCGATCAACACGGCGGTCTGGATCGTCATATGCAGGCAGCCAGCGATCCGCGCTCCGGCCAACGGTTTGCTCGCGCCATATTTTTCACGGAGAGCCATCAGGCCGGGCATTTCGCGTTCGGCCAGTTCGATTTCCTTGCGGCCCCAATCGGCCAGGGAAAGATCGGCGACTTTGTAAGGAACCTTCGCTTCAACCTGCGACATAACTCTCCTCAATCATTCAATGGGCGGGCCGCTCCATGCGCGGCAATAGTTCAATCGTGAATAACTACTGAAATCTAACATCATTATTATGGGCATCCGAACTCGCGTGACAACCTGAACGGCTTTTATGACGCGCGCGTCCCGAGTAATTCTAGCAGCCGATGGCGTGCATGTACACCCGAACACTATTTTTGGTTTTTGTCCGGCCCGTCCGCGAAAGCGGACAAGGCTTGGGATACGAACGCGGCAACTTCCTCCGGGTCTTTCCGTCCCGGAGACGATTCCACACCCGAAGCGACATCGACGGCATCAGGGGAAACCACGCGGATCGCTTCCGCCACGTTCTCCGGTGTCAAACCCCCAGCCAAAGCCAAGGAAATACGACGCAATGTCTCTCGCCGCGCGGCGATGGCGGACCATTCCAGCGGTTGTCCCGTCCCTCCGTAGGACGACTCGCTGTAGGCATCTAGCAGCAGCATGTCGGGAGCCGCTCCGAGTGACATGCCCTGTTCCAATTCTTCCGCCAAAGTGGGCAAATCAGCGGTCCGCACCCGTCGCGTCCAAATCACGGGAATATCCGCATACTCTCGCAGGGCGGAGAGTGGCTGGTCGCCATGCAGTTGAATGGCATCCAGAGGGGCCTCTTGAAAACATTGCTGGATCCTCTCGGGTGGCAGGTCCACGAACACGCCGACTTTGAGCACGGTCGCAGGCAGGCTCGCCGCGATCGCCTTGGCTTGGGGCAGTTCCACATAGCGGGAACTTCGCTCATAAAAATTCAAGCCGATGGCATCCGCGCCCGCTTCCACCGCGACTCGCGCGTCTTGTTCGGTCGTGATGCCACAAATTTTGACTCGAAACATTTGCCCACCCGTGCAACGTCGTCATACCAAGGTGCGGGTGGTCCGGAATAATCCTTCATCCCCCGCGGACTCAATCGATCTAGTCGATTTAGCCTACCCATAACGCGCCTATCGCTGCAAACAGTTCCAACGGCCAGGGCTATGGGACCGGATCAACAGGCGCGTCGATAGTTCAATTTACGAAGAACAACACACCGCGGTTTCAAGTGGCATCCGGTCCGCGTCGAATTCGGAAGGATAGCGAGATGACTCTGCACGACACCGTGTTGGCAACGGTTTAGGCGAACGCAGTTTCGCATGCCACGAACTTGGCTAATCAAAGACTTCCACGCACACATCATCATCCACCACGCAGGAATTCGCCGAATGACGGATCATTCGCGGATGAACCCCTTCCTTGATTCTAGGCGCCGGCGCCCGGCATATTCCACCGCGTATGTATTCGGGATCACGACGTTGGCCGCGTTGCTGGCGGTGGCTCCCGGACTGCTTGTTGAGACATACCAAGCCGAAACCAGCGTGACGCTCAAGACCGCCACGGCGAGAAAGGTGGACGGTGTCCTCCCTCGCGGCAATCACCGTGAGGAATTGTACAGCCTGTTGGAAGATTTTCCCTTGGAGCAAACGCCGCACGGTTGGACCAGCTTGCAACCTCTGCTTGACGCCACCGTATTGGAAATCTCGGAGAAACCAGACGACTGCACCGTGTGCTTCTCCCACGAATCCGAAGATCAAGCGTTAGCCCGGAACGTGGTGGCGCATCTGGCCCGCCGGTTCGTGGAACGGGGGCACGGGCAGACACGAATCTGGCACGAACGGCAACACGCCGCTCGGGCACGTGCGGCGCACTTGGCCGGACAAGAGTTGGCGCAGCGCCGTGCCGCGATCGAGGATAGGTTGGCTCGGCTATCTCGATCGTTGCACACGTCGATGTCTCCCGACGGAACCAGTGGGAGTGACATCGCGGAAAGCACGGCCGATCCGCACGGCAGAGGGAAGAATTCGCGGGAAACCGACGGCGAGTTGCCCGTTTTGATTCAACTTCAACCGCCATCGGTGGGAACCGATCCGCTTAACGAACTGCTCGATCTCGACGCGGAGAGCGACGAACTCGAGGACCGGCCCGAAGCTCCGAAACGACCATCCGGCGAGATTTCGAGGAACAATCGTGGCACGGTCTATCCCGCCTCGCGCGACTTACTGACCGTGCGGCCGGTAAAAGCCAGCTTGCCTTCATTGGAGGCGGCACCGACCGCCGTCCCGGCGCGTGCGGCGGAGGACCTTCGCCAGCAATGGAACGCGTGGCAGGCCGCCCACTCTCAACATCAGCTTGCCCAACTGGCGGAGCAACAAGCTCGAAACGAATTGAAATCTTCCCGCACGGGCGCCTTCCGATCAGAACCGACCCGCCTTTCGCAGCGGGCCGAATTGGAGGGGAGAAGTTTGACCTCCGGTTTGGTGCTGGCCGGGCTATTGGGCTTGGGCATGGCGGTGGCGTGGAAAACGAGCTGTTCCGAGCAGCGTCGACTGCTCGCGGCGGAAGATTTGGCCGGCATTTCGGCGGTCCCCATCGTGGGGGTTTTGCCGAACTCGCGTCCCGGCAAGTGGGCAAGATGTGCTTGGGCCGCGCGAAAATTGGCCGTCGGAATGGTGGTCGCGGCGGAAGTCGGTGTCTTGGCGGTCTTCGCCGGAGTCACTCTGCTGGTCGCCTGGGATGCGGAATTTCGCGAAGTCGTGTGGGAGAATCCTCTTCAGGCACACGCCATTGCCATGCAAAACATGGGCCGGCAATTGTGGAACATTTTCACTTAATCTTGTGCGAAGCGTGCCCTCGCGGAAATGTCACGATCCGGGACGGCGTGAGCAGCCCGCCCGCCGACAAGCGCGTTTGCCGACGAAAGCAGGAAAAGGAATTCACTCAAGGTAAAGCTTGGAATTGCTGCGTAAGAAAGTACGGTGGTTCCGGCGCGATTGGAGCCGGGTTGCGCGCGTTGCCGAAGCTAGAGAAGGCCGACACGCCAACGCGGCCACGTTCCCTCCGTTTTCAATCATTGGTCAACGAAAGTGGACACGATGTACGAATCGTTCTTTGGATTTGCCTCGGCCCCATTCGGTGCCGTCCCTCAAGCGGAGTTTTTCGTGCCCACCGAGCCAGCCAGCCAGGCGCGCGAAACGTTAGCCCGCTGCATTGATCGCGCCGAAGGAGCTGGTGTGCTGATCGGCCCGCCGGGCACGGGAAAAAGCTTAGTCTGTCAGTTGCTCGCCCAGCAGTTCGCGGAGGACTTTCAGATCGTCGTGCTCAACTGCGGCCGGCTGTCATCCCGCAAAGCGCTACTGCAAGCCATTTTGTACGGCCTTTCCCTCCCCTTTCGTGGCATGGATGAAGGCGAGTTGCGGCTCGCCCTGGTGGACCACCTCTCCGTGGGGTTGGACGAAAAGAAAGCCGTGCTCTTGCTGGTGGACGAAGCGCACATCTTGCCGCTGCGGCTGCTGGAGGAGATCCGGTTAATCACGAACCTGGTGCGTGACGGCAATCCGCGATTGCGTGTCGTGCTCACGGGCACCGCGGCATTGGAGGAGCGATTCGCTTCGGCCGCCTTGGAGTTGTTCAGCCAGCGCCTGGCAGCGCGGTGTTATCTGGCGAGCCTGTCTTTGGAAGAGACGGAACAATATGTGCGTGGGCGAGTGTCGGCGGCCCAAGCCGATCCCGAGGCCTTGTTCACGCCGGAAGCCTACACCAGCATTTATCAGGCGACCGACGGCATCCCCCGCTTGGTCAATCAACTATGTGATCATGCTTTGATTTTGGCGTACACGACCGGCAAAAAACAACTCGATCCGGCAATCATCGAAGAAGCTTGGGCCGATTTGCAGCAATTGCCCCCCCTGTGGAACGCGGCCCCGGCGGCGGTCCCTCGTTCCACGGACGGCGTAATCGAGTTCGGCGGTTTGGATGATGACCCCGTTTTCGACGAGATCAGCGAACATGAGTCGATCCCCTTTCGCCGCAAGACGGACGACCTCGAAACGGTCGAATCGCCCCAAGCGTCCGCGCCGATGGAAGAACCGGAGGACACGTTTCATCCCGCCGGCACGATCGGTCCGGAAATCGAGCTGGTGCTGGATGAGGCCCCCGACCCGTTCGCCGAACCATTCGAGGAAGAAGAAGTGCTGGTCGATCCCCGTGCCCGTCTGCAAGGCGTGATCATCGAAGAACGGGAAGGTTTGGAAGGCCACGGCAGCTCATTCGTGGCCATGCCCTCGGAAACAAACGATGAACAGGTGGGGACTTCTTCACTGGTAGCGCCAATGGCCTCCGAATCCATGGAGGAGAATGCCTTGGTCGAGTCGGAAGATTCCCAAGAACCGGGCGGATACGTGGGGCAACCTCTGGCCGAATTCGACACGGAGGGAGTGGATGCGGAGGAAGTTGTCGAGGCGTCCCCGCCGGGGTTTGTTCCCACTGCCTCGACAGAGGAGGTAGAAGAAATTGTCGTGTTGGATCGTCAACCAGGAGCACCCATTGCCGAGATCGAGGTCCCTTTGACCCAAGTGGTTCAGCACGAATACAGCGAGCTGTTCGCCAAGTTGCGGCACGGATAATGTCCAGCGGCGATTGTCCCGGCGAGGCAGCGCATAAGGTGCAGGTGGCATGAATTTGGCTCCTCAGATCCCGCGTCGCAAAGCAGATCCCGTGACCGCGTCGCGGCGACGGCAGCCGGTGGCAGCGATGCAACTACATCGCCCCGAGGCGATCGTGGCGACCTGGGGATCCTTGCTGGAAGTCGCCGAGCCGCCAGTGCAGCAGAAATCAAAGCTGGACCGCCGGCAGATACCGCTGCGGCGTGACTCACGCCCGGCCCGGGATGCGAGAGACAACAATCCGCCACGCGTGACCGAATTCACCGAGGCCCTCGCTCCGCCATCCTCGAACGCGGTAAACACACGCCTTCGCACTCGAGCCATCGAGGAGAGTCGAAGGAGCGTTGATTTCTTGAAGAAAGAGCTTGAGCAGTCGAAC
>JANQPP010000009.1 GCA_028289405.1 Pirellulales bacterium
ACCAGGGCGATTCAGCATGGACGTTTGCGGAGCATCCTTGAGGAACTGCGTGATCGACGTGGCCAGCTAGCCGCGGCACAAGATCGCGCGCACGAGGAAGCGTTCGAATCTCAAAGGCGGCTGGCCGAAAGGCAGCAGTTGGAAAACCAACTTCAAGCCGCTCGCGTCCAATTAACCGAAAGCAGCCAAGAGCGAGATGAGCTACAAAGTGAGCTGCAGCGCGTTTTACCAGAAGCTCAACATGCCAACTCGAGGATTGAGGAACACGAAGCGCGGATCCAGCAACTGGTGGACGATCTTGAAGCTCGCCACGCGGAGGCAACGGGGAACGAGTCGCGAATTCGACAACTGGAAGAGGAACTGAAAACTCAGCGCGACGAAAATCAAAGCATACGCGCCGAGTTGGAGTCGGGACCGGAGGACTCTCCGCTAGACTCGGAAGAACATTATCACCTTCAAAGGCGGTGCCAAGAGCTGGAGGGCATGAGCGTCGTCCAGCAGAGTGAATTGAATTCGTTGCGATCGCTGTTGGAAGAAGCCGAGCGTCGATTCGCCGATTTGCAAAATGAAATGGCTCAATTGCAGGCACAGATCGATGCCGGGGAGAACGCTCCCTCGCCACCTGACCAGGAGGATCGGGATGCTCTCGCCTCGTCCGCCAGCGCTCTCGCCGCGGAACGCGCGGCGCTCGCGGCGCGCATGGCCGACTGGGAACAGCAAAGTTCGGAAATGCAGGTGCATTTTGACCACTTGGCCGCCGAAAACCGTTCCGCTCAACGCCAACTCGAAGATGAGAAGGAAGCTCTGGAGGAGGAAAGGTCCGCTTGGCAAAGAGAAAAGGAATTGCTCGAAGCCCGCATCCACGAAATGGAACGGGCTTTGCAGGAAAAACGCGAGGCCTTCGGAACAGAAGCCGACAACCAAGAAGAGGCCACAAGCGGCCCATCCGCTCCGGAGAATGAGATACAGCCCGAGACCAGTTCCGAGGCGCTGAATTGGGAAAGGCTTAAACAGGAAATACTCAACGAAGCAGAACATCAAGGGTCGGGCGAAGAGAGGCAGGCGTCAAATCTTGCCTCACAAAGTCATCAACCAACTGAATATTTCCTCGATTTGACGGATTCTCAACAGGATGCCGACAGTGCCGATGATCGGCCTGACGTAGACTCTCGCATCGAAGAGTTGGAACAATTCCCGTCAGAGGAAGAGGCCAATCGAACCGGCGAGGTAACGACGTTTGAAGGGGCGGAGGAACCTGCATCGTCGCAGCCTGACATGACTACAGTGATGGATCGTCCGTCCGAGCCGGCCGAAGCTGAAGACGATATCGATGCCTACATGCAAAGGCTGTTGCTGCGATCACGCGGAATCGACGAATCGGCGGAACCGAAGAAGCCTTCCGCAGCCACATCCACGCCCGCGAACCACTCCCAAGAAAAACCGCTTAACCAGGGAGACGCTTCCTCACCCTCCGCCACTCCCCACGAGGAAGTGACACTAGCTCAACCCGTGGAACGGGTGAGACGCTTGCCGCCCGAGTTATCGTCGGATCTCTCGGCGATGCGGGAATTGGCGAACATGTCCGCCCAAACTGCCATTGATACGCACGCACACAAACTGTGGACCGTGGCAGCCGTGGGAAAGGCGGCCGTTTCCCTGTTGGGGGCCGCCACGGGAGTGACGATGTTCACCTTTTTTGAAGGCAGCCTGGCCATAATTGGCGGCGCCATTGCCTGTTCCGTGGCCCTATTCTGGGGGTACCAGGCGACGGTCTTGGTGGGCCAGGTTCTCCGCGTGAACCGACAACAAAGAATCACCCAAACGGAACGCGAAAGCGAGACGCATTCCTAAACGGCTTCGATATGGATTCCGCGACGTAGACGCTCTTTTCTCCGTGCCGAATCCATCAATCCCGCGACGTGGCTTACATTGTCGATCCCCGGCAGCATGAGTTGCGGATGCGTTAGATCGCTGGAACTGATTTTGATCGTGCCCACGCCGAGCATGCGTTCCACGATTCCCTGCTCAAACGTGATGTCATCCATGTCGATGACTTCGATCCGGTCGGTCGTACGGCGAAGAATACCCGCTTCGTGAAAGAAGCGTTGGGTGGTCAGCCGGTAGCGCGCGTTGAGCCGTTCATAGGCATATTTAAGCAGCATGCCCAACCACAGGACGGCCAGCACACCGGCCACGATGAGCCAGGCACTCCCTCCCCAATCCGGCGCGAACAGGGCCATCAAAACGGGAATGACAACTGTAAGCACTCCTCCCAAAACCCACATGCCGACCATCGCCTTGCCGGAGTAATGGCCCGACCAAAGTTCTTCCTCTATGTCGTCCTCGCGTGAAGGGACGCCGGGAAATGCAGGGGCAGCTCCTGGATTCGGCGGAAGTGGTTCTCCAGCGGGTACTTGTTCCGTCATGTTATTTTCCGCCCTTTTCTAGCTTCACGGCACGAGATTCAAGGGCGCGGTGCGACCGCGCGGAGATCATTATAAATCTCCCTCGCGTTACTGGCCAGCGGGCCGCACGGAAACCGTCACCATCCCCGGGCTGGGTTCAGGACAAATTCAACGTGTCGATGTCGTCGTCGCCGGCATGATGTCCGTTGGAGAAACGTGACCTGGCGGGCCCGACGGCTATGGCTCCGTTCTCACGATTGCGTGAGGCGCGGCCTTGAGGCTGGTCGTCGGCATAGTAACTGCCATCCCCGTAGCCGTAGCCGTACCCATAGCCGTAACCGCCCTGTTTGGACACACCGGCGACCACAACTCCCAGCACGCGGACGCCCAGGTTTTCCAGCACATCCTTGGCCCGCATGGCCAGGGGCCGGGCGTTTTTTCGCAGTCGCATGGTCAGGATCACTCCATCCACGCGCGGGGCCACCGCGCTGGGATCGGTCACTGCCAGCAGCGGCGGGGTATCCACGATCACGAAGTCAAACCGTTCACGCAGCAATTGCAACAGCTCCGCGAAACGTGGCGAGGTCAACAGCTCCGAAGGATTCGGCGGAATCGGCCCGCAGGGCATGATCGACAGGTTGTCCACGTCTGTCGCCTGAATGGCGTCGTCCAGTTCCGCCTCGCCGTCGATCACCGAAGACATTCCCACGTGGTGCGGCGCGTTGAACAGGACATGCACCCGGGGCTTGCGGAAATCCGCATCCACGAGCAGGATTTTCTTGCCGGACTGCGCGATGGCCACGGCCACGTTGGCCGCCAGGGTCGACTTCCCGTCTCCCGGCACGGGACTGGTGATTTGGATCACCTTGTGTCCCTCACCGCGAGTGCTGAAATACAGCGACGTGCGCACCGCGCGGTACGCTTCGGCGAACTGAGAAAGCGGCCTGTGGAACGTGCGAATGGTCGCATCGACGGCGGTCTCATCCACGACCTCCAGGGACTTTCGCGCCGGCAGCAGTGGGATCTGACCCACCAGAGGCCAGCCCAAGGCACTCCGTACATCCTCGGGGGTGCGGAAGCTCTTGTCCGCCAGTTCGATCAGGTAGCCCAATCCGGCACCGCAGAAGAAACCAAAAAAGCCCGCGATGCCTATCGCATGCAACAGCCGCGGCTTGATCTTCGTCCCGGGCAGCGCCTGACTAATCACGCGGGTTTCGTATGGATTCGAGTCGGATTCATCATTGAACCGGAGCTGCCGAACTTGCTCCGTCAGCAGATTGACAAAGTTTTCCTGCGTTTGAATCTTGGCCAATTCTTGATTTCTTTCCGCCCGAAAATCTTCGACGTCCTTGGCTTTTTTCATGGCGGCATCGTGGTCCGCCATGATCAACTTCTGATCTTCCTGGAGAATCGCGAGTTCCTGTTCGATCGAAATCAGGTAATACCGTAGCTCTTCCTCGGGCTTGAGGTCCGCGGTCTGCGTGCTGGCATATTCCTCACGTGCCGATTGAAGCTGTTTCTTCGTGGCTTCAATTTCCTGGCGAATCCGTTCGACCTTGGGGTGCGTGCTTTTGTATTTATGGGCATTCAGCATCGTGTCCAACTGCCTTTCCAACTCATGCAAAGTATTGCTGAGATGACTGATCGAATTGGGTTCGATCCATTGGCGATCGTACTTCATGATGCTTCGATTGCCCGCGAGACTCCGTTCCACCGTCATCAACAGGGCGGCCGGATCCGTGCCCTCATCAAGCTGACCGCGAATACGCTTGAGCAGTGTTTCATACTTCTCGACCTGCCGCTTGACCGCGATCCGGCTTTCCTCAAGGGCGTATAATTCTTGTTGGTGAATGTTGCTGCCACGCTGGCTTCCTTCGGGAAAGATCAGCGGCGCCTGGCTGCTAAAAGTGGCATATTTTTCTCTTAGATTAGCCAACGCTTCACGGCTCTTGTCCAGTCGGCTGGTCAGGTTCTTTAGTGTCTCCTGCCCTGACTCGCTGGAAGTCTCTTTCAAGAAGGCTTGGTAGCTCTCGACGACTTGATTCACGATCTCGGCGCAATCTTCGGGATTGGGCCCCGCATATTTCACGGTGAGCGTGTTGGCATCTCGACCGTCGCGCCCTTTACCACCCTTGTCGATCGAGAGGTTGCCCAAAATATGCGAGGTCAATACTTCCGGCCCTTCCCGTGCCGGCTCCCTAAGTGACAAACATTTTACATCGAGCCGCCCGTCGTCGATCGCCTGCTTGATCACCTTGCGTCCCCGGATGATCTCCATCTGGGTGGCCAGATGCGTGCCGGAAACATAGTCATCCGTTTCACGATAGGTCTGGATCGCGCCGTCGGGTACCTGCGACTGTTTCTTGATGATCACGACCTTGGCGGACGACTGGTAAATCGGCGTCGCGCTGGAGTAATAGAGATACCCCAGCCCCAAACTGACAGCCACACAGAGGGCGATAATCCATTTGTGCCGAAAGACGGCATCAAAGAGATCCACCCCCTTTTGATGGCCTCCTGTTTCCATGACTTCCGCCTCAACCGTCGTGAGCTTCTGCATGGCGTGTGCCTCTTGGAGGATGCGCTATCTTGGTTGCCAGTCTTGTGTGCCAGCGAAACGCCCGACATCTCCATCGGGCCAGAGTTTCCCGCATCAGGGCCCAAATTCATCATACCGCCGCGGCACACGGCCAGCGAGGATTTGGAGACCCACCCGTGGTCAGGGCCCTATCGTAGGTTCGCTTCGGGCCAATCCAGCTACTCTTTGGCCAAAAACTTGCCTTGATTCACATATCTTAACAATGTTGCGCAATGTCATAAACAGTTTGGGCACTCCTGGGTCACGAAACCGAACCATTCGCCGCGCGATTTCGTGAATGTGCGGTTTGTGCGGGCAAGTCTTAGGAAGGCCCGTCATCCCCGAGATTCACTGGCCAAAATCGCGGCGATACGGCCGGCGGTGTAGCCGTCCCAAAGGGGGGGACGTGCGCCGGGCTTGTATTTACCGGCAAGAATGTCGCCCAGGCAAAGGCGCAATTGCTCCGCCCCCTGCTTGACGAGCGTGCTCGTGCCAGCCTCCACGGTAATCGGTCGTTCGGTGTTCGGTCGTAGTGTAAGGCAAGGGATGCCGAGATACGAAGATTCGTCTTGCAACCCGCCCGAATCGGTGATGATCAGCTTGGCCTGGGAGGTCAGGCACAGAAACGGCAGATACCCCAGCGGAGGGCTTAGGCGGATTCCGGGCGCTTCCTCCAGGCGAGAAAATTGCGAAGATGCACGCAGCCTGGCTTCCGTGCGGGGATGGAGCGGAAATACCAGCGGCAGCGTTTCACTGGCATCCACCAACGCCTCCACCAGCGACGAAAGGGTCTCCGGCTGGTCGACATTGGCCGGACGATGCAATGTCACCACGCCGTAACGTTTCGGCGCGAGATTCAAAGCGGAAAGTGTGTCCAATTCTTGGGCACGCGGCAGGTGCTGCCGCACGGAGTCGATCATGATATTACCCACGAGGTAGAGCTGGTCCTCGGTGTGCCCCTCTCGCAACAGATTTTCCATCCCGCTCGGTTCGGACACGAACAGGCAATCCGACACCGCATCAGTGAGCAAGCGGTTGATCTCCTCGGGCATGGAGCGGTCAAAACTCCGCAGACCAGCTTCCACGTGAGCAACGGGGATTCCCAGCTTCACGGCAGCCAACGTGCAAGCCACGGTAGAATTCACGTCTCCCACCACGACCACGCGGTGGTAATCCTCACCATGTTCCCGGGCCCGTAGCAGTTCCTCCTCGAACGCTTCCAGGATGCGCGCGGTCTGCTGTCCATGCCGACCTGAACCGACGTTCAGCGAAACGTCCGGGCGCCGCATTCCCAATTCCTCGAAGAAGATGTCGGAAAGCTGGGTATCATAATGCTGCCCGGTGTGCACCAGCGTCGTCCGCACATGCGAATAGGTGGCCAGTGCCTTCAACAGCGGCGCCATCTTCATGAAATTTGGGCGTGCTCCGACAATGCAGGCCAAATGCAAAACAGACAAGTCGAGGTTCTCCGGTGGGGTAAGGCGGCTTGGGCGACTACGCGGAAAAGTACGCTACTTCACATCATCCGGAAAAGGATGCAAGGTGGTCGAGCCCTCGTCGGATTCATCGTGCAGAAGCGGCTTCTCTCCCGGGCGCATGATCAATTTGGACTTTGCCGGTGGCTCTCGCCAAGCGAGCTGCCAACCAAAGCACGCGGGGAGCTCGGCGTCCACAATCCATTCCAGCACGGTGTTCTTGATCCGCAATCCGAATTCGGGGCAGTACCATCCCGAGCGTAACTCCAGCCGGCCCGGCCCAAAAAACGAAATGTGCGCGGACTCCGCCCCTCGGCTCAGTTTGCAAGCATCGGGGTCCTGCCGGGCAACCTTTACATCTGGGTGCAAATGCAATCGCCCGCGCAATTCGTGCCGGCCCTTGCCTTCTGCCCGCTCCACGCAAAACCAGGGACCGCCCGGTCGGCAGGCCCACCAGCGGCCCAAGCGGGAAACACCGAGCCGGCGGTAGGCGTTATGCCAAGCCCAGGCGCAGGAAAATTCTTCTTCGCACGTTTCCCGCAATGGCGAGGGATGCCCCCGGTAGCCGACGCGAAACTTCGACCACATATCGATCGGTTCGGTCCCGTCGATGGTGACCACGTTGTGTGCGACCGCCGAGCGGCAATAGCGGCGCATGGAGCTATCCTCATAATCGAACACACCGCCATCCACGATCCACGGCTGGCCAAATAGCGAAATCTCACAGGTGAGCAGATCGGCATGGGCATGGGCCGGCAGGTGGTCCGCTCCCACCGGTCCCGCATCGAAGATGAGAAAGTCATCCGTGTCTTGATACAACCAATACCCGCCGCGACGCCTCGACGGTTCCGGACGGAACTCCGTGTCGAATGTCGAGGAAAACGTCGAACGGGCCTCAGCGATTAATCCACACGGATCTGGCGCCTGTTCATGCGTGCTGTCCGCAAACAGTGGCAGGCTGCCATCCGGATGCAAAATGTCTTCCAGAAACGAGGCGGCCTTCCGTATGCACTGGCCGAGTTCTCCGCTTAGTGATGCCGACGTTTCGTCGAGGGCGTCGGCGAGATCGAGCAGGCCCTCCAGCATCAAGGCGTGATACATGGGAGACCGCTCAAAATGCTCGCCGCTATCTAAAAATTGGCGAGGCAGTTCGCGCTGCAGAATACGGATTCCCACATCCCGCCAATGATCGGCGGGCCCTCCCCGACAAAACGAGGCTGCTAACACTAGAGCCTTGGCGTTCTCGAACAGGTGGTTGCCACCGAGATCCGTTTCCAGGTTCGCTGCTAGATAATCGGCTTGGCGGGCCGCGCTTTCGAGCACGGACGAAACAAGTTCCTCATCCGGTGGCGAGATCGTCCACAAAGTGAACCAGCACGGCAGGCGTCGCGAAATACAAAACGGATGCCAGGCGTCGTCCACCGCACTTCGGTCAGGCATTGGAAATTGGTGGATCCAACTCTGCACGCGTTCCCAAGCCAATTTTTGATGACGTGCTTCTCTCTCCGCTGGTTCCGCGGCAGCCAAATCCAGCAAAAACTCGTGATAATGCAGTTGAAAACGCCATAGATGGGGAGCATCTTTGGCCAACTGGCGCCAGTCGAGCGGATCGCTAGCGGGGATAGCGTGATGCAGAAACTCGAATTCGCCACGAAGCAATTGCGCGGCACGCCGGTCGGCACCACGCAGACGACGATCTTGCAGCTTTCGCGCGGCCAAACGCCGCCAACCGGCCGTGAGCGGAACGGTCTCGATTGATTCGACCAGCGGAAGGTCTCGCGCCGCGGAAGGAAACAGGCGCCTGCGGGCCAAGCGCAGTAGCCGCCGCAATACCTGACTTTTGCGGTGGTAATGCAGCAGATATGCCCGTCGAAGCAATCCTCGCGTCCATCCTTCCGGTAGCGGGCTTTTGAGCGGCGTCAGCAGCGGAGCCTCAGCTTCCTCGGTCTTCCTGGGAGAAATCGTGGACATGGTTTAGGGCCAACGGACAAAACCTGCGGTGTCATTCGTCCCATTTCGCGGAAGATGAGATGTGTCTTGCTCCAAGGCGCTTACTGTGGCACGCGCGGCCGGCGAGATGAAATCGGCGTCGCGGACGACGTGGCCGTGGCTTCGCTTTCCACTGGATGATCGGTGGTTTTGGTCGACATTACGTCCTCCTCCGCTTCCGCTGATTTGCCGGCGACATCCGTCAGCAGTGTCAGGTATTGCGCGGCCAGGGTATCACGATTGAAATGCCGCGCCACGTATTGCCGGGCCTGTGCTCCTAGTTGTAACGTCCAAGCGGGCTGATCGGCCATCCGTTCCAAAGTCTCCGCGAGCTGTTCGGCATTTTCCGGCTCCAGCGCCACGCCCGCGCCTGCCTCCAACACGATCCGCCGGGCTTCTCCTTCCACGCCCGTCAAGATGGGCCGGGCCATGGCCATGGTCTCGAAGATTTTGGAAGGCAGGACGGTGGTGAACAGTTCGCATTTCCGCAGATGGACCAGGCAAGCGTCCGAGTTGGCTAGCACCATCGGCATGTCCTCTTTCGGCAGCCGGCCAGTGAACCGTACCCACGGCTCCAAACCAGCTTCGCGGACTTGGATCTCCAAGGTTTCGCGCGCCGCGCCATCGCCGACCAAACAAAACGCGATATCCATGCGGTCTCGCTGCCGGAGCAGCCTGGCCGCTTCCACGACGATTTCCAGCCCATGCGCCATGCCGATCGTTCCCACATAAGAGCAGACGAATTTGTCCTCCAAGTCATGCCAATGCTGAAACCGCTCGTCCGGCTCGGTGGGCTGAAACCGCGCCAGATCGACGCCATTGGTGATCACGGAGATGCGGTCGGCGACATTCACCTTGGAGAGGATGTTATCACGATACCCCTGTCCCACGCAGACGATGTGCCGCGCGGCACGGTACATCCGCCGCTCCAACCATTCGAGCAGCCGCAATAGCGTTCGCTGTCGCAGCGCGCCTAGGACCTCAATCGATTCAGGCCAAATATCGCGAATTTCCAGTACCAAGGGGACTCGCTTGCAACGCGCGACGAGCACTCCCGCCCAACCACAAAAAAACTGTGGCGACGTGGCCACCACGACATCGGGTCGCGGCAAGCGGAGGGCCATTAGCACAGCCGACACGAGATAGGACAGGTAGTTCAAAATTCGCCGCAGCGTACCCGCGTTGGGTGCCAAATAAGTCCACGTTCGCAACACGCGAATGCCATCGACGAATTCCGTCGTGCCGCGCAATGGATTGAGGTAACCTTCAAACAACACTCCATCGGGACAATTGGGAGCACAGGTGACAACGGTCACGTCGTGTCCCGCTTTGACCCAGCGCACCGCATGTTCATACGTCCGCGTGGCAGGCGCATTCACTTCCGGCGGAAAGTAATGACTGAGAAACAGGATCTTCAAGCGAGCGCCTCGCACACGATAGTTTCGGCCATGATGAAAATCCGCTCAGGTATCCGATGTTTTTTCCTGAACGGCAAGCGCAAGTTCTCCACGCAGGTCGGTAAGCGAAATTGTTTCTTCTCGTCCCGCACTCTCCACGGCGGCCAAGCTGACGAGCGTCGTGTCCACCAGTTCATCGCTAGGAATCGGGAACGGCCGCCCGTCTCGTAGGCAGGCCACCAGTTCGGACATTTCCGCTGCGTGCCCCTTGTCCGAGCCGGATGATTTGTGAACGCGGGAGCGGCCTGTCGGGCCTTGGAGTGTCAGCCGGCGGCAATCCTCAAGGCGGCCGACGTACCCCCCGCCGAAGACCTCGACCGATTCCTTGCTATATCCGGCTGGTCCGCGACTGGTGTAGAGCAGATGGCCGACCGAGCCGTCCTCGTAGCGCACGGTGATCTGCACATCGTCACTGGCCGGATCGCCGGTGTCAGGGGATGCCGTGGCCACCACGCTAACTGGTCGCTCACCGCACAAGAATCCCAACAGATCGAGGAAGTGACAGGCTTCCCCGAGAATTCGCCCGCCTTCTCGCGGATCCGCCATCCAGTGATCGGCGGGAACCGGACCAGCGTTGCAACGACAGTGCATCATCAGCGGTCCACGGTCTTGAAACTCCGTTCGCAGCTTTTCCACCAAGGGACTGAATCGTCGGTTAAAGCCGACCATCAACCTTTTGCCGGATGTATGCCAGGCAGCAATTACCTCCGTCAATTCATCTAGAGTCAGGGCCAACGGTTTTTCCACGAAAACGTCCTTGCCAGCGGAAAGGACCGCGCGAACGTGCTCCGCGTGCTGGGAATGCCGCGTGGCCACCAGGGCCAATTGAGTGCCCTCATCGTGCAGCAATTCTTGAGGTTCGGACGTGGCAAACGAGGCACCAAACTTTTGGGCGAAAGCTTGGGCGGAATACCCGGAGGCACTGAGCGCGCCCCGAAATTCGACCTGTCCTGTTCGCTGCAAGGCGGGAACGAGCACACCCCGGGCGAATTCGCCAGTTCCCCAAATGGAGATGCCCACCTTCCCCTCCACGGGCGATGGGGAAGTCGCCTTGAGTTGAATGCTCCTTGCGAAGGTTGGGGCTTCAGCCTGCTTCGCCTCCGGATAAGTCAAGATCACGCCCAGGTGAGGCTCGCGTTGCGTGAGAATCATCTCGTAGGCCGCTTCCGCCTCTGCGATGTCGAAGCGGTGCGTGGTGCAAAGCTCCGGTTGAATGCGGCCCGTGGCGGCCATGTCCAGAAAGGCTTCCATGTTCCGCGTTTCCGTCCAACGGACGTAGCCAGCCGGATAATCGTGACCCTGCTCCTCGTATTGCGCGTCATATCGGCCCGGTCCGTAGGATCGGGAAACG
Organism: Pirellulales bacterium; assembly: GCA_028289405.1. Taxonomy (GTDB): domain Bacteria; phylum Planctomycetota; class Planctomycetia; order Pirellulales; family JANQPP01; genus JANQPP01. The sequence continues at coordinate 11,256 of JANQPP010000009.1, forward strand.
ATAAATGTGAGTTCTTTGGCGTAGTAGGAACTGCGGGGTATCTGCATGCCGGTTACGCCGACCATCACCACGCGTGCACGATCGCGGGCCATTTCGGCGGCCATCTCCAACGGCTTGTTGCTGGTCGTGGCGGCGGTGATCAGCACGGCATCGACGCCACGCCCTTGGGTGAAGGCGGGAATGCCTTGACGCCACGTACCGCCTCGCGGGGAAAGCGTCAGTTCCGCGCCACCTTGGCGGGCCAATTCGAGACGACGCTCATCGAGATCCAACCCCACGACACGGCAACCCGACGCGGCCAAGAGTTGTACGGCAAGCTGTCCGATGAGACCGAGCCCAATCACGGCGACCGTCGCCCCCAAGCCGACGTCCGCATGCCGAATACCCTGTAGCGCGATGGCGCCGACCGTGGCATACGCTCCCGCTTCCACGGAAACAGGTGGCGGCAGCCGCACGGCGAGCAGTTTGGGAACGTAGTTGACTTCGGCGTGATTGGCGTGACCCGCGCCGGCACACGCCACGCGATCTCCCACACCGAACCGATCACCCGCTCGAGCGCCAACGGCTAAGACCTCGCCGCAAGCGCTGTATCCCAGCGGAATCTCTTTGTCGAGTTTCCGACGGACCGTGGCGAAGGTGGACTGAAACCCCTCGCGCTGCAGCTTGTCGAGTACTTTTCGCACCAGATCGGGCCGGGCACGGGCCTTCCCCAGCAAGGACTTTTTCCCCAGGCTGAGCAGCATCCGTTCGGTACCGGCGGAGATCAGCGACGCCTGGTTCCGTACCAGGATTCCACTCGGCTGAAGCGCCGGAGGAGGCACTTCTTCCAAGCGGAGCTCGCCTGAGCGCATGTTTTGCAGGACTTGTTTCATGAAGCAGTCGTTGCAGTTCGAAGTCGGTCCGTTTTTTTCCACTTAAGCATGCGTATTCTTATTGTACCCGGCAACTTCATCGGCAATGCAATCGGTAAGCGAAACATCCGCCGTTCACATCTTCACCAGCCCGTTTCCTCGCTACGCCTGTTACAACAGGATTTTCGTGATACTACGGACTTTCCATATTAGGATCCTGACCTTCGGATTCGTTTACCGCCTCTTGCGGCTTGCGGGCAAATGCTACAAGCGCGACTTGCGTGCCGCGCGGAGCCAACCGTGTATACCAGGTGCCCAGCATGTACGCTGCCCTGGAAAATTGCAGATAGTTGGGCGGGGCGGGAGACCCCATCACCACGGCGTCGAAGCCAGCCTTTCGCAAATGTCGCCGCAGGCTCCAAGGCGTGTTGCAGCGATGGCACGTGGGAAAGACATCTTCCTCCTGACGCTGCGAGGTCTTGTGAACGCGTTTCAAAACCCGGGCATGCAGCCGGTTGGGTACCAGTTTCACCGCCAACCCGAAGTAGCTAAACAGATTCGACGTCAAGAAACAGGCCACGCCTCCGGGGTGTAATACGCGAAAGCAATTTTGAAAAAAAAGGGCGGGATCTTCGACGTGCTCCAGCACATAATTCGCCACGCAGAGATCCACGGAGGCATCTTCCACGGGCCATGCCTCACTCTCGATCAATCGGAACTCATCGATGTACGGATTGGCGGAAGCGCCGGGATCAACGTCGATTCCCACGACGCGCCGACACTTTCCGCGCAGAATTTGCAGGTCGCGGCGAAACGGGATCGCGTCTTGGCCATATACTCCCCGCCCGCAACCGATGTCTAGCACGACATCCTCGGCGCGCAACAGGGCATTCACGCGGGTATAAAATTGCGTGGTGGGGCATTCCGTGGGAAAGCCGCCAAATCGCGATTCGGGAAAGTAGGTTGCCAACAAGCCCATCGGTCACGTCAAAACTGGAAGTAGATAAACGGTTCGTTGGCACCGGGCCAGCCGTAGAACAACACCATGCCGATTAGAAAATAGAGAATTGCCAAAATCGGTTTCGGTGTGGCGTCTAGCAATTCGGGCCAGCGGCGGACGAAATGTCCAAAGGTGTGCAACATCGCGAACACGAGTAAAGCCAAAAGTGCGAGTACCGGCGCCGTGTTGCCGAGGCCCAAGGCGGTTGCCTGCAATCGCCCGTCGAAAACGACGAATGCCCGCAGTGCTGCCACGAGGTCTGGCCAGGAAGTGACGCGGAAGATGAGCCATCCCAGCATGACCAAGTAGGTGGTGACGCACCATCTCAGCAAAGTCCCGAAGCGGCTTTCGAGAAACCGCTGAAGGCCGGGCACACGTTCCACGAACGCTCGTAAGATTCGATTCAAGCAAAGCAGCACGCCTTGATAAGCTCCCCACAGCACGAAATTCCAGCTCGCGCCATGCCATAGCCCGCCTAGGATCATGGTGATCAGCAGGTTGGTATAAGTTCGCGACGAACCGAGCCGGTTTCCCCCCAGCGGAATGTAGAGATAGTCCCGCAGCCAGGTGGAGAGACTAATATGCCATCGCCGCCAGAATTCGATGATCGACGTACTGAAATAGGGATAGTTGAAATTGAGCGGGATCTCCACGCCGAACATGCGGCTGATGCCCCGCGCGATGTCCGTGTACCCCGAGAAGTCGCAGTAAATCTGCACGGCGAAAAGCAGCGTGGCGAAGATCACCAGCAGGCTCGGCTGTCCTTGAGGATTGCCAAGGATGGCGTCCACCATGCCCGAAACCGAATCAGCAATCAGCACTTTCTTGCATAAGCCCACCAGAGCCAAGTGGAAGCCGCTCTGTAAATTCGCGGCCTCCAAGGTCCAAGGGACCCGCAGCGCGGGCAGGAATTGTTGTGGCCGCAGAATCGGCCCAGCCACCAGTTGGGGGAAATAGGCCACGTACAACGCGACGCGCAGGAGTGAGCGTTCCGCCTCAAGCTGCCCACGATAAACGTCGATCGTGTAGCTCATCGTTTGAAACGTGTAAAAGCTGATCCCCACCGGCAAAATCACGTGCCAGGCGGGCAAGTGCCAGGAGTGTCCCAGCCAACCGCCGAAGCCTTGCAGGTTATCCAGAAAGAAGTTGCCGTATTTGAACGCCCCGAGAATGCCGAGGTTGGTTGCCAGACTGGTAACCAGGAATGCGGTACGCCGCGCCGAAGGGGCAAGGTGTTGATACACTTCGTATAGAAACGGTCCGGCGCAGGTGAAGAGCATCACCATGCCCAGCACTTCCCGCCAGCCATTCCAAGTGGGTCGCCACTCGAAGGCCGTAAGACTGGAAGTATGCCAAGCCTCGAACACCGACGACCAATTCACACCGAGGCACAAGAAGCCTGCCGCAAGCAGGATCACCGACATTCGCCACCGCTGCCGCCAATTGAGGCGCACGCCGTTGATTCCTAGCGCCGCAGTGTAGTCCACGACCGTGCTGAGAAGGAGCAGAAACAGAAAGCGGACGTCCCACCAGCCGTAAAAGACGTAGCTCGCCGCCAGTAGCATCGAATGCTGGGAGGCCCGCCGGCGGAGGACGTGCAGCAGCCCCAGCACGACGAGCAATAGCAGCAGGAATTCAAAGGACTGAAAGAGCATGCGCGCCCCAGGTTTGGGAACCTATCGTGTTCGACCGTTGAGGACCGTTCCCAAAAATCGGCTCAGAGTAGCCCGACCTTCCGCGTTGGGATGCACGGCGTCCGCGAAGGCTTCCGCTTCGAGCAGGTGGCGGGCATCCGCCACGACGCCTCCATGGCTAGCCACTTCTTCCACGTGCTGATGCAGCCGCGTGCCCAAATCTTCCGTGAAATCTTGCAACAGGGGATGTACCGGCAGCAACAGGAACACCGGCTCGGAACCAGCGGAGCGAATCTCGTCCGCGAGAAAACGCGGCACTACCTCGCCCCGGCGGTCTTCCGAATTCAAAAATGCTTGCACTTCCTCCTGGATGACTTCGACGTGGCGCGCGAGCCGCTCCCCGCCAATCGATCGCTGCATTTCGTAAGGAGCGGACCATTCCCGACCGGAATTTTTTCCACGATCGCCACGTATCAGCACCCTCGCCGCATAGTCTAGGCCATCTAATGGCGCACGGCGAAAAAAGATCAGATGTTCATTCGTATCCGCCCGCAGCGCGGCCCAACTCTCCGAATCCAATCCGGGAAATTGCTCTTTCTCCCAATTTGCGGGCCAGTCTCGCGGAAAGCGGGCCAACCCGTAGGCATGCATTTTTCCAATATCCGGCTCCTTGAGCCGTGTCCCCCACGGCGTAAGTCCGATCACTACCGCACTCGGTTTTCGCGCCAGCATGGCCGGCAAGGCGATTTGCAACTCCGTCAAATCGGCGGCGCTGAGGCCGTAATTCTCGGCGCGCCAGCCAGGAGCCTGATTTTCCACGATGGCGGCGTCGATCCCTTCTCGCACGATCGAATTTCCCCAGCACATGGCCAAGGGAGGAGCAGGCAGATCACTTCGCAAATGATCTCCCAACAGCCGAATGCGATCCAGTTCGCCCAAACCGACCGTGGGAATCAATACCTCGGATAACAAAAGAAACGCACACCATGCCCCCGCGCTGGGAAGCCCCACGAACGCGACGAGAGCGAACCAGCAGCGGCTGCCCGTGGCGGAGACGTCGTGGGAAGGCGGTGCGGAAGCGTTCGGTTCGCTCTTCGTGAAATTATTCATACCCCATCTCGCAGGCGGTTTTCACTGGGGATGAATCGTCTGCCAACGCGAGGCGAAAGAGTTGGCGGTTTTGTGAAATCACTGTTTCATCATGTGCGATACTCTCGGCGAACTCTCGTGCCCGATGTTTCCACAAGGCGAACTCCTCCGGAGACATCTCCACGCAGATTTGGAACGCCTCGCGAAAACGCACCGGCTGGTCCAGTGGAATGTCCCAACCGATGCCCTTTGATTTCAAATCGCGCCACGGCGTGCGGTCGCTGATCAGCACGGGCAGGCCACACCCCAGCGCTTCCAAAATCACGTGGCCGTAATTCTCTCCCCATGTGGGGAACGCGAACAGGTCGTATTGGGATAACACCTGTCCCACTTCTTCATGCCGGAGAGGACCCGCGTATCGCACACGAATATGATCCGGAAGCTGCTTGATCTGCCGGCTACAAATCTCCCAGTACGATTCATCTTCCAAGGGACCATGGATACTCAGCTCGACTTGGCCTTGGACATGCGCCAATTGTTGGAGCAGGAAGTCGAGGTTCTTTTTGCGGGCAATCCGCGAGAAAAACACGACCCGCAACTCCCCTTGCTGTTTAGGACGACTTGCGCAAACCCCGTCACGGGGCTGAATCGAAGGGATGTTGGGGGCCACATGAACCTTGGCGTCTTGGCCGAAGAGGCAGCAGATTTCTTGCCGTTCATATTCACTGGTCGCCTGCCAGAGCACATCGGCATGGAGCCGGGCGGATTTGGCGAGCGCCAGAAATAGGCGTTTCTTTTTCGGCTTGATCCGCAAGGCACCTTCGGCGAACTCTCCACGCGGCGCCAACACCACCGGCATGCTCGGCAACCGTCCCGAGCGCCGCAGCAGCATGGGACGAATCGAAAACGGATAATTGAAAAAGCTATTCAAATACAGCGCATCGCATGGTTCGTCGCGGACGATCGATTCCAACTTAGACCGCGTCCACTGGCCACGCGAGAGGTATTTCACTCGGGCCTGGCCGACTTCCATCCACTCGTCACTGGGCACATTTTCATAAGGTATTTCGTCTCCCGAGTCTCGGTCGGAAGTGACGATTGAAAAGTCAAATTCGTCGTGCAAATGTCGCACGAGGTTCGCCACCGATTGAATCGGTCCTCCGGCCTTGTAGCCCGGCAGATAGCGGCGCGTGAACACAAGGATAGAGCGGCGTGTCATGACATCGCCCTCGGATAACACGTGTCGATTGTGGGTCGCGGTATCTTCACTGGGTGTTCTCGTGAATTCCGGCGCTGCAAAAACTTAGCAGTTCCGTGCAACATACTAGGAAGCGGGAGCGGGACCCGCGGGGGCACCGCCGGAAAAGGGAGAGTTTGGCAAGCCGCTGGTCTCGGCCCGTTGCACGCGGAAGAACAACACGAAAAAGAGCGTCAAGGTGACCGCTCCCATCATGGTTTGCACGATGCGGAGATTGCTGAATTGAAAATTAAATAGCACGAGGTGATAGAGCACGATGGTGTAGAGACTGTAATCGCATCGCCGCATGTACTGATAACTGGTTTGATACAGCAAGCCCAACAGGAACATGCCGGCCACGACGCCAGGAACCCAAAAGTTCATGTAACATGCGCCGAGTGTTTCTGGCGGCCAGGAAGAACCATACAGATTGTCCGCCGCCATTCCTGGGGTCACGCGGTATCCATTCGCCATCGACTGGATATACACGCCATCATCCACGGGCGGTTTGCCGTCCAGCATGCCGCTAGGGACTGGGGCCTTGAGCAAGTCGAGATAACTTCGCCCCATCCAAACGTTATCGACATCGAATTGATTGGTAATGAACACATAGGTGTCCACGTAGCTCAGATCCGTGATGACTCGGGCCAGATTTTCCACGATGTCTTGCCCCAGGGCTTCCCAGTCGGATTGGTAATACTCGACCGCGCCGGCGGCTCGAATGAGCGGCACCGCCACGAAATACGGAATACAAACCGCCGCCACGCAGACAATGAACAGGCCGATCCGCCGAATGCGATGCACGCCGTAATGCTGTACCATGAGCACGGCCAACAGCAGGCTTAAGGTTAGCTTTCGGCCACCTCCTCGCGCGGTGAGCATGAAAGCGGCCCCCATTCCCATCAGTATCAGCAGCAAAAGCTGCCCATTGGTGCGATTGAACTTCCGCGAGTAGGTCACCAGGATCACGGAAAAGCTGACGATGGAAATGAGGGACGTGAGGTAGGCCGCGCCGCGGCCAAATTCCGTACGGCGGTGGAGGTTGTAAAGCAGTGTTTCCAAGCCATCGATGTAATACAGATAAAGCAAAAAGCTCCCCATGCCGATGGAAAACGCCGCCAACGTCGCCACGCGATATTGATGGTGATTGAACCGATAGCGCAGCACCGGCAGACGTTCGGCGATCCGCCAGCCTAACGGATTCAAGGCGCCGGCCAGCAACGCCAGAAAACCGACCCCTTCCACGAAGGAGTACCAAACGATGCCCTCCTCCAAATCGGGGAGAGAATGGTAGACCAAGCGATGGATCACCGATGAGTCAAACGCCACGAGAAAAAGATACGGCACCGTGCGCAGCAGATGCATCGCGGAGACGACCACCACCGGATGGAAGATATCGCCGCCGCTCTTCCGCCACTGCATAATGCCGGCGGTGAGCACCAGGGCCAGCATGATCGAACCAGCCAGAAGGATCATGTTCCCTCCTCTGGCACGGTTCCAATGGCTTGGGCTGGATTTCCGGCGACGATCGCGCGCGGAGGCAC
>JANQPP010000012.1 GCA_028289405.1 Pirellulales bacterium
GCCCACATCCGCTCCGACTGGCTAACGGAGCCGTCTTTCACGCGACAGTGGACGCCCCGCAATTCCGGCCCATTGCTGCCCCGCTCTCTATTCAGCATGTCCGCTGTCTCGAAAAGATCGAGCAATCCGAAGACTGACGCTTTCTGAGCACCCGGATAGTCAAGAATGCCAATTTCGACGGTCGTTACATCGCGATCCATTTGTCAATTATAGCCTGCAAAATGTCAGTTTCGCCAAGTCTCATTCCCCTAATCCGTTTGGAAGCTTCTTGACTTGAATGAGACCGTTTACGCCGTGCAGGAGGCCAAACCCATGAAGACGCGCGCACTTCTCGTGATCGATCTTCAGAACGATTATTTTCCGGGCGGCAAGTGGGAACTCTCCGGAATCGAGGCAGCGGCCGGGAATGCCGCCAAACTCATCGAGGCGGCCCGCGCCGCCGGGGACCCCATTTTCCACGTCCGGCACGAATTCCCGGTGGCCGAAGCGCCCTTCTTCGTGGTGGGCAGCGAGGGCGCGAAGCATCATGAATCGGTTCGGCCGCTGGCCGGCGAAACCGTCCTCCTAAAGCATCAGGTGAATGCCTTCCGCGATACGGACTTAAGGTCCCGGCTCGATTCGAAGGGAATTGAGGAAGTCGTTATCTGCGGTGCCATGAGCCATATGTGCATCGACGCCGTGACCCGCGCCGCGGCGGATTACGGCTACTGGGTCACGCTTGTGCACGACGCGTGCGCCACGCGCGACGTGGAATTCGACGGCGTCACCGTTCCCGCGGCCCAAGTGCACGCGGCCTTCATGTCTGCCCTCAGCTTCGCGTACGCCGATACGGTGTCTACGGAGGCTTACCTTTCGGCGCTCAAAGAGCAGGTCGCCTGAGAAACACCCAGTTGGAGAAAGAAAACGCCATGACCGTAGAAACCGCCATCGAGGACCGCGCCGGATTGGACGGTACAGTCCTCAGATATTCGCTTTTGGCCTGCACGCTCTACTTCTGCTGTATGGCGACCGCCCATGTGACGGGCTTCAAGGTGCCCATTCTCTTCG
>JANQPP010000043.1 GCA_028289405.1 Pirellulales bacterium
CGCTTCCGGCCTTGGCGGAAAACACCTACGACGTGGCGGCGACCGCCACGACCGCTTCGGAAACGGCCAACGACTCCACGCTCAATGAATTGGTCATCCAGGCAATTTCCAGTACGCTAGCGGCGCAGCCAGGAAGCCTCAACTTCGGAGACGTCGGCATCGGCGCTTCTCCTTCCCTCTTGGTAACGGTGGTGCATGAAGGCTCCGTGGGATCTCCCGCGGTCATCATTTCGGGGACGAGTATGTCGGGATCCGCCGACTTCACGGCGTTTTTCAGTGGGCCATTGACGCTCCAGCCGGGAGAATCCACCTCGATTCCGATCACCTATGCCCCGCAAACCATCGGCGGGCACGTGGCCACGTTGGATGTCAACCACGACGGGTCCAACTCGCCGCTCAGCGTACCGATTTCGGGCAATGCGGTCCAATCGACTTTGGACATCACGAGCTTTACATTGATCGATGCGGACACCGATCAGCCGATTGGTCCGCTGGTGAATGGCGGCGTTATCAACCTTTCGGTTTTGCCGACCACGAACCTCAACGTGCGAGCGGACGTGGGCCAAGTCGGGAGCGTGAAATTTGGATTGGACGGAGACCCGAACTTCCGCACGGAAAGCGTGATTCCTTACGCTCTCGCCGGGGATGTCTCCGGGAACTACAAGCCGTTCAACTTCTCGTTGGGGCAACATACCATCACCGCCACCGCATTTTCAGGCGCCGGTGCAACGGGGACGGCGGGGACTCCGCTGGTTGTAACGTTCACCGTCCAGGATGTTCCGCCGCCGCCACCCGTGGCTCTTGTAAACTCCGATCCCTTGCGGTCTCTGGATGATGCGTTCTCCGCCTGGGAAGCAGACTCCGAAATGGACGCGCTCTTGATGGCGGTGGCGATGCAAGACGATGCGGAGAATGCCATCGACTTTGGGCAATGGGCATGATCCCCGTTTACTGAAGCTCCCCGGTTCCAAATGGTGAACAGGTTGGTCGCACTCACCCGCCCCTGACGAGGGCTAATTCCCTTCGTCCTGGGAAGCCACTCCATCCGCGCGACGAGCAGTGGAGTTCTCTTGGGAAAGGACACTGGCGACAAAGGTGGCATTCGCGGCGAGGCACGTCGCGACAAGGTTGCATTCGGTGTTCCGGTGTCCTTCTTTCTGGCAACGAGGGATCAACGTTCGTGGACCGCGGGATCCGTTCGTTACGCCGCCGGAGCAGTTGGTCGCGCGGCATGCCCTCGTCTGGAAAAGCGACGCAGGCTACGATCATAGCATTGCGTTTCGCCAGCAGCCGGCACATGTCGAATACCGGTTGACGAATCGCCGGATGAACTTGTTCTAGGGATCTCCAGCGGAGGATGCTTGTGTGCGGTTTTGCATGTTTGTGGCAGCATGATGACGAGGCGCTGGCCAAACGTATGATCGAAAAAATCGAACACCGTGGGCCTGACGAAACGCAGGTTTATCGGTCGCCCAATGTGCCGGCGATCATGGCACATTGCCGCCTCTCGATCATCGGCCCTTCGGACGGCTCGCAGCCGATCTATTCCGCGGACAATATCCTCGTGGCCAATGGCGAAATCTATAACTACAGCGATTTGCGGGCCATCCTGGGAGAAAGTGCCTTCGAAACTCGTAGCGACAGCGAAACTATCCTGCATCTATTTCGTTCCAGGCATTTACGCTGGGTGACGAAACTGGACGGCATGTTCGCCTTCGTGCTCGCGACACCGGAGCGTGTCATCGCCGCGCGCGATCCGTTGGGAATCAAACCGCTGTATGTGGCCCGATTCGATGAGGGCCTCGCATTTTGTTCCGAAATCAAGGCTTTCGATGGGCTCGGCTTATCCCAGATCGAGGCAATCGGACCAGGTGAAATGTTTGATAGTTTGGATGGCACCAGAAGGTGGTTCCGCGTGCCGCATGGAGCGGCGGAAGCCGAACACGATCTGGATCTGGAATCGGTCTGCCGGGAACTCAGGCTCACGCTCGAAGACGCGGTGCGGAAATGGATGGTGGCGGACGTGGAAGTCGGGTCGTTTCTCTCAGGCGGGTTGGACTCGTCGATCATTGCCGCGATCGCCGCGCGTGCCATTGACCGGCCTTTGAAAACCTTCTCCGTCGGATTGGAGGGAAGCCCCGATATTTTGGCTGCCGCCGAGGTGGCGCGGCATATCGGTTCGGAACATCACCAACTGACATTCACCGCCGAAGAAATCGCGGAAGCGCTGCCGCATGTCATCTATCACCTAGAAAGTGCGGACGTGGACCTCGTGCGAAGCGCGATTCCCACGCACTTCGCCACGACACTCGCGCGACGGCATGTGAAGGCCGTCTTGACCGGAGAGGGGGCGGACGAACTGTTCGCGGGCTACGCTTACCATCATGATTATGTTCATGCGCCGCGCGAGCTGGCGGATGAACTGACGCGTTCCTTGACCACCATGCACAACATCAATCTCCAACGCGTGGATCGCATGACGATGGCGCAGGGCCTCGAAGCGCGCACTCCCTTTTTGGATCGCGATTTGATCGATTTCGCACAGTCGATACCCGCTTCGCTCAAAATGCGGATCACTAATGAGGGAAGTGCCAAAACGACCGAAAAGTGGATACTTCGCAAGGCCTGTGAAGACTTGCTGCCCAAGGAACTCATTTGGCGCGAAAAGGCTCAATTTGACGAGGGAACTGGTACGGTGGACACGTTGGACGAAGCGCTTTCGATCGCGACCAACACATCGTCGCCCGTGGATCGCGAGACCGAAGCCGGGCTTTATCGCGATATCTTATACGAACAGTTCGAGGATCCGGACATAATACTGGAACATGCCGGCACCTGGGCCGAGGATCGCGTGGCAATCGGTAGCAAGGGAAGTGAGTGATTGCATGACCGATTCCAATGAATATCGATCCGCCAAACTACGCGTCGCCGCCGCGCAAATCGAGCCGACCGAAGCGAACATTAGCGACAACCTCGAGAAGCACTTCGCTTATATCGACCGGGCACGGGACGCGGGCGTGGAATTGCTCGTTTTCCCGGAGCTTTCCCTCACCGGTTACCAGTTACGTTCCAAGACGCCAGACCTCGCCATCACGCGGCATGACCAGCGATTGCTGGAGATCGCGGAGCGTGCTGGTGACATGACCGTGGTTGCCGGATTCGTCGAAGAGAGCATGGCGGCTCAATTTCACAATTCCGCCGCCGCATTGCGTTACGGCAAAGTACAATTCATTCACCGCAAGCTGAACTTGGCCACCTACGGAAATCTAGAGGAAGCCAAATATTTCGCCCGCGGCCGCTATGTTGATGTGTTCGTCCATGAACCGCCGTGGACGGCCGCGATCTTCATCTGCGCTGACTCTTGGAACCCCGGCTTGATTCATCTGGCCGGACTGTATGGCGCGACGCTGCTGATCATTCCCGTCGCGTCCTCTCGTGAGGCGGTGGGGCTCGATTTCTCGAACCCTGACGGTTGGGACACCGCCTTATCCTTTTACGGAATGCTCTACGGCATGCCGATCGTGATGGCGAACCATTGCGGAACGCGGGACGGCGAGACGTATTGGGGAGGTAGCCGCGTTATCGATCCGCATGGCAAGATTTTGGCCATCGGCGGCGAAGGCGAAGAGTTGGTCATTGCCGATTTGGATTACAACAAAGTACGTCAGGCCCGATTCCAGTTGCCTACCGTGCGTGATTCGAACCTGGATCTGATCCACCGAGAAATTGAGCGTCTGAACAACCGTATTGGCGTACCGCGCGGCATTCGTTCCGTGTAGACGAGCGGTACTTCCAGATTGCGTTGGTGCGCCAATGGTAAACGCCAGGTCCGAGCCATCCGATTGCGTGCCGAGCGTTCGATACACTATTCCCCGCATTCCTTCGCGATCCGTGCGTAAGTTGAGATGGCGCGATCGTACGCCTGTTTCGCCTCGTCGCGTTCATCTTCGGCGATAAACCGCCGGCGATTGGTCCACAGTAGCTTGATGGTCTCGGCACACCACCGGGCACTATCTCTGGAGGCTCGAATCGGTTGGTCCGCCACGATCACCTGCACGGGATTGGTGTGCAATTGGGGGAACTGCCGCAGGGCGATCCAACTGCTCTGGGTAATGGGGACTTGGAACTCCAAATCGTGAATGGCTCCGTCGGCCTCAACTTCACGGCGAGCCACCGCCTCGCCGTTGACCACGATCTCCACAAGCCGGGAACCTCCCTGGACGGTGCCTGAGTCGCGCGGCGCATGCAAGTTCACGGTATCTCCCACGACGCGGCGTCCACCCGCCGGCACAATCCCCCCGTAAGCAACGGCTTTGGGCTGCTCGGAGGCGAAAGCGACCTTCGCGCGGACTTGGATGCTACCCGGCACGGAGAGTTGGACATCCTGCCTGCCGGGAGCGGCGCCGTTCACCTCGAACAACACCGCATGCGCGAAACCGTCGGAAACATACGACCGTCCTTGCCGCAAACCCTCGCACCATTCCGTGAAGTCGAGCGAGGGTACGTCGCCCAGTTGCACGTAAACCCGCCCCTGCCCCACGCGGCGGCTGCTCATGCAAGGGAAGTCGGTCTCACCGCTGAGTTTCAGCGGAAATCCGCAATTCAGCAGATGATACCAGGTGTTCCATTCGGGAATCCGCGCGGTATCCATGGCACTGATGAAGTCGCACACGCCTTCGGCGGTGCTGACACAGATCTCCATGGCTCCGGCCCCGTTCATTTCCGGAATGGCCAGATTCGGCAATTCATGGGCCGCTTGGTCGATGCCCCGAGCCAGTTCGCCGAGCGTCAACATCTCATCCCCGTCGCGGTCCAGTGAAGAGAACGGTCGTGGAAGCAGCGCCGACTGCCCTTCCTCGACTGACAGCATTTCATCGCCACTCATGTCGTATTGGGAAATGATTCTTTCCGCAGCGGAGGGAGGATTTACGTACAGCGCCGAATGCGGATACCCGGTGACGCCTCCCTGCTCCTTGGCCCAACGCATCACCGGCACGGTCCAGGTGGGCCAACCCTTCTCCTTCGTCCCGTCCGAGCCGGGATACGTTTGGTCCCGCAAATTGAGCAGGCACACGTGCCCCAGTGCCGCCGAACCGAAGCCGCTGATTTCCAGATCGTATTTCAGCAGCGTGAACGGCTCGCTGACCGTGTCCGCCACGGAGGAAAAGAACCGCCGCTGGAAGTCGAAACAGGGCCCCCAGGTCAGCACGCAGCCCACGTTGAGTCCTTCGCCCTGGACCTGCACGAACATATCCTCGGGCCGGACGCCTTGCGTTGGGAAGTCGTAATGCGAACATCCGGCCGCGTGGATGTGGTGATCCCCGCTGTAAAAGCCGAATTCACGGGGATCGATCCAACGCTGCAAGTCGATTTCCAATACGGGATCATCTTGCAATGAAATTTTCACGATGCGGGTCTGTTCCACATACTCCGGTCCCCGCGTGGAGGTGAGCGTGAAGCGGCCGGGAGGCAATAGCACTTGCCCGCCGTCACGGCGGTAGATTTGCGGTTGAAAGAAAAAGTCGGGAGCCAGGCGTTTAGCCTGGGGCGGAAAAACGCGCCCCCGCGCATCGCGGAACGTCAAGCGTGCCGAGGTGGGATTGCCTTGCTCATCCCGGATCCGCAGCGTTACGGGGATTGCCGGCTGCACGTCGAACAGCACGGGCACCTCTCCGCGAAAGCCGATATCTTGCGTGCCGGAGCCCACATCGAAACCGATCGTGGCTTCGCGCTGCCCGACTTCACTGCTGTAGATCATGGCCAAGGCGTATTCGACGGCCAGCCCGCTCAATTGTCGAGTCATCGGTGGCGATTGGAACATCTCGACTTCCAAGAAACGGTCGGTCGCCCCTTGAATATTCTCGTTTTCCTTCAGTTCCGTCTGCGCTTGCCGGGCCAAAATGGCTTCGCTGGCTCCGGAAAACACCGGTCCCGCTTGCGGGCTCATGATGCGGAGCTGACGGGTCACCGTGCTGTCGTTGATTACCTTCACCACGTGCGGCGTAAATCCGGACTGCTGCAAGACACGCTTCCCAGGGCCCGTTTCGACCTTCACCCGGACCTCCGGATTGAGCGACACCACGAAGAGCACTTGCGGGTCGAGAAGCCGCTGCAATTGTTCCGCGTCCCGCTCCTCCGCGGCCTGCTTTAATTCCGCGACGAGTGGTTCGGGAAGCGGGCTGCCCAAATAATCGAGCGTTTGGATGAGCCGGTTCACATTGGCTCCCAGCGGTTGCCCAGGGACACCGGAGACCGGAGACAAAGCGTCCGCCATGACGAGCCGGCATGGAATCCAAATCCACACGATTGCCACGGCAAGTACGAAACGGTGCATTGTCGAAAACCTTTCGCTGGTTGAAGCCGATTCCAAAACTTGCCAATCTGCTCGTCCTCCAGGTAAGCGGCGACGGTGGCTATCATACCAAGTCGCGGAACAGGAATGTTCCGAATTCGCGGAAGGTCGCCACGCGCATGTAGAAATTCTCACCGCGAATTCGTGACGCGGAGAGTGTGATGACTTATCATGCAGGCCCGGCAGTTCGGATTGACCGGGTATGGCAGCCTCGCTGCTTGTTTGCCATCGTATCGTTTTCCCTCCAACTTTTCGGCAAGACCATGACGCGACACATATTTACGCCCATCTATATTCTCACGGTCCTCATCGTTTCGTTTTTCTCCCAGTCTGTCCAGGGGCTCGAAGGGGAGCGGCCGAACATCATTTTGGTTATCACCGATGACCAGGGTTATGGACCCGTCGGCCGGCACGGCCATCCCTGGATCGAGACACCGAACCTGGACACGTTGTACGACTCCAGCGTGCGTTTTACTCGTTTCTTGGTGAGTCCTACTTGTTCCCCCACGCGGTCCGCGTTGATGACCGGCCGGCATCCGATGAAAAACGGCATCACGCATACAATTTTGGAACGGGAGCGGATGACGCTCGACGCGACCATTCTGCCCCAAGTGCTGGGCCAAGCCGGCTACACCACGGGAATCTTCGGCAAATGGCATTTGGGTGACGAGGAGCCCTATCAGCCGCATCGCCGAGGTTTCGATGAGGCCTTTATCCACGGCGCCGGCGGCATCGGGCAGGCCTACAACTGTAGTTGTGCCGATGCACCGAACAACAAATATTTCGATCCGGTGATTCGTCACAACGGGAAGTTCGTGAAAACGGACGGCTTTTGCACGGACTTGTTTTTCACAGCGGCTTTGGGTTGGATCCGCCAGGCCAAGGATGGGGATCAACCTTTCTTCGCCTACATCACCACGAACGCCCCGCATGGTCCCTTCATCGCTCCGCCGGAAAATACGCAGCGTTTCACGGACCTCGGTTTCGGTAAGAGCCAGGCCGGATTTTACGGGATGATCGAAAACATTGATGAAAACATGGGTCGGCTACTGGCGAAACTCGACGAGTGGGATTTGTTCGAGGAGACGTTGATCATCTTCATGTCCGACAATGGCATGACCGGTGGCGGTTCCGGCAGACTGGGCGAACCGCTGGGTACCGCCGCCAATGGCGACCAGCTCTATCCCTACAACGCCGGCATGAAGGGCTTGAAGGGGAGCGTGGATGAAGGGGGCGTGCGGGTGCCGTTCTTCGTCCGCTGGGATGGGCACATTAAACCAAGCCAGGACATCGACCGCATCGCCGCGCATATTGATATCTTGCCCACGCTAGCGTCGCTAGCTGGCGCCACACCGCCGGAAGAACAAGTGGAAGGCCGCTCGCTTTTGCCATTATTGCAAAACGCGGGCGCGGCTTGGGAGGACCGCTACCTCTTCTCGCATCAGGGCCGCTGGCCCACGGGCGCTGACCCGAATGACTTTCAATGGAAGAATTTCGCGGTGCGAAACCAGCGGTTCCGCCTCGTACAGAACTCGGCCTTGTACGATATGCAGCGCGATCCAGCCCAGACGAGGAATGTGATCGAGAATCACCCGGAAATCGTCGCCGCGATGCGGGCCGCTTACGAGCAGTTCTGGCAGGAAACGCGACCGTTGATGGTGAACGAGGACGTGCCGATGTCCCCCACACGTCCCTTCCATGTACTGTATCACCAGCAAGCCGACGCCACCGGCATTCCCGATTGGCAGGCCCCGCAGCTTGATTGAAAGTCGTGCGTGGCCGGCCGTTTCGTGGCCTGGAATTACTGCTGAAAAATATGCCGTCAGCCGCTCGTCTTCGAGAAAGTGTAAGAGCCTGAAGTCAAGCTTCAGTGCAGAAGTCCGTTCTTCAGCACCATCACCGCCGGGGCGAATATTGCTCCGACATGCCACGCGGTACATGCCACGCCGAGTTTCAATACGAACCTGGGAGCCTTCCTGGCGAGGTCAGGAGAAAACATCCACTCCCTCCCAATCGCAATGACCAGGAGAATTACCATCAGAATGGTTATCGTGGGTGAGATTGCCCAAGTCGTGACCGAAGGCAGCTCGAATTCGAATTGACGCCAAAATTCCCGTGCAGCAATTCGAGTCGACTCCACGAAAATTCCTGCGCCACTCAAGATGCCCAAGGAAAAGAACTGCTCGCGTGGGAAACGGCGCGAAAATACATCGGCCATCCAGACCACACCGATGCTGAAACAAGCCAAACCAGTTATTTCCAGAGTGACCGTGGCGATTCTTTCGATTGAGGCCGAAGGCGGAATTGAATCGGCGATGCTCAATAAGGCAACACCGAAAGATAGGCTGAGTTGTAGCCAAAAGAATCGTGACAGGGTGATTTGCGGTTTTGTCGTACCTGATGTCGCATTTGCTCTCGGAAATGCCAAGGTGATTCATCTCCAAGTTATTTGGTTTGCGGTTTACAGCAGGCGCGGGAAAAAAGTGCCACCCAAGGGCTGGCCTTGGGGGACGGGAGGCACGCCTTCCAAGAGCGGTTCGTCCGCATCGGACCGGACTCCGTCTTGAACCGTGTTGATCACCACGGCCCGGCGGGGACGGTCGGTGCGGTTTTCGTAGGATCCGTGCACCAGCAGCGGGTGATGGAAGGCAGCTTCTCCTTTTTTTAGCTCAATCGCCACGGGCTGGAATTGCTCTTGCTGCTCGGGGCTGAGCACGGTTTGAATCGCGTCCATATCCCCGGCGAGTCCCGTAATGGGCAAGAGCGGCCAGTGATGGCTGCCGGGAATGTATTGCAGGCAGCCGTTGTCCGCCGTGCTGTCATCCAGCCCGATCCAGCAGGTGAGATGGGCCATCGGCTTGGTGCGGGTCCAGTACGAGTAGTCTTGGTGCCAGGCCACGACGCCTCCGTGCCGCGCCGGCTTGCAAAACAATTGATCGTGCCAAAACCGGACATCGCCTTCTAAAAGTTGTCGAGCCGGAACAGTGAAGGCGGGATTCCAAAGCAGATCGTGAAAGCCAGGCTCCACCCTCCAGGCTCCCAGTGCATGGAACAGGACCTTGGCGGGATCGACCGCTTCGTTGGAGTGAAATTCATAGAACAGGCCGTGCCGAGGATGTGCCGGATCCATCAGGCGCACCAGTTCTTCGCGTAATGTTTCAACCTGATCTTCCGAGAAAATTCGGATGCCAGCCACGTAGCCCCGCTCGCGGTAATGGCGGACTTGTTCCTCCGTCAACGCATACTTTCCCAAGTCCGCTTCCGTTTCAGCACGCGGAAACAGGTCGCTCACCGGTTCATGCCGAGTTGCCAAGTCATCCATCGTGGTCATGTCTCGTGTATTTGTTTGTTGGATGAGGATCTTCGTCGAGCGCGGCCACTATTCGCCGATGCTAACGGTGGCCAACACGGGGAAATGATCGCTCGGAAACTGTCCGTCCCGCTGAAACGTGACGATTTCGATGCGCTGCGCCTCAATCGGGCCTCGAGTCAAAATCCAATCGATACGCCGGTCGCCCGGAATGGGGGAACGGTAACCGTGAAAAGTGTGATAGGCTTCTCCGCGTTCAGCCGCCGTCCGCCAAATGTCCTCGAAAGCATCTTCGGCCACGAGGGCCTGATAGACGGCTTGGTCTTCCTGGGCAATCACGTTGAAATCGCCGAGCAAGATGGCGGGCAATTCGCCTACGATCGGCAGCATTCGCTCGCGGATCAAATGCGCGCTGCGGCTGCGGGCGTCCTCGATGCGGTGGTCAAAATGTGTATTGATGAAGAAGAACGGTTTGCCGCTCTCACGATCCAAGAATTTGATCCACGTCACCATACGGCGATTCGAATTGCCCCAAGTGGAAGAGTTGATAACTTCCGGTGTATCCGAAAGCCAAAAATGGTCAAACTCAAGCGGTTCCAGCCGTGCCGGTTGGTAGAAGACGGCCATGAACTCTCCGCGGCTGCCTCCCTCCCGTCCAAGCCCAATCCAATCGTAGTCCGGCAAACCGGCCTGAAAATCCTTCACTTGCCTGTACAGCGCTTCCTGCATGCCGATCACGTGCGGTCGGGTTTCGTGCAGCATGGCCAATCCGACCGGCCGCCGTTCTTGCCAGGAATTCGGCGGATCATCCGCCGCGTAGCGGACGTTGTACGTCATCACCTTCAATGGATGTTCCGAGTCCTCGCCGTGGGCATTCATGAAGATCTGTCCCAGAAGGATGACAATGGCAATCGTAAAGTGTTTCAGCATGTGTGCATTTTGCCTCGACCAAATGGGATTGAAACTCGCATGGACCGGATAGCACGAGGTCTTGCGAGTTTGCCGCGAGCGGACGGCCTGATACGATATCTAGCCTCGCCTCGTCACTTTTGTAGCCATTTGGACGGTGTAAAGCAAAGGCGTGGCGGTTGGGGAGTCGACGCATTTCAGTGGGCAAATCCCTCGGCTGGGAGAAACAACGTATGCTGACAAGGGTTCGAAACTCGCCGGAGAAACCCCAAGTGGTTCAACGAGGAATGACTTTCATGTACGGCTGCCTGGCCTTCTCGTTCCTGTTCGGCGGCGTGGCTCGTGCCCAACCACGGACCGAGATTCTTTGGCCGGATGGAGCCCCCGGCGCACTAGGCGCGGAAGAAAAGGATCGTCCGCGCTTGCAAATCTGGTCGCCCCCCAAAAAAAGAGCGGCCCGCACGGCGATTGTCGTCTGCCCGGGCGGCGGTTACGGAAACTTGGCGCTGGGTCATGAAGGACGTGAGATCGCCGAATGGCTAAATGATCTGGGGGTCGTCGCCGCCGTTCTGGAGTACAGGCATCGCGGCAAGAGATATGGCCACCCCTCGCCGATGCTGGACGCCCAACGGGCATTGCGCTGGGTCCGGTCTCATGCCGCGGAACTTGGCGTGGAGACCAACCGTGTCGGTATGCTCGGATTTTCCGCCGGAGGGCATTTAGCCTCCACGGTGGGAACCCATTTCGATGCTGGAAACTCGGACGCTGCCGATCCCGTGGATCGCGTCAGTTGCCGGCCAGATTTTCTCATCTTGGGCTACCCCGTGATTTCCTTCACCGCGCCGTACACGCACGCGGGATCTCGGCGAAACTTGCTGGGAGATGACCCGCCTGACGAACTGCTGCGCAAATTTTCCAATGAGCTTCAGGTGACGCCGGAAACTCCCCCCACGTTCCTCATGCACACGAGTGAAGACCAGGCCGTGCCCCCCGAAAACAGCGTGGCTTTCTATCTGGCACTGCGGCAAGCCGGTGTTCCCGCCGAACTTCATATTTACGAACGTGGCCGGCACGGGGTGGGACTGGCTCGCGAGGTGCCAGGCGCGAACCAGTGGCCCGCGGCTTGTGCCGCCTGGCTCAAGAGCCAAGGACTTCTTTCGGCCAACCGTAAGAATCGGTAGCCAGTTCGCGATGCTACTTGCGTGATGCCGCATTCTGAACCGCGAATTCTCTATGAACACGGACTGATTCTGGGCGTCTTCAAGCCGCCCGGCTTGCCCACGCAAGCCCCGCCGGGAATTAACAGCTTGGAGCGGCAACTGAAGGCGCTGATAAGGCGACGCGAACCATCACTGGAAAAGGTCTATCTGGGCGTGCCACATCGCCTGGACAGGCCCGTGGGGGGCGTGATGCTCTTCGCCAAAGACAAACGGGGAGCGCGCAAAATTTCCCGACAATTCGAACGCCGGCAAGTGAAGAAGACCTATCTGGCTTGCGCGGAGGGGGCCGTGAATCCGGCGCAAGGAACGTGGCGAGATCATCTCCGCAAGATTCCCGATGTCGCTCGGGCGGAAGTCGTTCCGCAAGAGCATCCAGAAGCGAAGGAAGCCGTGCTGCATTATCGGACCGTCGAGTTGATCCACGGAATCACGCTACTCGAGGTGACTCCGCTCACGGGGCGCACCCACCAAATTCGTGTGCAAGCCGCCTCACGAGGGCATCCGATTCTCGGAGACGAAATGTATGGTTCGACCATTCCCTTCGGCCCGCATTTCGAGGATCCGCGAGAGCGCGGCATCGCACTCTTGGCACGGAAGCTGGTCTTCCTGGACTTGGAGGAGAAGTCGGAAGTGCAGCTCGTTTCGCCATTTCCGGAAGGTTGGGAGTCATTCCAAGTTGAGTTTGCAGCAGATGAGCAACGCAACGATTATTCCGTCGGTTGACGGCAATCGTATCGTGTAAAAAAGCTAAGTTTTCCCAGATCACTACCTCAGCCATTGTTCTGGAATTTCTGGGAGCCACGCCATGCATATCGGGCAAATTCTCGTCACACTCGCCTTGGGAGTCCCTCCGGGACATTTGACCCTGGACCACACTCAGCCCGGCCAATGGGGCCAACCGGTAGTGCGGCGCTACGAACAGCGAGCACTGGATGACTCTCGCCGTTCGGCGTACGAGCTTTACGTGGCGGAGCTCGATCGGCTGTGGGCCGAATACCGCGCGGCAGGTTCTACTCGCTCCGCCTGGGAGAGTTACAAGCTGTCCGCCGCCGCGGCACGACGGTGTTACATCTACCAAGATCCGTTTTTCCTGGCCCAACAGGAATATCCGCGAAAGTGGTGGAGTCGCTGCTATTGTGACACTTGCCGAGCCGGTGAAGCCCCGGCCCCCGTGATGGAAACCGTTCCGGAGATCGGCTCGCCTAGCATTTCACCTCGTGCATCCGATAAGACCCTGGAGACGCCCGCTCCCCTGGCGCCGGAAGAGCCGGTCATCGTTCCCGAAACAGACGCCGCTGAACCCTCGGATGACGATCCAGCACTTGATCCGACCAAAGAAAACGCTCCCGAATCTCCGGTGGAAGTTCCCGAATTGGATGTCGAGGAGCCAGTAGACGAAGTGCCCGCTTCCGAACCGTCGGAGGAGGCGGCGGTAATTCTTCCCGAGGAGCCGTCGGACTCCGAAAGCCCTGGTGATGGCGAATTGTTCGAGTAAGTACCAGCAAACAAAAGGCTGTGGTCGATGAGTTAGCGAACGGAAATGCTATTCGTCGGTGGATGGCAATCCACGGCCGGGGGTCCAAGGCGCATCAGCTTGGTCAAGATCATCGAGGAGCCTCTGATATGCTCCATCGATCAGAGAAGTTAACTCCTGGGCCGCGTGCTTAAATTGCTCACGCCCAATCTCATACTGTTGGCGATGGGTTTTCGTGGGGCCATGTGTCTGACGCAAAGTCCCCGATAGTGCGATCTGAACTCGATTCATGATCGATAGGCGTGCCGTTTGGCTGCGGCTCGCGCGGGTGCGGTCTCCCGTAAGTTGCTCTTGAATATCCAAAAGTTGGAGTTCAATTTCGCGCGCGGTGCCGTGTAGCTCCTGATCCAACGAGGGCGTATTCTTCACGACTCGTTTGATCTCTTTCAACTGGGCCAGGACTTCCGCCAGCTTTCGGACCGATCCGACCGCGTCTTTTTGCAACCGACCCACTTCCATTTGGAAGGCGAGGGTCTGTTCCCGATCCTGCCGCGGCAAGGCTGCGTCACCGATCGCCACGACATCAAACGTCCGCACTGAATCAAAGTCGACATCGTTGTCGTCCACGCGTTTGGATGCCGAGACCGTGTATTTGCCCGGAGTGACCAGCGGTCCCGATCCTCCGCCTCCGGTGAAATTCGAATACCGCAGATCCCAAGCGATTCGATGCAGACCGGAAGTCGTTGGACCCGTGATGCGACGCACGACGTCGCCAGACTCGTTCTTAATCGTAAACGTGATTGCTGGAGCCTCCTCCCGCTCTTCCTGCTTGAGTTCATCCCACCCCGGGTAGGGATTGTCGCCTCCGGCAGCCTTGGTCTTCTGTTCTTTTGCGTGACGCTTAGCTTGGCGGGTTTCAAGGCTGTCCCGCAGGTAGTAGGTAAAGACCGCGCCAAAGGGAGGATTTTCCGCCGTGTAGTAATTGTCCCCTTGCCATCCCTTCGTGCCGCCAAGTGGCTGGTCTTCGATATAAAGCAGTGCCTTGCGAATCGGGAATAGCGCGAACTCTTGCTCCGCGAGTAACTCGGCATCGATATCCCGAAGCGGCGAATAGTCATCCAGAACATAGAAACCACGCCCGAACGTTGCGCCCACGAGATCGTTTTCTCGACGCTGGATTTCCAAATCTCGAAAAGGGATCGTCGGCGTGCCGGACAGCTTGATCCAATGCTGTCCCGCATCTCGAGAATAAAAAACGCCGAATTCCGTGCCGACGAACAGCAGATCTTTAAGTTCATGGTCTTGGATGATCCGCCATACGATATGCCGATCGGGCAAGTCAGAAGAGATGGATTCCCACGTCCGACCGCGGTCTCGACTGCAGACCACGTAAGGTTTGAAGTCGCCCGTCTTGTGGTCATCAAACACCGCATACACGGTATCCACATCGTGCAGGTCCGCTTTAACATCATTGACAAATGCATACTCGGGAACACCGTAGACCTTGTCGATTTTCCGCCAAGTCTCTCCGCCGTCTTCGGTTACCTGAATCAAGCCGTCGTCGGTGCCGACGTAGATCAGGCCGGCTTGAATCGGTGATTCGCTGATCGAGGTGATGTTGCCATATTGGGACATCGCATACAGATCAAAAAGGGCATCGATACTCCACACGCGTCCCATAATTGGCAGCGTGAAGCGGTCGCGATCGCGCGACAGGTCGGGGCTGATCGTTTTCCAGGAATCCCCTCGATCATCACTTTGATGCAATTTCTTGGAGCCAAAGTAGAGCCGCGTATGCGAATGTGGGCTAATCAGGATGGGAGAATCCCAGTTGTGCCGTAGGTCTTCCTCGTCTGCCTCGGGCCGGGGGCGGATGTCGATCGATTCACCAGTGAGACGGTCAACACGTCGCAAAAATCCCTCCTGGGATTCCGAATAGATCACGTTGGGATCCTCGGGATCGATGGCACAGTCATGGCCATCGCCACCGATGGTGATCCGCCAATCCGCGTTACGAATGCCGATATTGTTCTTCGTTCGCGTCGGTCCGTACTGGGTGTTGTTGTCCTGCGTTCCTCCAACGACGTGATAGAAGGGCTCGTCGTAGTCGACGTCGACCTTGTAAAACTGAGTGACAGGCAGATTCGCGCAGAATTGGAACGTTTTCCCGTAGTCCCAGGAGCGATATAGCCCGCCGTCGCAGCCGACTAGCAGAAAGTCAGGATCGGTGGGATGAAACACGACGGCGTGGTTGTCCACGTGCTTATGGGGACTCTCGACAACCTCGAACGTCTTTCCGCCGTCGGTAGTGCGACCAAGCATCACGTTGGCGTGATAGAACACATCGAAGCGATGAGGGTCGACATAGATTTCCTGGTAGTAGTGCGGTCCCGTCCCTCCGCTGGTGTAATCGCTCATCTTCTTCCAGCTCGCGCCAAAATCCTCGGAACGCCAGATTCCTCCCGTGCGACCGGCGAGCTCGATCGTCGCATAGACGACATTGGATCGCTGAGGGGAAACGGCGATGGACATTTTCCCTTTGTCCGCGGCTGGCAGCCCCTTTTTCAATTCCGTCCATGTCTTACCGGCGTCGGTGGACTTGAAGATCCCGGACTCGGGGCCCCCATCGATGAGTGCCCAGACGGTGCGGTGTCGCTGATGCGTCGCGGCATAGAGCACGTCCGGGTTGGTCGGATCCATGACGACATCCGTCACACCGGTCCACTCACCCTTGGTCAAAATCGGAGCCCAGGTTTCCCCTCCATCGGTGGTTTTGAAAAGCCCTCGTTGGCCACCGGCTGACCACAGCGGTCCCTGCGCGGCAACGTAGACCGTGCTGGAATCGCGAGGATCGATCAGGACCTTGGAGATATGTTCGGTTTCCCGCAAGCCGACATTGGTGAATGTCTGGCCGCCATCATGGCTCACGTAAACCCCGTCGCCGTATCCGACGTGACGCCCGCTGACATTCTCCCCCGTGCCGACCCAGACGGTATGGCGATTGTTGGGGTCGATCGTGACACAGCCCAACGAGTAGGATCCGTAACCGTCAAAAATTGGCGTCCAAGTGGTGCCGGCGTTCTCGGTTTTCCAAAGGTTGCCAGAACCAACGGCCACGTACCAGGTGTTCGGTTTCACGGGATCCACGGCGATATCCGCGATCCGCCCCGACATGAAGGCCGGTCCGATCGAGCGAAACTTCAATGCGCTGACGTCGCCGGCTTCGAGCTTGCCCGCTTCCTTCGTTTCCGTCTCTGCCGCCGAAAGGGCCGATCCAATCACTGGACTCAGTGCGAGACAAACAATGGTAAAGCGGAAAACGCGGGTCATATGGACGGCACGGGTCATGATGATGCCTCAGTGTTCGAGATCGTGCAAAAAGGTGGTTTCCATAGTGTGCGTTTCCCCCGCCGCGTCTGCAACCTCCTGGCAGGGTTATTTCCCTAATTCAACCCTACCGGTGAACATTTCACTCGGTCTCTGGAAGCGCGGATGCGGCCAGAAGCCTGCGGACAAAACACCGCGGCATCCGCGAAATTGAGCGTCTGTCGGCGGTGAAACGCCGACGGAAGAAACCAACGTCAGGTTTTGTTCGTTGGTTTCAAATGTTCCGCCGACGCCGCACTCGTTTACTGCGGAATGGTAGATACCACAGCCATACCCCCGTGAACCATAAGCCTAGCAAGACGATGCCGTTGGGAAGAAAAACTCCCAACTTGGCGGTCTCGGAAAAGAACGACCCGTCATGGAAACTTTCGATCAAATCCGAGCGCCGATAGGTGGAGGAACGGATCTCGCCAGAGGACAAGTCGACTTGCAGTTCCCAGCGATTCTTGCAGCGAACCTTCACGATTCCCTTTGCTGGCCGGACGTCAAGACGATCGATGTCTTGCCAGCCATCAACACTCGCGCGTGGCTCGTGCCGGGCGACCTCCAAAATGTCCGCCCAGCTCAACTGGGGAACTTCATTCGATAAGTCGCCCACTTGCGTTTTGGGCTGGACCCACGTGACCTGCTTTTTCACTTGCAGCAGCAGTCCAGAAGTGATCACCACCAGCATGGGAAGCGCGCAGACCAACGCACCCCAGCGATGGAGTTTTCGCGTCCACCAGTTCACACTTCTCGACATCTCGGCCTCATTCGAGCGATTTCAGTTTATGGGTAGCGGCCTTTCCCTCAGCACGAGCAGCTCTCGCTGTCGCTCTTCCGCACGTTGCTTCGGCTTGGCCTCGAACGGGCCGCGGATGTCTCCCCTCAGCAGGTCGATTTTTTCGTCGCCATTGTAGTCTGCGGCGCAGGGCTTGGTGCTTTGGACCCAGTCACTCGCCTTGCGGGCGTCGGCAGCCACCCAATCCGTGGGACCGCAGGGCACCAAACCAATCGCTGAAGAAAACTTGGGCACGGCAGTCGGTCCGATGTTGCGATGCCAATCGACACTGCCATTCTCGGAACTATTCAGCAGATCGTCGAGTTGATGCCCGTCCCAATCGACGACAACCGGCGCGGCCTCATATTTTCCGTGACGGTCCGGCAAGCCGAGAATATGCGGGCGGCGCGAAATGGAACTCCGTACTCGAGGACTCGTTCGCGGCCAGCCACGCCTTCCTGTCGATTGTAGCGTTGACCAGATCCCAATCGCCATCACCGTGTAAGTCGGTCACGTGCGCGACCGAAGCGGCGCCCGCATTCAACGGCTCGCCCTGTTGACCCCGCGATATCTGGAATGGGGCAAAAGGCCAGCCCTCAGAACGGGCCATCTGGACGGCTGGGGCTGAATTAAATTCCGTCCAAATCCTTTTTGTCCCGGAATTCTTTATTGACGAGCACCTCATCCCCTTCGGCTTCACCAAAGGTGAAGTTGCGGTCCTTGAAGATGCTAATCATGCGGGGGTTATTCGTCGTGGTTTCCGCCCAGACGCGGCCGACTCCCCACTTCTCGGCGAATTCCAGGCAGAAATCGGTGAGCACGGATCCCAGCCCCTCATCTTGCCAGGCGTCGGCGACCAGCACGGCATATTCCGCGTCGCGCTGATCGGCGTCGGCGACCAACCGGCCGACCCCAATCAGCTTTCGCTCGCCATCCTCCTCGATTTCCGCCACGATCGCCAATTCGCGGTCATAGTCGATGAAACAGAACCGCGTGGCCATTTCGTGGGCGCTTTCCTTAAAAATATGGCGGAAGCGGAACCAGAGCGATTCCCGCGAACAGGCGTCGAGCATGGCATGCCACATGGGTTCATCTTCCGGTTTGATCGGCCGCAGCAGGACTTTGCCACCGTCTTTGAGCGTCGCCTCACGCGTGAACTCATCGGGATAGGGTCGAATCGCCAGATGGGAATAGGCTTTGGCCGGTTCGATCAATGCCTCGTGGTCCAACACGATGCGGGCATCCAACGCGATGACGTCCTCGGGTGTGACCAATAGCGGGTTGATATCGAGTTCCATGATTTCCGGATAATCCGCGACCAGATACGAGAACCGCATCAGGATTTCGAGCAGTCGGTCGACATTCATTTGCGGTCGTCCGCGATACCCGGCCAGCAACGGCCAGGTCTTCAAGGACTCCAGCATCCGCCGTGCCAGCCGCTCGCTGAGCGGCGGCAGTTCCAAGGCGCGATCCTTGAATAGTTCCGCTTGCGTACCTCCCGCACCGGCCATGAGTACCGTCCCGAAGACCGGATCGCGCTTGGCGCCGACGATCATCTCAAAGCCGCGCGGTTCGGACACCATGCGCTGCACGGTGACACCGTCAATCCGCGCCTCCCGCTTGTGCTGCCGCGCCGCGTTGACCATTCTCTCGAAGGCCTCGCGGACTTCGGTGTCACTGGCCACGTTCAATTCGACACCGCCCGCGTCCGTTTTGTGGGTGATGTCTGGCGAAAGGATTTTCATCGCCACCGGATAGCCAATGCGTCGCGCCAGGCGCACGGCATCGTCGGGCGAGTGTGCCGCTTGCGGTTTCGTCACGGGGATTTCATACGCTTCAAGCAACGCCTTACTCGTTCCCTCGCTCAGCAGGTCGTGCCCTTCGCTGAGGATGGTATCGAACACGGCCCGAAGTTTGCCGCGATCCAACGGGAACTCGACGGGAATGTCACGCGGCGTTTCGTAGAGAACCTGTCGATTGCGGGCATACGACACGAGGTACATGAAGGCCCGCACCGCTTGTTCAGGGGAAGAGTACGTCGGGAGGCCGGCCTCGTTCAACAATTCGATGCCCTTGGCGACATGATCCGCTCCCATCCAAGCGGTCAGCACGGGCTTGTCGGATTGCTCGGCCGCTTCGATCACGGCTTTCGCGGCTTCGGTGGGATTGGTCATCGCTTGAGGGGAGAGGATGACCACGACGGCATCGACCTGTTCGTCGGCAAGCACGATCCGCACGGCATGGCGAAACCTTTCCGGAGGAGCGTCTCCGAGAACGTCAACGGGATTGGCGTGCGACCAAGCGCTAGGAAGTGCTTCGTTGAGTTGCACGAGCGTCTCTTCGGAGAGTTCGGCGAGTTTACCTTCGCGTTCGACGAGCGCATCGGTGGCCATGACGCCGGGGCCGCCAGCGTTCGTGATAATCGCCAGCCGCGCGCCTTTCGGTTTCGGATGCCGGGACAGCAACTCGGCGCAGTCGAACAAGTCGTCCAACTCGAAGACACGGACGATACCCGCCCGATTGAAGGCCGCCTGGTACACGTCATCGACACCGGCCATGGCACCGGTGTGCGAAGCGGCGGCCCGCGCCGATTCTTCGAAGCGGCCGGACTTATAGGCGACAATAGGCTTTTCGCGCGCAAACGCGCGAGCGGCGGACATGAATTGGCGAGCCCCCTGAATCGACTCGACATAGAGCACGACGGCATCGGTTGTGGTATCGCTGGCACAGTAGTCGATCAGGTCGCCGATGGAGACATCCAGCATGTTGCCAATCGAGACGAAGTAGGAAAAGCCCACTCCTTCGCTGCGGGCCCAGTCCAGCACCGAGGTGCAAAGTGCTCCTGATTGCGAGAAAAAGGCGACTCGTCCCGCCAGCGGTATACTGTCCGCGAAACTGGCGTTGAGCTTGACATGCGGTGCCATCACCCCCAAGCAATTCGGGCCGACGATCCGCATGCCGGGGAATTCGCGACGAGCCGCTTCCACCTGGGCTTCGAGCTGTTTACCCTCGTCGCCGGTTTCGCGAAATCCGGCCGAGATGATCACCAGGCCCATGATGCCGGCCTTCCCGCATTCCCGGACAATGGCGGGGACAGTGCGGGCGGGTGTGCAGACAATTGCCAAATCCACGGTTTCGGGCACTTCCGAAACACTGGCGAATGTCGGCCGACCGAAGATGCTCTCGTACTTCGGGTTGATAGGAAACACCGAGCCCTCGAAGCCGGCGTCCAGCAGGTTGTGCATCACGGTCGTCCCGACGCTTGACGGCTGCTGGCTCGCGCCCACAACGGCGACGCTCTGGGGCTGAAAGATCTTGTCCAGGTTTCGAATGGCCACAACAACGTCCTCCCTGCTCCGGTGCCGCCGCCTAGTTAATATCGACGCCGAAGGCAGATCAAGTCATGCCTGGTGCACTACATCGATGTCTCGTCACGCGCTCTTCCTCTCATGAGGGATTGCGGTTCCACACTTCGCGCCCTTCTTCGTAGTGGTTCATCGGTCCGGCGTCAACCTGAAGGGATTGCATTGTCATGGGAATTCCACTCCCGGGTGGAATAGGCGGTATCCGATTTGAGTCGTTACAATCGATTCGACGTGAACCGTGGGCTGACAGGCTATATCACTCTCTTGATACGATCGCTTTTTTGGGGTTCCCGCCCGCGGCCAATGCGTGGCTGCCGAAATACTGGAGACATTGCAGGTAAACAGAACATGCCTCGCAAGACGACCAAGAAGCTGGCGAAGGCTCCTAAGAAATCCACCGCGAAACCCGTGTCCGGCAAGCCCAAGCTCCTCTCGGGCGGGAACCCACAGATCCCCAAGGGGGACGGGGACGCGCCGGTTCAGGATTACCTCGCGGCCATGCCGGGTTGGAAAGGGGAGGTGGGACGCCGCCTCGACACGCTCATCACCCGAACCGTGCCCCACGTCCGCAAAGCGGTGCGGTGGAACTCCCCTTTCTACGGGATCGAGGGACAGGGCTGGTTTCTGAGTTTTCACTGTTTCACGAAATACGTGAAGGTGACTTTTTTGAATGGTGCCGCGCTGCAGCCACTCCCTCCCGTGGAATCCAAGCATGACGACGTGCGCTACTTCCACATCCACGAAGACGGCCAGTTCGACGAGGAGCTCATGGCAAATTGGATCAAGCAGGCATCACAATTGCCCGGCGAACCTCTCTTTTGAGCGCGTCGTACGGAAATATAGCGTCTTTGGCGTTTGGGTGCCGAGTCCCAGCGCGGTGTGCGGAAAGGCAACGTCTGTGCGACTCGACACGTGCACTTTCGGCACGGTACGACCATGCCGACCGTAAGGGGAAATATCAGACGCTGCACTGATTTCTGTAAGCACTTATGTTTTAGCAAGTTATTCCTGCGCAAAGTTTCCCTTCCAAAGCGAGGGGACGGCAGCCTTATTTCTCAAAAACGGCATGGGTTTTGCGATTGCATATTTTTGAGGGAAATCAAGCCACTCTTCATACCCAAAGCGAAAGGGGGAGGGGGATGACGGTCATGCGGAAGATTTTGGTGCCGGTCGACTTTTCGACGCCGGAACGGGAAGTGATCGAGGTCGCCACGACCCTCGCCAAGGAGAACGGCGCGACGCTTTTGATTGTTCACGTCGAGGAACCACCGCCTGCCTATGGCGGAGGGGAGCTTTACTACGGACAGCCGGATCCTTCTACCGAAGCCCTCAAGGATATGCTCGTGGAGGTGAAACCCAGCCTGGAGGGCGTTCCTTGCGAACATCGGCTGATCATGGGAGACCCCGCTTCGGCGATCGTGCAGCTCGCCGAGGCGGAGCAAGTCGACATGATCGTGATGAGCACCCACGGACGAACGGGAGTGGGACGATTGCTCCTGGGGAGCGTGGCGGAAACCGTGGTACGCCGCGCGGAATGCCCCGTGATGACACTTAGGCAGCCTCGCTCAACAGCCGCATGAAACGGGAATGGTCGATTGTGAAAAGAAAAGGGACGCCTATGTGAAAGACCTGACCAAGTTTCGGAATGGAAGAGAAGGCCCTCTTGAGAGGGCGGGAGGTGGGAAATGAGAAGTTTAGAAGAATGCCATGCTTATGTGGCACATATGAACGTTGAACATCGGGAAATTCACGACAAGGTAGGCCGTGTGCGTGAGACTCTAGAAGAATGCCTCAATAATCCTGGTGGCAACGACCGCACTGCTGAATTCGCGGCGGAATTGGAGGACCTGCGGGGCCGGTTGGAGCACCATTTTCAGGAAGAAGAGCTAGGCGGCTGCCTGGAAGAGGCGGTCTCCCACAATCCGCATCTGGCGAACGCGGCAAGGACGACCGTCGCGGAGCACGGCATGCTGGCGGCGATGCTCACGCAGATTATCGTCAACACGTCCGTGGCGAAGGCCAACGCGGAATTGACCGAAACCGTGGCTCCGGAATTCGACCGCTTCGCCCGTTTCCTGGCGAATCACGAAGAGGCGGAGAACCGGATTTTGCAGGATGCTTTCGGATGCAGTATTGAACCGGGCGAATGATCGAACGCACGATTCGTCGATGACTCGATCTAGCAAGGCGGTGGAGGCAAGACCGCATCATGGCTCGCTGCCGGCAAGCGATGTTGGAACACCGATTGCCGGTCAGGCGCTAGAGTGCGTCTTTCGGCAACTTCGCTGTTTTGGCTCGTCATGTGCCACGCCGAGGACGCGTCACATTCGGGCAAAGGCGCTACTTGCCTTCGTTAAGCTGCGTAATGTACTCCACGAGATCGAGGAACTCCGCGGGACCAACGGAAAAGCCTAGTCCTTCGGGCATGCTGCTCACGCCGCTAAGATGGCGCTCGTCGATGTCGTCATGAGCAATCTTGACGAGCTTCCCTCCCTCGATCCGCAGCACGATCGATTCGTCATCTTCCGACTCCACGAAGCCGCTCAACAGCATGCCATCCAGGGTCACGACTTGGAGGGTTTTGTACTTGTCGTCGATCTCGCGATTCGGTTCGGCGATGGAGTAAATCACGCTCTCGCGAATTTCCTCGGGCTTCAACCGCTCGCGGATCTTCGTCAAATCGGGGCCGAAATTCAGCCCGCGATTATCGATCCGGTGGCATGCGGAACAGACCCGATTGAACACGACTCGCCCATTGTCAGGATTACCGGACAGTTGGGCCAACTCGTTCACGGCCGCGTAGTGTTTAACTTGTCCGGCCTCCGGATCGGCGAGGGCTTGTAAATGCGGAATCGCCTTCACGCTCGGCCCCAATGATTCCAGAAATCCTTCAAAATACTCTTGCTGCTTGGGGGGAACGTCCGTCAGGAATTGGCCCGTGACGTGGCTGGTGAGCCAATAGGGCCGGAGCGCCAGCAAGGTGTGCTTCAGCGTGTAATCGATCCAGTAATCGACCGGATTTTCGACGGCCCTCAAGGCCAGCCGGGCCCCATCGGCGGACGCCAAGAAACTGGTCCCCCGAACCGCTTCCAGCCGCACGCGCGGATGGCTGTCTTGAATCGCGGCGGTGAGCAATTCCACGTGGCTCCCCGGCTCCTTCGCGCCAACCACCAACGCGATTTCATTACTCAATACGTGAACCGCCGCGGCTCGGGCATGGAAGTCCTCGGCAGAGAGTAGACGCCGCAGTAATTTCGGATCGATCGACCGCAACCCTTCTTGGATCCAGAGGGCTTCACACAGCAGTTGCTCATCGTCGTCCCGCGTTTCGATCCAATGATCCAAGGCCGCCAGAACCTGCCGAGGATCGCGATCCCGCAATTCGCGGCGAGCCCGATAGCGGGTGCGCGGTTCGTAGGCGGTGAGTTGCTCCAGCAATTCCGGGATCGTCTTGTCGGCCTGAATGACCGGTTCGATCAGGGGCTTGTCCTGGTAGATCATGCGATACACGCGCCCATGCCGCTGATCGCGGTTGGGATCCCGTTGTGAATACTGCATGTGTCCGATGAGCGCGTTGCACCAGTCACCAAACCAGAGCGCGCCGTCGGGCCCGATTTTGGGATCGACGGGCCGGAATGTTTTGTCCGTGGACGTGAGCAGGTCTTCAATCCGCTGCCCCGTCAGGCCCGCTCCATCGGATTCATCCTGGATGGTGAAGCGAGGAATGCCGTTCATGTTAATCACGCAGGCGTAAATGAACTGTCCTTGCACGTCCTCGGGAAAATGCCGTGACAGCAGAAAATCACTCCCCACGGCGGGACGCATGCCTTCATTGTCGAAGATCGGCTCGCTGGTGCTTCTTCCGGTCGCCATGTCGGCTCCGGATAGCGCGCTGGCCCAATGCTGTTTGGCGTTCGTGCCGTCACCGACGATGCCGTTCCCCCAGTGGTCGAAGACAAAACACCAGGGGTTGCCGTAGCCCGGAGTCTGGAACCGGCGGATTTTCAGCGAAACCGGATCAAGCACATAGCAGCCGGCGGTATTTCGGTTGCGGAACGGACCCCAAGGGGTTTCCAGCGTGGTGGACAACTGGACTCCTTCGAGCATGTGCAACAGTCCACCGTGCGACCATTCCCAAGCACCCATCGTGTGGTGGGTGTCATCGGTCGCGATGCCATCGATCAATTGAATGACTTGATCGGCCTGGTCATCCCCGTTGGTGTCTTTCAAGAACAGAATGCGGGGCTCGTCGATGACCAGCACGCCGCCGTTCCAAAACTCGAAGCCGGTGGGACAAATCAGTTTGTCATAAAAAACCTTCACCTCATCCGCACGGCCATCGCGGTCGTTGTCTTGCAAGATTAACAACCGATCGTCGGGGCGGGGATCTCCGGGCCGCCACTGGGGGTAATTGGGCATGCATGCCACCCACAGCCGCCCCCGGTTGTCGAAATTGAGCTGGCAGGGATTGGCAAGCTCCGGAAATTCCCGTTCGGAGGCGAATAGCCGTACCTCGAAACCCTCCGGAACCTTCATCGTTTTGATGCATTCTTCCGGCGAAAGGTACCGCAGTTCTTTTGGCTCCGCGCGCGGGTAGTGTCGTCCCAAGCCGGTGGGAGGCACGATCAGTTCGCCCGTGTCGCTGTCATCGGGAACGTCCGCGACCGGTTTGCCCTGGGCAATGTCCCACACATACCGGTCGCGCACGGCGACCATCCGGCGAATTTTCTTGTACTCCAAGGGAAAGGTTTCCGTGTCGTACGTCCGCCGACCGCCGTAGACATACCAGCCGTTCAACATGCGGTAGTCATTGAGGTGCGTCCAGGATTTGTCGTTCACTGCCGCGCGGAGTTTTTCATAATCGTCGCTGCCGACCGTCGCTGGGTTGCCCTCGCCATACAGCGCCGTGTCCAGCAACTTCGCGATCGCCAAATCGCCTGCTTCGTTGAGATGGACGCCATTGATCGTGTATTGCAGGCCAGGCTTGGCGGCAAACATGTCGTTGGTGTCGGTGAACAGATCGATAAAGGGCAGTTCGCGCTCCAGCGCGACTTCCCGGACCACCTCCGTGTAGGCCTGCAAATTGGCGTTCTCCATGTTCCCCGAGGGCTGCAGCGGGTTCGCCGAAGGCTCGAAGGCGATCGGCGAGATCAGCACGAAGCGGGGCGGGTTGTCATCCTGAGTGAAGCGGGCCGTGAGGTCATCCAAGTAGTTGAAATAGCGTTGCTTGAAGTAGGGCTTGTCCTCTGCTCCGGCGAAGGATTCATTGAATCCGAAAAAACAAAAGAATGTCTCCGGCGAAAAGATCTCCAATGGGTTGTCGATCGTCGTGTAGTTGTTGGGCCGCTGCTGCTTGCCGACCTCATCGGCTGGCCAGCCAAAATTGCGGATCTTCAGTTCGAGTTCAGGGAAGCGAGAATGGAGGAGCGTTTCGAAGTTGCCGAAAAGGTTCATGCGTTCGGCCAGCGAATTCCCCACAAAGGCAATCCGCTCATTTTTGCGTGGTTGGAGCAGTGGCTTCGTATCGGCGACCGGTACTTTTACACGTGACACGAAACGGATCGCGGCAGGCGGCCCGGAAGCATCCGGCGGTGCCTGCTCGGCGAAGGCGGTGACCAGGCTTGCCTGACCGCAAATCAGCGCGATCGCCGTTCTCCGAATCGTCAATCCGAGGTGTTTGCCGATACGTTCCACGATAATTCCTCCAACAAAAGTTTCGCGCGAATCGCGCGATATAGCGTTTGATGTCCGTTTTTCAGATTCGATCATGGCTCGCCCGAATCGATTGAGCCGGGACGGGGTTCGCGCTCATGGCCAGCTTGAATCGGTGGCGGCGGGAAACGTCCGAGCCCAGCGTGGCCATTCGGGGATATCTAGAGAATAACGAGACTTGCACGGCTGCTCCAGCAGTTTTTTTCGTATGCTCCGCCCACCAATCGGAAGAATGGCCGATCGCGAGGGGCTCGCGACATGAGCGGAATTCCCAGAAATCCGAGCGTGCGACCGCGGCGCGCTGGCGAAGAACGAAGAATCGATCATCTTGGTTGAGTTTATCGCCCCAAGCTCTCGATTGGAATTCGAGGCTGGCCATTGGCCGATAAAACCCACCGTTGCCGAAGGCCCGTAGTACGATCTTCGCAAGATACGGATCGCGGGGTGTTCCTGAACCCTTTCCGGACCGCCTTAAATTCTCCACACCTCGATTTCGATTCACGCGGTAACGGATTCGCCACCGGCATGAACTTACTGGCAAAAGCGAGAACATCACGGAGGACCTCGAGACATGGTCGTTCTCTTGGGACGAATTGAAACCTTGGACCACCTCCGTGATTATGTGCATGAACTCCTGGCCCGCCAAGAATGTTTAGAACGTTTCGCGTTTCCGCTGACCGAAAGGGTTTTGCGGCGAGGGGCCAGCGTGTGTGGCATGCTCTTCTGTTTGCATGGACCACGATCCGTCAAGCTGACGGCCGTTTGGGAAACGGACGGAAACCGGGTGCTGTTTTACGAT
The DNA here is from genome assembly GCA_028289405.1 of Pirellulales bacterium. Classification (GTDB taxonomy): domain Bacteria; phylum Planctomycetota; class Planctomycetia; order Pirellulales; family JANQPP01; genus JANQPP01. The sequence continues at coordinate 27,289 of JANQPP010000043.1, forward strand.
TCCCAGGGCGAGCGGTTTCACCAAACCGAGTTGGAGACGCGGTTGACGTTCGCTGCGCTACCTGAACACGCCCTGAATTAGCCCTCTTCTCCGAGCATCGCCGTCGAGGGACTGGCGGGCCAGCGACGCGGTTCTCATACGGCACGAAACGAACGGTCCGGTGCGTGGGAAGTTACGCGATATGCCAACTGACCTAATCATGCCGCGCTAAGGTAGCCGATAGCAGATAATGGTGGGCGGACTCGTCTTGCTGCCGAGCTAGTTCCGCGATAACCTCTGGGGCTCACACGGCAGGATGCCGGACGAATAGGACAGGAGGTTCTATATGACCGTGATGCCACGGACCAATGAGGTACGACGCCTGGTCGAGCGGAATTTTTGCGAGTTTCTTGGAGAAATCGTCCCCTGTGACGAAATTTCCGAAACGATTCGCATTGAGGCCGGCAAGGTGATCGCCCGCACTTTTCGCACCGATGATCACATGGCGATGTGGTTCATCGAGATCGGCGTGGTGCAGTTTTACGATATCGATGGCAATATGTTGCGGACGGTCAATCTCCTCGAGGAGATGGATCCCGTGCGTGCCGCCGCCTAAGCCGGGTATTTGTGGATGGTCCACGCTCTCGGCAAACTGTCGCGATCCATGGGATAGCGGTCGTGCCCACCTCACGTACCGTACCAAGGCCACCTCGCCCGGCAATAACACCGGCGAACTACTTGCCGCACGGACGCGTAGCGTTCATTGTGCCGTAAATTTGGATCCGCACAGTGAACACGCCGCTGAGCTCAAACGAGACACTTTCTACCAGGCAACTTGCCGCCTTCGAAGGTATCCGCACGCCACTTTGCGATGCGTGCACTGCTTCCGCCGAAGTCGCTTCCAACCGTAATTCCGACGGCAATTAAGCGTCTTCCGCCTCTAGGCCCGTACGCCCCGCGTGTAGGGAGGCAAGTTCCGAGCGGCGAATCGCCACATCCTGAGGCGCCTGGATTCCCAAACGCACCCGATCTCCTTGAACTTTCACCACGACGACTTCAATTCCCTGGCCAATCTCGATTGCCTGGTTCAACTTTCGGGACAGCACCAACATCGCATTCCTCCGTGAACTGGTGATTTTGCACCTAACCCGATCTCCGACGTGGTGGATCAGGTTTCAATCTGCTTCCCCCTCCCAACAGGGGGCGCGTTTTCTTTGTTTTTGCCGTCTAGCGGATGCCAACGTTGCGGTGGCTCTTCTTTGCCAGACACGCTCCAACCGATTTGGGTTACCTCGCAACCCCTTCTTTAGGCTGCCGCCCCGGCTGCAAAACTTCCTGGTATTGTGCCAATACGGCGGGTAGCACTTGGCCAATTTGGCTGGGCCCATGATCTAAATTTACGGGCTTCGTCCGGACTTGGTTCTGGGCATACAAAGCGGTCAATTGCACCATCTTCCACTCCTTTAGGAATGTGGGTGAAAAAACATCCATCCCGAACATGGACATTTATATACTATACTGAACAAACGTCAATGCTTGTTTCGTGGAAATTTTAGCTCGTGCTATCCGCTCTGGATCCAGCCTGCCGACGTACCGTTCTAGGCCCAATGGTGGACACCGAAACTGGAATCATCCGTTCAAGCCTGCACGGAGCTGCTAAACGCGACGGCTCCTGAGAGCCATGATTTTTGTTGTCGTGCCTGATTCTGTCGTGGTAGGATCGTGCGCGCAAAACTGCGGGTTGCGAGTTGGGATCACGCACTTGCATCCGTGCGGTACATGTATCAAGGCCCGAAAGTCGACGGGAGGTCATACCATGACGAGGCGACGTGCGTTCACTTTGGTGGAATTGTTGGTGGTGATCGCCATCATCGGCGTGCTGGTCGCCTTGCTGTTACCGGCGGTGCAACAGGCACGCGAGGCGGCGCGTCGCATGCACTGCGTGAACAACATGAAGCAGATCGGCCTGGCGATGCACCAATACCACGACGCGCACGCCCGCTTTCCCTACGCCGTCACTACCTGCTGCACGCCTCCGGGCGGAACGTGGGTCGTGCTACTTTTACCGCATCTGGAGCAGCAAAACCTTCACGACCAATTCGATCTGTCGCTTACCATGACCGATCCGGTTCATACCGAGCCGATCCAGCAGGTGATTTCCACATTCATTTGTCCCACCGATGGCGGTCCGGGCAACGCTGTTCTGGATGGGCGGTTTCAGCACAACGCGCCCCGCATGTTGGGGCTCTGGTATCCCGTCTCGATGGGGCCGACGCAGCCGGACCAATGCCCCTTTTGCAGCGCGACCTGGTGCTGCCAGGGGAACAATTACGGCACGAATCCGCCCGGCAATTCGGTCGGCATGTTCGGGCGGCATGCGCTACCGGAGGTGCGGTTCGGCGATGTCACCGACGGGCTCTCGAATACCTTCATGTCCGGGGAAACGCTGCCTCGCCATTGCATCTTCAACGGCGCCTATGCCACGAATTTCCCCGTTTATCCCACCACCATCCCGCTGAACACGATGGAAGAGGACATGGGCGAGAGCGGGCAATGGTTCCGCACCTGCGGCTTCAAGAGCTTGCATCCGGGCGGGGCGAATTTCCTGATGGGAGACGCCAGCGTGCATTTCGTCTCCGAGACGATGGACTATCGCCTGTATAACAATCTGGGTACCCGCGAAGGTGGCGAACCGGTCACCCTCACCTCCAGCGCCGGCGCACCCGGCGTGAATGAATAGGCGCACGCCCTTCTTTCGACTGTCGTGTCCTGGTGGTTTCGCATTCCGCAAGCTGTTGAATTCTGTGCCAAACGAACGAATTGACCGAAAACGCGATTGACGACCGAAACTTTTTATTGAAAATCGTCGTCAATTATCAAGGATTATGTCTTTTAGTTTTTAGGTTGACATGTCTGAATAATGCTTCGTTTGGATCGCCTTATTCTCGGCTCGTGGTTTTCCATATTTTACACGCGTGAAGTCGGTTTTGCAGATGTCTAATATCGTCGACCCAATTCAGATGTTTTGCCGTCATATAATTGCTCTGGTCGGTTCGTACGTCGTTCCAAATGAACGAGACCGCTCACTATTTGTAACCGAAGGTGTCCCTCCTTCTGCTGAACGGATTCATTATGTCTATATAGGTGTCCCAGTAGTATTGAATGGAAAGTGGTATGCCTTAACAGCCGGTCACTCGGTCATTTCATTTATGAAAGGAATTAGAAGTAATCAAATAGTTTCTACGGGTGGATCCATATGTGATTTTTACGGTCCAATAAATTCAACCGATTTGGCGATTCCATTTGAAATCAAGGATTATTGCAAATACATGATTGACGATCCAGGTCTCGGTCTGGATTACGCAATGCTTGAGCTCTCTGAGAACCACGCCCGATTGCTCGCCGCAAACAAAACAATCCCGTATGACACGTCCGGTAGCTGCCACGAGACCTCAGAATCTGAAAGGGAATACTGTTTAGTTCTAGGTTTTCCCAGCGAAGACACAGAGCTGGTTAGTTGTAAACCAGGACGCATTAACCACATTTCCGTATGTCCGCACATTCTTCCGATCTTGCGATTGAAGAATGATGATGCTGTGTATCCTCGATTTGCCGGAAGAATCCATGGCATGGGCAATCTAAAGAGCTTAGTTGGTTTTAGCGGTGGCCCTATTTTCGGATTAGACGAAGATGACGAGGGAATGACGTATACAATCGAAGGAATACAAAGCAGGTGGGCTAGATCGAGGCTAATGACATATGGTACGAGGATGCCGGCGATATTAGATCACTTTGCAAAAACCCAAGAAAAAACCGAGGAAATACCTACAGGATAGAATTCGATCGCTCAATCAAATTTGTTGGGATGGATTTGTGCTTGTTTTGGAAGATACGTATTCGTGTCGATTGTCGCCCCCAGATTTTCCTCGTTAGCGATTTTTCAAGGTCGCTCAAAACCAAATAGCCGATTGATTTTTTGCTACGTACGAATCACATACGCGTAAATCAAAATCGAAAATCTTCTGAGATTGCTGTGCTGTCCGCCGTAAATCACCCAAACAGCGACAAGATCGGCTTTCCTTGGCAGAAGCGGAGGGGCCGGCCGAAGGGATCTGCCAGTGTACGGTGCGGATCGATGCCCAACGCGTGGTAGACCGTGGCCACGTAATCCTCTGGCGGCAGGGGATCCGCGGCAGGGTAAGCGGCCTGGGAGTCGCTCGCGCCATACACGGCGCCCCCACGAATGCCACCCCCGGCCAAGAGGGCACTATAGCAGAAGGGCCAATGCTCGCGGCCCGCGTTGTTGGCCGTGATCTGCGGACGGCGGCCGAATTCGCCGATCCAGCAGACGAGCGTGTCTTCCAGCAGGCCGCGCTGGGAAAGGTCTTCCAACAGCGTGGCCAGCGCACGATCCGCTGGCGGGATCAAATCCTTTTTGAGGCGGTTGAAATTATTGCCGTGCGTATCCCAGAAATTGTGCCCGTCGTTGTGCCAGTTCACGGAAACCAAAGAGACTCCCCGTTCGACCAGCCGCCGTGCCAACAGCACGCACTGCCCATGAATATTGCGGCCATACGCCTCGCGGACCTTTTCGGGTTCCTGAGCCAGATCGAAGGCTTCCCGGGCCTTCTCGGAAGCGACCAGATCGAACGCTTGCCGCTGGTAATGCGTCATGCTGGTGATCGCCGGCTGATCGGAAATTTCCGCCCGCTGCCGGTCGATAGCGTAGAGCAATTTTTGGCGAGCGTCGAGCCGCGCGTAGGAGAGGCCGTCCGGCAGGTTGAGCTCGGGAATGCTCCAATCGGGCTGGTTGGGATCTCCCTGTACGAGGAAGGGATCGTACCGTCGCCCCAGCCAGCCGCCATGTTGGCCTGGCGCTTTGCCGCCGGGCGCGGCCGGGTGATAGGCCAGCCAGGGGACCGTGACCGCCGTGGGAAGTTGCCCATTCGACTGGCGGAGCCGTGCCAGCACGGAACCCATGTGGGGCGTATCTTTCCCGCTGGGAGGATCCGCGTCACTCTTGACGACCGGTGCCAAATGGCCGGTAAGCGTGAGATGCCCGCTGGAGAGGTGGGCCGGATCATCGTGGGTCAGCGAACGCAGCACGGCCAGCTTGTCCGCGTGGTGCGCCAAGTGCCTGAAATGTTCGCAGAATTGGGTGCCCGGTACGTTCGTGGCCGCCGGTTGGAATTCTCCCCGCACTTCGGCGGGAGCGTCCGGCTTCAGGTCGAAGGTATCGAGCTGGCTCGGTCCCCCCCACATGAAAAAGAAGATGCAGCGTTTCGCCGAACCGAAACCGTTGCTCCGTCTCGCTGGCGTCTCCGCTTGGGCGTGGAGCAGCGTGGGCAAGCCGAATTGCAGCGTCCCCAAAGCACCCGCCTGCAAAAGTTGGCGGCGGGACACGCGGGCCAGACGGCGAAATTCCGGGCAGCCTTCCGAGGCCAAATGGCGGGCGGACATGTGATGATCCTCGTGGGGCGAGAATGCGGCGGGAGCCAATGCTCAACCGCCGTCAGCGGCGATCGAGATTTCCATTGGTGTGTTTAAGATAACATTTTCGGCCAGTGGAACCAAACCAGATTCGTCGTATCCCAGACTCCAAAGTAGACAACGTCACGGATCCGGAATGGCATGGGTGCGGAGTGTGCGGGCGACCCGGAAACCGGATTGCGGGCCACGGCTGTCGGGCGCCGTGGCGAAGCGTTCGGCGGAGCGGATGTTTTGCGCGTGGTTGGTGAAGGCGCCCCCCTTGAGGATGAATTCATCGTCGTCTTGGATTTCAGCGGCATCTTCCACGTCCCGGGCGACATCATCGTCCCCCTGGATGCGACGGCTGCGTCGGGCGAGGCACCATTCCATCACGTTGCCGTGCATGTCGAAGCAGCCGAACCGGTTGGGGAGCAGTTGGCCGACTTCGTGCGAACGGTTGTCCGCGTTGGCCTGGTGCCAGGCAAAAGCCGGCATCAGCGTTTCACTCGTACCGAAATAGCGGGGCGTGACGGTGCCCGCGCGGCAGGCGTATTCCCATTCCGCTTCCGTGGGAAGTCGGTAGCCGGTCCGCTGGAGATAGTCGTCGGCGAGCACAAGCCGTGGACGACCGGTTTCTTCGTCCCGTTTTCCGCTCGGATCCGGCACGAAGCACCACTGGTCTTGAGGCCATCCGGCACGCTCGCTGAGCCAATTGCAGAATTCGGCGGCATCAAACCAGCGAACGTTGATCTGCGGGCCGCGCGGACCCGCCGCATATCGCTCCGAACTGTCCATGGTGGTCAAGTCCGGGCCGGGGTAATCGCGACGAAAGGCGCTGAATTCTTCCGCCGTGGTTTCGAAGCTGGCGAGCGAGAAATCGCGCGGAATCACGATTTCCCGAAGAATCTCTTCCTCCGCCCGATACGCTTCGTGCATGGGAGAGCCCATTTGAAACTGGATCGGCCCCTCGAAATGGATCATGGGGTGGCCTGTGAAGTCGTGAACGCGTGTCGCGGTTGAGGTCGTGTCCACTGCGGCGGTCGTTGCTTGGCGTGCGCGTGGTTCTAACTCGGGAAACGCTGCATTCCATCTCGTCAGCAGCAGGTGGCTGGCTCCCCATACACCGGCTTCGGCGGTGGCCGCGTCAACGTGACGGCGGGCGAGTTCCACGACGTTCCCGCGAGAATCGGCGGGAATCTCATGCGGAGGTACACCGGCCAACATCAACAGGAGGGCGCGACTTGTTTGATCCGAGGCACGATTCGTCGCCACCAGTGGTAAGAGTTGTGCAATCTCCAGCGCATCGACGCCCATGGCCAGCGCTTGCTGCACAAGAGTGCTTTGCGTCTCTGGACGCGGCGATGCTTCCAGTTCTTCCAGAAGAGGTTCCATCTCTCCCAAGCGGAACAGCGCCGCAGCCAAGTTGGCCAGCCCGCGGGGGTAAGCCTCTCCCCGTTCGCGGTCGCGGAGCAATTCGCCTCGTGCCTGAAGCAAATAACCTAATGCGGCCTCACCCTGTTCGGCCAGCGGCTCGAACAGCAGACGGAAAGGCGCAGGCTCGGCGTCCCTTAGCAGACGCGCGAGTGCTCGCGGTTCATCACGACAATACGCGGCGAGTGCTTCGGCGGCCGTGATGCGTTCATCGTCGGCAAGCGTGGCATCGGCATGCATGCGCTCCAGGTGCGGTCGCAGTGCTTTGGCGACGGGCGAGAATTCCTCGATCCAGTTCGTGAAGCGGGTGGTTCTCCGGCGGACGAGTTGCTGGCTCACGATTTCGCCGGCCCGCTGCCAGCGCGCGTCCAGCGGTGCAAGCTGTGCCAGGAACGCCGCAGCGCGAAATCGAGCCCGCTCCGGTTGGTTGTCGTTGAACACGATCTGCCAAAGGCGTTCAATGTCCGGCATCCCATGGGCCGAATATTGATCACGAATCAGGAGGAAGAGTGTGTCGCTCTCCGCTGATAGCATTTGTTTGGCGAGAAATTCCTGTTGCGCGGCGGTACCTGGCAAGAGAGCCAAAGCCGCGACGATTTTCTCTCTGCTAGAAATAGGGTTTCGGAAATGTTCCAGCAGCGCGGGTTCGGCGAAGTCGCGAATGACCGGCTGCCGAATTTCTTCCAAAATCCCGGGCATGCTCATGACTTCCGCACTGGTCAGCCGTTGCACCAGTTGCGCCGCGTGTTGCCGAGTGTATTCGCGGTAAAGACTCCAAGACGCGAAGGCCAAAAACAAGCCCAGGCAGCACCACACACCAAACCCGGTTAGATGCCGACGAGTCGCGGCGCGCATCATCCGCGCCTGTTCCGTGGTCCAGGCTCGCGGTCGCGTCCACAAGCGAATCGCCAAATACTCGAAAAGGGTCGGTAACTGTCGAGATTGTGGGCGGGCGTTCCAGTAGCGGGCACGTTCTTCTAGCCGCAGTTGCGCACGACCACGCCGAGTGGACCTTTGGTAACTGGTGATCCACGATTCGATGGAGGGGACCAAGTAGTCGTGCGTCAATTGATAATTTTCTTCTGCCAGCGGGTTGTCTTTAGGAGTGTCCCCTTGTTCGACGAGCGTGATCAAACGCAATTCCCCGACCAGGATTTGTAGCAAGGCGTCGAAATCCTCGGGACGGCGTTCGTAGCCGGCAGCGCGGGCTAGTTCCGTCCGAGAACGTTTGCGGCCTTTGATCTGCGTATCCTCTTCTGGCAAGAGCAGCGAGAGTACGGCCCGGGCCCCTTTTTCATGCACACGATGGGAAGCGGGTGCCGTTGGGCGGCTGAACGCTTCGTCCAGGAATGCCTGTCCCACGCCGGCCATGCCGCCCAAGTCGCGAAGCGTGGCTGGAGTCCATGCACGGTCCTTGAGCATCTCCGCGAACAGGGCCAGTCGCACGCAGACCACGTGGCGATCTTCGGCCAGCCCCTCGACGGCCTGCGCCACGAAGCGTTCTTGCGGTTTGTCCAAAGGCGTGCCTTCGGCCGGCAAGGCTCCATAGGCTCTGCCGAATTCCGTCAGCACGCGGCGAGCATGCGGCAGGTCGAACAGATCGACTAGCGCGGAATTTTCCCCCTCCACCAAGGGGATCTCCAGTGACCGCATGAAACGGCTTAGGGCGAGCCAGAAATCGTCACGTACCAGCAGCAACGCTTGGACATGGATTCCGTCACATTGCCGAAAGGCGTCGATCAGCTCATGTCCGCCCGATTGGACCTGGCCATGCAGCCATTGCTCGAATTGGTCGAGCACGATCACCACCTTTCGCCGCGATGCATCTGGACGTCCGCGGCGAATTTCGGCCACGGCTTCCACCAAATGCTCCTGCGCCGTGACGTGCGGACAGCGCTGCCGGAGTTGCTGCACGAGGCGGGTTTCCGTCGTGCGCGCGTCCGCCTCCAAATAAATCGGCGAGACGTGGGAGGCGAGCCGAGGCATGATACCGGCGCGGACGAGCGAGGTCTTCCCGCAACCGGATGGGCCATACAACACTCCGACCGAAAATGTGCCGCCAGGCTGCGTGTCCTCGATGCGGGATTTGAAGAAGCGGACGATGGGAGGGTATCCGTCCCGGTCGCGTGGGCCAGGTAGCAAAGAGAGAAAAAAATCGGCGTCTTCCGCATCGAATGCCCGCAGCCCTTTGGGCACGACCTTCGGACCGGCGGGCACGGCGGCGGCCAACGTCGTGCGGTCGGCCGTGCGAATGGTGTGAGGGGTTCCCTCTTGGGGCGGTACCGGTGGCGCGACCGGAGCCAATGTTTCGCGAGAACTTCCGTGCAGTTCGGCTCCCGCTTGCTCCAGACATTGCCGCAGTTCGTCGCGGAATTCTCCCGCCGTCGTAAATCGATCGACCGCCGGTTTGGACAAGGCCCGCAGGCAGACGCGGACCAATCCCTCGGGCAGCGTCGGTTCCCAATAGCGAGGGGACGGCGGTTCGTCCTGTGCCACGGACAGCAAGATTTCGGAAACCGTTTCCCCTCGAAAAGGCAACTGACCGGTCAGCAACTCGTAGAACACCACGCCCAGGCTGAAAATGTCCGAACGGGCATCAACGCGATGCCCTTCCCCGCGCGCCTGCTCGGGGCTCATATAAGCCGGAGTGCCCGCGGCGCGGAGATTCTCCAGCATGGCCTCTTCGCGGACGGCCAACCCGAAATCAGCAAGGCAAGGGATGCCGGAATGCGTCAACAAGATGTTTGCCGGCTTGATGTCGCGATGGATCGTGCCTTTGGAGTGCGTGTAATCCAAAGCATCCGCGACCGTGGCTACGAGGCGGGCCGCGGTGGTCCAGCGAGGCCGGCCTGCCGCCAGCATTTCACGCAGGCTGCCGCCATCAATCCACTTGGAGACGACATAGATGATTCCGTCGTCGGTTTGCCCCACGTCAAAGACAGGCACAATAGACGGGTGGTCCAACCGGGCGACCGAGCGGGCTTCGGTGAGAAAGGATTGCCGATCTTCCGCGGAGGGCATTCGCTCCAGGTGGGGAGTCTTGATCGCGACGGGGCGCTGCAACTCCTCGTCGTACGCCAAATAGACGGTGCCGAATCCTCCCTTGCCGACCAGACGGTGCAGACGATAGCGGCCGATATGCTCAGGCAGCGGCGACGACGTATCGCCGAGATCGCGATGCTCTTCCCGAACCAGAGACTCCAAGAGCCGATCCAATTCATGGGTGTCCGGCAGCGGATCCGGCTGGCTCATCCTCTGGCGGCCTTTTGAGTCAGGGAATTGACGGGAACAAAGCCGCAATCATGGAGTTCATGTGGCTGCGGCCCAAATTGGTGGTTGGAAACTTCTCAATTATCGCCTGCTGAGCCAAATCGCGGAACGGTCGACGTCCGTGCGCAGTGCTTCCAGTGCCCGTTTCAACAGGCCACGCACGGCGGCGGGGGTCCGTCCCAGTTTTTCCGCGATGTTGCTCACATCGCGTGATTCCAAGTAGCGGAGCAGCACGGCCTGTCGCTGGTCCTCGGGCAAACTTGCCACCGCCAGACGCAGCGCGGTCGCCATCTCCTGCCGGGCCAAAAATCGGCTTGGAGTGGAGATATGCGCCGAAAGCTGGGCCACGAAATCCACGCGGCTTTGATCCTCTGCCGGTGCCGCACCGTCCACGCGGCGCATGTCGCCACCCCGTTTTTTTCGCTTCAGCGACTTGGCTATGTCCTGCAAGCGGTGGTTGGAAATGCCCTTGAGCCAAGCGACGAAGGATGCCGGAGAGGTGGCCTCGCAACGGTCTATATCCTTGAGCGCTTGAATGAACGTCTCTTGCAGCACGTCGTCGGCGCTGATGTGGGCCTGCAACCCAACTCCCAACTTCGCGTGAATGTACTGCCGAAGTGTCTCCGCGTGTGCAAACAGCCTTTGCTTCAGTTGATCCGGATCCGAGCGTATGGCAGCCAGATCAAATTCTGGTTCGGAATATCGAGAATTCATGGTTCGGCCTGGACGTTTTGCTTGTTCCACGCCCCTCGGGAAGGTAATTTGAGCCAAGTTTGGTAGCGTGAAGTAGCTCACTTTTTTTCGAATTTGGCGCACGCGCGGTGGGAAAACGTCTCCTTTACGAATAGGGTTGCCCAGCGGCATGCCACATTCGTATTTGCGACTCTGCGTCGCTCGGGCACCCTTCTATTGCACATCTTAACAGGTTCACCTCCTCGGCTGCGACCATGACACCTCTCGAACACTCGCAGTGGCGCGGACCGGACAAATCCGCCCATCCCTTAGACCGCATGACGAGCATAAGTTTGGCCGCACGGGTGCTCGCGATCCTGGCGGTGGGACTGGTGTGGCACGCGTGCCCCTCATCCGTTGAAGCCCAAATTGGCGTGCGGATTGGCATGGACCGCACGGTGGAACTTCAAAACCTGGGAGATGAACCGTTCATCTTCAGCCGCTACGTGATTCGCACGGCTACCGACAGCTTGGATCCGGACGGTTGGCGACCGATTGCCGCGCAGGCGATCGAGGATCCGACGGACGTGATTGACCAACTGGGATTCGAAGCGTTGACGTTTGGCGTGGAGGTGAGCGAGAGCCGAGAGTTGGTGGAAGCTACGCTGGGAGGCCGCGCGATTTTGCCGCCGGGCGGTTTTTTTTCGATCGGGAGCCCCTTCGACCCGAACCTGCCTTTCGATGAATTAAAGAATGTGGTCGACAGCCAAACGACCCAAATGTTGCTTTTTATTCCCGATGTTGCCGAACCGGATCCTTCGGCCGGTATCTGGAAGCCGATCGACGGGGATGTCGATTTGGATGACGACGTGGATCTCGAGGATTTTAGCACGCTGAAGGATAACTTCGGCACGGTGAATGCCATCCACGAACAGGGCGACTTGGATGACGACGGTCTCGTCCAGCTCTCGGATTTCGTAATCGTCAAGGACAATTTTGGAAACACGGTGGAATCCCTGCTGCAAAAACAATTGCAGCGGGGAGCGTTTGCTGTTCCGGAGCCGACGAGTTGGATCCTAATGGCGTTTGCCACCGCGGCGTTTCTCGCCGTTCAGGTTTGGTCCCAACGTGGTCCGAGAATTTGATTCAGGCGACGGTCAGCGCCCGCGACAATCTCCGTTGCCACGATCCCCTCGCATGGAGAAGACGAACATGGCCCCATGTGGACGGTCACTTCGGATCCGCCCTCTCCGGTTGGAACGGTTGGAGCAGCGTTCTTTGCTGAGTTTAACTCCACTAGGGGATGAATTTCGGGCCAACACCGAGACCACCGGCGACCAAATGACCTCCTTTGATTCCCCCGAGTCGGTGGCGGTGGATGGCGAAGGAGGTTTCGTCGTCACCTGGACCGATTTCGAACATGATGGGGGCCGCGGCGATATTTTCGTGCGCAAATACGCCGCCGACGGAGAGCCGATTTCGCCCCCGGTGCTTGTGAATCAAGAACAGGCGTCCCGACAATCTCGGGCAGTTGTCGCGGTGGACGAAGACGGTGACTTCGTCGTGGCCTGGGCGAGCCAGGGGCAAGATGGGAGCGGCTACGGGATTTTTGCCCGGCGGTACAACGCAGCCGCGAAGCCAGTCTCGGACGAATTCCAGGTCAATCGCGTCACCTTCAGCAATCAAAATCGGCCTTCGGTCGCCATGGACGCGGATGGAGATTTCATCGTCGCCTGGGCCAGCGACCGGCAAGATGGCGCCTCCTATGGCATCGTCGCCCAGAGGTTTCGAGCTTCCGGCGAACGCCAGGGAGAGGAATTCATCGTCAATGGCCGACGCAGCGGCGGACAGTCCTTTCCCAGCGTGGCCATGGATGACGAGGGCAAATTCATCGTCGTGTGGGTGAGCCACGGGCAGGACGGGAGTGCGGGAGGAATCTTCGCTCAACAATACGACGCCCAAGGGGAGAAGTTCGGGACCGAGTTCCGTATCAACAACATCACCGAGGGAGCGCAAATTTTTCCCGTCGTGGATATGGATTCACGGGGAAATTTCGTGATCGCCTGGTCCTCGATCGGCGGTGACACGCAGGAAATCGGTAACTCGCGGGACATCATGGCCCGGGCGTTCTTGGCGAACCGTGTAACCCGCGTGCCGGAATTCCGGATCCAACCGACCAGCGGCAACAATGACATCCTGCCGGACGTGGCCTTGGCGGAGAATGGCTCCTTCATCGTGACATGGTCCAGCTTTGAGAAGGACGGGGATGGTTGGGGAGTCTTCGCCCAAAAAGTCGACATGCATGGGGATCCGCAGGGCGGTCCACAACTGGTCAACGAAAGAACCTTGGGCAATCAGCAATCGTCGTCCGTGGCCGTGGGGCCAGGAGGCAGCGTGGTCTTGGTCTGGACCGGCGAGCGGGTGGGCCGCCCCGCCGATGACGTTTACGTCCGCAGATACCTGGACAACGTGGGACCGCTCGCCGTGATCGGCAGCGAATTGTTGTCGATGCACGAAGGAGAAACGCTTCTGCTCGATGCGCGGAAATCATTCGATCCGAACGGCAGCGCCGGGGACGCGATCGCCGCCTATCGCTGGGATCTCAACGGCGACGGCGTGTTCGACGTGAACACCCCTGAACCCTTGACGCAACTTTCCTGGGAACAACTCGCCAAGTTCGGCATCGTGGACGGCCCGGCGGCCTGGCAGGTTACGCTCCAAGTCGCGGATACGTTGGGGGCCGTGTCCACGGACCGGGCCACGCTTTTTGTGGAAAACACGGCTCCCTCGATCGATCTCGGTGGCGCCAATTTGGTCTTTTTGGGCACGACGTACGAACTATTGCTGGGCAAAATTTCCGAGCCAGGACGCGATAACGTTACGCGCTGGATCGTGGATTGGGGGGACGGCGGCAAGCCGGAAACGTTCGACTCCGGCGGCATCCAAAATCACAGATATCAGAGCACCGGTACGTACACGATCCTCGTGACTCTGGTCGACGAAGACGGAACGCACGAAAACGTCGGGCAGCTTAACGTCAGCGTGATCCGCTTCATCATTGATTTTTTTGATTTTCCTGCCGGCGCGCCCCTAAGCGAGTGGGACCAACTCTTCTCGCTGGCTTGGGCCACCCCCTCCAATTCCGGTCTCGCTTGATGCGGCCGGAGAAGGGGTCGCAAACTCGTCGTCGCCTCCCGCAGGGGCTTCCGCGTCGTTCAATTCGACTGGAGTTGCGATATCCGGAGATGCGGTCAGCAGGGACCTCCACAACGCTTCGGAAAAGCCAATCCGCAGTGTCGGGCAAGCTCGGGGAAGTACATACACGACCGGTTTCACGGCGGCCGTGAACTCCACTTCATGCGGCGCGAGGGCCAATTCCGACCAGGGAAAAAAGAGTGGAGCGTGGCCGATGGGAAACAAACAACGGAGCGTCAAGCCGTCTTCGCCTCCGAACACGGTCACGCAACGGGAGTAACTTCCCACTTCTCCCAAGCGGAGACTTTGCCAGCGCCACGTAAAGGTCCGTGGCGAGTCCTCCCGGTGGTCACGGTAATGCCCTGCTAGCCGCGCCCAGCCCGTGCGGCGGGCGTGGAGCCACCAGGCTCCACAGATTGCGGCCATCACCGAAACCGAAAAGAGTGCAAAAATTGCCAGGGGCATGAGAATGGACATGGTGGCCTCCTTCCTCGCCGAAACTTCGGCCAGCGGACCGTTTGATCCCTCCATAATCCTAGGCGTAATTCATTTCCGTTTTGGGCGCGGTACACGTATTTTCGCGCCAGAGAAGCCACTCTTATGCCCTAGATCCCCATTTGCCCCAAGGCATCGATGATCCGCCCCAGCGTTTGAAACAGAGTGGGATGCGAATCCTCGAACTCCTGCGCGGTTTCCCGCACTCTCTCAAGCAGTCCTTCATGCTCGACCAGCTCTTCCTCATCCAGATGCAGACGCTGACGGATCCCGGCAACCGTGTCGTGCAGCCGCTGCCGTGAGGCCGGGTCGAGGTTCTCGATGTCGTCGAGCTGCTTTTCCAGCGATTCGAGCGTGCGGGCAATTTCTTCCTGTTCTTGGTCCATGCACCGGTTCCTCAATCAGAGCGGCCTTGGATGGTCCGCGTTCGTTGCGGGTTGAACGCTTTACACTTCATTTTACGCCAAGCCGACGTTCGACGCATGGCGGAAAAACTGATCCAAGACATGGCTGGCGGTCACCTGTCTTCGATTGGCAAGAATTGCACGCCGTCCACGACGACGAAGCCGTCGGCATCGCGGTTTACCACGATGACGCGGGCCGGCTGGTCTTGCTGGAAATTGTAACTCCCCAAGTCATGCCATAGGCCGTCCCCATCGGGAGGACGTCTCTGGTCGACGTGTTGGAGTGCATTGCCGTCGGCATGTTGGACCGTAACCGGGACATTCGTCGCGCGGTTGGCATGGGACGTGTAGGCCAGACGTACCTGGTATTGGCCTGTCGGCAAGTTCGCCGTGAACTGAGCCGACTTTCGTCCCGGCTCCTCGTGATTGTCGTGCCGGTATCCGGTTCCCAAGAAAGGGCTGGCGGAAGTACTGCCGACCCAAACGCCTTGCCACTCAGCATCCTCGTCATCGAGCACGATGCCGGGGAGTGAGGCGGGCGCGATAGACACTTTCGGGGGATACACGGCGGGCAGGTCCAGCACTTGCTCATCCGCCAACAGCCTTTCCCGCAGTACAGCATAAGGCAACCGCTGCACGGGCAGTTCCCGCTCCAATGCCAGCACTGCGGCGGTCGCGGCGGATTGGCCCAGGATCATGAACACCGGCTCCATGCGGATCGATCCGTAGGCAATATGCGACGAAGAAAGGCACACCGGCACCAGCAGGTTCATCGCTTCGCTTGCCCGCGGGACAATCGACCGATAGGCGATCAAATAGGGGCTGCCCGGTGAGACTTGCACATCCCCCTCGTTTTGCACGGTTCCCTCGGGCGTGACATACCGCTGCGTGTTGTGCGAATCCATGTTGTACGAGCCGAGTCCGATGGAATCGGAAACCTGGCGGACGCGGCGGCAATCGTGTTCGGTCATGACGTACGTGCCCACCATGCGCCGGGCCTCGCGGACGTAAATCTGATGCGGCCAATTCCCGTTGTCCTGGAATTCGTCGGCGGCCAACCCCCACTGCGCCATGTGGCGGCGGACTTTTTCCGGCACGCGGGGATGATTGGCCAAGGTCCACATCAACCCCTTTTGGTACTCCTCGTGCTCGCGGAGGATCCGTTCCCGTTGCTCGTAACTGGCCTCCGGGTAGTCGTAGTTCATACCGATATTGTCGGTCGAAAACGCACAGTTGTTGTTGGTGTCCGTCTTGCCGTTGGGCATCATGTCCGGCTTCATGGGAATGCGTAGATCCCCCGCCTCGAAATTCCGCAGCAACAATTCGTAACGCAGCGCGTCGTACCCCGGTGGCTTGGGGAAAGGAACACGATTTTCGGCCACGTTCGACATGCAGAGCCGATAACAATAGGCCTGCACACGGTGGTCCCCCGTGCCATCCTCGCCGGGGTCGCCGCCATGCACGCCGGGGAGCAATCCCGAGGAAGCATCCCCGGGAACCACGTAGGGATCCACCGGGACCACGAAGCGGTGGTTGTGCGTGTTCAGCTTTTTCTGCACGCCGTTGAGCGTCTCGTTGTATTCCTGGTTGCTTTCCCGCCCCACGACGTATGTCACACCCGCCGCGGCGAGGAGGTCCCCTTCATAGGTGGCGTCGATGAACATCCGGCCCGTGAATCGGCGGCCCGATTCCATCACGATCGCAGTCAGGCGGTTTCCCTCTTTCACGACTCCGTGCCCTGAGCGATCGAGACGTTCTCCCCGGACGACAGGGATGCCCCGCTCGGCGATCATCCCTTCGAGGATCCGTTCCGCGACGCTGGGCTCGAAGGTCCACATGGCGTCTGCTTCGGGATCGTAGCGGTCGTAGTCCTCACGCCGTTCATGGACCCAGGCCGCGGGTTGATCGTAATGCGTCTTGATGCGTCGATAGAATTCGCGCGCCAATCCGCCGATCACCGCTTTGTTGCCGGTGTCGGTCCAGCCGAGTCCGCCGGTGGTCAATCCGCCCAGGTGCTGGCTCGGTTCGATGAGCACGGTCGATTTGCCCATCCGCGAAGTCTGGATGGCGGCCATCACGCCGCTGGACGTACCGCCATAGATTACCACGTCGTAATGCGGGGCAGGCTCCTGGGCCAAGCCCAAAGTTGCCTGCGCGAGCAAGCTTAGCGCGAGGATTTGCTGGAAAATCCGCATGGCGTGAAAGCTCCTGGTGGGCAATGTCGTGTTCGTGAGGCGTTTCATCTTATCGCGACTTGGAACCAATCTCCATTGTCGAGGCCGAGCCGCACGAGAACTGCAAAGTCGATTTTCCCGAACCAGTTTGGGAGGGGGGCCGTAGGAGATGTTCGCGGGGGGGCTTTGATGGTGGAAGGAGCCCCTGATG
>JANQPP010000063.1 GCA_028289405.1 Pirellulales bacterium
AGAAGCCAATCCCCTCCTTGGGAACGCCGAGCAGGTTGGTGTCCAGCTTGCGGTTGCCA
Source organism: Pirellulales bacterium (assembly GCA_028289405.1). Taxonomy (GTDB): domain Bacteria; phylum Planctomycetota; class Planctomycetia; order Pirellulales; family JANQPP01; genus JANQPP01. The sequence goes on from JANQPP010000063.1 coordinate 60, forward strand.
TTCTCGTCGTGGAAAAGCGCCACCGCATATTGCCCGGAAGCGAGACCGGTAAAGGACGCCGTGACGCTGCCGCGTTTGGCGGTCACGCGTTGAAGCTTGTGCGCGCTGGCCGGGTCGGGAAAGCGGGCCCCCTTGGCAAACAGCGCGATATCCACGGTCCCGGCGGCACTCCTGACCCCCTCGATCCGGATCGTCAGATCCGCGGCATGGGCCGCGCCGGAAATCGCGCACGGCGCCAGTGCGAGAAGCGTGATCATCAGCCGTCTGGACATTCGCGTTTCTCCTTTGTGCCTGAGACGCCTCCGCCCTGTCGGCATAGCATCAAAAACCGCATGACCAAAGGCGTGTCGCTACCCCCTCTCTCTCCTCGTGGGAGAGAAAGCAAAGCTCGGGCTTATGTAGCAAGCGCACCGGGGGATAATTGATACGCGTGTGGAGAAGCTTGCGGCGATTGGCGTTGACGAAAACGAAGCCAACATCAAGAATAAGCCGTCCAGAGGAAATTTACGGCAGCGTTTCTTTTGCAATGTTTGACGGCGATAAAGGCGCAATCTTTGCACTTGGCCTAGTAGTTGGGATTGCCCTCGCCTTTGCCATTTCCTTTTGGTCTTTTCCGTGGTTCGCTTACCCAAGCTATGAGGCCGTAGAAGGGGTATCCCGACACGGCAAAGCCCCTCAAAATGGCAAAGAACTGCTTGAAAGTTACCTGCCCACCTTCGTGACGGCGACAGACACGCTGGCACAATGGTTCATGATGTTTTTTGCCTTGGCCGCAACAATAATAAGCATCTGGGCCATAAAACTGGTCCGGGCCACGCTGATCGAAACCAAGAAAACCGCAATTTCCGGTGCTGCGGCTGCCAATAGCGCTCGGGACGCGAACCGTATCGCTTACGAGCAATTCCAGCTCGCGAATAAGCCTTGGCTCAAAATCGAGATCAGCGGGCCTTACATCGAAGTCGGGGAAATGTCGGCTAACGATATGTCCTCGATAAGCGAGGGAGATACTGTCACTCGACCCATCGAAATAAAGGCATTGGTTTCCATAACCAACACCTCCGAAAACATTGCCATTGTTGTCGAAGGGCACGTTAAAGCCGATGTCGAAATAGTCGTGAATCGTGCGTCGAAATATTTCGAAGTTTTGCACAAAGGTGAAACAATATTCATGGATTGGGCGATGGCGAGCCGACGGGGCGCGCTTAGGCGACTTGCTGAGGTCACGACGCCCGACAGGCGACACTTGGCAAGTATGGGAATAGTGGAAATGGGGTTTGCGGATCGTGAACGTCTCATGACCAACCCGCCGCCAATTATCGGTTATGTCAAATATTTGGATGGGATGAACAACAAATATCAGGCCGGCTTTGCATTCGCACCCAACGGTACCATCAATGCTAATAGTTGGCATAGATGGGGAGGCGAACGGTGGAATTATGACCGCAAGATTGAAAATGAGGGCGGCTAACATCGGATTCACGACTCATCTCCACCAATAACCCGGCACACATGCCCTGGTGCGCTTGCTACATAACGCAGCAAAAAGCTCGGTCTTGGCGGGCCCAAGTCCTTGGTTTTTGCCAGAGAGGGGGTTTGGAGCCGTTGGCTGATCCACCTTCTGCGATTTCTGGCGCTTGGCTACGCCAGGATACCGAAATCGCTTTCTCTCCCCCACAAGGAGGGAGACCGGGCGCGTTTCACCCACCCACCCCAAAAATCTATCCCCGCTCATTCGACCGCGCCTACACTTCGCCCACTGCCCTGGACGGGACCGGGTCGCGAACCGGAGGCCAAGGCCAGAGCAGTGTGGCAGCCCGGCGGCGGGCCGGCCCATTCCGGTGGCCGGATCCCGCGTGCAGAACAAGCTTTTGGCCGGGGGTGAGCAGCCGGTTGGGCGCCAGCCCAAGGCGATGATCCGGTGGATC
>JANQPP010000068.1 GCA_028289405.1 Pirellulales bacterium
CCTGGCTGTAAGGCTCCATCAATCACCTCCATGTTGATGCCGCCTAAGCTGCCAGGATTTCCTAGAGAGCGCTAGACCCCTCGCGAAACTGCTCTAGCCGTGCGTCAGCGAAATGATTCGGGTAGCTTGTGTCACTCGTGTTATATTGGTCTTGCCTGAACTTGCAGATCGAAACGGTCAAATCATGTGCTCCGCAGCCACTTGGAGTCTGCGAAATGCTGAATCGCAAAAAACTACAGGTGTTTGTTTCGTCTACGTATTTAGACTTGCTCACAGAGCGACAGGCGGCTGTGGAAGCGATCCTCCGCGCCGGGCACATTCCAGCGGGGATGGAGCTTTTCGCGGCGGGAGACCAATCACAGATCAAAGCAATCCGCGAATGGATCGAGGATTCCGACGTTTTTTTATTGATTCTCGGCGGTCGCTACGGAAGCATCTAGGCAGAAACAGGTAAAAGCTACATACATCTCGAATACGAACATGCCGTATTGCATAAGAAACCCCTGTTTTCCGTCGTAATTGACGAAGAATATCTTAAACAGAAGTCAAGACAGGAAGAAGATCCAAGGTCAATTTTTGAGCAAGAGCACCACCGCGATTGGAAAGAATTCAAGGAACGAGTGTCGTCGAATGTCGTTCGATTCTGGAAAAGTCCGGACGATATCAAACTGGCGATCATGGAGACACTTAACGATTATGGCCGGAGAAATGACCTCGTGGGCTGGGTGCGCGGTGATTCCGCGATCGACACTACTCCACTAGCGGAAGAAATCGCACGATTAAGTAAGGAGAATGCTGAGCTTCGATCTCGTCAAAACGAAGTGGGACCGACGTACGCGGGTTTGACATTCTCTCAGATGTATTCGCTGCTGGAAAAGGAGCGACTCGATCTAAGCGATGTGCCTGACCGGGAAGTTTCGATGCTTCGAGAGGTTGCTAGGGAGCTTGGAGACTCGGAACCAAGGTTGGTTCATGTTTTATGGCTTTTTCAGGATTATCTTACGGAGGGTCACAAAGTCGCAAGGACTGCTATCGATCGATTTGTTTTTGACAGATTACACGCGTTTGGTTTGCTTGTCTTCCCCACTGGAAGTGCACGTCTATCGGATGTTGGTCGGGAATTCTTAAATCGTTTCTTGCTAGAAAAGGGCACAGAATCTGCTCGTAAATTGCTATCCGAATTTAAGGCAAGCAGGCGTTAACCAACTGGATAAACTACGTGCCAAGGCGGCGATTGTGCTGAAGGGTTTTGCTTCGGTAGCCACTGCTTCCCGGGCCATCCTAACCGCATCCGCGATTTTCTGCTGCGTGTAACACGCGAGCCACATCTCGAAGGTATAGCGGTTGCGTTCCTCCTTGGCGTCGCGATCGATGGGTCTGAGCCATTCGCGGATGGTGTGCTGGTCCTCCGCGTGGTCCACGGTGCCCGCGACCTGGAAGGTTTAACTGAACCTTGAATTGCGCGGTGCCACGGCCGGCTCGTCCAGCCGTGCGTAAAGCACCGTATCTTCTCAGGGTGACGAGCACTGAGACTATGAATCCTAACCAGCTCAACCGTTGCGTCAGAGCTAGACATCGTCGATGATTTTCTTAGCCGGCGCGAAGCCGGCTTGGATACCGCACGGAAACCCGTTCGCCCTGCCGGGGAGGTGCAACTTGGCAGAATCCCGCATCAGACGTTGGACCGTCCTCACGCGTTTCGGGCTGCGTACCATGTTGCTGGCCATCAGCCTGACATGCCTGTGGTTGGGCTGGTGGGTCAATTCGGCGCGACGTCAAGCCGCTGCGGTGAACGAACTCGAGCAAAAAGGGAGCTACGTCGATTTTATCTATAGCATGGGCATCGGCGATACCTTCCCCAACTCGCCGCCGCAGGCCCAATGGGTACCGAAGTGGCTTCACGAACAACTTGGGCGACACTACTTCGAAACCATCCGGGCCGTTCGCTTGGGCAGCCCCAACGAGCCTGACCGCAGGAGGCTCGTGGACGCGGACATGTCGGTTCTGCGAAAACTTCCCGGTTTGCGCGGGTTAATCATCATGCTCACCAACGTAACCGACGAGGGCTTGCGACAGATCACGAATTGCCAAGACCTGCGCGTGCTCATGTTCTGGAATAATAAGAAGATCACCGACGAGTCGATGAAGGTGATTCGTCAGCTTCGCAACTTGCATTCATTGGAAGCCGACGGGCAACTTTGCAGCGACGCGGGATTGGCGGCGATCCAAGACATGCGGCAACTGCGCGAACTGACGTTGATCGATTATCGCGGCAATCCCGGCATCACCGATAAGGGCCTGGAACATATCGGCAACCTCGAAAATCTGGAACTGCTCTCGATCCAGAATGCCGCTATCACCGATGATGGTTTGCACCATCTCGAAGGCCTCACGTCGCTTCGAAATCTCCACCTAGCGAAAACAAACGTGACGCCCGAGGGCGTCGCACGACTTGGGGTGGCGCTCCCAAACTGCACGATCACGCTGAAGTGAACGAGACCACAAGAGCCAAATGGCAGGCGAGAAGCCGCCTACGCTACGGTTGACTGAATGCGAGATATTACGTTGAGCGGCTGGTCATCGGACACCAGACCGGTCGGACAAATGGCGACAGCGGAGGCCATGAATTACGATCCAAATAGGGGGGATGGTTACGGCACGTCGTTTAACGCGCTATTGTCAGGCAGGTCATGGCGAATAGAGTCATGCAACAGATCGCGAAATTGTTTCGCGTTCGCTATAGCTTGAAAACACTCTTCGTGCTGTTCACGGTCGCCTGCCTTTGGTTGGGCCAGCGGATCCAGTACGCGCGAAATCAGGAACATGCCGTTCGCGCCATCGAAGCGGCCGGCGGACGAATTTGGTACGGCTACCAGAGTGACGGCAGAGGGAAAGCTTTTTCGAAGAGCCAGCTTCCTGGTCCTGGTTGGCTGCGGCGTTGGGTCGGCAGGCACTTTTTCACCAGCGTAGTGGTCGTTGAATTTCATGACGTGAGCTTTGAAGATGCCGATCTCCAGCGGCTCGCTCCCTATCTGAAACGCCTCGTCAAGTTACGCAGCCTAGCACTGAGCGGAACTTCCGTCACGGACGAGGGCCTGCCCTGTCTGGCCGGCTTGAAGTCTTTGGAGAGTCTTTTCTTGGACAGCTTGGTGCAGGGAGACGGATTGGAATTCCTAGCGGATCTCCCGCGTCTTAATTCGGTCTCCGTACTCAATGGCCAATTCAGTGACGTGGGCATGAAACATATTAGCCGAGTCAGTGGACTGAAAATCCTCTCCGTCGTCAACGTCCAGATCACGGACGAGGGGCTCGCGCACCTTCGTCCTCTCCAGAAGCTGGAGCGATTGGATATCTTCAGCAGACACCTCACGGATGCCGGATTGCGACATCTACGGCACCTCGGCTCACTGAAATCACTCAACCTATTCGCCTGCGAACAGCTATCGGATGCCGGTCTCCGGCACCTGCGGCATATCCGCCGACTGGAAGTCCTGAAACTAAAAGCGACGGCTCTCAGTGACGAGGGGTTGATGCGCCACTGGAATCCATTAGGTAGTTTCATTCCCCCGGAAGTCACGCTCACGCGATCGCAACTAACCGCCGCCGGATTGGAGTATCTGGAGCCACTGCCGCATCTCCAGCGTATCGTCGTTTATGACTATCAGATGGACGCGAATGGAAGATTCGATCGCCGAATGCGGTTGCGCGCACCGGCGGGCGGCCATTAGGTGGCAAGCTGTGCCGATTAGGTGCCGGCGGTCCGACGACGTGGCACGGCCCGCTGCATCACAACGTCGCATTTTCAGAAGTACCGGAGGTGGGACTTGAACCCACACGCCCTTGCGGGCACTGGATTTTGAATCCAGCGCGTCTGCCATTCCGCCACTCCGGCAAATCTCGCGATTGGCACGGTCCCGGATACATCTCAACCTGAAAAACGCGAGCCCATGTGCAGCCCCCAACACGGCTCATCGTGCGTTCCATGGACGCACACTCACCGTCGAACCGGCTGGTTGGAGGCCATTTTATCAAGCAGCCCCCGGTTTGCCAGCCCGGCTCAACGCGAGACAAACCCGGGCAGCGGAGTAGCCAGTCCACTCGATCAGGGCGTCTTTTTTTCGCCTAGCAAATCGCTTTGCCGGATTTTTGTAAGCAGTTCACGCATCTCGCGGAGAACCAGTTCCGGCTCGGTCAGAAAAACGGCGTGGCGGCTCTTCTCGGCAATGACGTGCTTGGCATGCGGGATATGTTCCGCCAGCCAGGCCGAGAAGAAATCGGCCTTGGCTTGGGCCTGAGGACGCGACTTTCTTTCCATGGCGCCCGTGATCTGCACAATGGGCACCTTTGGCAAGGGGAATGCCTCCCGGGCTTGCTGGCGGGTCCGTTCCACGGCGGCCCATTCCGCGGCCCGGCCCGGTTCATGATGTTTCATCATCTCCGTCACGGCGGCATCCACGAACGTATTCATCTTCAGAAACATCTCGGCATGTTCCGGGGAATGTTCCTTGGTCCATGCATGTAGCGCTTCCCAGTCGGGGGCGGGATCCAGCATCACCAATCCGCACACATCCTCCGGGTACTGATGGGCGAACACGCGGAGGTAGTCGGCGCCGATCGATCCTCCCACGAGAACAAAGGGCGGCTGAATATCGGCGTTCTTCAGCATCGTTCGCAATTCCCGGGCCGCCTGCCGGGCATCGCGCGGGGGGGGACCTGGCTCCGAACCGCCCGTCCCCGCGTGCGCGTAGGTGACGACGCTTGTCATTTTGGAAAGCTCCGCCTGGAACTCGGACCGGGTCTCGATGGAACTGCCGAAACCGTCCTCGAACACCACCGTCGGGCTGCCCTCGCCGGTGACGAGCATCCGCAAGGCATGTCCACCCGCGTCCACCATGCGCGTGGGATCGGCGGTCGTACGTGGATCGACGCGATCCATCCACAGGTCATGTTTTCCGATGCGAAAGTTCAGCCTGCGGGCTTCCCCATCCCCCTCGCGGTCGAAGATGACCTGCGCGGGCAAGCGGTTGGAGGCGAATTCATTCTCCGTTTGAGGCAACAGTTCATGCGGCGGCGTCCCCGCCATCAGCCGGCCATCCTCAAGAAACACACGGAATAACGCTCCCGAGGGGAATCTGTAGGTGCCCACGTAATCGGCCAGCACTTCGGGAGCGACCGTAAGTTGGGCCTGTTTGAGGAAGGCGGTGGCTGGGTTTTGAGAATTGGTTTGGCCGCTTGCAGTCGCGGCAGCCAGCCAGGCCATGACGAGAAGGCAAATGTTACGGCACATGGCGGACTCCTTACGGTTCGATGCGACGCAGGAAATGAATACAGCCGGCCAGGAAAGCCGCCCCGCCAAACAGCACGCAGCCTGCCGTGTACATCAGGCCGAAATCGGCAGGGGCGGGCCAGCCCCACATGTACTGAGCCAATTGGAGCACGGCGAGCACCAGCAGCGGCGAGGCGAACGCCAACGCCACTGGGGGCCCCGTCGTTTCCAAACGCGCGGATGCCCACCAGCCACCCCCCAGCGAGGCAATGCCAATCGCCGCCAAGCGGCCCCGAGAGGCCAGTCCGGTCGTGATGGCACGGGCGGTTTCCGCATCCCCCGCCAGCCAAGTGGCCCATAGGCCCACGCCAAGATTGACCGCCCAGATGGCCAGCACGCAGCCGAACAGCACGGCCAGTTTGCTACCCATGATCTGCCAGCGGGAAGGGGGCAAATACGCCAAGAACTCCGCGGAGCGGTCCGCCCGTTCCGCCGCGATCAGATTGCCGCTGAGCATGGCCACCGTCGCCTGCGAACACATCACGCTGAAGTAACTGCCCGTCCCCAGCAGCATCGCCCAGGCACTCGCCCTGGACGCCTCTTGCCATTGCGGCATGCCGGAGATGATCAGGGCGGAAATGCCGAACGGCACCAACAGCAGCAGCAGGCCCGCGATCAGCGGCAGCCGGCACAAGCGAAGGTCCTTACGGACCAGAGCGGTTAACATGGCACGGCCTCCCCGCGAATGAAATCCTTGAACACTTCGTCCAAACTCAGGTCGGAAACTTCCACATGCTCGACCGGATTGTCGCAGCGGAGCATCTCCACGGAGTCCTCCGAGAAAGGATGAATCGTCAGCAGCCATTCACGGCGGTTGACTCGCTGCCAAATCGTGTTGGCCGGCGGCGCGTCCGGCAGGCGGCCATCCCGCAGCACCGCCCGCACCCGCCGCGCGTCGCGCAGCAGTTCCTCCATGGGCCGATGCACCAGCACCCGGCCCGCGTTCATGATCGCCACGGAATCCGCCAAGCGGTTCACCTCATCCAACTGATGGCTGGAAAACAGCACGGTCCGCGCCTCAGCGCAGATGCCCCGCAAGACGCCCTCGATGAAATCATCGCGGGCAATCGGATCGAGCCCGGAAAGGGGTTCATCCAGCACGAGCAGGTCCGGTTCAGGGGCCAGCGCGATCAGCAGAGAGAGCTTCGCCAGCATCCCCTTGGAAAGCCCCCGCACGCGGCGCTTCGAGGGAAGCTGGAACATGTCGAGCAGTTCCGCGCTCCGGTCGTCATTCCAGGATGCGTACATGGCACGGGAAAAGCGGATCACTTCTTCCACGCTCATCCAGCGGTAGGCATGGCAGGTATCCGGCACGTACCCGACCCGCTGCTTGATCCGCGGCGCCAAGCCGGGCATCTCCATTCCCAACACGCGGACCGTCCCCGCCGTGGGGCGGGCCATGCCCATCAGCATCCTCAGCGTGGTGCTTTTGCCGGCGCCGTTGGGGCCGAGCAGCCCTAGCGTGGTGCCGCGCGGCACGGCCAGCGTGATGCGGTCCACCGCCGTCGTTTTGCCGAACCGCTTGGTCAGCCCTCGCAGGTCAATGGCCAAATCTTCTTTGTTCATCACCGCCTCCTCGCCTTCACGAGACTGGTACCTAGCACCGATTCAAACAGTTCACGCAGCCGGGGCGGAGGCAGGTCCGCCGCAAAGCCGGCAGTGATCCCCTCTTGAAACATGGCGGCGATCCGCCGCTCGGCTTGGCCCCGCGCCGCCTGGCTTTTCCGGTCGGCCACGAAGACTCCCAGCCCCCTCCGGGACTCGATCACGCCCTCCCGTTCCAGTTCCTCGTAAGCCCGCTGCACGGTGTTGGGGTTCACGCGGATCTCCACCGCGAGTGCCCGCAGTGAAGGGAGCGCCTCGCCGGGGCGATGCACGCCGGCACGGATCGCGTCCCGCATCTGCTCCGCGATTTGCTGGTAGATTGGCGTGTTGCTTTTAGGGTCGATGATCACGGCTTCGCTCCGGGTTGAATCAATAACTACCGGCAGAGCCGGTAGTATGAGGAAGGCCCCTGAAAGGGGCCGTTGGGGTTAGCCAATGTCGAAAAGTCCGCGTTCTTCGTCCCGCT
>JANQPP010000073.1 GCA_028289405.1 Pirellulales bacterium
CCCATTCGGCATTGGCCGCTTGGGCCACGCGGACGAATTGCTTCAACGTGGGCTGATGGAGCCGTCCCGGCGTGCCCAGGGAAAGTCCCAAACCATGCACGAATAGCGGATACATCTTCGACAGCGAACGTAGCGTCCGCTCACCGCCGTCAAAGAAGTGTTCCGCCGTGATCTCCAGGCAACCAACCTCTGGTGGGGTGGTCGCCAGCCAGTCACCCAGGGGCTGGCGGTATCCAACTCCTAATGAGAGCCGCGCGGGCATGTCGCATTCCTGTCGCTGTAAATTCCGAGTCCACAAAGCGAATAAGCGGCGTCACTCCAACAAGACATGCGCTAGCCACCGCAGCCGCCACATCCTCCTCCGCAGCCGCCGCCACATCCACCGCCGCCACCACAACTCGAACAGCCGTAGCCCCCCCACCAACCACCGCCATTCCCCGAACCTGGTTGGTGAAACAACCATCCCAGGGAGACCAGCCCCGCCAAGCCGGGAACCACCACTCCCATCTGGGCGAAGATGGTGGAAACGGGCTCCAAGAAATACACCGTACCCAACATCAGAAGACAGGCAAACAGCAGCACGAAAAAGCTCGTCATGGAAAAGCTTCCGCTCGCCGAGGCGAACGTCTGGCATTTTTCATTTTCGGTTTCCGTCCTGGCCCAGAGAAAAACCATCACTGCGGCCACCATGCCCAGGAGCAGAAAACTGAGATTGAACCGGCCTTCCCGGATTGAGATGCCAATCCGTGTCACTCCCATGGAAAGCAAGGTTACCATGGCGGCGTAATTGAACAGGTCACTATCGACCCACAGCTTTCTTGCCACGGCTGTCATCAGGCCGAGCACTGCGAACGACCCGAAGAAAAAGACCAAGAACGTGGGGCCGTTCATCGGCTGCTGGACGAAATAGCAGCCAGTGATGGCCACCAGCGCGGTGGGTATCACTACGAACAGGGCGGTTCGCTTCGCGGCGGCGTGGCTCTTGGAATCCGACGTGCTTAGATGGCGCTCGAATTGGGAATGATAGCCACATCGCATGCAGAGGACATTCCCCTCCGCCATGGGCTGCTCGCATGAGGCACAGGCAATTTCCGATGGGATGGGATTTGGCACCTGATCTTGCAGGTCGGACTCCGTCTGCGGCGTTAAGCCATGGCGCGACGCCCAGTCCGCGACATCGGCGTCGGCCATGAGATGCCCGGAAGTGTTCGTCGGGTCACGGCTTTCCTCCGGCATCGGGCTTTCGTCACCACCGGGAATCGTAAACTGGAAACCGCAGCGTTTGCATTCGGCGGCCTTACCCACGAGGGAAACTGGCGCGGTAAATTTGGCCCCGCAGCGGCATTTCAGTTTCAATTTTTTCATGTGGCCACTCCGCGAGTATTCCCGGGCATGGAGCAAGCGGCCAGAAGTACGTCCATCGCGCCAATACCCAAGGAAAGGATAATTTACTTCACGAGCAGGATGATGTAGGAAATCGTGTTCAAATTAGCGGTTATCGAGATTCGTTTGGGGGCAGCTCGGCACCGCGCTCGATGGGAGCCGTATCAATCCGTTGAAAAACCCCTTCGTGGCGTTTTTCAACCCTCGCCAGGGTCGCAGCGAAGCTGCTCGCGGCTCGCAAAATAGCGACTTATGTCGCTATTTTGAGCATCACTTCCTGTGATGCGGCAGCCTGTCGAGTAACTCAACAGGCTGCTAAGCGCGAAAGGCGGTTCTTCAAACAAAATCCGTTATCCTCCGAGAATCCACGCAACTCCCAACATCTGACGACGAAAACTGATTAGGGACCGTAGGGCGAGCGGTGGATTCTTCGAGGGATAGAGTTTCGTATGGGCCTCTATTTGGAAGGCGAGAAATGCCAACTCCCTGGCTGAAGAAAATGCGAAAAGCGGGACAACTTTCCGTTCACAACAAGGCGAAATCGTGGTCCGTGGCGGTGGATGATGGCATCAAAAGCTTTAATGCATTGAACTTAGGACTCAAGCTCGTCGTTGAAAAGGAAGAGAAAAAAGCGGACATCGTGATGGTCTTGGCCGGAAAATCTTCCACGTACACCCATCGTGGGAACACGGTTTCCACGCCGGCCGGATTCAAACCGGAGGGATTCCACGGCCAGACTTCCACGCTGATGTACGTGGACCCCAAGGAAATCTTCTTCGCCTGTATCTTCCTGCCGGGAAAAATCAAAAAAGCCACCAACGGCATCAAACAGGTCGTGGTCGTGCATGAGTTCTTGCATGCCGCCGGGCTCAACGAAAACAAGGACCACGACAGTTCCGGCGTCATGTTTTCCCCGATGAAAGTGGTCAAGGGCGGCCTACTGGAATATCTTGCGGACCAAGGGGCTAAACCGATGCCGCCCATCCGCGTCGGCTCCCGCACGAAGTGCAGAATGAAGATGCTGTGGGACGGCGGGGCCAACTGCAAATAGCCGTGGCCTAGACCTTCAGGCCAGCTTGGTTTTCCGCGATACAGGCCATGAGGCTTTGGACGAAAAGCCGTGATCTGCATGTATGATTCGGCGACTCCTTTCCACTCCATACGACGCGCCGAAAAAGGCGACGCCAGCGAAATAGCCCGCCTCCTGACGGCGCTGGGGCATCCAACCTCCGAGGAAGAAGTCGGGGGCCGTTGGGAGGCATGGGTGGAAGAGGGTAATACGGCCTTGGTCGCCGCTAACCCAGACGGCACACTGGCGGGGATGGCAACATTGACCCAGATGACGGTGCTGCATCGGCCCGCGCCGGTGGGCCGTATCACGGCGCTGGTCGTCGACCCCATCCAGCGTGGCAAGGGGATGGGCCGTGCCCTCGTCTCCGCCGCCGAGGAGAATTTGGCCCGCGCGGGATGCCGCTTATTGGAAATAACCAGCCACGCCCGGCTCGTCGATGCCCACGAATTCTACGAACACCTGGGCTATGAACGGACCAGCATCCGTTTGGCAAAAGCCCTCGTACCTGTCGCCAAATGAGCGCCATGAGTGCCGGTCCGCGGCATGCTCTTTTCTGCTCTTTCGGGTTGGAATAGCTCGACTTGACTCCACTTCGCGAGTCTCGATATCCTCCCGCGATATTTTTCGCGGCTTGCCCGTCGAAAAGGCTGTACGCTTCGGTTGTCCCGCGTGCTACTCCTTGGAAAACGGGCAACGAACAGCAAAACACTCGGCCAGGACCGCAGTGGCTCCCTACACCAAAGCGAGGTGCATTGCCGTGCCCTTATTTCGCCCCTCCGAAGCTAAGTTACTTGGATCCGCCCGGAAGCTTGTTCATCATTTGGCCGCCGCGCTCGATGCCCGCGTCTCGATCCGGTTGTGGGATGGGTCCGTTCTCCCGCTAGGTTCAAATTCGGACCCGACGATGTTCATCTCGATCAGCGGTCCGGGAGTTCTCGGCTCGTTGTTGCGGCGGCCCAGTGTCGAAAATGTCGTCATGCATTACGCGCGGGGGCAAATCGACTTCCACGGCGCGGATCTGATGACCTTCATTGAAACATTGCGGGTCAAAAATTCGCGGCGGCGGGCGCGGCGCACGCGGAGTTGGGCGGTCGCCCGAGAATTGCTGCCCTTCTTGCTGGCTCCCTCCGAAACGATGGCGGACGACCACAGCTTGGCCGTGAAGGGGAACGAACGGCAAGAGAATGATCGGGACAATCGCGCGCTGATCCAGTTTCACTACGACGTGGGAAATGACTTTTATCGCTTGTTTCTGGATGAGAACATGGTCTACACCTGTGCTTATTTCACGGACTGGAACCATTCGCTCGACCAAGCGCAATTCGACAAACTGGACATGGTCTGCCGAAAGCTGCGGCTTCAGCCTGGCGAAAGACTGCTCGACTTAGGATGCGGCTGGGGAGCATTGGTATGCCATGCCGCCCAGCACTACGGTGTCCAGGCCCATGGCGTCACGCTTTCGCAAGCACAGGTCGATTGGGCTCAAGAGAAAATTCGCGCACTCGGCCTGGAAGGCCGTGCCCACGTGGAACTCCGCGACTTTCGCGATGTCCAAGGGCAATACGACAAAGTGTCCGCCATTGGCATGATTGAACACATCGGCATCGCGAACATTCCGCACTACCTGGACAAAGTGCATTCGCTGCTGCCCGACCGGGGAATTTTCCTGAACCACGGCATTACCCGTCCCGCCAAGAAATCCCACCGAAAATTCAAACGCATCCGTCCCGAACAGCAGTTGCTGCGAAAGTACATCTTTCCCGGCGGCGAACTTGACAACATCGGCCACACCATCCAGAGGATGGAATCCCATGGCTTCCGCGTACAGGACGTGGAGGGCTGGCGAGACCACTATGCCCTGACATGCCGCCATTGGTGTCATCGGCTCTGGGAAAATCGGGAAGCGGCGTCACGGCTGGTCGGGCGCGAGCGTACCCGGCTGTGGATGGCCTATTTGGCCGGCGTCAGCTTGGCGCTGGGTGATGGCACGGCCTGCCTTTTTCAGACCGTGACCACCAAACATGCCTCGAAAGGCCACTCGCGGATGCCGCCGACGAGGCGCCATCTCTACGAAGATTCAGCCATCTCACCCCTGGCCGCAAAGGCCGCATGAAGGGCCGCGTTCCTTATCGTGCGGTCGCTGGAACCGTTTCGTTGCGTTTCTCGGCCTGAGCAATTACGATCGAAAAATCGGCATTCTTGCCTGCCGGGGACGATGTTCGAGGTCCCTGGCGAAGACGGAACTATCGTCGCGACTCGATTTTCGATCGGCAACATGGGCACTTGGCACGCGCGGTTCATCTACGTTTTTAGCGGCATTCTGTGGCTTTTCTCCTGGGACTCTCCGTCGCTGGAGGCTTCCACGCTCTACACGATGAACGTGCAGGGCAACGGAAACTTCCTCAGCGTGAATCAGGAGACGGGCCTGGCCACGGCGCTCGATCCCGACGGCTCCTTGGGTTTGGGAAGTTGGAACGGTCTGACGAGCGTTCCCGGCCAATCGGACATCCTCTTCGCGGTGAACAACCCGCGACCGGCCACGATCGATGATCCGCAATTCTCGCGCTTGGCCAGCATCGATCCCGCGACGGGTGACGCGACTCTGTTTCCCTTGTTCGACATGGAGACTCTCGGCAGACCCGAGGTTTTCAGCACCGCGATCGCCGTGTCGGTACTGGATACCGCCGTGGCCGTGGTGGCCGGTTTCGACCGTTCCGAGGTGGGAACGCGAGTGCTCTGGAAAGTCAGCCTGGAAACTGGTGAAGTACTCGGCCCCGCCGTGATGATCGAGGATGGCGAGAAGATTTCCGCCATGACCTACAGCCTCGACGGCTCCACGCTGTACGGCACGGGCGAAGACGGACAACTCGTGACGATCGATCCCGATACCGGAGACCTCACGGAGATTGGCGATCCCGGGTTGCAAAATTCGCTTGAAGGGCTCGCCTTTCGGCCATCCGATGGGGCGCTGTTCGCCATCAATGCCCAATCGGTGGATCGCCTCGTAATCCTCGATCCCGAGGACGGATCTTTCGTGAGTGAACTTGGGCGGCTCGAAATCTTGGGACCGGAGGGTTTGGCCTTTCTGCCGCCCGAGGGGGATCTTGATGGCAATGGAGTGTTGGACCTAAGCGATTTTGCCATCCTCAAGGCGAATCTGGATACAGGCTCCACGCCCGAGGAGGGTGATTTGAACGGCGACGGCGCGGTGGATATCGACGATTTCAACATCCTCAAGCAGAACTTCGGCAAGTCCGCGCCGATCAATGTACCGGAACCGGCGACCGCGGGGCTCGCCTGGCTCGCGCTACTCGTGTTCGTATTGTTCGGTCGACGAATCACGAACGCCTCCCGTCGTTAATTCTCTCTTATCTTCAGTCGGCGGATAAGCGCCTCGTCCACGTCATGTGGATCGACTTTCCACCGGCTTGGAAACCCCATTGCCCTCGTGCTATTCTGGCCCCGGCATGATGAGCACGCAGCGCACCGGATGAGCGAATGCACATGGGCAAAGACATGGCCAAGCCGACGTACCAAAGCGCCGGCGTCGATCTAGAGGTCTATCGCCAGGCGATGGCACGGCTGCCGGTCCATACTCGCCGAACGTATTCTCCCCGAGTGATACCGCTGGATGGCGGTTTCGCCGGACTGTTTCAACTCGATTTCGATTCCCCACTGTTCGCCCGCCGTTACGAGCAGCCCGTGCTCGTTTCCTGCACCGACGGCGTGGGCACGAAACTCAAGGTTGCGACACAGGCGGGAGTTTACGACACCGTCGGTATCGATCTGGTTGCCATGTGCGTCAATGATGCCGTCTGCTGCGGTGCGGAACCCCTGTTTTTTCTGGACTACGTGGCCATGGATCGGGACGATCCTGAGCGTCTGGAACAACTCGTGAGAGGGATGTGCACCGGCTGCGTGGAAGGGGATTGCGCGTTGCTGGGCGGAGAAACCGCCATCATGCCGGATGTTTATGCCCCCGGCGAGTTCGATTTGGCGGGGTTCTGCGTGGGCGTGGTCGAGCGGAAGGACCTCATCGACGGGCATGCCATCGCACCGGGAGACGCGGTGATTGGCCTCGCCTCCAGCGGGTTGCACTCCAACGGCTATAGCCTCGTGCGGAAAGTCGCGTTCGAAAGAGCGAAGCTTCCCGCGGATCAACATGTACCGAAACTCGCACAAACCGTGGCGGAAGCTCTGCTAACCCCCACGCGGATTTACACGCGGGCCGTGCGTGCCATCCTGAACCATTATCGCGTCAAGCGCGTGGTGCACGGCATCGCGCACATTACCGGTGGCGGTCTGCAGGAAAACATCGAACGCATTCTGCCAGAAGATATTCGGGTTACGGTGGATCAAGCGCGCTGGAAGGTCCCTGCCGTCTTCCCTTGGCTGCAAGAGCTGGGCGGCATCGAAACCGAAGAGATGTACCGCGTCTTCAATATGGGGATCGGCATGGCCCTTTTGGTCAGCCCATATTATGCGGACAGCATCTGCCAGCAGCTTGCGCAGTTAGGATATCCAGCCGGGATCATCGGACATGCCGAAGCGGGGCCGCGCGGCGTGATCCTTCAGGGAACTTGAGCCGAAGAATTGCCGTATCATGTTTCCTAATTGGAAGATGGGGAAATCGGTCACCGGCTGACAAGCTGCCGGGGGATATTGGCCGAACATTGTTTTCAGGCTCGCGGCGGCATAGGATACATACGGAATTCCAAACCTTCCCTTGGGAAATTCGTGCTGTTTGACGATTTGGCAGAGGGAGATTTGTTTTGAAGGCTGCTCGAAATGTAGACAAGAAGGCCATGCTGTTGGGTTTGGCATTTGATGCTGAGGACGGGCAAAAGCGGATCACGCGGGGAAAGGACTTCCTGCTTTGTGGCGGATCCGAGGAATCGCATGCGTGCATGCAGGAAACGACCATTAAAGTCAACGAAAAGCTCTCGCAGAAGGGCAAGCGGCTGCAGGACGTTTCGGCCCCTGAACTGCGCGACATCTTTCGCGAAGTGCTGGATTGACCACTTCGCGTTGAGGACGCGTTCGCAGTCTGAACTCCTTGCGGGTTCTGGCGAGTCGCGAATTTTCTGATTTCGTGAAAACCGCCACGACATCCACACTAAAACGTCCGATCCACCCACCCGATGAGGGCGGCAATCACTGCTAGAAACGTCATGGCCATCAGCATTCCACGAACGCTGAACTTGCGCGGGCACCAAGGAATGATGGCGAGAAATCCCGTCGCAAGCACAAACACCCAGTGCGCCATGTAGAGCCGCGCGAAGGTTGGCCAGAAGGCCAAATCAAACCACGGGATTCGATTCTCGGCATCGGGCGGCGTATGTTCGGTGATTGGGTTCGACCACCAGTCGAACGACTTTTCGATCGGTTTATGTTCGAACCAAATGCACATCCGCCCATCGCCGGTATGAAACTGGATGTACTCCGAAGGCAGGAGCTTCAGTAATCCGCCGTCCGCATACCAATAGCTTCGCGCCCAAAAAAACATCACCAATAGGCAAAGGGCACCGCAAAAAACCGAAAACGTGATTCGCAGATATCGCATTCCAGCAAAAATAAAAGAATGTCGCATCATGCGATTATTTTATGGGATTGCCACTTTCGACGCACCAGAAAATGTGACTTTGAGAACGCGATTGGTGCTGTTGAGAACGATCAGCTTGCCTCGGCATCTGCTTTTGAATTACGGAATGACGGCCACCAATATTCATTCTCGTCTCCCTCGACACATCGCGGTTGGTCGTCTAAAATCTTGGGTTCTTCGGAGAAGGTCCGCAGGCTTCTCGGTTGGTGGATTTTTGCCGAATCCGAGTGCCTGATTTTCAAAGTTTCCAGTTCCTGGCGGTAAGTTACATCATGTACGCGATCATTGCGGAAAGCGGACGGCAATATAAAGTCGAAGCCGGTCAAGAATTCGATATCGACTATCGCGAGGCGCAGCCCGGCGACGCGATTCGTTTCGAGCGCGTACTCGCCGTGCGGAATGACAGCGGATTCCAAGTGGGACGCCCCCTCGTGGAAGGGGCCACCGTGGAAGGGGAAATCGTCGGCACGTTTCAGGGACCCAAGGTGGTCGTGCAGAAATTCCGCCGCCGCAAGAATTCCCGCCGCAAGACAGGCCATCGCCAAATGTATACCCGCGTGAAAATCACGGGCATCCTAGCCGGCTAAGGCGAACTCTTTCTCTGCACAAACCAGCCGGAAAGAGCGAACCAAGCAAGTTCGCTCTTTCCTTTAGGCGAATTCTTCGGATTATTCTCCGCGAGCCTCTTCAGCCCGTTTCAAATACACGTCGCGAGCCTTGTCGTAAGCCTGACGTGCTTCTTCTTTCTCCGATGCCCGAGTCGCGTTCGATTTCTGTCGCCAGCAGACGTCGACCGCCTCCGCGCACCACTCGGCGCTTTTGCGGCTGGCCCGAATTGGCTGGCCATCCATTTCCACGAAGATCGGGTTGGTGTGCGAACTGGGCAGGATTCGCAGGGCGACCCAGCAGGAGTCTTCCGGCGTATACTCAAAGCGTAGGTCTTCGATGCTGCCGTCGGCGGTGAGCAGTTGCTCCTCGACCGGCTGGCCGTTGACGATCAATTCCACAGGTACTTCCCGTGAATCGCCCCGCCGGGCTCGCTCCACGTGCCAATATGGCTTGTGATGCAAGGGGCGGTTGCGAATGTCTTCGCGCGGCGATTCTTCCAAGAGGGCCGCCGTGCGGACGGAAACCTTCAGCGGTTCCCCTTTGCTCACCGCGAGCACGCTGGTTCTGCCACCATCGCCAGGCTCTCCCACTCCGAGTCCATTGATTTGAAAATCGAACAGGTGGCTGAGCCCGTCGCCCACGTAACTCCGCCCGTCCCGAATCCCTTCGGCCCACGCGTCGTAACTCAGTTCTTGCGACGGCAGCTTCACGTAAGAACGCCCAAGCCCCACACGCTCCCCGTAAATGCAGGGAAAATCGGTCTCGCCGCTAATGCGGCAATCGAACCCGCAGTTCAACGTGTGGTACCAAATGTTCAGTTCCCATACGCTCGGCGTGTCCACCGTGGAGATGAAGTCACAGACACCATGCACCACGTCCACCACGTACTCATTCGCGCCAATCCCGTCGAAGGGGGGCATTTCGTAATTGGGAAGTTCGGTCGATTCGACCTGCAACCCCCACCCGCTGTGCGAAAAGCCGACCACGCCTCCTTGCTCCTTGCCCCATTTGAGCACGGGCAGGTCCCAACTCGGCCATTCCTCGATGGTCGTGGTGCCAGGGTAATCGTCCTCTTTCAGACGCAGCAAGCAGAGATGGCCCGCGTGGGAACTGGGAAAACCGGAGACCTCCACGTCGTACCGCATGAGATAGTTGTCCGTGGAAAGCTGATGCACCTTCCCCTCGAAATATTGCTTCTGGAAATACCAGCACGGTCCCCAAGAGAGCACGCAGCCCACGTTCAGGTCTTCTCCCAAGATATGCCGCATCATGTCGGCGGGCTGCACCCCTTCGGTGGGTGCTTCATAATGCGCGCAGCCGGCGGCATGCACGTGGTGATCGCCCGAGTACCAGCCCAACTTGGCCAGATGAATCCAGCGCCGCAGACGAAAGCGTTCGCGATGCGAGATCGAGGGAGGCACGGTGATCTTGCGGCGGTCGATGTGGTACTCCGGACCGCGCGTGTAGGTGACTTCAAAATCACCGGGCGGCAACGAAATCGATTCTCCATGATGGCGATAAACCTGGTCATGAAAGAAGAAGTCGGGTGCCAATCTTCGCGTCCGGGCCGGATAAACCCGCCCCAGCGCGTCCTTGATCACGAATTGTCCCGTGGTGGGCGTGCCGTCTTCGTCGATGATTTCCAACACGACTTCCACGGCGGGTTCGCAATTGAAGAGCAGATTCACCTCATTACGGAAACCGAGATCCTGCGTCCCTTGCCCGACATCGAACATCAACTTGGCTTCGCGAGGGCCGACGTCCCGGCTATAAAGCTCGATCAAGCGGTACTCCAACGGCAAGCCGGACAACGTGCGGTTCAGCGGTTGCTTGCCAAAGAGGGCGATTTCCAACCAGCGGTCGGCCGCTTCATGCGGCGGGATGCTCCGTTCGGGAGCCGGGCTACCCGTGGAACGCTTGTGCAACGGGGCTTGGTTGGGGCTGGTGCAGTTTAGCTCCGCCGTAACGCCCGCTTCGTTATGGACCTTTACCAGAAACACCCGCCAGCCGTTCTGCATCAGGCTCGCCTCGGCGGGCCCCGCGGCGGCTTTGACACGGCTCTCGGGGTTGATATGCACGCCCACCAAGCAGAGGGGATCTAGCACTTCCTGAACTTGCCGCGTCACCTCCGCGTCATTTTCGGCGGCGAGCGCTTGTTGTAGTTGGCTTTTTTGTTCGGGCGTTAGGGGCGTTCCCAGGAATTCCAGCGCTTGCTCAACCCGGCGGATCTGTGCCCGTAGCGGCTGGGCGTCCACCTGTGGCACTTGAGAGAGTTCATTCGCGTACACATATAACGTGGCGAAATTTGTCACGCCCAACGTCAGAATCAAGATCAACGCGGATGAAATGGCCTTGGTCATGACTTTTCCCCTTGTGATGGAGTGGGCTGCAATTGGTGTTCGTAGGCGCGGGAGCCCAAGCGGGCTGAGGTCCATTCAAGCCATTTGGGAAGTATTTAATTGGGAACGGAGGGCGGGGCGATCTGGAGTTTCTCGGCGAGGTCGAGCAAGGCCTGCCAGTTGCCCGCATCCAAAGGGATGCCTTCCTCGGAGCGTTGTGCGAACGTCGCCAGTTCAGGATCTCCCGAAAGTGTAATCCGCTCAATTCCCGCGCGGCAAGGAGATTCTCGCAGAAAACGCATCAGTCCCGATACTTCGGAGGCGAAGTGCCCCGCGCCGCCGAAAGCGTCCGGATTCAGCAATTGTAGGTAGACACAATTTCCATTTTGGTTGATGGGGACTTCCCGGCTGCAGACGCCACCGGAAAGCGCACCAGCGAAGATCTCCACGATCAGGGCTAGGCCGAAACCTTTGTAGGCCTGATCGCCTCCCATGGGCCGGATGGAGCCGGGCGGGTCCGCGTAGAGAGCGTTCGGGTCCGTGGTGGGATTGCCTTGCGAATCGAGAAGCCATCCTTCGGGGCAAGGTTCGCCGGCGATCCGCTTCACGCGGACCTTCCCTTCGGCGGTGGCGCTGGTGCCAAAATCGAGGATCAGCGGGGCAGGCTCTTGCGGGATGCCGAAGGCCAAGGGGTTGGTCCCCAGTCGCGGCGCAGTTCCTCCCGGCGGTGCCACGCGCCGCGCGAAGCCGTGCGTGTTGACCATTACCATGGAGACCAAGCCCCGCGCCGCGGCGGCTTCGCAATATTCGCCGAGCCGTCCGATATGCGCGGAGTGAATCAACGTGCCCACCGCCACGCCTTGCGATCGAGCCATCTCCATCAGCCGGTCCAGCAAGCGGTGGGCCTGCACTTGCCCCAGCCCCCAATGTCCATCCGCCACGAGGATATTCCCGCTCTCTCTGAGAATCTCAAAAGGGGCGCCGGGAACGGTATCCCCCTGCGACACGGCTTGAAGGTAATAGGGAATCCGCATCACACCGTGTGAATCGTGACCCCGTAGGTTGGCTCCGACCAGGCTCCGGGCAACGATGTTTGCCTCGTCCTCGGGCAATTTGCCTTGGCAGAGCAGGGAGACGGCAAACGCTTCCAGATCATTCGCGGAAATCAGCGGCATGTTGCGATGCACCAAACTAGAAAAAGTTATCGACAAAACCAGGCGCGGGAGCGGCCCCCATCATATCGTCTGTTCCGCGACTCGAAAGCTGGCGCTGGGGTGCACGCCATCGATATGTGCCAATTCAATCCGGCAAGGAACCCGCATCATGCAGGCTGCCCCATTGCCGCAGCGCTTCGAAGCTGGCGATGGCCACGGAGTTGGAGAGATTCAGGCTCCGCGTCGGTGAACGGATGGGAATCCGCAGTCCTCGCTCGCCGCAGGTGGCCAAGATGAAGGGGGGCAACCCCTGGCTTTCGCTGCCAAAGACGAGCACATCTCCCCGCTCGTACCTGACCGTGACATAGCTTTTTTGGCACTTCTTCGAAAAGAACCACATGCGATGCGATGGCAAATGGCGGATCAGATCTGTCCAATCGTCCACGACCTGCCATTCCAGATGTTCCCAATAGTCGAGCCCTGCCCGCCGCAGGTAGTAGTCGTCGACGCGAAACCCTAGTGGCCGCACAAGCCAGAGCTTCGCTCCGATGGCCACGCAAGTCCGACCGACACTGCCGGTGTTGTGCGGAATCTCCGGCTCATGGAGCACGATGTGTAACTTCGGTTGATAATGCTGATATTCCATAAGCGCGAATACCGTGTTCCTTGACCTCTAATTGAGCCGTTTTGCGGATTTGGCCCTAAAAAACTGAGAAAGTTGACGGCCGGGGCCAACCTGTGGCGGATCGCTTTTCAACGCCGCGCACGTCGCATACCATGGTCAGCGTGAAATTCGGCCCGAAAAAGCTCGCTTCCCTGCAACCTCTTCCATGCCACCGCCATGTCCGATAACCGTGCCGAACTTTACCGCAGTGTGCTGCCGTTTGCCCAACAGCAAGTGGCGGCCATCATCGACCAGCACCATGGCTATTTTCCCATCTATACCACGGGGGGGAAATGGTATCACGGTGGCGAGTTGTGGACCGATTGGACGGGCGGCTTCTTCGCCGGCCAAATGTGGCTCTTGTTCCAACAATCAGGAGACGACTGTTGGCGGGAATGCGCGGAGTACTATTCCCTACTCTTGAAGCCACGCCAGCACGACCGGAACGTTCACGACCTGGGCTTCATTTTCCTCAACACGTATCTGCCCTGGTACCGGCACACCCAGGACGAAGAATACCGCGAAGTCTTGATCCAGGCCGGCCGCACACTGGCCATGCGGTTTCAGGAAAAAGGGAACTACCTTTGTTCCTTTATCAGCCCCGAATCCCTGTTCATCGATATCATGATGAACGTGCCGATCATTTTTTACGCGGGACAACAAGCCGACGATGCCGAGCTGCTCGAAGTGGCGCACGCCCACTGCCGGACGACACGGGATACGATCGTGCGGGAAGATGGCTCGACCGCGCATGAAGGGATTTTCGACACGGAAACGGGAAAATTTCTCCGCCAGGATACGCATCAAGGATTGAGCGCGGAGAGTGCCTGGGCACGCGGATTGGCCTGGTCACTGTACGGCTTCAGCAAGGTCTACGCGCTCACGGGCGAAAAGGAATATCTTGACGTCGCTGAACGCAACGCCGCCTACTGGCTCGATCACTTGCCCGAGGATAATGTCCCCTATTGGGATTTCGATGCCGACTTGCAAGCGGAACTTCCCTGGGGCCCACAAAAGGACAGTTCGGCGGGCGCCATCGCCGCCAGCGGGCTGCTGGATCTCGCGCGGCAAACCGATTCGCCGGAGAAGGCCGGCCAATACCGCGAAACGGCTTTGGCCATGCTGGACGCCCTGTGTAGCCCCGATTATTTGGCCCGGGATGTCACTGGCTGGGAAGGCATCTTGCGGCACGGCGTATATCACACAAAGAAAAACTTGGGCGTGGACGAATCGGTGATGTGGGGCGAATTCTTCTTCGTCGAAGCACTTTGCAAATATCTGCTGGAAGCGGACGGCAAAACCGTCTGCACGAGTCTTTCTCCCGATCAATGACGCGCGGCAAACAGGAACGTGTATCTCTCATGGCATTCACCAAACGAACGGGTTGGGCAGCGGTGTGGCTGGCGTTATGCCTGGGCGCGAGAGCCGAAGAGTCGGCGGATGCGCTCGCGGATGCCCGGCAGCATATTTCATTTTTGGCTTCGTTTGACCAAGTCGCGGACGCCGATTTCGCCCGCGGCGATCCCCGAATCCACACTTGCCCAGCTTACGACCAGCGGGAAGGAAAACCGGGTGTGCATACTCCGGCAGTGGGACTTGCAGCCGGCCAGGGGCGACATGGTGGCGCATTACGGTTTCAGCGTCAAACCCGAGAAATGATCTACTATCACGGCGCCAAAAACTTTCCCTACCGAGAGCGGGACTGGGAAGGAACCGTTTCCTTTTGGCTCCGGCTCGATCCAGAAGAGGATCTGCCGCCCGGGTACTGTGATCCGCTGCAAGTCACACCACACGAGTGGAACAACGCTTCGATGTTTGTCGACTTCAGCCGCGACGAGCGGCCCCGGCAGTTTCGTTTGGGGATCTTCGCGGACTTCGCCAGCTGGAATCCCCAGAATCGCCCCTGGGATGCGATTCCTCCTGGAGAACGGCCCATGGTCGTGGTGGAACGGCATCCTTTCGCTGCTGACCAGTGGACGCACGTGGCGTTCACCTTTTCCTCCTTGAACCATGCGAACGAGAACGGCCGTGCCGAGCTTTTTCTCAACGGCGTGTCGCAAGGTGTCTGGTCGGACGAAGCGGCCAAGTTCTCTTGGCCGAAGGGCCGATCTTACATCATGCTGGGCCTAAACTACGTGGGCCTCTATGATGAAATAGTGGTGTTTGACCGCGCGCTGCGACCTGCCGAGATTCAGGCCTTGATCAAGTTGGACGACGGAGTCCGGTCCCTGTTGGACTGAATGTGTCGTCTTGCCACGAGATTGTATCACAAAGTTGCCTCGCCAAAGACGGTCATGGGACTTTTTGGTTCGATGGGCTATTGTTGACCAGGTTCCGCACGGAGAAAGAAGCCAAATTGCCCACAATTCAACGCCAGCCGACCCGCACGGTCCAAATCGGTAGCATCCGCATCGGTAGCGAACATCCGATCGCGGTGCAGAGCATGACCGCCACCAAGACACAGGACATCGACGCCACCGTGCGGCAAATCCATGACCTGGAACAAGCGGGGGCGGACGTGGTGCGGATCGCCGTCGACAGTTCCCGCGATGCGGAGGCCGTGGCCGAGATCCGCCGGCAAACCTCCGCGAATTTGGTGGTCGATCTGCAAGAAAACTACCGTTTGGCGGCGGAGGTGGCACCGCATGTGGACAAGCTCCGCTACAACCCGGGGCATCTTTATCATCACGAACGCGAGCGCCCCTGGCAGGAAAAAGTGGCCTTCATTGCCCAGCAGGCGGTCGAGCACGATTGTGCGCTACGGGTCGGGGTAAATTGTGGATCCGTCGATCCCGATAAGAAGAATCTGTACCCGCCCGAGGATTCGATCACGCCTATGCTGGAGAGCGCGCTGGAACATTGCCAGGCGCTGGAAGAACTCGGTTTCGAGCGATATTGCGTCTCACTCAAGGACTCTGATCCCCGCAAGGTGATCGACGTCAATCAGCGTTTTTCCGAGCAGCGTCCCGATGTGCCCCTGCACCTCGGCGTCACGGAAGCGGGCATGCCGCCGGATGGGATCATCAAAACACGCATCGCCTTCGAACAGCTCATCAGCCGTGGAGTCGGCGACACGATCCGCGTATCGCTCACGGTGCCCAATCCCCGCAAGCCGGAAGAGATTCAGGCCGCCCGCGACATTCTGGGGGATATATACGCGGGCCGCGTGCGAAGTGTGGTGGACTATGGGCTGTCCACGCTGAATATCATCAGTTGCCCCAGTTGTTCCCGCGTGGAGAACGAAGCATTCGTGGAATTAGCCCAAGACGTGCGCGAGATGGCACAATTCGCGCAGGACCACGCGATCACGATTGCGGTGATGGGCTGTCGCGTCAACGGACCCGGCGAAACGGACGACGCGGATTTGGGGCTGTGGTGCGGGCCGAACTACGTGAATCTCAAAAAGGGGACGGACACCCTCGGCGCCTTCTCTTACGACGAGATTTTGCCCCGGCTCAAAGCGGAACTGGACGCGCTGATCAGCCAGCGGGGGCAGGCGGTCGGCTCCGACGGCTGATCCCTGGGAATTCCAGTCGCGCACTTACGATAAGCTGAGCGGGCCATTGATCTTCCGGGATTTCCGCAGGGCCTGATATGATGAAGGCTCATGCCGGGGGATTTCGCCTGGGTACAAATCATGGGCTCTTTTCGCTGCAAGGAGGTAGGCGTGTCCCTTCGCGGATTGGCGAGCGCGGTCACGTGGGTCAGCGTGCTGGCGGCATGCCGTCCGCTGCCAATACGCCCCTCGACGCTGCCCGAGCAATATCGCGCGGAGTATGGACCGCTCGTCATTTTGAGCGATTTTCCCGTGCCCCGCGATCATCGCCTGTTCAAGGAACTGGTGACGTTGAAGGAGACCATCACACGGCGATTGGATCTGCCGGAATCGGGCGAGCCGATCCTGGTTCACTTATTTCAATCTGCCGCCCGATCTCAAGCCTTCTTGCGTGCACAGCATCCTGAGTTGCCACGCCGACGAGCATTCTTCCTGAAAACGGACACACGGCTGATCGTCTATGCTCACTGGGGAGATCGCGTGGCCGAGGATCTGCGGCACGAAGTGTGTCACGGATATTTGCACGCGGCGGCGCTCGACCCACCTCTGTGGCTTGATGAAGGGCTCGCCGAATTCTTTGAGGTTCCGCGCGGACAACAGGGCATCAACCTGCCACATTTGCGAGAGTTGTCCGAGGCACTGCAAGCGGGCCAGTGGATGCCGAATTTACGCCGCCTGGAGTCGATCACGACCATGGCCGAGATGAGCCAGCAGGATTATGCCGAATCTTGGGCTTGGGCCCATTTCTTGTTGCAGACCGATCCACGCCGCGCGGAGTTGTTGATAGCGTACTTGGCCGAAATGCGACAGACAGGTCTCGCGCCGCCGTTCGCGCCTCTGCTCTCGCGTGAATTGGTATCGCCGGAAATCGCGCTCATCCGTCACATCGAATTGCTGGCCAAGCGGCATACGATCGCGCCGCCGGCCTGACACGGGAAAACCAAATGAGTCATTTGTACCTAGATCGACGCACCGACGAATTGCGTCGCGTCCAGTGTTTGAGTTTTTCATGGTTGGGCTGCTGCCTTTTGGCCGGAACGCTGGCGTGTGGGCAGTCCGATCAAAAGGCATCGGACTCAGGCACGGCGCGACCCGGCGGCGAGGAGTCGCAGGTTGTAAAACAACCCAAGGAAGCCGGACAGCAGGGTCGGCCGCGTCCTGAATCCTTGGAGCCTCGAGAGCTGCTGCGAACCGCCCTCGCCGCTTACCGTTCCGCTCCCGCGTATCGTGATCGGGGTCGATTGTTCTTCGAATACGAACAGGGGGGCAATCCCGGCTCGGATGCCGTTGATTTTGCCGTCGCCTTCGAGCGGCCCGGTCGGCTCCGGCTGGATGTCTACCAAGCGACCGTCGCGGTCGATTCGGGCGCACTCCGGGCACACATAACGGACTTGCCTGACCAACTACTCGTCCGCGAGATCTCTTCTCAAGTGGGCCTGGCCGATATCTACGCCGATGAAATCCTGAACAGTGTCCTCAGCGATGGGATTGCGGGCAGGTCGCCACAATTGGAAATGCTTCTGGGGGAGGATCCGTTGGGGGAGATTTTGCTCGAAGCGGAGGATCTCTCCGTGCTTGCCCCGCAGAGCATTCACGGCAAGACCTGTCATGGCGTGCAAATCCGACTTCCTGGCGGCGACCTCGTCTTTTGGGTGGATGCGGAATCCTCGGTGATTCGGCGGCTGGAATATCCGGTGGAGAGTATTCCGGGCGGACGCAAACTGGTGGCCGATTTCTTCGAGGCCGAATTTCAACCGTCGCAAGATTCGGGGTTGTTCACGCTTGCCGCGTCGGACGGACTGAGCGAAGTCAGGAGTTTCGTTCCACCCGCGCTGCCAGTGCCTCCGCTGTTGGGCAAGCGCGTGGACGGATATGGTTTTCAGGGTCTCGACGGTAGTACGATCTCCAGCGTTTCCTTGGCGGGAAAGGTGGCCGTACTCGATTTCTGGTTCGTGGCCTGCCCGCCCTGCGTGGAGCGCCTGCCGCGCTTGCAGGCCATCTATGAAAAATATAAGGACAACCCCCAGGTCGAATTCTGGGCCGTCAACGTGGACGATCCCAATCTTCCCGACGAACGTCTCCAAGAAACCTTCCAAGAATGGGGCGTGAACATTCCCATCGCACGCGATCTTAAGCAGCATGCCGCGTCCGCCTTTCAGTGTCAGGCTTACCCCGTGCTTTTTCTGCTTGGACCGGATGGGACTGTCCATGACGTGGAAACCCCCTTGATCCGGGAAGTGATCGAGTCGCTGCCCACGAAAATTGACCAGTTGCTCGAGGGCGAATCCGTGACCGCCGCGGTGCGGGAAGAATTCGAGACACAAGAGGCCGCTTATCAACAGGCGGTGGCGGCCGCAGCTCCTGGAGCTGCCGATGAAGAGGAAACCGGCGTCAAGATCGCTCCCCCAAGCGATCCGACGCATTTCGTCCGTGAATCGCTATGGACCGTGGACACCTTGGCGGCACCGGGAAATGTGGCGGCAGTTGTGGGGAGTGCCGGAAATCCTATGTTTCACGTCTTGGACGGGGCCAACCGCGTCGTGGAAATCGACCACGCCGGTACGATCCAAGGCGAGCATGATCTGGGGCTTGCCGAAGGAGAGGTGATTGCTTATTTGCGGTCCTCTCCGACGGGCCAGCAATTCGTCGCCTCCGCAAGCAGCCAACCGCAGTGTCATCTGTTCAGCGAGAACTGGAGCCCTCGCTTGAAGTTGCCTGAAGCCCCCACTTCACAATCGGCGTTGGCGGACGTGCAATGGTGCGACCTGGATCTAGACGGACAGCACGAGTTGATGTTGGCTTTCTGGGGCGACAGCGGTGTTCAGCATCTTTCGCTCGATGGCGAGTTGTTTTGGCGAAATGCCACTTTGGAAAACGTGGCTCGTGTCGCGGTGATTCCGCCGGAAATCAGCGGTCGAAACGGGCCAGAAATCTGGTGCGCTCACGACCGAGGCACTATCATCGTGCTAGATGCAAGCGGAGAGGAAAAATTCGAATTTCCCTTCGAGAACCGTTTCCTATTTTCCGTCGTGGCTGCGAAGGGGAAGGGCGAAGTCGCCTTATGTGGCTTGGCATTGGACCCTCGGGGAAGAGTGCTGGTGGTGGGTTTGGATCCGCGGGGCCGCGAACGTTGGAGTTACGCGCTGCCAGGCGGCACGCATGGCACGCCCGTGGAAATTCTACAACCGTGTGACGTACCTTCCCTGCAGCCGGCGGAATGGGTCGCCGTGGGCGCGGACGGATCCGTCCATTTCCTTTCGCCACAGGGGGCCCTCGTGGACAAGTTCAACACGGGCCACCAGCCGCGTGGAGTGGCGGTCGCGGATCAAGCTGGAAACGCGGTTCTCGTATTGACCTCTCCCGAGGCGGTTTCCGCCATGCGACTCGGCAGCGGTTAGTGCGAGCCGCAAGGACGTAATGCGAACGAGATGCGGTAAATTCACGCATCCTTGCCGCTAAAAAACCTTGCCACAGGATGCGGGTTCGCAATGGAACGCCGTTTCCACTTCACGGCAATCTCAACAGGTCACTATCACTGGTGGCTTCGATGTAGGAAAGCGCCCGAAGCAGCTTTTGGGACAAGTTGACGCTTGCCGTTTCATGAACTGTCCGTGCTGAGCGGCTGCCGATTGGGTTGACAGTTCTGGACAAGCCCGATAAGGTTACGTGATTACGGACGCCTCGTGATAAGTGGCTTTCAGGAAAGGAGTTTTGGCCAATTTGGAGCGTGCCCGGCGGAACTTTTAGCCGAGGTTCCACGGGGGCATACCTGTAAACTACATCCACTTTTGGCGTGGTGGTTCGAAGAATGAGAACAAGTGGTTTGCATGCGTGGTGAAAGTGGGGAACAAGATCGTGGCAGATGGTCGTATGTTTTTGGATGAAGACGTCGTTTTAATGAATGCCGTTTCAGGTTGGTTTGTCGAATGAGGCTTCATGGGTCTGGATTGCAAACGGCACAACGGAAAGCAAAACAGAAGCAGAGAATATGAATTCAGCCGAAATCCTCAGAACCGTTGACGCGATTCACCGCGACAAAAACATCGACAAAGAGATCGTCTTCGAGGGCATCGAAGCGGCTCTGGTAACTGCGGCGAAGAAGCATTACGGCGAGGAAGCCGAGATTGAAATTGAAATCGACCGGGCCGATGGCACGATTAGCGGCACGGTCGACGGCCAACCGTTGGATCCCGAGGAGGCGGTCGGACGAATTGGCGCGCAAACCGCCAAACAGGTCATGATCCAAAAAATCCGGGAAGCCGAGCGCGATGCGCTGTGCGAGGAATACGAGGCGATCATCGGGCAGTTGGTGACGGGGGTGGTCCAGCGTTATGAAGGCGGCATGGCGATCGTCAATCTTTCCAACACCGAAGCCATTTTGCCCCGTAACGAGCAGATTCCGGGAGAAACGCATCACACCAACGAACGGATCCGCGCTACGATCTGCGACGTGCGCAAGGAAAAGTCGCGTGTGAAGATCGTCATGAGCCGCACGCGCCCCCAATTTGTCCAGCGGCTGTTCGAGCAGGAAATACCCGAAATCGTGGATGGGGTCATTCAAGTCCGGGCTCTGGCGCGGGAACCCGGATACCGCAGCAAGGTCTCCGTGAGCAGTGCTGACCAGCGGGTCGACTGCGTGGGGGCCTGTGTCGGCGTTCGTGGCAACCGGATCAAGAACATCGTGGACGAACTCGCCGGCGAACGCATCGATATCGTGCGCTGGAATGACGATCTCCAAGTCCTGATTCCCAACGCACTGCAACCGGCCGAGGTCGAGGAAGTCATTCTCTGCCATATGCTGGGGCGGGCCATTGTATTGGTGCGGGAAGATCAGCTTTCCCTGGCCATCGGGCGGCGAGGACAAAATGTCCGCCTGGCGAGCAAGCTCTGCGGTTGGGATATCGAGATCATGACCCGCGAAGAGTTGGGGGATCAGATCGAGCGGGCCGTCGCTGGGTTTAGCGAAATCGAGGGCCTGGAAGAATCGGTGGCGGACCGTCTCGTAGCGGAAGGGTTTTTGTCCTATGATGATTTGTCCGTCATTGAGCCGGATGCATTGATGGAAATAGGCGGGCTGTCCGCCGAAGAAGTGGACACGATCGTCACCGAAGCGGAACGCAGGGCCGAGGAAGCCGAGCGGGCGGCTGCGGAGCAGCGACGTCGGCAGCGAGAGGAAGAGCAACGCGCCGCCGAAGCCGCGGCGCTGGCGCAACAGGCGGAGGCAGCCGAGTCCGAATCGGGTTCCACAGACGAGGCCTCGGATTCGGTCACGACGGAAGATACCGAGGCTGCTGCGGCGGACGATGGCAGCGAAGAAGAAGTGGCAAGCTCCGAAGATGCGGCGGAGCCCACCAGTTCAACCGCGGAAACGGATGGGGAACGAAACGGCCCCAATACGGTCGCGGATTCCGCGGCGGACGTCTCGCTTCCTACCCAGGAAGAACAAAGCGGCGATCTGGAGCACCGGCCGGAAAACTCTGCCTGAGCCTCGCACCGCCGGTACCGGCAAAGGAAGAAATGGATCATCATCGCGGTGGCTTACGGAGTCGTTCTCCGTGGGAATGGCGAAACGCCAAGGCGCCGCGCATCCGTCGTGGAAATGGAGAGCGAACCATGCGTGGATGAGCCGAGACGAGTACGGGGCGTGACAAGTGGATTCGCCCCGCAAAGTGTGGGAGGTTAAGGATTTGTCAGTTCGCATTTATGCGTTAGCCAAAGAGCTGAAGGTCGACAGCAAGGTCCTTGTGGAAGCTTGCAACAAGGCCGGTATCGAGGGCAAAGGCTCCGCTCTGGCCAGCCTCACCGATGAGGAAGCGGCGGCAGTCCGCGCGTATCTCTCTGGTGGCGGGAAGAAGTCCGCTAGTTCCACGGCCGTGGCCGAGCCTCCCACACCACAAAAACCGACCCAGGATCCTTCGCGGTCCGCCGTGCGCCGTGAAGACTACATCGCGCCAGCCGGAACGACAGGGCGCCTCAAAAACCTCGACACGAAACCGTCTCGAGCCGCGGGAGAAAAGAAGAAAGCCGCGGACACGCCGCCCGGAAAGCCCACCGCGAAAGCTGGGCCGCAGATCAAGCTTGCTCCCATGCCGACCGCCGCGCCCCCGGTCACTCCTCCCGCCGCCGCCGAGCCCGCTCCGCAAAAGCCGGAACTTCGGTTGCCAGTGGACGCGATCCGTGCCGGCAAAATGGGTGAAAAACCGCTTTCCGAACATCTCCGCAAACAGGAAAGCAAACGGAAGGAACGAGGCCCTCAGAAAGATCGCGTTACGGAAGAAAAACTACAGCCACTTTCCGAGTTTGCACGCCGTGAAAAGCTCCGTAAAGGGCGGAAGGGCGCTCCGGACGCGGACGAGAAGTCCAAGCTGGGCATGGGCGGCCGCGAACTCCGGCAGCTTAACCGGAAGCGGGGAGCGGGTCCGCGACGCCGAGGCCGAGACGACGACGAAGGTTCGTTGCCCCGCCACGCTCCCCGTTTCCGCCGCACGGGTGCGAATACCGCCGCTCCCCGCAAGAGCAAGGTGGTGGTGCAATTGCCATGCACGGTACGGGAGTTTTCCGAGAGCGTGGGTCTGCCGGCTCGCGTGATCTTGGGCAAGCTCTTGGAAATGAAAATGATGATGCCCATCACGGCGAGCCTTGATCTGGAGACCGCCGAGTTGCTGTCGATGGAACTCGGGTTGGACGCCGTCTTCAAAGAAGCGGAAACACTCGAGGACCAGTTGATCACCGCCATCGAGGATCAGGTAGATTCCGAGGAATCCCTCCTACCCCGGCCTCCCGTGGTGACCTTTCTCGGCCATGTCGATCATGGCAAAACATCCCTGCTCGACAAAATCATC
Source organism: Pirellulales bacterium (assembly GCA_028289405.1). Classification (GTDB taxonomy): domain Bacteria; phylum Planctomycetota; class Planctomycetia; order Pirellulales; family JANQPP01; genus JANQPP01. The sequence goes on from JANQPP010000073.1 coordinate 23,222, forward strand.
GGTCTGGATGTCGTGAGCGGGGAGCATGGAGGGATCACGCAACACATCCGCGCCTATCAAATCGAAAAAGATGGCCGGCATATCGCTTTCGTCGATACGCCTGGCCACGAAGCCTTCACGCAGATGCGGGCACGCGGCGCGCAAGTCACGGATATCGTGGTTTTGGTTGTGGCGGCGGACGACGGCATCATGCCTCAAACCGAAGAGGCCATCAGCCATGCCCGCGCGGCGGGAGTCCCCATGGTGGTTGCTCTCAACAAAATCGACCTTCCCGGCGTGGACCCTCAAAAGGCCTTGCAGCAATTGGCGGCCCAGGAACTGCTCCCCACCGAATGGGGCGGCGATATCGAGGTCATCAAGACCAGCGCCATCACGGGAGACGGTATCGACGACCTGCTCGAGACACTGCTCACCATCGCGGAGCTACACGAACTGAAAGCCAATCCGGATCGGCCCGCCTACGGCACTTGTCTGGAATCGGAATTGGACGAAGGGAGTGGCGTGATCAGCAAGCTGCTGGTGCAAAAGGGGACGCTGAACGTGGGAGATGTCGTGGTTTGCGGCACCGCGTTCGGCAAAATTAAGGCCATGCAAGACACGCTCGATCTCGCGCAAATCGTCGACACCGCCGAACCTTCCACGCCTGTCAATGTGTTGGGCATGAGCGAGCCTCCTGGGGCGGGAGAACATTTCTACGTCTTGGAGGATATTTCCGCCGCTCGCGAAATCGCCGCGCGGCGGCGCGACCAGTCGCGGCAGGACAACCTCGGCGGACGTTCCGTGCACGTCACCTTGGAAACGTTGCATGAACGCCTGGGAGCGGAGGGCGTCCGCACGTTGAACGTGATTCTTCGCGCGGATGTGCGAGGCTCGATCGAGGCGGTGCAGAAGGAGCTGACGAAGCTGGAGCACCCCGAAGTCGCGGTGAAAGTCTTGCAAGCGACCGTGGGCGGGATCACCGAGGCGGACGTCGAATTGGCCCATGCCTCCAACGCGGTGATTTTGGGGTTCAATGTAATTCCGGATGAAGGAGCGCGCTCCCTGGCCGAACAAAGGGGCGTCCAAGTCCGGCGGTACAACGTGATCTACAAGCTCACCGATGATCTTCGCAAAGCGCTCTCCGGCCTGCTCAAACCGGAGGAGCGAGAGATGGAATTGGGCCGCGCCCTCGTGCAGCGTCTCTTCTCCGTGGGCCGGGTGGGAGTCGTGGCGGGATGCCGCGTGCTGGCCGGCAATATCGAGCGGAATGCTCGCATCCGCGTCTCTCGGGATAGCCGCGTGATCGGCGACTACCCGATCGAATCGCTGCGACGCGAGAAAGATGACGTCAAGGAGGTTCGGGACGGCCTGGAGTGCGGTATCAAGCTCGCCAACTTCAATGACCTCAAGGAAGGCGATATTCTCGAAGCTTATCGCGTTGAGGAAGTCGCCCGCGAACTCTAATACGCCCACCTGGACGACTCTTTGCTAGACCGTGGCATCCTCTTCTTGACCTCGGTCTGCGTGCTCAAGTTGCCATCTGCGACCGCTCTTTAACGCGAGTTGTCAGCACCATGCCTTGACGCGAGGTTTTCTGGTCACGCGTGCGTTTCCAGAAAAAGGGATGCCGAATCCTGGCGATCAGAATTCCGACCGGCGGACCAGTTTTCGCGCGATTTGCATGAGGATTCGGTATATGGCATATTACGTAATTCTCGATTCCCGTTCCCGCCAAGTCCGGAAAGCAGGGTTGCCCTGGTATGCAAATTTGGCCGGCCATAGATATCCGAGGTGGTCGTGTCGTTCGTTTGCGCCAAGGAGATTACCAGCGGGAACAAGTCTTTGGCGAGAATCCCGCGGAAGCGGCCACGAGATTCGTGGAGCGGGGTGCGCAGCAGCTACATCTCGTCGATTTGGACGGAGCCCGCGAGGGGCACATTGCGAATTGGGATTCGATTGAGGCCATTCTCCGGAGCGTCGATGTCCCTTGTCAATTGGGTGGGGGAATTCGTGAACTGGCCAGCATGGAGCGGTTGTTCGAATTGGGCATAGCCCGCATCGTGATTGGAACACGGGCCGTGGCGGATGAAGCCTGGTTTCGCGATGTCTGCCAGCATTTTCCGCACAAAGTCGTCTTGGGGATTGATGCCCGGGACGGCATGGTGGCCACGCACGGTTGGCTCGACACTTCCTCGACGCGGGCGACCGACCTGGCCGCGCGGCTGGAAGACTTGCCGCTAGCGGCGGTCGTTTTTACCGACATCGCTCAAGACGGCATGCTCACGGGCCCGAATTTCCCTTCGATCGAGGCCATGCTCTCCGCCGTCAAACAGCCATTGATCGCTTCCGGAGGCGTGGCGCGACGCGAAGACGTAAGCCAACTCGCCGCGTTGGGAGTGGCCGGCTGTATCGTCGGTCGGGCACTGTATGAAGGGAATTTGACTTTGGAGGAAGCTTTGGCGGCGGCGCATTGACCGGCCGAGCTGTAACTATGGAGGAATTCACGCATGACTGTATATGCCAGCGACCAAGTTCGCACGATCGCCTTTTGCGGACACGGTTCGTCGGGGAAAACGACACTAGTGGATTCCTTGCTGCATCATTGCGGCGCGGTCAACCAAACTCCCAGCGTGGATCAGGGAACCAGCGTTTGTGATTTCGACGATTTGGAGAAGCACCATAAGCATTCGATCGAATCGAGCGTCACCTTCTGCGACCATCAGGGCCGGCGGTATTACCT